>CALRXH020000031.1:0-7524 GCA_943372135.1 Maricaulis salignorans | reverse complement strand
ATGGAAAACGTCAAAACCGAGTGGCTACTCATAGCACTGGCCTATAATTGCAAGCGCCTCGCCAAACTTGGGGCCATCGCCTGATGTCGTTCCCATTTATCCGCCATCAAATCTGGACGCAATCTAAGTTGATCGACAGGCTGCTAGGGCGTCGCTATCGGGAAGGGCGGTTTGGGCTCTGCGGTGTCCAGGCTCGACATGAACGCGCGCAGCGCATCGGTCTTGCCATCAATCTTCATCACACCGCGCAGCACAAGGCTCGCGGGGCTGGTACCGGAAAACAACATGGCGAGGAAGGCCGGTCTTGGCATGGTCACGGTGGCATCGACGGGTTCGGTACTTGGCCCTTCATTGACCATAACCGAATTGCGCAGAACCAGACGATAGCGTTCTTTGCGGTCCGGGAACACAAACCCTATGGCAATATTTTTGTCCCTGGCCTTTTCAGGATCAACCCTGATGGCCAAGAGGTCAAACAATTGCGGCGAGGAAATCGCGCTAATCATATCGGGGGCGAGGGTACCTGCGTTCGCCACGCCGGGCGTCTTGCGGACCTCTTGTGCGCCATTGAGATACATATTGCGCCACAGCATGCTTTCGGCCTGATAGCCCATTTGTTCAAACGACTGGGCTAGCAGCTCGCGACCGGCCTTGTTGTTGGCATCAGCAAAGACAATACGGCTAGAAAGCTCTGCCGACCAGCGATAATCGCCGGCGTCATAAGCCGTCTTGGCTATGCCCAGCGCTTTCTCAGGCCCGCCCATGGCATCTACATAACGCTTGGCTGCGGCTTCTGGCGGCAGGGGATTCAGATTGACTGGATTAGCATCATACCAGCCAAGATAGCGTTGATAGACCGCTTTCGAATTATGGCTCATTGTGCCGTAATAGCCGCGATTATACCATTGACGGTTGAGGAGTTCTGGAAGCGCGATGGTTTCGGCGATCTCGGTTGCGGTCATGCCCTGGTTCATCAGCCGCACCGACTGGTCGTGAAGATATTTATAGGCGTCGAGGTGATTGGCAACATAGGTCGCGACTTCCTGGCGCCCCCAACGTGGCCAGCCATGCGAGACAAACATGACATCGGTTCTGGCACCAAACAAATTCATGCTTTCGGTGAGATAATCCGCCCAAGCCTTTGCATCGCGCACCAAGGCCCCCCGAGGTGGCAGGATATTGTGCATGGTGATATTGGCATTTTCCGCCAGGCAGAGCGCGCCAAGGTCGGGGAAAAAGAAGTTCATTTCCGCGGGTGCCTCAGTGCCAGGCGTGACCTGGAACTCGATCTTCATGCCATCGACTGTTAGGGTCTGACCGGTGCGTTCAATCGTATCGGTCGGCGCGATCAGCCCGAGCGAGCCCCCGACAGGAACTTCCATCCCGATCCCTGCCCCCACTTGACCGGCAGGGCCGCGCTCCAAGGTGGTACCAAATTGGAAGACAGCACGGCGGCTCATTGCAGGGCCCGCAATCAGATTTTCGCTGACAGCATGTTCCATAAAGCCGGACGGCGCGATGATTTTCACCTTGCCCGCTTGGACATCGGCCTCGCTAACAATGCCTTTAACACCCCCGAAATGGTCGGCATGGCTGTGGCTATAAATCACCGCATGGATTGGTTTGTCGCCAACATGCTTTTTGACGAGGGCCATCGCGGCCTTGGCAGTTTCTGCCACTGTCAGGGGGTCGATCACAATATAGCCAGTGTCGGTTTCGATGATCGACATGACGGAAATATCAAAACCGCGCACCTGCCAGATCTTGGGGGCGACCTTGAACAGGCCGTGCATGCGCAAGAGCGCCGCATGACGCCACAGGCTGGGGTTGGCGGTTTCAGGTGCCGGGCCTTGGGCGAAATCATAGGCAGAAAGGTCGAGAACCACTTTGCCGGCGCTATTGCGGATCAAGGGGTCTTCTAAGGTGGCGACAAAGCCGCGCTTGGCCAGCTCGTCCTCGCTCGTATTGTCCCAGGGCAGGGTAGCTTGGAATGCGCGATTGGCGGCGATCGTTTGGGGGGTGGCCGTACCGGTGGTCTGGGCCCGGGCCACTGGCGACCATGCGACCAATCCGGTGCTGATAAGCGCGCCCGCCTTAAGCCAGCGCTGCAAGGACCTGCGGTTTGATGTCAACATGATGTGCCTCCGGTATGTATTCTGCGTTTTCTCGCAAGCTTTTATGGCGTTCAACTTGCCTTTGCTCTGGCGGCAACGTCAATCGGGAAACTGGGTGGCTACTGACTTGTTGAAGGTGCGAACGAGAGCCTGTTTGATCATTTGGGATCAATTGATCGGTAAGGAGTGGCGGGGCTGGACCCCGCCGAGATCAAAGCTGTGGTCGATGCTGCCTTTGCGCCCGACGACGCACTGACCCAAGCCTTTGTTGTGACGTGGAAAGGTCAAATCATGGCGGAGCGGTATGGTTCAGGGGCGACGGCTGCGACACCCTTAGAAGATTGGTCGATGGGCAGAAGCATTGCAGCGAGCTTGATGGGGGTCCAGATGCAACAGGGTCTCTATACTTTGGACCAACCTGCCCCGATCCCGGAATGGCAAAGCATCCGCATTCGCGATATTCTCAACATGTCGAGTGGGCTTCGGGTCCGTGCCGAACAAGATCTGGATTATGCCTATGATGGCGGCCATCCCGATCATTATTACTATTACACCGGAAACAATGCCTTTGCCTATGCGGCCAGCCGTCCCCAACAATGGCCGCCTGGTGTGGTTGGGCGTTACCGTAATACCGATCCGGTCTTGATCAATTATCTGATCCAATTGGGCGTGAAGAAACAAGGCGGCGATTATCTGACCTTTCCACAACGGGCCTTGTTTGATCGCATTGGGATACGCTCGGCCGTGCTAGAAACCGATGCCAGCGGTAATTTCCTGACGCAAGGCTATGATTTATTGGCTGGGCGCTATTGGGCCCGCCTTGGCAATTTATACCTTCAAGATGGGGTGTGGAATGGCGAGCGTATCTTGCCTGAAGGCTATGTGAAATTTGTGAGCACTTTGGCCCCGGCGTGGGTTGGAGATGGCCGGCCGGTCTGTGGCGGGCTGTTTTGGGTGAATGGGGAGGGTGCCTTACCCGTCCCGAAAGACGCCTTTGCCATGCAGGGTGCGGGTGGCCAATATACGGTTATTATTCCGTCGGATGATCTGGTCATCGTGCGGCTTGGCCGCTTCGCCGGAGCACGACCTGGCACTGCAAGCTTGAATCGAGCTTTGTCTTTGCTGATGGCGGCTGTTCCGCCAAGAGAAAAAGAGACGTGAAGTTGCGCCGCCTTTAAGGCTTCTCCGCCGCACCTTTGATGGCAGCTTGAAGATTTTTCACCCCCGGACCCACAAAAATATAGCCCATCATGAGGAGTGGGGAGACCAGGTAACCCCAGTAGAAGTTATTGGGTCGGCCGGTAATCGCAAAGGCCAGCATATAGCCTAACATCAGCAACAGAGCGAACAGGCCCACCTCTGACCGCCAACACAGCCAGCCGAAGAGGCCGATGATGATCAGCGGAAACGCAATGGCTGCCGGCAATTCGGACAATGGCAGGGATTGCCACATGAAGTAGAGGGCGGCGGCTGGCCCGTTCAAGAGCATCCAAGCCGGTGCCTTCGGATCAGTGGGCAGAACGACGCCTGACACGCCTTGCGCATGTAGGAACATGTAGCCGAAGAACAATAGGATTAGGCTTGACCAGGCACATGTCTCTAGCCAACGTCGCTGCATTAAAGCAAAGGCCGCCATCAGCAGGACGAATGGCAAGACCAATTCGCGCAGTGCCAAAGCACAGGCCGCAACCATTAAGCTCGGCAGCCACTTAGTGGGCCGGTACAGGCCAATCGAGAGCGCAATCAATGCCCCGGCCCAAATCTCATGAATATAGACAAGCTCTGGGTTCACGATCGGCGACAGGCCCGCGGCCAATAGCGCCAACACCGTCCAACGCCGCCACTTGAGCACCTTGTAATGGGCGAGTTTTTGATGCCACGCGAAGAGGGCCGCTAAACCAATCGCAAGCTCCAGGACATAACCCAAGGTTTTGCCGAGTGCGGCAAGGAGCAGAGCCAAAGTTGGCAAACGGACCGTGACAAAGGGTTGCAGTGGAAAGCCTCGCGTCTTTTGCTCTTCCGCCGCAACCGCGTAATAGTTTTCGCCCGCGCGCATCCGGTCAACAATGGCCTTGTATAGGCGGAGATCATCGCCGCCCACTTCTTCCTTCTGGGCTTGCTGCTCGGATTTCACGACGGCGATAGGTTGTGCTTGCGGTGTGGGCTTTGTGACAGCGAACCAGACGCTTGCGACGACAAGTGCTAAAAGCAGACCCAAAACCCATTTGGCGCCCCGGCTCGAGCTCGTGGCAAAACGAGACTCGTCTGTCATTATTTCCGCCACGTCAGGAAGGATGAAGCAGCGAAGTTCCAGACAGCACCAACCACGACGCCTGAAATGCCGGCGAGCCACCATTGGCTATCCATCTGATGTACCCAATTGCCGATCCCGATATTGGCGACCGCCCCAATTGCCGAGACCAGATAAAAGGTCAAAAGACCAGTCACCATCTTCCAACCCTTGAGGCGTCGGTCGCGATAGGTAAAACGGTTGTTGAGGAAGAAGTTGAAGGCAATCGCCGTTGCAACAGCCGCAAACTGGCCGCTCATGAAGCTTGCATCCAGCGCAAGCATCGCACCTAGAACCGACAAATGCACCACGACACCCAAGCCACCAACCGCAAGGAAGGAGACGAGCCTGGTCGGGATAAAGCGCCCAATTGTTTTGTCGACCAAGAGCGAAATATATTCGAGCGCAATCATGCTGTCGGCTTTACTTTCGCCATTCAGGCGCGAGCGGAAGACGTACGGCACCTCAGCAATGCGTGGTGGCGTCGGCGATGAGGCAACAAGGTCGAGCAGGATTTTAAAACCCACACCCGATAGGCGCGGCAGAGCCGCCATCACTGTCTCGCGCCGAATGGCCAAGAACCCACTCATTGGATCAGACAGTTGCACTTGGAGGATTTTCTGACCTAACCAGGTCGCGCCTTGTGAGGCACGATGGCGCAGCTTGTTCCATTCCCCGACGCTGCCGCCTTTGGCGTAACGTGTGCCAATCGCAATGTCCGCCTGACCGCTTTCAATGGCGGCAATCATTTTGGGCAAAGCCATCTCATCATGTTGAAGATCACCATCCACGACGGCGAGGATTGGGGCAGACGTGGCGAGCATCCCTTCGACAACGGCGCTTGAAAGCCCCCTTCTCCCGATGCGGTGAACCACGCGCACGCGTGTGTCCTTTTGCCCGATCTCGCGGACCAAGTCTGCGGTTCCATCGGGCGAATTATCGTCCACAAAAATCGCTTCCCAATGATAGTCAGCAAGCGCTGTGGTTAATTTGTCCAATAGGGGCACCACATTGCCGGCTTCATTGAAGGTCGGGATAATGACGGCAAGCTGTAAAGGGCCTGCCATGACGGCTCTGGCCTCTTCCTCTGGACGCGCCAGTTGCATCAGCATACCCAAACCCCAATCCGATCATTTTACCTTGAAATCCTTATATCTGCTGCAGGGTTAATGTGTCGTAATCAGAGCGGTGGTCGGGATCGACTTGTTCGTCTCAAAACCTTGATCGTATTTCGACTTATCAAACCGTCAAAAGACGTTGGGAATACAGTTCCATCTCTGATTCTTGTTATGCTCCCCTTCCTGCGCTTAAGCCGACAATAGGTGACAGTCAGGCGCGGCATCTTATAGAGTGTGGTTCAGGCAAACACGCAGGGAAGGCGTCACCATGAGACGGGCTGCTATCATTAGTCCAGTACGAACCCCGATTGGCAAATTCTTAGGCGGTCTCAGTTCGGTTCCGGTTGAAACCCTGGCTGCCCATGTCGTCAAGGCGGTCGTATCGCGCAGCGGTATCGACCCGATGCTGATCGAGGATGTCGTGTTTGCGCAAAGTTATGCCAGTGGCGAGACGCCGTGCATCGGGCGCTGGGCGGCGTTGGCGGCGGGTCTGCCGATTGAAGTGCCCGGTATTCAAGTGGACCGGCGTTGTGGCGGGGGGCTTCAGGCCTTAGCCAATGCCGCCATGATGGTTCAAACTGGCGCTGCCGATGTCGTCCTCGCTGGTGGTGTTGAAAGCATGAGCAATGTGGAGTTTTATACTACCGCGATGCGCGGCGGCGCGCGCGCGGGCAGTGTGACCCTCTATGACCGGCTCGAACGGGGCCGCGAGCGGTCTCAACCGGTAGAGCGCTTTGGTGTGATCCCCGGCATGATTACGACCGCAGAAAATCTGGCCTCCGACTATGCGATCAGCCGCGAGGCGTGCGATGCGTTTGCGGCGGAGAGTCAGGTCCGTGCGGCGCGTGCGTGGGCGGAAGGCCGATTTGGTGACGAAATTGTCGCCATACCCATTCCCCAGCGCGGGGGTGAGCCCATCCCTTTCGCGATGGATGAAGGTATTCGGGGCGATACCACACCTGCCTTGCTGGCGAAGTTGAAGCCGATGGTGCCGGGCGGGGTCTGTACAGCGGGTAATTCAAGCCAGCAAAATGATGCAGCCTCTGCCTGTCTTGTTGTGGCTGAAGATCGATTGGTTGAGCTTGGCTTAAACCCGTCAGCATTTTTCGTTGGATGGGCCGCGGCAGGGTGCGAGCCATCCCGCATGGGGATTGGGCCTGTCCCCGCCGTCCAGAAGCTTTTCGCCAGGACGGGACTTAGCTGGCAGGACTTGGGGCTTGTTGAACTCAACGAAGCCTTTGCCGCCCAAGTTTTGGCGGTTCTCAAGGGTTGGGACTGGGATGACCGGTCGGTCCTGAACGTGAATGGCTCTGGCATTTCTCTGGGCCATCCGATTGGTGCCACAGGGATGCGGATCATGACCAGTCTGGTGCACGAGATGCAGCGCAGGCAGGTTCGCTATGGCCTCGAGACCATGTGTGTAGGTGGTGGCCAAGGCATTGCCGCTATATTTGAGCGCGCCTGAACCACCCGGGGCTATTTAGAAATGCGCCGTGCGGATAGCACCGCCCTCAATGCGGACGTTTGTCCCCGTGATAGAGGAGGCCGCGGGGCTGATGAGGAAGAGCGCGGGCTTCACCGCTTCCTTGGGCGTGGCGTATCGGCCCAGTGCTGGCAAACCGGCGGCGGCATCCAAATCGAGTTTGTGTTCGGTCTATAAGTGCACCCATGATGGGGTCGGTCACAACATCAAAAATACGAGCGGCCATAAAAATCAGACCGATAAGGGAGAGCGATATCCCGGCCTGCGCATACAAGGGCGGGATATAGGCACCCAGAAGCGCCGCTGGTGGTCGCACGCGCAGGCATTTGTTCGCGGCCTTCACCCACTTGTTCTCTCAGGCGGCGGAACTTAGGGCCGTTCACCATTTTTCGGAATCGAAAAATGGTGTAAAACTGGCCCTAAATCATAAATTTAGATCGCAACCTCGTTTTCAAGCAAACGAGACGCGATCTAGCAGCCTGTCGCATAACTCGCAAATCACTGTATAGATTGGCATGT
>CALRXH020000030.1:0-10024 GCA_943372135.1 Maricaulis salignorans | reverse complement strand
CGCGCCAATCACAAAGTGCGCCAGGTCATTAGCCGGCAGCCAATCCCTCAAATCAGGCGGCAACAAAAACGATTGGCTACGGTCGTCAGAGATGAATTTGGACATGCCAATCTATACAGTGATTTGCGAGTTATGCGACAGGCTGCTAGGGCCGTTCACCATTTTTTGGAATCGAAAAATGGTGTAAAACTGGCCCTAAATCATAAATTTAGATCGCAACCTCGTTTTCAAGAAAACGAGACGCGATCTAGGGCCGTTCACCATTTTTTGGAATCGAAAAATGGTGTAAAACTGGCCCTAAATCATAAATTTAGATCGCAACCTCGTTTTCAAGAAAACGAGACGCGATCTAGGACTAACTTGCCCGGCGTGCCCGCCATTGTTGTGCACTTTGGCCCCAGGCATTGACCTGGAATTCATGCATGGGTTCGGGCATTTTTGTCGGACCCAGATTGGTAGAGCCCAGACGTGCAGCCAATTGTTCTGAAGCCTTATTGGCCGGATCGATGATGTGGATTATGTCTGTCCAGCCCAAATGATCAACCACCCAGTCCATGCAGGCGATGGCTGCCTCGACCCCGTAACCCTTGCCGGTTGCCTCTGGTGCCAGGCCCCAACCCACTTCGGTGCCGGGCCAGCCCTGGGGCATCCAAGGACCAATCCGGCCAACCCAGCGCCCGGTATCGCGCTCGATCACGGAAAACATCGAAAAGCCAAGCAGCGACCAGGCACCCGTAATAGCCGCCCATTGCCGCCAAGCCATGGCTTCAGGCATCGCGCCGCCAATGAATTTTACATGGTCAGCTTGCGCCATCATGGCAGCATAGGCCGGGAAATCGTCCTGCGTCGGGGGACGCAGGACCAATCTAGCCGTTGTCAGGGTTGGACCAATCGCCACACTTAAACCAGCGAAGGTTCAATCTCTTTGCAGGCAGCGAGCAGACCGTTGACGGCTGCAACAGACTTCGCCCACATATCTTTTTCACCCTCATCCATCGGGAACTCGATAATGTTTTCGATGCCTCCAGCCCCAATCACCGCGGGCACGCCGACATACATGTCATTAATGCCATATTGGCCGGTCAAATGGCAGGCGCAGGCCAAGACACGCTTCTTGTCTTTTAGATAAGAGGCAGCCATCGCGATCGCGCTTTCAGCTGGCGCATAATAGGCCGAGCCCGTCTTTAGAAGGGCCACGATTTCGCCGCCACCACCACGGGTGCGCTTTACAATCGCGTCGAGTTGTTCCTGGCTGATCTTGCCCTGCTCTACCAGGACAGGCAGCGGCAAGCCGCCCACAGTGGAGTAACGCACCATCGGCACCATATCATCGCCATGCCCACCCAGGGTCCAGGCGTGAATGTCTTCGACCGCGACTTTGAAATGCTCTGCCAGGAACCAGCGGAAACGCGCGCTGTCGAGCACACCAGCCATGCCGCACACCATATGGTGAGGCAGGCCCGAGAATTCGCGCAAAGCCCAAACCATGGCATCGAGCGGGTTGGTGATACAGATGACAAATGCGTTGGGCGCATGGGTCTTGATGCCTTCACCAACAGCCTTCATCACTTTGAGATTGATGCCGATCAGATCATCACGGCTCATGCCTGGCTTGCGGGGTACACCAGCGGTTACGATGCAGACATCCGCCCCAGCAATGGCGGCATAATCATTGGCCCCCTTAATGTCGATATCGGAACCAAACACCGGGCTTGCTTCATCAATATCCAAGGCTTTGCCTTGGGGTACACCTTCGGCAATGTCGAACAAAACAATGTCGCCCAGCTCTTCGCGCGCCGCGATATGGGCCAATGTGCCACCAATCATGCCTGCACCGATGAGCGCAATCTTCTTACGAGCCATATCAGTTTCCCCTCCGACTAGATCCTTGCTTGTCCTAGGCGCTCTAGCGCGCGTTTGAAGGCACTGCAACGACACAGAGCGGGCAATTGTGCGATTGACCAGCCAAGGCGGCAGATTTTGCCTGTTAACCTTAATGACCCGGCAGTGTTTACCATGTTTTGTGACAGGCAGCTCTGATGGGGGTTATAAAATATATAATAAATACAATAATTTATATGATTAACAATGCTGGCATGCCATTTGCGGTGCCGATAGCAGATTTTTGCGGACTGAACCCTGACTGAGTGAGGGATCCGCCTGAAGGGCTGGAAGGACTTTAGAATATGGCAAATGGTGTGCACACAAATATGGGTGCGATGGTCGCACTTCAAAATTTAAATGCGACAACACGGGAGCTGGGTGTTACCCAAAACCGGATCAATACCGGCTTGAAAGTTGCCAGCGCTCGCGACAATGGGGCGATCTATAATATCGCCCAGCAACAGCGGTCGGAGAAATCGGCCTACAATTCGATTGTCGACGGCTTGAACCGGGCAAAGTCGATTGCGGACGTGGGGCTCGCCGCGGGCGAAGCCCTCTCCGACATCTTCACCCAGATGCGCGAGAAGGCAGTGGCAGCAGCGGATTCCTCGATTTCGGCAACCAGCCGCGCGGCCTTCAATGCTGAATTCATTGCCTTGCGCGACCAGGTTCCTTCCATCATTGCCAATGCGGTATTCGATAGCACGAATATGCTCGATGGGACCGCAACCCTCACCTTTCTTGCAAACCCGACCGGCACCCAAACCATTACATTGCCGACCCTGAACCTTTCACTGGGGGCGGCGGCCGGTACCGCGCCACCTGCACCTCCAGCATTGGCCGCTGACGTTTACCTTGGTGCCACCTCGGACCTGAGCACGGCCGTACTAGCCGCAACAACACGCGACCAAGTTGCAGCATCCCTCGACTACATCAACTCGGAAATGGCCCGCCTTGGCGCATCGGCGAAACGGGTCGATAGTCACGCGGTCTTTGTCTCCAAGCTGCAAGATGCGATCACCGGTGGGATCGGCAATATGGTCGATGCAGACCTCGCCAGCGAAAGCGCACGCCTGCAATCGCTGCAAGTCAAGCAACAATTGGGCACACAGGCACTCTCGATTGCCAACCAGGCACCCCAGAGCATCCTGAGCCTGTTCCGTAACTAGGGCGTGTTCCGATCAATTGGACTCAACTGATCGGTAAAACGAGGCTCCAGTTCAAAATGTTAGGGCGACGTGTTTTCCCCCATTTGGGCGAGAACATGTCGCTCAAAAGCAGGAAAGTCGGGGCGAAGATAAACCCGATCAAGATATCTTGGAACGACGGGTGATTTAGAAAAAATTTACCTTGTTTTCGCCATAAGATCTGTAAGTTGATTTGGGTCATCTCACGGCAGGGATTGTCCTAATCTGACAAAATTAGAAGAGCCTATACTGGCCGGACCATTGGAATAGGAATGAGCGAACCATGTCAGGAAGCGTGCACACCAATATGGGAGCCATGACGGCCCTCCAGAACCTGAACAAGACCAATCGCGAAATGGACGGCATCCAAAACCGGATCAATACAGGCTTGAGGGTAGCCGTCGCAAAAGACAATGGAGCGGTCTATAATATCGCCCAGCAGCAACGCGCCGAACTCTCTGCCTATGATGCGGTTCGCAACAGCTTGAACCGGGCCAAGTCGATCGCCGATGTCGCGCTCGCTGCAGGCGAGCAGATTTCAGATATTTTCACGCAGATGCGCGAAAAGGCGGTTGCGGCCTCCGACCCGTCGGCGACCTTAACCTCCCGCGCAGCCTATAATGCTGATTTCATCGCCCTGCGCGACCAAGTCGCCTCGGTCATCGCCAATGCTGTGTTTGATGGCGGCAATGCGCTTGATGGCGCGGCTGCCAACTTTACCTTCCTAGCCAATTCGACAGGCACCCTGACGGTGGACCTGCCGATTGTTGACATGAATTTGGTCATTGGTGGCGGTACTTTGCCAGCCTCGCCCGCTACTGACATCTATCTGGGCACCACCGATGTTCTCGATACCGCGGTCAATGCCGCCCTCGTTCGCGACCGGGTTGCCGCCTCACTGGAATTTGTGAACTCGGAAATGGCGCGCCTTGGCGCTTCTGCCAAGCGGATTGAAAATCACGAGATTTTCGTCGGCAAGCTACAAGACAGCATCAAGGGCGGGATCGGCAATCTGGTGGACGCAGACCTCGCGGTAGAATCGGCACGCTTGCAAGCCGCCCAAGTCAAGCAACAATTGGGCACCCAGGCCCTCTCGATTGCTAACCAAGCCCCCCAGAGCATTCTGAGCCTGTTTAGACAATAATCGGGTGGCGGTAAGCCCGGTTCAAGCCAGGCGCACGAAACTGTCGAGCACCTTCTTCTCGCCAGATTTTTCAAACAGAATGGTCAGCTTCGAGCCTTCGACATGGCGCACCGCGCCATAGCCGAATTTATCATGAAAAATGCGCTGGCCGATCGCATAGGTGGCATCCTTAGCTCCCGTCCGCGCTAAAAGCTTGGCTTCGCCCTCGATAATAGGTCCGCCAAACCCCTTTGCCAGGCCAGAAGCGGGCTTGCCCGAAGCGGCTGCAGCCTGCGCGCGCTTCCAGCCCGGACTTTCATAAGAAGTACCAAAGCCATCGCCAGGCCGGGTTGACAGCGGGCCATAGGCCGCAAACCGCTCCGCCGCACCACCAGTCCCTTGATTAAAATAACCTGTGTCAGAGACCGCATCGACGTGGCCATCGGGGAGTTCGTCGACAAAACGGCTGGGCAAGACGCTATTCCATCGCCCATAGATCTGGCGATTGGCGGCAAAGCTGATGCGGGCACTTTCGCGCGCGCGCGTGATGCCGACATAGGCAAGGCGGCGCTCCTCCTCCAAAGCCTTATCGCCTTTTTCATCCAAAGCGCGCCTGGACGGGAACACTTCTTCTTCCCATCCAGGCAGAAAGACCAGAGGCCATTCGAGGCCCTTCGCCGCATGAAGGGTAAGGATTTGTACCCCATCCCCTTCTTCGGTGCGGTCGAGGTCCATCACCAGTTCAATATGCTCCAGATAGGCGGCCAGCGTATCGAACTGGCCCATGGAACGGACCAGTTCTTTCAAATTATCAAGCTTTGACACCGACTGGGGGTTTTTGTCGGCCTTTAGCATGTCGGTATAACCGCTCTCGTCCAAAATGAGCTCGGCCAATTCGGTATGGGGCAATTCCAGCGCCTTCTTGCGCCAATGTTCCAGCTGGTGGATGAAACGGGTCAGGCCCGTGCGTGCGGGACCTTTCAATTCATCACTGCCCAATAGCTGGCTAGCCATGGTGAAAAGGGGGACGCCAGCGAGACGGGCCGCCACGCCCAAACGCTGCACACTGGTATCGCCAATCCCGCGTTTTGGCACATTCACGATCCGCTCAAACGCCAGATCATCGTCCAGTGAACGGATCAGACGCAGATAAGCATGCGCATCGCGAATTTCCGCCCTTTCAAAGAAGCGCGGCCCGCCTATGACCTTGTAAGGGATTTGCAGCATCAAAAAGCGCTCTTCAAAGGCACGCATCTGCCACGACGCCCGCACCAATACCGCGCTTTCATCATAGCGGCGCCCTGTACGATGCCATTGCTCAATATCGTCAGCAATCAAGCGCGCCTCAGCCTCGCCATCCCAAATGCCGCGCACTAGCACCCGGTCGCCGTCTGGAAGCTCCGTCCACAGGGTTTTGCCGAGGCGATTTTTGTTGCTGGCGATCAAATGGCTGGCGGCTGCGAGAATATGGGGGGTTGAACGATAGTTGCGCTCCAGCCGGACAAGTTTCGCACCCGGGAAGTCATGCTCGAAGCGCAGGATATTGTCGACCTCCGCCCCGCGCCAGCCATAAATTGACTGGTCGTCATCGCCCACGACGCAAATATTCTTCCGCTTGCGCGCCAGGAGGCGCAGCCAGAGATATTGGGCGACATTGGCGTCTTGATATTCGTCCACCAATATATATTTGAAACGGTCGTGATATTCCCCCAGAAGGTCAGGCTCCTGGAGAAACAGATTGATGGTTTCGAGCAAAAGATCGCCGAAATCGACACAATTGAGTATTTTAAGGCGCGACTGGTAGAGAGCATAGAGTTTGGCACCCTTGCCATTGGCAAACAGAAACGACTCTTCTGCCGGCACTTTATCGGGCGTGAGCGCGCGGTTCTTCCAGCCATCAATCAGGCTTGCCAGATACCGCGGTGTCCAGCGTTTCTGGTCGATGTTTTCCGCCTCAATCACCTGCTTCAGCAAGCGGATTTGATCATCGCTATCTAGAACAGTGAAGCTGGGCTTGAGACCCACCAGTTCAGCATGGCGGCGCAAGATCATCGCACTGGTGGAATGGAACGTGCCAAGCCAACGCAAGCCCTCCGCCGCAGGTCCGATCAGAAGCTGGGTTCGATCGCGCATTTCGCGCGCCGCTTTGTTGGTGAAGGTCACCGACAGGATTTCCCACGGCTTTGCCCTGCCCGTTACCAGCAATTGCGCCAGGCGCGACGTCAGCACCTTGGTTTTGCCCGTTCCCGCCCCTGATAACACCAAAACGGGGCCGTCGAGGGCTTCGACGGCTTCACGCTGCTGCTCGTTGAGGCCGATCATCCAAGGATGCGCCTGTTCCCCTATCGGCCCGCCCGATGGCCCAGTCGTTGCGCCCGGCGCACGCGCCATCGCACGTTGAGATATCGGCAAGGTGGGCTCGGGAAGATAGGGTTCACTGGACATGGCGTTGATTCGCTAGGATAAGAACGATAAGCGAACATAGGGACTAATTGGGCGCTTGTCGCGTGGTTCACGCAATCGCGTCTGCATCAGGCGCACTGCCACTGTTTTGCCGCAAAATGGATTATGACAGGCATGATGATACGCACTCTACTCCTTGCCAGCGCCTTCTTCTGTTCGATGCCCGCCTGCCCTGTTGCGGCACAATCAGTCCCCACCATTGAATCGGCAGCCCTGCAAGAAGTTGGCCCCTGGGGCGCTGCAGCGCTTCCATTAGGCCTGGAGCGGCTGGACAGTGACCTCTGGCGGGGCGCTGACCCGGCCACTTTAGCCTTTGCCTTCGAGCGGATTGGCCCGGACTTGCGGTTTCCAAGCCTGCAACGTTTGATCCGCCAGGCGGTGTTTTCAGGTGGGTCTGCTCCTGCAGGCGACCTTGATCTGGCCCGCGCACGCTTTCTGGCAGCCAATCGCCTGGGCCCCGCGGAAGCAGCCACCCGCCTCTTTCAAACCGTGCCGCGCCTGAGTGGCGACCCGGTTCTGGTCAATCTTGCTATTGATGCCGCTTTTCGTGCCGGCCGAACAGAGGAGGCTTGCGGCTGGGTTGCATCACCTGGTCTGGAGGAAACCAATAGCGCCAGTACCAGCCCAAACTGGCTGGAGACACGGGCAATCTGTTATGCGCTGAACGGGGAGGTTGCCGCGGCCAATCTCTCCGTCGATCTGGCCCGTGCCAAGGGCCAGACCGATACATGGCTGGGTCGCGCGGTTGCCAGCGTCTCTGGCCCGGTCACCAACCCGCCACCCTTTCGCGCCGATAGCGGCCGCGCGATTGCCCTGAGCATGAAAGCGCAATTAAAACTGCCAAAAGCGCTGGTGAGCACCGGCGACCCGGCCGCACTGTCCTCGCTTCTAGACTGGCCCGATTTCCCATCCCGCCTTTCAGGGGAGGACGCAATCCTCCTGCTGCGCCGCGCAGCCCAGACAGGCGTCGCCTCGCCGGCCCGCGAAGCGCGGTTGCGAATCCCCATGCCAGCACCAATAGCCCCGCCTGCCCCTGCCTCGGATGCGACCCTTGGCCCACAAATAGACAGTGCAACCCCGCCCTTGCCCCAGCCACCTCCCCCCCCGCCGATCGCGGAGATCTGGGCGAGAACCTTAAGCCAGACTTCCAGTGCGCAGGGCCGGGCCCTGGAAGCGCGTTTGCTCGTGGATGATCTCAAAGGCCTTGTCGAAACCGCGCCGTCGCAAATGCCGCCTTTAGCCCTGCAAACCCTTGCCGAAGCCGCCCTTTGGGTCGGAGATGTCCCTCTTGCAAAGGCATTGGAAATTCGCAGCCCGATCCCGTTCTCGCCCCGGCAACGGCTGGTCTTGGCCATGCTGGATCCGGTGGCGGGTGATCGCCCGGTCCAACGCCATATTGAAGCGGCCACCAGCCCGAGCGCTCAACGCCAAGCCATTCGCGACGCCTTGATCGCCTGGTCTGCCGGCCTGCCAACAGATGGCGGGCTTGCGGCCCTGGTCCAGCCTGGCCTGCCCGATGCGAAGGGCGGTCAGGCAGGCCTGCGCACGGCGCTGACCTTGGCGTCCGAGCGGGGATCGAAAGGCGAAGTCGCCCTCCTGGTGGGCCTTGCTTTACAGGGTCAAGAACCTGCCAACGCGGACGCTGAAACGGTTGCAATTGCGGTTCGTGCCCTGCGCCGCGCAGGTTTGTCGACACAAGCGGTCGAACTGGCACGCGACTATCTGCTGGCTTTGGATCTGCCTGTCCCCACACGGCCAGGCAGTGACCCAACGCCTGGCACCCAACCCGCAGCCGCCAAACCAGGCCCGGCAAAACCCGGTCAGGCAAAATCAGATCCGGCGAAGTCAGCTCCAGAACTGGCCCCCACACCTCAGGGCTTTGGGGCAAGCGCAGCCGCACGCGCTCGGCCAGAAGCGGCGCGACCTGGCAAGACAGCCCAAGGCGATCAGGCAAAGGCCGCGCCGTCACCTGCGCCAAAGGCCAAGACCAAAGCTGCGTCAAAGCCCAGCTGGACCCCGCCCGAGTGATCGCGCTGATTGAAACTTTTCTCGAGATGATCGGGGTGGAGCGCGGTGCCGCCCGCAATACCTTAGACGCCTATCGCCGCGACCTGAGCGATTTTGCCCAATTTCTCCACGCACGCGGGGTGGAAGCTCTTGATGCCGATCACGACGATATCGAGGCCTTTGCGCAGGATCTAAGCGTACGCGGCCTGAGCAGCACCACCATCGCCCGACGCCGGGCAGCCTTGCGCCAGTTTTATCAGTTTGCGGCGAGCGAAGGGTGGCGGCCCGACGACCCAACCAGGCGCTGGGATGGGCCCAAACGCGCCCGCACCTTACCCAAAACTTTAGAAGTAGCTGACATCGACGCACTTCTAGCCGCCGCGAGCCACTTAAAGGGCTGGAAAGCGCGACGCGCAACCTGCCTGATTGAACTGGTTTATGGCTGCGGATTGCGGGTAAGTGAGCTGGTTGGCCTGCCAATGCGGGCTGTGCCCAAACCCGATGTTGCCGCGATGCGGGTCAAGGGCAAAGGCGGGAAAGAGCGCCTGGTTCCGTTGGGGTCCCAAGCGCGCCAGGCGCTGGATGCCTGGCTGGAGGTTCGTTCCAAGTCCCTGGCCAACTCCCTGGGCAACGCCCCGGGCAACGCTCTGGGCAACGCTCTGGCGGAAAACGCTCTTAAAGCCAAAGGCGACGGGTTTGTGTTTCCGGCCAAAGGCAAGGCTGGCCATTTTGGCCGGCGTGAATTTGCCCGCCTGCTGGACGGTCTGGCGATCGAGGCAGGCCTTGACCACAAAAAAATGAGCCCGCACGTGCTGCGTCATGCCTTTGCTACCCATTTGGTAGAGGGCGGCGCGGACTTGCGTTCCGTGCAGGTGATGCTGGGCCATGCCGATATCGCGACAACCCAGATTTACACCCATGTGGCCGATGCCCGCCTCACGGAGCTGGTGACGCGCAACCATCCCCTTGCCCAGCGCACAAAAAAGGGCCCCTAAAGGGCCCAGCTAGTGGATCTGGTATGAATTAACCCAGGTTGCGCTCCAAGTGTGAAAGGAAGCAACAGCCAATCCACTCTGTGTGTGCCAGATAGAGTGGGCAGTGTTCGGACGCGCGTTTCGCAAGCAGGCGAAATCAAGCCGCTCTATAGCTGCGATCTAGATCGCGTCTCGTTTTCTTGAAAACGAGGTTGCGATCTAAATTTATGATTTAGTGCCAGTTTTACACCATTTTTCGATTCCGAAAAATGGTGAACGGCCCTAGCAGCCTGTCGATCAACTTAGATTGCGTCCAGATTTGATGGCGGATAAATGGGAACGACATCAGGCGATGGCCCCAAGTTTGGCGAGGCGCTTGCAATTAT
>CALRXH020000029.1:0-10815 GCA_943372135.1 Maricaulis salignorans | reverse complement strand
CTCGTCCAACAAAGACGGGGCCTCCTTGTGCCAACATCAAAGGCTCATCGCCGACATCTTCTGCACGATGCATGGCGGGCTCTATGGCAATAGGACCTTCGAGCGCCCCGCCATAGCCACGAGATACAATGCCAATCGGGCCACCCAATAGTCTCCCTAAGAGGGCCCGCAAGGTCTGCGAGAATGGGGTTTTGCCGGTTCCACCTGCTGTTAAGTTACCAATCGAGATAACGGGGATCGGCAAGCGTTCGGGCTGGGTTTGCGCGATCCGCCGGGCGACACTCGCTCCGTAGAGCGCGCCGAGAGGTGACAGGAGGAGCCGCAGGATCGGTGCAGCATCACGTCCAAAACGTATGGTCCAAAACGCGGGCGCTCTCATGATTTCGGCCGCTTCAAAAGCTGTAAAAGCACCGCCACGGTATCGGCCATGGCATGGCTGCCTTGGGCAATGACGGAACGGGCGGCTTCACTTAATTTTACGCGACGCTCTGGGTCCCCTAATAGCCCGGCAAGGGTCAAAGCGATCCGGTCGGAGGCGTGATCATCGAGAATGATCGCACCGTCCTGGTCTTCCAGTGCTTGATAGAGGTCGAGGAAATTACCAACAAAGCTGGCGCTTACCACCGTTGAACCAAGCTGCACCGGCTCCACCGGATTATGGCCACCAATACCGGGAGTTAAGCTGCCGGCCACAAAAGTGACCGGTGCTAGGCTCATCGCCAAACCCAATTCCCCAAGCGTATCCCAGAGCCATACCGGGATCTGTGGACCGGGAACTTGTCCCATTGAGCGACATACCGGCACCAAGCCTTTCTTGCGGCATTCAATCTCGACAGCCTGGGCACGCTCTGGGTGACGCGGTGCCAAGATCAAAAGCGCATCGGGTGCGCCCAAACGCAGAGCTGCATGGGCAGCGAGCAGCACCGATTCTTCGCCTTCATGGGTGGATGCGGCAAGCCAGATCGGGCGCTTGCCGAGTTTTGAAGACAGCGCCTTGGCTTCCTTGACATTCACGATTGGCGGAGGCGCAGCCAGCTTCAGATTGCCAACTGTGCCAATCGGGCCATTGCGAAACAGGCTCAGCGCTTCAAACGTGCGCGTGTCGGCAGGCAGAGCCACATCAAACAGGGAAAACAAAAGTTCAGCCGTTTTCGCTCTGCCCCGCCAACCCTTGACAGAGCGCGCCGTCATGCGTGCGTTGACCAACGCCAGCGGCACCCCTGCTTGCTTGGTTGCCAACAGCAAATTCGGCCAAATCTCGCCTTCTACAAAGACCGCCAAGTCGGGCTTCCAGCCGGCAACAAAGGCTTGGGTGGCGGCGGGGGTGTCAACCGGGACATAGCGGTGCAGATCGGGCGCAGATAGCTTGCGCGCCATCAAGTCAGCCGAGGTCTTGGTGCCACTGGTGAACAGGAAGGTCAGACCGGACTGCGCTTTCCCCAGTTCTTGGGCTAGAGCAAAGCCAACAATCGCCTCCCCTACGCTGGCCCCGTGTATCCAGACCAAAGTGCCTGTGGGGCGCACAATAGGGGCTGTACCCAAACGCTCCCCAATCCGTGTCGGGTCCTCCCGGCCTTTTGCAGCGCGCCTAGACAACACGCCCGGCAAAAAGCGCGCCAGAAGCTGGGTTGCTGTCCGATAGAGCGTTAGGGAAAAAGGCAGCGTCTCTGTCACGCCTTGGCCTCTTCAATGGCTGAGGGTGGCGCAGGTTCAATAAGTGGGCCACCTACCAAGCGATCAGCCTCATGCATGGCTTCGGTCAAGGCGATTTCTAAGGCCAAACGGGTGGCTTCCATCTCCGCTTCGCCGGCTTTTGCCGGAACCTCAATGGCAGGCTTATAAACGATCACGCCGCGTGAGAATAAAGGCGGCATGTGGAAGCGGTCCCAGCTCTTGGCATAGCCCGCGCCTTTCACAGCAAAAGCGGAAGGCAGAAGCGGAACTTTTGCCATCTTGGCCACCCGAACCGCCCCAAGCTGGGCGCGCATGCGCGGCCCGCGCGGACCATCAGGCGTGATCCCCACGCAGCCGCCTTTTGAGGCATGGCCCAGCATCTGACGAAACGCCTGCAATGCGCCCTTTTCTTCGGTCTCGCCATCGGCTTTCTTTTTCGATGACGACCCACGCACCACCGTGCGGCCTACCAACTCTGCGGCACGGGCCACAAACTGACCATCGGGCGAGAGCGAGATCAGCATCAACATCGGCTGTACATCTTTTGGCCAGATAGAGTGCGCGCCCATGATGCGCGAATGCCAATAGCACCACACAACCCCTTTCCCAGACTTCCAGACGGGTTCTGCATGCTCTTGCCCGACAAGCGTCCACCGCGTGGTGGCGCGCACCAAGGCCATCCAGGCGGCTAGAAAGCCCGCAAAAAACCACTGGACGGGTGAGGATCGAAAGAAGGCACGCGCGCGTTTTTTGCTCATAGTCCCCGCTCCATAGCGAGCGTTGGACCTTAAGGCGAGTGCGCGGGCGCCACAGCTAAGGCTTGCATGGCAACGCGGGCCTGCCTAGATGCGATCCGATTAGCCGAAAAGGCCCGCCCGTGCCCAAATTTGACCTGACAACGCCTGAACGCCGCAAAGCCGCTGAAGATGACTATTGGTGGAAGGACCACGCCTTCTTACGCGCGCGCTTTCAAAACAAATATCAGATCAGCCCGCGCATGTGGCGCACCAACCAGCCAAGCCCGAAACAATTGGCCGAGTGGAAAGCGTTTGGCATCAAGACCATCGTCAATCTGCGCGGAGATACTGACGCCAGCTTTACCGTTCTGGAAAAAGAGGCTTGCGAACAATTGGGCCTAAATCTGGTGTTCCTGCATAGCGAGAGCCGCGGCGCACCCTATCCCGAGCGCCTGCTAGAGGCCAAAAAAGCCTTTGAGAACATGGAATACCCTGCCCTGATGCATTGTAAGTCAGGTGCCGACCGGGCGGGCACGATGTCGGTCTTCTATCTCTATCAGATCGAAGGTGTGGCTCTGGAAGAAGCGCGCAAGCAATTAAGCTTCAGATATCTGCACATTAGCGCGGCCAAGACTGGTATCCTCGACTTCTTCTGGGCCGAATGGGCCAAGATTGAAGCCACTGGCCGGATCGACTTCTGGACGTGGCTCACCACCGAATACGACCGCGACGATCTGAAAGCCCGCTATAAGCCACAAGCGGCTTGGAGCTGGATTGTCGATAATATTTTAAAGCGGGAATAGAGTTAACTACACCGATTAGGGTTCACCGGATCCAGCGGATTACATCCAGCAAAGTGGCCAAAGCGCTGGCGACATAAGTACCTGCGGCAGCCTTTAGCACCTGCCGCGCGTTGGCAAGATCGTCACCAGACAGGAAGCCGCCATTTTCCAATACAGGTAAGGCGCGCTTGAAGCTGGCATCGATTTCCATCGGCAAGGTCAGCACATGCATCAACACCCGCCCGCTCATGAGCGCGACAAGGGCACTAATTTGCAACATCGCAATCATCGGCGATTTGATGATAATGCCAATCAACGGAATCGATATCAGCATCCAGAATGCCATCTTGTCGAGCCCGGCCAGTCCCCCTGCCCATTTGGTACGTGTTACTAAGAATGCGTCTCCGTCTCGGTGCTGGACGGCGTGGCCAACTTCATGGGCAGCCACCGCCACAGCGGTTACTGAGCGGCCGGTGAGGTTGTTAGGCGACAGCCGTACAACCCGTGCAATCGGGTCATAGTGATCCGTTCCTGCGGGTGTTTCTTCCAAGCCAACATCAGCCAAGCCTGCTTCATCCAGCAAATGACGGGCAAGTTCGCCCCCGGTGCCGGGAAAGTCCGGTCTGTCAGCAGCGTGGCGTGCCATAACGCTCTTAACCCAATACTGAGGCCCGTAAATCAAGGCTAGAAGCGCGAGAATTCCAAGAATGATCAAGATTGGCATGGTTTCAATTTAGATCAAACGGCTCAAATTGGAAATCACGGATATAGCTATACGCTTCGCGCCGCAGAGTGCATTCCGCATGGAATGCACCCTGCGGCGATATCGTCGAGATTATTGGGTTTTCGCGGCGGCGTCCACGGCGGCGTCAGTCTTGCGACCAAGCTTGTCCGCCGCTTGCTTGGCATCGACCGCGGCGTTGCGAGCCGCGTCAGCGGTTTTTTCTGCGGCACCATTAACCGCCGTACTGGCACTGGCGGCGGCGTCGGCGGTAGCGTTACCGGCATCCTCGACCGCAGTCACGGAGGCGGCACCAGCATCTTGAGCGGCGGCGGCGGCATGATCACCGGCTGCGGCGGCTTCTTTTTGCGACTTGTCGGAGCAGGCCGCGAGTGAGACGGCGAGCAAGGCCGCACAGGCCAAAAACTTGATGTTCATTTTTAAAGTGTCCCCACGTTTAACAGGCTGGGCCGAGAGCATAGCAGCAACCTAACTCTCGGCATGCGAAACAGTTCCCTCGGTGCAAGGTTTCGCCTTCTAGCACTGCGCTTCGCGCCATAGGGTTCAGGCCCAAAGGGCTACACCATCTCAAGAGCAATGGTCATTTTTTTCTACGAGTACCGCCTTTGCCTCTGGAGATGCCTTGGCAAAGGCTTTGTTGGAGTTGGGGCTCACAGCGACGCAATCTCCCCAAACCCCTAACTCCCCTGACCCTTAAGCCGTCAGCAAAATCCGGCAAATCGATTCAAGCCCCGCTTGGTCCTCTTCATCAAAGGCGGCGAGCTCAGTTGAATCGACATCGAGGACTGCCGCGAATGCGCCTGAGGCATCATAGACCGGCACGACAATCTCGCTATTAGACCGGCTGTCACACGCAATGTGGCCCGGAAAGGCGTGAACGTCCATGACCAATTGGGTTTTGCCTGAAGATGCTGCAGCCCCACAAACGCCGCGTCCAAATGGAATACGCAAGCAGCCCAGCGTGCCTTGATAGGGCCCGACCACAAGCTCTGTCGGCTTCAAAGGATCGACCACATAAAAGCCGGTCCAGAAAAAACGCGGGCCAAAGGCCTGGACCAAGAGGCTGACGGCGGTAGCATAGCGCGCGGTGTGACTGGTCTCGCCAGCCACAACCGAGGCAATCATCGTCTCAACCTCGCGGTAGCGGGCGGGTTTTTCAAGCGGTAGATCATCGGAGGAAAAGGATTCGGCCATGGCGGCTATCTATGGACTGAGCGAGCATATGGCCAGTAGCTAACGCAAAAAGTCTCAGTCTTTGAACCGGTAAAGATAGCCCGTCACCCGACAGAGGGTCTCAAACCCAAGCGCGCGCAGAATGGGCTCACTTGTCGGCAAAGCTTCTGCAAACACCCATTGGCAGCCCATCTGTGCCGCTGCCTGAACCCGGGCATGCACCACAGGCCGATAAAAGCCGCGTCGGCGAGAATCTGGGTGGCTCGCCCCGCCATAGAGGCCACCAAACGTACTGCCATCGGTCTGCGTCAGTCGGCCCATGGAGACAGGCTGGCCTTCAAAACGGGCAAGCCAAAATGGCTCCTTGTTTAAGGCCCGCTCCAGCAATTCTTCAGGGCTTTTATCCCAACTATTTCCAAAAGTTTGCAGCGCTAAGTTAAAGCAATGCGTGGCTTCTTCCAGCGTCTGGATTTTCGCAATTTTTAGGCCCGGTATGAGTGCTGCTGGGCCTAAATCGGAGGCGCGGACCAGAATTGTCTCAGTGGGTTGCCGCGCAAATCCTGCGGCCTCTAGGGCTTGGGCGAGGCCTGCTGGTTCGTCATGGGAATAAAGCTTCCACTCTAAATCTTCGGCCCCAGTGGTCCTTGCTACGGCAAGCTCGGCCCCAATCGCGTCTTTATAGGCACCTACGGCAAGATTCTGCCAAATGATCTGGCCATGATCGCGCGTCACATGTTCTGTCTGCGCCCAGCTGGACGGCAAAGCGGCCCCCTGTTGCCGTCGACGCTGACCAAGGTCAAAGGCTGCAAGCATTGAAAAGGTGGGCATTAATTCAAAGCGGCCAATCGCCCAAACTGGGCGGCCAGGACGCCATCAACCGGGGCCGCCAGCCCATCTAGCTTGGACTCTGATGCCCCATTGACCAGATACACCACATGAAGCTGCGTCTTAGTCGGGTCTGCCGCAGGTTTGAGCGTGAAGGTCATGGTGGCCTTAATTGCCATCCCCTGAAGCGGGCCAAAGCCTCCCTCCACCCGCAAGGCTTTGCCAGGAATCGCCATCAGCACGCGCGCATGCTCCACCCCACCGCCTGCCCAGCTCTCGCACCAGCAACCCCCGGGTCGCACATCCAGACTTAGGTTCTTGGCTTGACCCGAATAGGTGTGTTCAGACGACCACCAAGCGGCGACATCGACGACGTGCTTCCAGGCGTCAGGTGGAGGACCAGCGAGCTCTACATCAAAGACCAAAGCGACTTGGCTGGCCGATGCGGTTTGAACGCCAGCTAATGCGGCATTGGAGCACAGCATGCAAAGGGCGACACCTAACCAAATCCGCATCGTGTCTCTCCTTCGATCAAGCAGCCTTTTTAGTAGCTGGCTTGGCGGTGGAAGCCTCAGCCATCAAAGTCTTGCCATGCCACACTTCGCTTTCGTCAAAGAAGTCGCGCATCACCGGGACGATCCTTTCCGCAAACGAAACCAAGAATAAATGCCCACCACCTTTCACGATATGCAGCTTTGCATTGGGGGCTAGGCTGGCAATCCAGCGGCCATTAATTTCAGGGACAATCTTGTCCTTATCTCCCATCATAACCAGCGTCTTGGCCCGCAAGAAGGGTAAGAACCATGCACTTGTCCAACCCATCATACAGGTAAGCTGTTGCATATAGCCCATGGTTGAAGGCGGAAGCAGGCGCGAAGCATGGCCATCGGATCCGCTGGTGTCGCCACCATAAAGCGTTCGGAAATTAGCCAGCATATAATCCTTATCGACATAGCGACGGGGGCTGGCCATTTTCATCAAAACTTCAGGGTCGCCCGGCACCATCAACATACCCATGCTGGTGGCAGCCAAGAGCAGGCGTCCCGTGCGCTTGGGGTTCTGCCAAGCAAATTGCTGGGCCATCGCGCCGCCCCAAGACACGCCCATGACATCGACGACGTCAAAGCCATAATGATCCAACAGCTTGGCGGTAAAGGCGCACATCATCCAAGGACGATAGGGCATAATTGGGTTGGGCGATTTGCCAACACCAGGCATGTCAAACGTGATGATATCCCGGTCAGTAAACCAATCCGCTAAGGGTGCCATCAATTCAATATTGGCCCCGATCCCGTTGAAGAACAAGATCGGTCGTGGACGGTCCTTACCTGGAGTGCCTTTTAGAGTCGTCCGCCAGATGGCGACACGAACGGTGCGTCCGGCGATGGTGACGCGTTCGAACTGGGCCTTGCGGCCTGTCGTTTCGGGAGCTGATGACACGTTAGACTATCCTTTTAGCGATCCCCGAGCCGGGCAGGTTATGGTCGATCAAGATTGTTGCCAAACTCTTACGCTTGGAACGGGTGCCCGAAAACACCCTTTCTAGTCATTGAACGCGTAGCGGCCAGGTGCCGGATCGCGCGCCGGATGCTTTTTGTTGCCCACATCAGCCGGTGCAGCCTTCATCGCGCCAGAACGCGCTTTCAGCCACTCGCCCCATAGGGGCCACCAGGAGCCTGGCACTTCAGTCGCCCCAGCCATCCATTCATCGGTGGTTGGCGGTGGCTTGCCCTCATGGCGGTAATATTTCGACTTGGGATTGCCCGGCGGGTTCAACAGCGCCTGAATATGGCCCGAGTGCGAGAGGATAAACTCAATGTTCGGCGAGCCAACCAGTTGGGTTGTGCGATAACACGCCTTCCACGGCGTGATATGGTCAGTCACGCCCGCGATTACGAACAAATCATTGGTGACTTTGGTCAAGTCAACAATATGGCCAGCAAACTCCACTTGGCCTGGATTGGCAAAGGGCTGCTTGGGATACATATCAAGATAATCCGAGTGCAATTTCGCTGGCAAATTGGTCGTATCATTATTCCAGAACAACACGTCAAAGGGTGGCGGATCTTGGCCCATCAGATAATTATTGATGACATAATTCCAGATCAGGTCATTGGGGCGCATCCAAGCAAACATCCGGCCCAAGGAATCGCCTTCCAGGATACCCTTTTTGGCAGAGCGTTGGCGCGCCAGCTCAATCCCGTGTTCAGAGACCAGGGCTCCCACTTCAGAATCATCTTTTTGCGGATCAAGCACATTAACCATCAAGCTGACCGCATTGACGCGGGTGTCGCCCATGCTTGCCAGCTTCGACAGGAACGTCGCTGCCGTAATGCCGCCAGAGCAAGCGCCTGAGACATTCAATTTTTTCGACTTGGTAATCTCCAAGATTACATCGCTGGCCTTAATCAGTTCGTCGACATATTCGGCCAAGCCCCAGTCACGATGCTCTACCCGAGGATTGCGCCACGAGACCAGGAAGGTGGTCAGGCCCAAGGAGCCCAAAAAGCGCACAATACTTTTGTCGGGCGAGAGGTCATTCACATAGGCCTTGTTGATCTGGGGCGGAATGATCAGAAACGGAATGGCATGCACCTGCTCGGTCGCAGGCGCATATTGGATCAGCTCCATCATCTCCGTCTTATAGACGACCGCGCCTTTTGATGTGGCAAGGTTTTCGCCGACTGTGAAGGGCCGCTTGTCAACTTGGCTGACTTGGCCACCATTTTCCGTAAGATCGCGATAGGCGTTTTGAAGCCCCTTAATCAGGCTCATGCCACCGCTTTCATAGGCGCGTTTGATCGCAGCGGGATTACCAATCAGCGTATTGGTTGGCGAGATGCTGTCGATGATCATTTGAGAGACAAAGGTGGCGCGCGCCTTCTCCAGCTCGTCTAGGTCAAGATCAGCCAGCCAGGTGCCGACGTTTTTTTGCACAGCCAGATAATATTGCATCCCCATGCGGTAAATGGGGTTATATTTAAAAGTAATATCCATGAAGCGCTTGTCTTTGGCCTGAGGGGCCAGATCGCTCTCATTCTTCAAAATTTTGACGACATCATCGCCCAAGGCCTTCAAATGCTTGGTCGTGGTGGCAGGCTTTGCGGTGACTTCGCGCATCATCAGCGCGACAGCCCCCATCAAGTCCTCGCGTGCAAGACCCATCATGGCCGTCAGGGCCACGGTATTTTGTGCGGCTTCGTCACCGAGATTGATTTTCTGCTTCGACATTTAGACCTCCCTGCCCAGTAAATTCATTGTATAAAAACCCGCAGGCATTGTCAGAGACGACGTTATGATGGCAATGGACAATCGTGAAGTCGTTTCTGCTGCGATAGGCTCGTTTGGATACGGATTTTAGTCTTTCGCCTGTTTCTGGATGCTGAAGGACACCTCAAGATGAGTGGATCAAGCCCCACCAAGGACAAAATCCTCACCAGATCACGTGAGCTGTTCAATAGTGAAGGCTTTGGTGCCTTGACCGCTGTTGATATTGCCAACCATCTCTCGATGTCACCCGGCCACCTCTATTACCATTATAAGGGTAAGGCCGAGATTGCTGCTGCTTTGCTGGCTGCCCATATTGGCGAACTGGAAGCCATTATGGGTGCCGCACTTGAAAAATGCGCAGGCCCGGACGCCACCATCGAGACGGCTTGGACATGGGTGCACATCCTGATCGAAGAAGCGTGGGATGCCCGCTTCGCCTATCGTGAGCCCTTATCCGTGGTACGCGCCGACGCCCGCTTGGCCAATCAAATCCGACATATGTTTGCCATCCAGCATGATGCAGCCTTCGGCCTTCTCCATGCTTTGCGCGCCTCTAAGGCCATTGTCGCCAGCAACGAAGCCTTTGATGGTCTGGTCAATCAGGTCGCGCTTGGCCTTGCCTTCCAACTGGTGCGGATGGAATTTGATGCGCCAGTTACAGAAACGCCGCGCGCCCTAATTGCGCGCGCGGCGGCTCTGATCATGTTGCCGATCACAGGCTTTATCGCCCCGTGATCAAGCCAGCAGTCAAGCTAGCTTAAGCAGTTTCGGTTTCGGTCTTCTTAGAAGCCTTAGGGGCAGGCTTAGCAGCCTTCAAAGCTTCTACTTCAGCGGTCAAAGCTTCGATCTTTGAGGTCAAGGCTTCAATCTGACCACCGATAGCGAAAATGTTGATTGGCGCAACTTTGTCGATGAAAGGTGACACGGTTTCAACAACGGTCTTACGAACCGCTTCAAAACGCTCTTCCAACTCATGGATGCGGGTTTCAGAAGCCGACTTAACTTGTGCGGTTGTCTTTTCGACATACTCGGTCACTTTGCCAGCGGTTTCGTTCTTGGAGATGCTGGAACGAACCAGATCTTCAACTTGCTCACCCTTTTCAACCAATTGGTCGAACATTTCGTTTGCGGCGCCGGTCACTTTTTCAACGCGGCCAGCGGCTTCCTGATACACGCGGCCATAAGCGCCAACGCCAGCCAACCAGATCTTGCGGGCAATTTCGAGGCCTTCGTTACGAGCGGTTTCAACAGTTTCGGTGACTTTCTTTGCTTCGGTCATTTTTCTCTCCTTCACCGGGCTGCGGGGGGGGAGGAGCAGCCCTTTGGTGTTTGATGAACAGGGTATAGCGGGTGGTTTTAGAAAGCGCATACTAAATGCTGCGGTGCAGCATTCTCTTTTTTCTTGCGGGGGAGAGGGGTGATCCGCGCATAAAAAAACGCCCTAACCTTTCGGTCAGGGCGTTTGTTCATTTGAAAGGGTGTCAGGTCTTATTCAACCACGGTCGCGACAACGCCTGCACCAACGGTGCGGCCGCCTTCGCGAATGGCGAAGCGCAAGCCCTGGGTCATCGCGATCGGGGTGATGAGTTCCACCATGATCTTAATGTTGTCG
>CALRXH020000028.1:0-10932 GCA_943372135.1 Maricaulis salignorans | reverse complement strand
TGTTCCGGATGCTGTTACGCCCCGTCGCCACCGCGACCCCCGGACCGGGACACCAACGGACGGGACAGCTTCAGACCAAACGGAGAAACCACCATGGATAAGGCCAATTTCGAAATCGTCGGAAACGTCGGCAAGATTGAGATCAAGACATTCGGCAAGACCGGCAAACTTGCAACCCTCAGCGTCGCCACCTCAGAGCGCTGGAAGACCGAAGACGGCACGCAAAAGGACCGCACCTACTGGCACCGCGTCACCGTCTTTGCACCCGCCATCATCGCCCGCATCGAGACGATGGTCCAAAAGGGCACCCGGGTTCGCCTCCTCGGTCGCATCCGCCCAAGCTCCTACGACGACGATCAAGGCCGCACCCGCTACGTCATCGAGTTTGTCCTAGGCCCCTTTAGCGAACTTGAAGTCCTCGCTCGCGGCAAAGCCAAAGCCGAAGGCTCTGGCACCGAAGCAGACCTGCCGATGGAGACAGCCGCCTAGCACCTTCATCCAACCAAATTAGCCCAAGGGCGGAGCCTAACAGCTCCGCCCTTTTCGCGTGCTTATGCGTTGGCAGACACCTTGCCACCCTAGAAGGCATCTCGGTGTGATCAGATAGGAGCAAAGTGGCATGAGGCCAGCGAAGCCCCTACCGTGATTGCTTGCCCACTATATTCAAGAGATCATGACTTATGAAACGGACTGAAACAGGAACGGGGGCAAGATAAAAGAGAGTAAGTCACGATGCTTACATCTATATGATATTATTCGTGTTTTAGGTGTTTTCAGTTGCGCTCCATAACTTGCTGTGACTTACTCCAAATCAGCCTTGGATGACTTGGATTTCGGGGTGATCTGGAGGATCTGGCAGTGCGTCAGGTGACAGGACAGAGCGGTGCTGATCGACCAGCCAGACTGGACGCCCTGCCCTTGCGCCAAATGATTGCCGCCCGTTTACAAGATCCAGAGGACCTTTCCCCTAAATTGCCCCACCGCTTAAAGTCTGCGTCGGGCACGGGCGTGAAGGCGTCCATTGCGCGCCGCTTGGCAACTGGAAAGATGTTTGGTGGGGGGGCCCGTGGGGGCTCGCTCGGAGCCTCAAATGGAAGCTCTTTTGGCAGTCCAGCGATCTTTGTTGGCGCACGTCAACGGGTCATGGTGAAGGCATTTGTTGGACGTCACGGTGGGGCTGGCGGAGCCAAGAATGCAGGCCAAGCAGTGTCGCGGCATTTGCGCTATCTAGCACGAGAAGGCATGGGAGTGGATGAAACCCCGACTGGATTCTATGGACCAGACGGCGGGCTAGAGCGCCATAATGTTCATGAGGCATGCTCATCTTGGGACAGCGACCGTCATCATTTCCGTTTGATCATAAGCCCTGAACATAGCGACAAAATTGACGATATGGATGCCTATATCCGCGATATCATGGAACGCGTTGCCGGTGACCTGCGTGAGCCGAAGATGGCATGGGTGGCGATCAACCATCACGACACGGACCAGCCGCACGCCCACGTTTTAATCCGTGGCAAGCGCTCGAATGGGCGGGATCTAGTTATTCCGCGGAAAGTCATCAGTTATGGCATTCGGGGCCACGCCGAAGATTGCGCTCAAGAATTATTGGGAGATCAATCGCGGTCCGAAGCCGAGCGCGGACTTTTTACGCGCACTTCAGCCGACCGTTGGACCGACATTGATATGAAACTTGAGAAAGTCGCAAGCGCCAACAACGGTGTTATCCCGCGCGCCGAAATTGATCGACACGACACTTTCGGTGCGGTCACACGTGCGCGCATCGCCCATCTCGCGCGTCTTGAATTGGTAGCCGCAGATACCCAGGACGGGGTGAGCTTTTCAGAGGACTTAAAGGCGCGCCTAGATCGATTGCAGGCCGCTCAGGATCAAATCCGGTCACACTGGGCCGCTAAGCGACTAGGGGCGTTGGCGGGCTTGTCTGGGGCCAGAGTAGAACCGTCCGTTAAAATGGCAAAGCCGCCTGCCGAAAACATTGTCCAAACAGAGACTCCCAACGAAAGGACAAGCCCGGCTAAGGCCTTTGACCAAACCATAGAGCGACTGACACCGCTTGATGTTGAATTGATGCGGCGTGGCCAGTTAAGGGCAGACGCTGCCACTACGATGCACATGGGGGAAGAAGTCGAAGCTGCCTTAAAAGCCCGCGCCGACCACTTAGTGATGTCTGGCCAAGCCATTACCCAAGGCCAAGGTCTTGGCTACCAGCCAAAGGCATGGGCAAAATTACGCGAGGCAGAATTGAAGCACGTCATGTCGCGCGATCTTGGGATTAAGACATTAGGTCATTTAAGTTATGGCCAGGCGGAGGGCTTCGTCGAAGGTCACGTCACCACAAGCCTTGGCAAACACGCCATCATCAATCGCGGCATGGGCTACGCCGCCATGGCGATACAGGCGGGGCAGGAGTTGGCTATCGGACAAGCGGTTGGGCGTGCGATGGGCGTTGAACGATAGTCGTGCTAGCCTCGCTTGTTATGGACTTTGTATCTTAGGATCACATTATACAGCTGAAGCTTATTCAACCCTCGAGCCTGAACGAAACAGACTTGTCGAGATGTGTGGAACTCGTAGCACAAGGAGGCGCGGTTAGACCTGACGACGCTGCACAAGGTTATCCCGCCGAGGGTCGGGAATGCAGATTAATCACTACTTGCAAGGAAACCAATCTTGTGAGCCTTAAAAAACTCGCTTCGAAACACATCGAAATAGTTCGAGCAAACCATGCCCTAATCAAGCTGAACTGCTATTTTTCTAAAAAATAAATGTGGGTACCGGTGTGGGTACGGGGTGGTCCGATTTTCAAGCCATTGAAAAATAACACAAAATCAGTCGAACTGGCGGACAGAGAGGGATTCGAACCCTCGATGGGCTTGCACCCATACACGCGTTCCAGGCGTGCGCCTTCAACCACTCGGCCACCTGCCCATTCGAAATCGCCGATATAAACATCATGACAGACTAAGCAAGCCATCAATGCATACATAGGTGCACTTGGCCGAGCTTCAGCCGCTTTAGACTAGAAGCGGATCCGCCCAAGCGTCAAAATGAGCCCAAAACGCTGCCCTAATGGCGTCAACCTCGTGCAAAAGCTCATGCTTGGACCCGGCCACCATACGAAGCTGGCCGTAAGGCACCTGACCACAGATGCGGATATGGGCGGTGTTATCCACAATGGTCTCGCCTTCGGCACTGATGACCAAAATCGGGACGTGGATTTGGGCAAGGCGGGCGGGCGTGAACGAGGTCATGGTCTTCATCGCCTCATCCAGCCAGCCATTGGTTGGCCCCGCGATCTGTAAAGCAGGCTCCGCCAGCATCAGAGCATTGTTGCGGGCAAAACGCCTGGGATCATGGGTGACTTGATTGGTTTCAAACGCCTCTGGCTGCCAAATCGCGGGCAGGGATGGCGCAACATCTTTGGCTTTGCCGGTTGCCACCAAGGATTTGGCCAAAAGACCCATGCCGGGAGGGCCTAAAATGCCCCACATGGGTGCCGAAAAAGCTGCCCCAACCACATTGGGGATGGCATGCGTCAACAAGGCTTCCAAGCAAATCGTGCCACCCATGGAATGGCTCAATAAGATGCGCTTGCCCGTCAATTTATCGGCTACCGCCGCGACGGCCAGCGCCATATGCTCGGTCGCTTTAGCAAAACTATCGAGGTGGCCTGCGTGCGCGGTCGCGCCTAACCGATCAGACCAGCCCTGGCCGCGATGATCGACGGTCAGAACATTGAAGCCCCGGGCGAGGAGATCGGAAATCGTCTCCGCATATTTTTCAATATACTCGGTCCGGCCAGGCGCTAAAATAACAGACCCGCGCGGTTTGTCCCCCTGATAAGGAACAAAAGCCGCGCGGATTGTTTTGTCGTCAGGCCCAAGGACGCGAAAGGTCTCAAGACCGTGCAACGCATCCATAAAAGGGTCCTGAACCAACTGCATCGGGCGCGATCTGCGCTTAGCCGATGATCGACTGAAGTTTCATGGCGATCGACATATCGCCATCCACTTTCAGCTTGCCGCCCATGAAAGCATTCATGCCGTTCAAGCGGCCTTCAACCATGTCGACAAAGTCGCCGATTGCGATTTTCAAGGTGCAGTCTGCTGGGCCATCATCGTTGGTGACGGCATTGCCGTTCTTGCCATCGATATGGATTTTGCCGGCATCGCCGAAATCAAACTTCACAGTGTTGCCGAAAGCTGGCTTGGCTTCGACACGTTCTTTCATACCAGCAGTAATTGTCGCGAGATCCATGTATTCCTCCCTGAGCGCATCCCGGAACAAGGGTGGGACGGCGCGCTGAACCCTTACTAGACCGGGATGAGGCCAAGGGGAAGCGGTACGTAACGTCAATTGGTGCGGCTATTTCCTTGCAAATGCAGATAACGCATGGCAACTCACGGCAATGTTAAACGAAGTCAGTCCTTTCGGCACCTTTTCCCCGTCACCCTACCAGAGCCGCATCATCGCTTTCGCCCGGAGTTTTGATCCTGGGCCCTTTAGCAAATTGGCAGCTTCAATTGGAAAAAGACTGATCTTTTCTGGCCTTACTGGCCCGTTGGATCTGGAGACCTGGGGCGTCAAGACCCGCATCGACCCACGACGCAATGTAACCGAAAAGCGCCTGATGTTCTCCCCCTCCCGCTTTGAGTTGGAAGAACGCGACATGTTGCGCCGGGAGCTCAAAGCGGGCGATACCTTCGTTGATATCGGGGCCAATGTGGGGGCATATTCGCTCTGGGTCGGCCCGCTTGTCGGTCCTGGTGGAAAAATTGTTGCTATTGAGCCTCAGCCCAGTGTCTTGGCCCGCTTGCGCGCCAATTTTGCCTTAAACCCGGAATTTAAAGCGCACGTCTTTTCTTGCGGTGCAGGCGAAGCCAACGGTTTCATGACGCTGTCGGTGGGCAGCGACAATGAGGGTGGCGCGTCTCTGGCTACATTTGGCGGCGGAGCGGATCAAGTCGAGGTCCCTGTCCGCCCGCTGCTGGGCATGGTTGAAGAGGCCCGCCTGGAGCGGATCGACGCCCTTAAAATCGATATCGAGGGTTATGAGGATCGCGCGCTGCTGCCCTTCTTTGCACAAGCCGCTGAAAGCCTTTGGCCGCGCCTGCTCATTTTGGAGCGCAGCGATAAGGACTGGGCGAGCGATTTGATGGGTGCGCTGAGGAAGGCTGGCTATGGCTTGATGTTTTCGACCAAGCGCAATTATGTGTTGCAGCGAGACTGGAGCGACGCCCCCTCTTTGTGAAAAGGATAGGGAGGATAAGCGGTTGCGCCAATCAGGAAAACAGATCGCAACATAAATCCACCTGGATCAAAACTGGCCCTAAATCATAAATTTAGATCGCAACCTCGTTTTCAAGAAAACGAGACGCGATCTAGCCGGCAGCGCGTGCCATATGCTCTTCGAGGTCATATTCCTTGAGCTTGCGGTAGAGGGTTGAACGGCCAATGCCCAGGCGGCGGGCAACCTCGGTCATATGTCCAGCATAGAGGTCGATGGCATATTCGATCAGGTCGCGTTCGATTTCTTCCAGCGTGCGCAAATGGCCTGCCGGATCAAAGATGGCGACGCCGTTACCCGCTTCAATCGCGGCGGCCAGAAGGTCACTACTGGCAGGCACAGCCCGCATTTCGAGCACAGCGGACACACTCGCCGGAGCAGCTGGCGGGGTGCCGGTTTCACTTGCCGGTGTCTGGTAGACAAATTTAGGCAGGGCTGCTTGAACATGGGGGAAGTCTTCTGGCTGCAGGAAGTCGCCATCGCACAAGACGACAGCGCGGAAAACCGTGTTTTCGAGCTGGCGCACATTGCCCGGCCAATCAAAGCTTTGGAGCATCGCCAGGGCCTGTGGCGTCGCACCCAGGACCCGCTTGCCTTCTTCGGCATTGATCCGGGTGATGAAGTGCTTCATCAATGCAGGCACGTCTTCCATGCGCTCGCGCAACGGCGGCGCATCAATTGGGAAGACATTGAGGCGGTAAAACAGGTCTTCGCGGAAGCGACCTTCCGCCACCAGCTTGGCCAGATCCTTATTGGTGGCGGCAATGATGCGTACATCTACTTTGACGGGCCGTTTCGAGCCGACAGGATCAACTTCGCTTTCTTGCAGGGCGCGTAGCAATTTGACCTGAATGTCGAGGGGCAGCTCGCCGACTTCATCGAGGAACAAGGTCCCGCCATCTGCCTCCTGGAATTTACCCAAATGGCGATCATGTGCGCCGGTAAAGGCACCTTTTTCGTGGCCGAATAGAATACTCTCTACCAGATTCTCCGGTATCGCCCCGCAGTTCACCGCAATGATCGGCCGGCCCGAGCGCTCGCTCTCGCCATGGATGGCGCGCGCGACAACTTCTTTGCCAACACCGCTCTCGCCCAAGATCAGGACGGGAATGTTGGACGTTGCAGCGCGTTGACCCAGGCGGATCACCTGGCGCATGGCAGAAGCGCCGGCAACCATATCGGAGAAGGTAAACGTGCCGGCGGCTTTCTTCTTCAGACGCTTTACCTCACCCGACAATTCGCCAACTTTTAGCGCATTGCGGATCGAAACCATCACACGTTCGGGGCTGGCAGGCTTGACGAAGAAGTCCGTCGCACCGCCCTGCATGGCCTTCACGACTGTGTCGATGCCGCCTGAGGCGGTGAGGACGACGACGGGCAAATCATCCCGCTTGGCACGGATAGCGGCAAGCGCCTCCATGCCGGACACACCAGGCATGATCAGGTCCAAAAGGACGACATCGACGGCCGGGTCCATGGCTTGGGCAATAGCTTGCGCGCCGTCTTCGGCAGTCCGTGTTGCGAAGCCTTGACGTTCGACGGCACCTTGCAGCAGGCGGCGCTGCGACGGATCGTCATCAACGATTAGGACGGTCTTACTCATTTCACCCACCAAATTCTTTGTTGCCGGGTTTTCCCGGTCAGGACGCCCAAAACTCAAACTGAGATTTGCGATTGGTGCGTCTTTTCGAAGCCCCTTATACAGGCAGGATGTAAAGGGTGACTTAAAATGGGACACTGCGCGGGCAGAAAACTGCACACAAAGCCCCCTTGACCAAAACAGGCTGGAGGGTCATGCCCGCGCAGCAGAAGATTACCTGATTAAGGCCAAGAGCATGTCGGTTGCGCCCCTACCCGGAATTCTCGATATCGTCCCTTATAAGGGCGGCGAAGCAAAGATTTTGGGGATCAAGAATCCCTGGAAGCTGTCATCCAACGAAAATCCTTTGGGCTGCAGCCCATTAGCCAAACGCGCCTATCAAGCTGCCGCGGAAGATTTGGCGACTTATCCTGATGGTGACCATTTGGGTCTGCGCGCAGCGATTGCCAGTCGTTATGGCATCGATGCTGGCCGTATTATGTGTGGCAACGGCTCTGACGAGATCTTCCAGCTCTTGGGCCGGGCTTTTCTGGATCGAGGGGATGAAATTGTGCAATCCGCACATGGCTTCCTGGTCTATCGACTGACCGCGCAGCAAGCCGGTGCTATTTGTATTTCGGCACCCGAAACCAATCTGACCGCCGATGTTGATGCGCTCATCGCCTGTGTGACGCCCAGGACCAAAATTGTTTTTTTAGCAAATCCCAACAATCCGACCGGCACCTATTTGCCTTATTCGGAAATCAGGCGCCTGCAGGCAGGCCTGCCCGACAGCGTGCTTTTGGTGCTTGATGCGGCCTATAGCGAATATGTTCAAACCAATGACTATTCCTCGGGCCTGGAACTGGCCGGGGAGGCCGGCAATGTGCTGATGACGCGCACCTTCTCCAAAATTCATGGACTTGCTGCTGCCCGGGTGGGTTGGTGCTATGGCCCGCAAGTTGTGATTGATGCGCTCAATCGCGTTCGCGGCCCGTTCAATATTAGCGCGCCGGGCCTTGCTGCTGCTGAGGCCGCCATACGCGATCAAGACTTTGCCAATCAAAGCAGCGCGTTTAATGCGCATTGGCTCAATTGGCTGACCCACGAAATTCGCACGTTGGGCCTTGAGGTGACCCCAAGTGTTGGCAATTTCATTCTGGTGAAATTCTCAAGCAAGCCTGGAAAGACCTCTGACGCCGCCGACGCTTATTTGCGGTCGCGCGGGGTCATTGTGCGCGCGGTTCGAGCGTATGGCCTGGATGATTATTTGCGCATTTCAATCGGGCTTGAAGAGCCAAACCGCCTCATTTTGGCGGCCCTTAAAGATTTTCTGGTGTCTTGATGTCACAAACGGCCGGACATTTCGACACCCTGGCTATTATCGGGGTTGGCCTTATCGGCTCGTCGCTGGCGGCGGCAGCCAAAGCAAACAGGTTGGCATCGCGGATTGTGCTCTATGACCTCGACCCTTCTGTTCGCAGCCGGGTGCTGGAATTAGGGCTTGGCGACGTGGCCGAGACGGTCGAGGCCGCGGTGGCAGGCGCGGACTTGATTATCCTATGTACGCCGCCCGCCACCATGGGGGCTATTGGGGCGCAAATCGGGGGCCATATCCAAGCTGGGGCCATTGTGACCGACGTTGGTTCGGTCAAGGAGGCCATTGTCCAGCAGCTACAGCCCGTTCTGCCAGAAAGCTGCTTCTTGATCCCGGGGCATCCGATTGCGGGGGTTGAAAAATCTGGTCCCGATGCAGGCTTTGCAACTTTGTTTGATGGCCGTTGGGCCATTCTGACGCCTCTTGCCGACCCCCGCCCGAGCTATGGGGAGGCGGTTGTCAGGCTGACGGCCTTTTGGGAGGCCATGGGTGCCAAAGTTGATTGTATGGACCCGGTCCGCCACGACCAGGTCCTCGCCATGACCAGCCATTTACCCCATCTGATCGCCTTTTGCGTTGTTGCTACGGCCCAGGATGTTGAAGCGGTTACCGACAGCGAAGTTGTCAAATACTCCGCCGGTGGCTTCCGGGATTTTACCCGTATTGCGGCTTCTGACCCGACCATGTGGCGTGATGTGTTTTTGTTGAACAAGGATGCTGTCCTCGATTTGCTCGGACGTTTTTCAGAGGATTTGACCGCTTTGCGCCGCGCCATTCGCTGGGGTGATGGCGATATGTTGTTCTCCACCTTCGAGCGCGCACGCGCCATGCGTCGTGAAGTTATCGAGGCGGGTCAAGATACGGCAACTACCAATTTTGGCCGCGACCTGACAGCATCTGCCCCATCTAGGGGCGATGGAACATCCGACTGAGATTTTCCAGACATTCACGATGGTAAACCAAGTGTTAACCAGTTCAGTTTCCAAGATTTGCCGGTGAACTTTCCTTGCATTCTCGGGAGAAGCCCGTGCTAGCCGCCGCCCATTTTATCCTGTTTCTGGTCTATTGCGTTGCCGCCATCGGTTTGGGGGCTTTTGCCTATTACATCCAGGAGGCCAGCCTTACGGTATCAGTCTGTATGGGAGGATTGCTGGGTGTGGCCTGCGGCCTGTTCCATCTGGCCTTCACACCTCGCGAAGCAAAGCTCGCACGCTCTGAAAAGGCCCGGATTGCCAATGAATTCCAATCCTTGAAGGACATGCATGTTGCAACCCGCAAGGAGATTGACACTTTGAAGACCAGTGTGGCGGAAGACGCTGTGGCTCGTGAAGCCGCCTTGGCACGCGAAGTACGCGAAATCGCCATGCTGTTGACGACCTATGTGCAGAAGAACGAGCGTCGGCGCGAAGCCTCAGTCGTGGAAGGGCAAAAGCTGACACCCCGTCGGTCCGATCAGAGTCTGTTGGCGGCTGTACGCTCCGCCTTGGAGGAAAACCGGATTGAGCTGCACTTGCAGCCCATCGTTGCGCTGCCCCAGCGCAAGACCGTCTATTATGAAGGCTTTACCCGTTTACGAGATGCATCGGGGGGCCTCATTCTGCCCGGCGAGTTCCTGCGTGTGGCAGAGCCTTCCGGTCTGGTTGGCGAGATCGACAATCTTCTCCTGCTGCGTTGCGTCCAGATCGCCCGTCGTCTCTTGAAACAGGATCGGCGCATTGGACTGTTTTGCAACATCTCCACCACGAGCTTGGGTGATGAGACATTCTTCCCGCAATTCATCGCCTTCTTGCGTGAAAACAGGGATCTGGCCGGCTCGATCATTTTCGAACTAACCCGTGATTCCTTCGAGAAAATCCCAATGGCTGCCGAGCGTAACATGGGTCGCCTGTTCGATCTCGGTTTCCGCTTCTCGATCGACCGTTGCGAGACGCTGGACCTCGACTTGCGCAAGCTCGAGCGCATGGGCGTGCGTTATGTGAAGATTGCGGGTGAAAAACTGGTGCAGCAATTGGTCGAAGCCAAAGCGGTGCCGCTGACGGGCCTTAATCGCCAATTTGAACCAGCCGATGTCTCGGCCCTGTTCTCTCGCTATGGGGTTGAGCTGATCGCTGACCGCGTCGAGACCGAGCGTACCATCGTGGAAATCCTGGAACTCGATATAACCCACGCCCAGGGCAATTTGTTCGGCAAGCCCGAATTCAGCGCTGATGTCATGAAAGCAAGTGAGGAAGGCCCTCGCCTGCGAATGGTCAGCTAAGTCCATCATCAAGCGCGTCTGGTTCAAATTGAACCAGGTTGCGCGCCAAGTCAAAAATCAAGCGTCTGGTTCAAATTGAGCCGGGTTGCGCGCTCAACAAAAAATCAAGCAATGCCTGAGTGGACGCGCTAACGTCGCTCCGTTCGTCTGGTCTAGAGCCGATTTTACCCGTTTTCCGCGTCCAGATAACAGGCATTCTTCTGGATCACACTGCGCTCTAAGCTCTAGGGCCGTTCACCATTTTTCGGAATCGAAAAATGGTGTAAAACTGGCCCTAAATCATAAATTTAGATCGCAACCTCGTTTTCAAGAAAACGAGACGCGATCTAGCAGCCTGTCGCATAACTCGCAAATCACTGTATAGATTGGCATGTCCAAATTCATCTCTGACGACCGTAGCCAATCGTTTT
>CALRXH020000027.1:0-14967 GCA_943372135.1 Maricaulis salignorans | reverse complement strand
GCCAGGTCATTAGCCGGCAGCCAATCCCTCAAATCAGGTGGCAACAAAAACGATTGGCTACGGTCGTCAGAGATGAATTTGGACATGCCAATCTATACAGTGATTTGCGAGTTATGCGACAGGCTGCTAGATCGCGTCTCGTTTTCTTGGAAACGAGGTTGCGATCTAAATTTATGATTTAGGGCCAATTTTACACCATTTTTCGATTCCGAAAAATGGTGAACGGCCGTAGATCGCGTCTCGTTTTCTAAAAAACGAGGTTGCGATCTAAATTTATGATTTAGGGCCAGTTTTACACCATTTTTCGATTCCGAAAAATGGTGAACGGCCCTAGGGGCGCGATCCTGACCCTGCGGCAAAGCCGGATCGAGAAGCGATGGCGGTGATCGCTGGCGCGTTGCCGGGCCCTGTGCCTTCGGAATGAACGGAGGGAACACAGCGGCTCTGGCATATTGCTGTGGAAATCTCTTTGCCGCGCTGGATGGTGATCATGTCACGAACATGGGCCGAGCGCACTTGAATGGTGCCGGAAAAAACGGTTTTACCGGCGCCATCTACGGCGATGATTTCGGTTGTTCCAACCGATTTTCCAACGACAAACAGAACCTTTGCATCATGCACAATGACATCTGCGATGCCCGCATTGCCGACCACAACACCGGTAACGGGACGCTCGAACCGCATGGGCTGGGTTTGGTCGACTTCCAATTGGAAGGATTGGGCGGCAGCCGGGCCTGTGGCCAATCCAACAAGAGCGAAGGCGATCAAGGCCAGCGGTTTATCTAAATTGAACATGACAAGACTCCGTGCATGTCCTATCAATACCGCCCACCTGTAAACCAGCCATTAACGAGTAAACTTCCCCCAGGTTCAGCCTCACGGCCGGCTGGACTTGTGGCATCAAGGCGTCTCGCGCGTGAGCGCCTAAGATATAAAGTAATGGCCAAAGGGTAGCTGGAAGGGCAAACCGGGTCGTGCGAGCTGTCACCGCGCAGAAGCGACGGTGCAAACTTACAGATTGGCTAGGATCTTTTGCCAGGAGTGCAAGTGGATCAGCATGTCCCTCACATCTGGACTGGAGCAAGACCAGATTGGCTCTATCTGGCAAACATACAGCCGATGTTGGGCTAAACCGGTAACCGGTTTGTTTGGTTTTAGTCTCTAATTCTATGCAATCGGGGAAGTTGCAGAAAGTTTGTCAGAATAAGCAAAAATAATTCTTATAAAAAACAGATATTTATGTGAAGAAATCGTAATTGTGCCGGGAAAAAGGCATGTCTGATCAATTTTTATGTTTCAGTTTACGCCATATTTATGACTCTTCGCTACAACAGGGGAAGACACAGGGAACGAGAAGCGTTCAAGACTTCGTCCGCCCGGTCGCATGTAGAATGGGAACCTAAAATGAAAAAGCTTTTTTCGAAAATCCGCAATAATGAGTCCGGCGCAACCGCTATCGAATATGGTCTGATTGCAGCTTTGATCGCTGTAGTTCTGATCACCTCGTTGGGTAGCTTGGGCAACAACATGAGCAACCGCTTCACCAGCATCGGCACTGCAGTCGGTCGCTAAGACCCGTCGGTGCAGTCAAAAATTGGCGCCTGGTCTTCCGGCCGGGCGCCTTTTTTTTGCCTGTTGCGCCTGGCTGGCACCGGCGGCCATGTTTACTTTGGCTTAGCGGTCCCGCGTTAAAGGTCTCCTATGACTTTTACACCTGATTCCTTCATTGCTGGGGCCGGCTTGGTTGCCTTTTGTGGTGCCATGATCTGGGCAGGAATCGGTGATGTCCGCACTTTTTTGATCACCAATAAGCTGAACATGCTCATAGCGGGCAGCTTTTTGGTCCTCGCGTTGCCGATGGGTTTGGACTTGAACGAACTGGCCGCCCATATCGGGATCGGCCTGGTGACTACATTGATTGGCCTGGCTATGTTTCTGGTTGGCGTCTATGGCGGCGGGGATGCAAAACTGACTGGGGCAGCCGCACTATGGCTAGGTCCCGCCGCAATGATGCCCTTCATACTTTATACTGCAATCGCTGGCGGTGTATTGGTCATGGTCTTGATGCTGGGAAGGCAATTGGCGCGTTATTTTGGCTTGCCGAAAAATCCACGGTGGGCGAGACGATTGCTGCGCAAGTCGGCCGCTGTTCCCTACGGCGTCGCCCTGGGTATCGGGGCCATCCTTGCCACGCCCTACACCGTGTGGTTTCCGGGCCATTAACTAAGAACTACGCCAGATATTCGTACTTTTTAACCTGAAGTAGTCGCGCCGTTAACCTCTTCTTAGAACATAGTTACGCATGGTCACTCGGTAAACTATTTTAGATTTGGGTGATTCTCTAAGGGTCCGACTGGAAAAGCTCCTGTTTGGGACCCCGGGGGGGAGATGCGTAGCGTGAATATTCGGCAAATCTCGATCGTTGGCGGTGCTATTCTAGTCGCAGGTGGCGCCTTCATCTGGATGCGCTCGCAGTCAGCCGGTCCCCCGGTTGCAGTGCCAGTGGCGGTCACGACCTCGACGGTAGAAACCGTCAATGTTCTGGTGGCGAAGCAGGATATGGAAGTGGGTGAACGGATCTCGCCATCCTCTTTGGGTTGGGAATCTTATACTGCATCGAGTGCGTCGGTGCCTGGTTTCTTCCTGCAGTCAAAAACGCCCAATGCAATCAAGGATTTTAGTAACGGAATTGTCCGTCAAAGGATGGTAAGGGGCGAGCCAGTTCTGGCGAGCAAGATTGTTGATATTGATGCAAAGATCGGTGTCATGGCGGCTCTTTTGACGCCAGGCATGCGCGCAGCCTCCTTCCCAATCAGTGCGGAGACGGCGGTTGGGGGCTTTGTATTGCCCAATGATCGGGTGGACATTCTTCTGTCCCGCGAAGTCCAATCGACATCGAACGGCCAGTCCCAGACAAAACTCGTCTCCGATACCATTCTGGAAAATGTTCGGGTCCTGGCGATCGACCAGTCTGCGACCTCAGATAAGGATAAAGCGACATTGCCGGGCGGGGTTGCAACGGTTGAACTTTCTTTGGCCGATGCCAAGAAACTCCGATTGGCACAAAAGCTGGGGGAACTCTACGTCATCTTGCGCGGCTATGCTGACGCCCAGGGGCCAACATATGCCTCGACGGGCACAGAGGTCATGAGCCAGCGAAGTGGCACAGTCCTGTCGGGCAATCCAAGTCCGGACACGTCTTCATCGGGTGAACCGGGATCGGTGCCCGGTCCGCCTGGTGTCCCCAGTGCTTCTAGTGTCAAAGTGTATCGGGGAGGGCAGTGATGGAGCGTACCCAAACCGTGAAATTTGTTCTGTCAGCGGCTTCATGCCTCGCGCTAAGCGCAGTGACACTGCCTGTTGGGGCATTTGCACAAGCCGGCCAGGCCAGTGCGGTCAAGGCCATGCCCCAACAAAGCACGACCCAACGCCTTACACTGGCTCTAGGCAAATCGGCCATCATCGATCTCCCGGTTGAAGCCCGCGATGTTGTGGTGGCCAACCCGGAGATAGCGGACGCCGTGATGCGCACCAGCCGGCGCGGCTTCCTTTTGGGGACTAAAGTCGGCGAAACAAATGTCTTCTTCCTGGATGCACAGGGGCGCCAAATCTTGGCGCTTGAAATCCGGGTAGCCCGCGACACGTCAGAGCTGACGGCATTGATTGGGCGACTGGTGCCAGAAGCACGCGTCGTGGTCGATGGTGTCGGTGAATCGATTATCCTGACCGGGGATGTTCCCAATGGCTTGACCGCCGACCAGGTCTTGCGGATTGCCGGTCAATATGCCGGTGGCACTGATAAGGTTCTAAACATGATGAACGTCCTTTCGGGCGACCAGGTCATGTTGCGGGTCCGCATTGTGGAAATGCAGCGCTCTGTCATCAAGCAATTGGGCATGAACCTGTCATCTTCCAACATCTTAAACCAGCTGTTGCCAGAAGACTGGGGCATCAAGTTTGCGACGGCCAATGGCTTCTCCGTTAATGGTGCTTTCCTGGGCGGAACCACGCTCGACTCCTCGTGGGCAAAGAACTTCATTCGGCCGATCTCAAATACGTTCCTCAGTGGCAAGTCAGAACTGCTGGACCCCACCGTGGGTGCTGGCGCCGGCGGCTATAATCGAGTGTTTGACCCACTCACCGGCATCACGACGACGACCTATGGCCCCGGCGAACTGGTGACTGAGCAGCGCACGGACAGCAACATTCAAGCCCTAGAGCGGGTTGGTCTGGCGCGAACCTTGGCCGAGCCCAACCTGACTGCAACATCGGGCGAGCCTGCGAAATTTTTGGCCGGTGGTGAATTCCCCGTTCCAACCGCGCAAGAAGGCAACCGTGTGTCGGTCGAATTCAAGCCCTTTGGCGTGGGCCTGGGCTTCACGCCGATCATTTTGAGCCCAGATCGAATATCTCTGAAAATTTCGACAGAGGTTTCTGAAATTTCCACGGCCGCCTCTTTCCGTCAGGCAGACACGCTAATCCGCGATGCCGCCGGTAATGTGACCGACACCATTCGCGGCCTCTCGATTCCCGGCGTTTCGGTACGGCGTGCCGAGAACACCATGGAACTGCCGTCTGGCCGTTCCATGGTGATGGCGGGCCTGATCCAACAAGCGACGCGCCAATCCATTGAAGGCTTGCCTGGTCTAAAAGACCTGCCGGTTTTGGGAAATTTGTTCCGGTCGCGCGATTTTCAAAGCAATGAGACCGAACTTGTGATCATCGTCACGCCCTATATCGTGAAGTCGACGACGATGGACCAGATTCAGACCCCAGGCGATGGCTATGTGCCAGCCAGTGACGCTGCTGCTTTGGTGTTGGGTCGCATGAACAGAATGGTGAAGCCCGAATCCAAGGGTCTGCCAAAGGGACGCTACCGTGCCCCTATCGGCCATATTGTGAATTAGAGTCAGGAAGAAGCCGATGACAAGAGAAGTTGCCAACCATGTTTCATTCGCCAATCCGAGCAAGGCGGCCCTTACCGCAGTTGCTTTGACGGCGCTGATGATGCTGGGAGCGTGTGGAGGTGCCCGCGCCGCCAAGGAGGAGCCGCCCGTAGATATGGTTGAGCAGGCCCACCTCAAGCGGACGGTCCTGGATGCTTTTGTGCCCGAGGCCATCCCCGTAGAAGCGCGCATTGCCGTTTCCGCTGCCAGTGGCACGATTGGCATCACGGTCCAGGAAGCGGCCGAGCTGAAATCATTCGCACAGGACTATGTGCGCCTGGGCCGCGGCAATGTTGTTGTCTCGGTGCCAGCCAATGCCGGCAACAGCCAAACGGCCGGCCAAGTTGCCCAGGAAGTACAACGGGCCCTATTTGCCGGTGGCATCGATTTCTCAAAAATTTCTTCCGGTCCTTATCAGGCCCAAGGCCAAGCAAACGCGCCGATTCTGATTTCGTTCGGACGGTATGAGGCCAAGCCGGTGGTTTGTGAGCCATGGACATCTTTTGATCCACGCAGAACCGGCAAAAATGTCCCTCCGGACCGTTTCGGATGCGCGCAAAATGCCAATTTGGCAGCGATGGTCGCCGACCCCGGTGATCTTCTGGGTGACCGCAAGGATGGGCCCCGCGACGCGGCCCGCATCCAGAACGGGATTGATATGCATCGTAAGGGCGGTGTCCCGACAGTGAGTGGATCGGTTGCAGGCGGGGGCAGCAAATGATTGGGAATGCAAAACCCAAGCCCGTTTGGGAAGAATTGGCATCGGCTGACGAACCATTCGAACTCGACAGCGATCTGGACTTCCTGGAACCAACCCGCGCCCATGACATTCCTACCCCTTCTTCTCCGGGTGATTTTGACACCAAGGCATTTGAAGAGACTTATGTGGGTGAACTTGCGCGTGGTGGCGACCAGCCGGTCCCGCGTATCTCGGTGCAAGCTTTCTGTCAGCGGCCAGATACCGCCCAGCTGTTACAATCCGCCTCAACCGATCGTCGCATCGCAAAAGCGCATGTGACCGTTTCTATGGGCGGTTTGGCCGGTGCAATTGAATTCTTCCAGTCAGAGCCCTCGCCAAACCTGATCATCGTTGAAAGCCTGGCCCCACCTGCGGTTTTGATCCAGCAACTTGATGAATTGGCTTCCTATTGCGAACCCGGCGTCAAGGTGATCCTGCTCGGGGAATCTAACGATATCGGTCTTTATCGGGAGCTGATCCGCCGCGGGGTTTCGGAATATTTGGTCCCGCCCCTGCAGCCTTTACAGCTAATCCGCACCATCTCTGAGCTCTATGTCGATCCAACCAAGCCCTTCCTGGGCCGCACCATTGCCTTTGTCGGGGCCAAGGGTGGTGCCGGCTCCTCCACAATTGCTCATAATGTGGCGTGGTGTATGGCAGAGCACGCCCGGGTGAATACGACGTTGGTGGACCTCGACCTGTCCTGGGGGACCACCGGGCTTGATTTCAACACTGATCCCGCGACCGGCATTGCCGACGCCCTGGAACAGCCCGAGCGGGTCGATGATGTGTTGCTCGATCGCTTGCTGACCCGTCACACAGACCATTTGACCTTGTTCACAGCTCCCGCTTCTCTTGAACGCGAGTTCGAGATTTCGCCAGATGCATACGAGACTGTGATTGAAGGCGTGCGTCGAGGTGTCCCTTATGTCATTCTTGACTTGCCCCACACCTGGTCAAAATGGATGCGCCAGACACTATTGTCGGCCGATGAAGTGGTTGTGGTCGCACAACCCGACCTAGCGGGCCTGCGCAATGCCAAGAATATTTTTGACATGGTTCGCGTGGGTCGCCCGAATGACACGCCGCCCAAAATAATCCTGAACATGGTTGGCGTCGCAAAGCGGCCCGAGATCCCCGTCAAGGACTTTGCTGAGGCCCTGGGCGTTCAGCCAACGCTTGTTCTGCCTTATGATCCCCAGTTGTTCGGAACTGCGAGCAATAACGGGCAAATGCTGTCCGACGTGAACCCAAGCAGCAAATGTGCGGAAGGCATGGACTTCCTCGCGCAATTGTTCACCGGTCGAGCGCCGCAACCGAAGGCTAATAAGAGCACCTTCCTCTCAAAATTAATCCCCGCAAAAGCGGTTAAGTGAGGGCAGGATGTTTGGTAAACGCTCAGACGGGGCGGCACAGGCAACACCGCCTAGGTTGGCCCCAGTGGACGCCGCCAACCCGGCGGCAGCACCCCTAGCGCCGCCCCCGACTGCGGCAGCGCCTACCGGGACACTTGATCCTGCACGGCTAGCAAAGGCTGTGCGCGCGCCAACACAATCGGCTCCCATAGCGGTTCTGGCCAATGACGGGCGCAGTGAAGAATATTATCGGACAAAAGCTTCGATTTATAATGCCCTGATCGAAACAATCGATCTGGGCCAGTTGGCAGCACTAGACCAGCGCACCGCCCGAGATGAAATCCGCGACATCGTCAATGAAATTATTTCAATTAAACAGGTAATTGTTTCAGTTACCGAGCAAGAGCAATTGCTTGGCGACATTATCAATGATGTGTTGGGCTATGGACCGCTGGAGCCACTTTTGGCTCGCGACGACATCGCTGACATCATGGTGAACGGTGCCAATAGCGTCTTCATCGAAGTCGGCGGCAAAGTAACCAAGACGCCGATCCGGTTCCGCGACAATCAGCAATTGATGAACATCTGCCAGCGCATCGTGAGCCAGGTTGGCCGGCGCGTCGACGAAAGTTCGCCGATCTGCGACGCGCGTCTGGCTGACGGGTCACGTGTTAACGTGATTGTGCCGCCTCTCGCGCTCGACGGACCTACCCTCACCATTCGTAAGTTCAAAAAAGACAAGTTGCGGATGAAGGATCTGGTCGGGTTCGGGGCCGTATCCGAACCCGCAGGTAAGGTTCTTGGCATCATTGGTGCTTCCCGATGCAACGTGTTGATTTCCGGCGGTACAGGTTCGGGGAAAACCACCCTACTAAACTGTATGACGGGTTATATCGCGCCGGACGAACGCGTCATAACCTGCGAAGATGCTGCCGAATTGCAATTGCAACAGCCCCATGTTGTGCGCCTCGAAACCCGCCCGCCAAACCTCGAGGGCCAGGGTGCGGTGCATATGCGCGACCTGGTCAAAAACTGTCTGCGGATGCGTCCCGAACGAATCATTGTCGGCGAAGTCCGTGGCCCTGAGGCGTTTGACCTGTTGCAGGCGATGAATACGGGTCACGACGGTTCCATGGGAACTTTACACGCCAACAGCCCACGAGAAGGCCTGTCGCGGATGGAAAGCATGATCACCATGGGGGGCTTCTCGCTTCCCACGAAAACAATCCGTGAAATGATTGTGGGGTCGATCGACATCGTCATCCAGGCGGCACGTCTGCGCGATGGTTCGCGCAAAATCACCCACATCACCGAAGTCCTCGGCCTGGAGGGTGATGTCATCGTCACCCAAGACCTGATCGTGTTTGAAATGGACGGCGAGGACGCAAACGGCAAGATCATCGGCAAACACCGGTCCACCGGCATTGCGCGTCCAAAATTCTGGGACCGCGCCCGCTATTATGGTCTGGAAAAAGAGCTGGCCGAAGCCCTTGATTCGGCGGACACGTAACCGCCATGGATCTTGGGGCCATCATTCCAGTCTTGGTTGCGGCCGGCGTTGTGCTGGTCGGAATCGCGATTGCTGGTAGCAATGATCAGCAATCGCAAAAGCGGATCAAGGCGGTCGCCCAATCGAAGGAGTCCGCCCTCAAGCGCCGGGCAGTGGACCCGGATGAAACACGGCGCAGGCGCTTGATGGGTAATATCAAAGACATAGAGATGCGCGAGCGCCAGTTGCGTCGGGCGCGGCTTTCGATTGCTGCGCGAATTGAGCAAGCTGGCCTGACCATAGAAGAAAAAACCTTCTGGATTGCTTCGGCCTCGCTTGGGGTGCTGGCTGGCTTGGGCGTTCTCCTTTCGGGCAATTCTTGGTACGTAGCGGCAGGGGTCGGTGGTGTTGCCGCCTTCGGCTTGCCGCGCTGGATTTTGGGCTTTCTGGTTGGGCAAAGGCAGAAAAAATTCGTCGCCGAATTTGCCAACGCGATTGATGTCATCGTTCGCGGGGTTAAATCCGGCCTGCCTCTGACAGAGTGTCTGAAAATCATCGCCCGTGAGGCACCAGAGCCCTTGGGTAGTGAGTTTCAACGGATCTGCGACAGCCAGTCCATGGGCATACCATTGGATCAGAGCCTGGGAAAACTGTTTGAGCGTATGCCTTTGCCGGAAGTCAGTTTCTTCTCCATCGTTTTGTCGATCCAGTTGAAGGCCGGGGGTAACTTGTCTGAGGCGCTGGGAAATTTGTCGCTGATTTTGCGGTCGCGCAAATTGATGCGAGAGAAAATCAACGCTTTATCTTCTGAAGCCAAGGCGTCCGCGATGATCATCGGTGCCTTGCCCATTTGCGTCTGCGTGATGGTCTACATTACCAGTCCCAGTTACATGGCGCTTCTCTTCACAGACCCGACCGGGCATCTGGGTCTGGGTGCAGGTGTGTTGATGATGGGCACGGGCATTTTCGTCATGCACAACATGATTAACTTCGACATTTAGGGAACCGGCGATGTTCTTGGAAGTTAAACAGTTTGCACGCATGGTAACAGACCCGGAATTTGTGGCTTCTGTGATTCTGGCTATTGCGCTTTTGGTTACAGCTTTGACCCTCGCACAGCCTTTATGGAAGACCGACAAATTAGCCGTGCGCATGAAGGGGGTTGCGTCAGATCGTGAGTCGATGCGCCGGAAAAACCGTGCAACCATCGAAGCCGAACATGCCGAAAGGAACTCACTACGACAGCGCGCCAAGGGGCCCTGGAAGGGCATCGTTGATAAGCTGAATTTGCAAACGCTGCTTGAAGATCCAAATGTAACCCAAAATCTATTGGAGGCCGGCCTTCGGGGGCCCGGGCCGGTCGCGGCATTTTATGTGGCACGCTTTGCGACACCCATTGCTTTCTTCATCCTTGCCCTGACCTATGTGACTTTTTTTGGCAAAGACATGAGCAGCAACAATCGCCTGATTGCAGCAGTTGGCGCATGTGTCGCAGGCTTTTATCTGCCCAACCTTATCATCAAGAACATCGTGACCAAGCGCCGCACATCTATTATGCGCGCCTTCCCCGACGCTTTGGATTTGCTGCTCATCTGTGTTGAATCTGGCATGTCCATCGAAAGTGCTTTTTTGCGCGTGGGAGAAGAGATTGGGTCATCCTCGATCGAGCTGGCCGAAGAGCTGAGCCTTACCAACGCCGAACTCGCTTATCTTCAAGATCGCCGGGTGGCCTATGAGAATTTGGCGAAGCGTACCAATCACCCTGGCGTCAAGGGGGTCGCTACGGCCCTGATCCAGGCAGAACGATACGGGACACCTCTAGGCTCTGCCTTGCGCGTGATGGCGAAGGAAAACCGCGAATTGCGTATGACCGAGGCGGAGAAGAAGGCAGCTGCATTGCCGGCAAAACTAACCGTGCCGATGATCGTATTTTTCCTGCCGGTTCTGTTCATCGTTATCCTGACCCCGGCCTACATCCAGTATCAGAACATGAATGGTGGTAACGGTCCCAAGCCGCTCTCGGGTCCCCCAGGTCCGCGCTAACACCCGATGTGAGCAAGGGGATCTAGTGCGTGTTCTTTCGCCCATTTAGGCGAAAAGCAATCTAAATTTATGATTTAGGGCCAGTTTTACACCATTTTTCGATTCCGAAAAATGGTGAACGGCCCTAGTGCGCGGTGCTTGCGCCAGCCTTTCTAATATAAAGGCGGCCACAATATAAGCACTCGACCTGGCCTTCATCTCCCATCTCGTACCAAACTTTTGGGTGACCCAATGCACCGCCACCGCCGTCACAGGCCACGCGATGGGCGTCGGCATAAATGACTTCAACTGGCTGTTTAGACTTTGATGGAACGGAGACGGACATTAATCTGTTTCTCTCACAGCTGCGTGATTGCTACGGATTGATTAGCGTCCTAACTAGAACCTAACGGCCCTATCCGTCAACGTGTGCCAAGCGAGAAACCATGACCCCGACCCCTTTTGCCATTGAAGCCCGCGGGCTTCAAAAAACCTATGCTGCCAGCGGAAAATCGCCGGAAAAACAGGCGCTCAAAGGGTTGGATCTGGTGATCCCGAAGGGATCGATCTTTGGGCTATTGGGTCCAAACGGCGCGGGAAAGTCTACGTTTATCAATATTCTTGCAGGCCTTGTCATCAAGACGGCAGGGGAGGTCCGTATCTGGGACATAGATATCGACAAGGACCATCGAGCTGCCAAGGCTGCGATCGGTATTGTGCCGCAAGAAATCAGCTTTGATGTCTTTTTTACCCCTTTTGAAACACTGGAACTTCAAGCCGGATTTTATGGCGTGCCTGCGAAGGAGCGCCGTTCAATGGAATTACTCGACGCTGTGGGGCTCGCCGATAAACGCGACACCTATTCGCGACAATTGTCCGGCGGCATGAAACGGCGTTTGTTGATTGCCAAGGCCCTCGTTCACACCCCGCCGGTGGTGATTCTGGACGAGCCGACCGCGGGGGTGGATGTTGAGCTGCGTCGGTCTTTGTGGGAGTATATTACGATGCTCAATAAGGAGCGAGGTGTAACCGTTGTCCTGACGACCCATTATCTCGAAGAGGCACAAGAGCTGTGCGATAGCATCGCCATTATTGACCAGGGTCGCCTGATTGCTTGCGAGCCAACTCCTACCATTCTCAAACGCTTGGACAAAAAGGCCGTGATTATAACGCCACTTGAGCCCTTGGCCCAAATTCCTGCGGGCCTGGCCGATCTTGAATGCGTATTGCGGTCTGATGGTGCTTTGGCCATTCACTATCGTCCAAACGAGCATAGCGTTGAGGCACTCTTGTCCCAGGCGATGGGATCTGGTGTGCGGATCAGGGACTTAAGAATTGAAGAACCTGACCTCGAAGACGTCTTCGTGGCCCTTACGACGCCTGCGGGCGGGTAATAAAGCGCAGGAAAATCGGTGCACAATCGCCCAGTTTCTTGGTCTCATATCGCGTTATTATGTGGTCTTCGGGCGGTGTTCGCCAATCTGACGCCGTCTCTGCCAGAAAGTCAAATCCTCCGTGTTGGGTCATTTTCTCTAGTGTCCAGTCGGCATAATTGGCCCAGTCGGTAGCAAAGCGAAGCTCGCCGCCGGTCTTTAGGGCCCGATAGGCATCATCGAGAAAAGGTTTCTGAATCAAACGGCGCTTATTGTGTTTAGCCTTGTGCCACGGGTCGGGAAACAGGATTACAAGCCTATCGAGACAGGCGGGCATTAGCGCCTTTAAGACAGGGCGTGCGTCAGAGGCCAAAAGCCGGACATTGGTAAGGCGACCGTCTTCTATACCGACCAGGGCCTTTGCAACACCTTCTTGGAAAGGTTCTGCACCCAAGAACAAATGGCTTGGGTGGCGCTGCGCCTGTCCGATTAGATGCTCACCCCCGCCAAAGCCAATTTCAAAGATCACCGCCTCTGCGGCTGGCATCCACTGAAGCGGGTGCAGGGTTTGGGTAGGCTCTGCGGGGATCGCCACGCGCGGAAACAGGGTTTCAAACAAATGCTCTTGGCGATCTGACAGTGCGCGGCCGCGCACACGGCCAAAGGAGCGAAGCGGGCCGTAAGGTTTGGGGGCGGAAAAATCAGGATTGGACATCGGCTACTTATGCCTGTTTGCCTGACCCCGGACTAGGCCTCCAGCCAAAGCCTGGGCAGCGAGTTCGCCGGTGTCTATGGCGCGCCCGTTTTGGCAAGTCCCAACTTTGGTAAGCCTGCTGGATTAGTGAGGGTTTTCTAAGTTCTGCTGGTCTTGCGAGATCGCAAGTCCGCGATGCTTGTCGAGCCTGAGAGCGGTTGAGAGTCATAACGACCGATCCATTTCTGACCGTTGAAGACGCAGCCGCCCGTTTGAAGATTTCCGAACACAGCTTGAACCGCGCGCTTATGCCAACGCCGACCAATGTCGCATAAACGTTCTGACGACCAATCGCGGCGCGCCATCATGGGAAAGCTGGTCGTCCTCGCCAACGCGCTTATCCGCGACAATCGAGAATGGGCACCAAAACTTGCTTGGCGACAACGGATACTCTCACACTTTGAATGAGAGCGTAGTTTTACCCTTCAATTGATTCCAATTGATCGGAACACGCACTAGAAAAACTGAGCGCGAGCCGCAGTAAATAGTCCGATTAATCAACGATTTTAGTCCTCAATTTAACTCATTCGCAGTTTTTCTATGTAAAGACGGGGTTGGAGTTGAATAATGGATTTGAAGGCGCGGGACCGAAAGCGGGGACAACGGGGTCAGATCGCACTGATCACCGCGCTGGTTGCTGCGCCTGTGTCAATTGCGGCCGTGTTCGCTGTGGAACTAACAGCCCTGTCGGGTGAACGCGCCAAAATGCAAGCGGCGGTAGATGCCGCGGCTCTCGCCGGGGCCCGAGAGATTGGAGTATCCGGGGGTGCGGAACGCAATATCAAGGCTCTCACGGAAGGCTTTGCAAAAGAGCAAACGCAGGAAATCATTCCCCACATTCGCACCAGTTTCACAGCTGAACAATTACCCGGAGGCGCGGTGCAGATTGATGGCGTCGGCGTCAGAAATTCCTTTTTCGGGAATATGGTCCCCAAAGGCGGTTTTGTCATCAAGGTTCGTGCTCTAGCAGAAGCGCTAAACCAGCTACCCCTCTGCGTAGTTGGCACAGGCAGTACAACGGTAACATTGGCTATTGATGGCAAAGAACGCAGTCGTATTTCAGCACCAAATTGTGTCGTGCACGCGAATGCCAATATAGAGCTGAGCGATACAGCTCAAATCGAAGCAGGCACTATTCAAACTTCAGGCATCGCAACCGGTACTGGCTTTTCGCCCGAGGCGAATAACGGTGCTCTTGTCTTGCGCGATCCCTTCATCTCCCGTCGCATCAAACGCAAAACCGCTTGCCCCGCTGAGGTTGTCGAAACACGCGAGATTTCAAGCGGCATACTTAAACTGCGCCCCGGTGTCGTGACAATTCGCTATAGCGCAAAGGGCATGGGGGAGATCCGCATGGCCGCTGGAGACTATTGGTTTTGTCAGCCCTTAACGATTGAAGAGCAGGCATCATTAAGTGGCGATAATGTCGTGCTTATCTTTGAAAACGGTGCACTAAACGCCACCGGAAATGCAAAAGTGTCTCTCACGGGTCGTCGGTCTGGCAAATGGACAGGTTTCGTATTGGTTTCGGCCCGCGAGAACGAAACCGATACAGCCATTTCCTCGGCATCCGTAGATAGGCTATTGGGCACCATTTACCTCCCAAACAGCAATCTGTTGGTGAACGCGCGCGGCACCGTCGCCGAAAATTCGCTTTGGAGCGTTGTGATTGCGCGCACGATCGCGCTAACAGGTGACTCAACGCTGGTCATTAACGACAATTATGCCGGTTCAGGCGTGCCGGTGCCAAAAGGCGTAGGTCGACTGGAGAAAAGTGTCGAAAACGGTGCGTGGCTGAAAAAGTAAGGGGCATCTGCGTCACAGGTCGTTATTCCGGTCACACTATGTTTTTAGGCGACGGTTAAGAATTGTGTCGAGCCATCATTGGGTTATTTAACCGCAAACATTGTTTGGTACATAGGCGCATTGAGGCAGAATTTGGCCGAATAAGGAACCCGCTCTGCGCGAAGTCACGGCGTAAAAAGCCAGGGACGGCCAGTGCTGCCACTGACCGCCGCTTTTCACGACTCTTTGTTCGCTCCTAGATCGCGTCTCGTTTTCTTGAAAACGAGGTTGCGATCTAAATTTATGATTTAGGGCCAGTTTTACACCATTTTTCGATTCCGAAAAATGGTGAACGGCCTTAGAAGCTATAGCTTGCCGAAATGCGCCAGGTCCGTCCAAGAATTGGGCGAGCCAGATAGTAGCGTGCACCCGCGTCACCAGAGATAAACTGGCCCGCGCGAGGATTGCCTTCGGTCAGTCCGATCTCATTGGTCAAATTGGCCC
>CALRXH020000026.1:0-20382 GCA_943372135.1 Maricaulis salignorans | reverse complement strand
CTAGCAGCCTGTCGCATAACTCGCAAATCACTGTATAGATTGGCATGTCCAAATTCATCTCTGACGACCGTAGCCAATCGTTTTTGTTGCCGCCTGATTTGAGGGATTGGCTGCCGGCTAATGACCTGGCGCACTTTGTGATTGGCGCGTGTGAACGCGTTGATATCAGTGCGTTTAAGGTGGGTGCGGGGATTGAGGGTCGCCCGCAATATCATCCGCGTATGATGCTGGGTTTGTTGGTTTATTGTTATGCCAATGGGATATTATCGTCGCGACGGATTGAGCGGGCGAGTTATCGCGACATAGGTGTACGGTTTGTGGCGGCCAACCAGCAGCCTGATCATGACACGATAGCGCGGTTTCGGCGCAATAATCTGGTGGCATTTAAGGCGGCGTTTGTGCAAGTTTTGATGCTGGCTAAGGAGACTGGATTATTGGCAGTTGGCACGGTGTCGATTGACGGGACCAAGATCGACGCCAGCGCATCGAAGATCAAGACTGTGCGCTATGATCGGGCAAAGGCGTTGCGGGCAAAGCTGGCCATTGATATTGCAGCCCTCACCGCAAAGGCCGAAGCCGCTGACGCCAGCGAGGAGATCGACCCCCAAGCATTGCCCGCAGAGATCGCGCGCCGCGAGGTGCTCATAGCAAAATTAGATGCAGCGGTGGCGCGTTTGGAAGCAGATGCCAAAGCCGACTATGATGCGCAATTACCAGAGTATCAAACAAAGAAAGCGGCCTATGATGAGAAGGCCAAAAACCGCCAACAACGCGGCACAGCCCCCAAACCGCCCGATGATATTCCCCCGCCAGATGCCTAGATAAACCTCACCGATCCCGACAGCAAGCTGATGCGCAAGTCCAATGCGCATGAATATCGCCAGTCTTATAATGCCCAAGCGGTTGTTGATGCCGATGGCACCCAGCTTATCCTGCACACTGATGTGGTCACCTCACCCAGTGATCAGCCGAGTTTTGCGCGTGTGATCCTCGCGATGGACTCTAACACGGGCGGCGTTGGCTTACCTAAAACGGTGCTGGCAGATGCAGGCTATGCCTGTGGCAAGCAGGTCAAAGCGTTACAAGACAAAGGAATAGACCCGCTAGTCGCCACCGGACGCACCATGGCCCATAGGCCCTATGACTTTAGGCCACCACCGGGCGACCCCGGTGGCCCCAAAGACAAGCAATATCAAGCCATTCACGCACCTTGGCGCATCGATATGAAAGCAAAACTGGAGGCCGACGATGCTAAAGCTCTCTACAAACAGCGAAAACAAACTGTCGAACCCGTCTTCGGTATCATCAAATCCGTCCTTGGCTTCAGGCACTTCTCCTTACGTGGCATGGAAAACGTCAAAACCGAGTGGCTACTCATAGCACTGGCCTATAATTGCAAGCGCCTCGCCAAACTTGGGGCCATCGCCTGATGTCGTTCCCATTTATCCGCCATCAAATCTGGACGCAATCTAAGTTGATCGACAGGCTGCTAGGCCACAAATCGTCGTTAATAGCTAAAAATTCCAGCGCGGGTTTAACAACCCTGAAAGGCTCTATGTGCATAGAGTGGTGGCTTGGTAGGAGTTGACGATGTCTGCATTGCTAACGTCCATGGTCAAGCGGTCAAGCAAGGGTCGCCAAAAGCGCGGCCAGCGGGGCTCTGCCGCAGTTGAATTTGCTATGATCGCTACCCCGTTCCTCTTTATGTTGTTCGGTATTTTCGAAATCATGCTCATCTTTTTTGTGCAGACGACGCTTGAAGCGGCCATCTCCGAAGAAGCCCGCAAAATCCGGACCGGCCAGGCCCAGTCCACCACAGCACCAATTACGAAGGAGCAATTCAAGGCCAATGTGTGCGGGCGCATGATGGGCCTGGGCGATTGCGCCACCCGATTGTTTGTGCAGGTCCAGAACCAGCCCACCGCCGGAACTCTTCCGACCCCGTGGGCAGACGGCACACTCACTCCGGGCTCGGCGGCAGACGAACCATATGAACCAACAGCGGCAAACGCGATTGTTGTGGTCAGTGGGTATTATGTCTGGCCTTTGCTGACGCCGGGCATCTCCAATGCCATGCGCAATTTCTCCGATACCTCCACGGGCGGTACCCTTGGTAATTACAACCGCATCATTGCCGCCACGTCCGCATTTCGTAACGAACCGTTTAACTGAGGGTGCCTGTGATGCCTGTCCAGACGACTTTCCAAGCCCGATTGGCTTGCCTACACCGGGCCACCCATAAACGCCATGCCCAGCGGGGTGTGTCCGCGGTTGAGTTCGCCCTCATTGCGCCCTTGATGATGCTGATGCTCTTTGGTGCGTCCGAGGTGAGCCAAGCGGTCAGCGTCGACCGGAAGGTGACGCTGGCTGCATCGACCTTGGGTGACTTGGCGGCCCAAACCGACCGCGTGAGCTGCACAGGCCTTGCCGCGATCGCAAACGTGGCACGCAGCGTATTCGCACCCTATACGGCGACCAATGCGTCAATGGTTGTTGCCTCCGTAGGACTTCAAGCCGGCACGCCCAAGGTAGAGTGGAGCCAGGAAATTGATGGCACCGGCGCTTGCGCGAACGTGAACAACAGCCACACGTTAAAGGTGGGCAACACAGTTGTGGTCGATCCGACCTTATTCGCGACAGATGGCGGCGTGGTTATTGGTGAAGTAACGCTTCAATACACGTCACTCGGGACCTCATTTTCATCAAACACGACTACGATGCGGGAACGCTTTTACTTCCGGCCCCGCAAATCGGCGAAATTATGTTTGGATGGGGTCACCACGCCAGGCTGTTAGAGTATCCGTGATGGTCAAGCTGGTTTTGGCAAGGCGTCAATCCAGCCCTGCACGCAAGTCTTCATAACGCGCTGGTTCACCACCCAGCGCCCGGCCATCCAGCGTGTGGATCTCCCGGACCCCGACCAGCGCATTGGTCAGGCAGGCGGCCTCACAGGTCTGCAAATCGCCGACATGCACCCGGCTCTCGACAACGAGACCTGCACGCACCAGACGGCCACGCACGATCCCTGGCAGAGCCCCGTCTTCGAGCGGCGGCGTTTGCCACCTACCATCTTGCTGGATCATGATGTTGGCGCTGGTGGCACACGCGACCGACAAGTCCGGGCCGCGCATCAGCCCATCATCGGCACCTGAAGCCCGCGCCATATTCAGGGCCACAATATGGTCGACATAGGATAAGGTCTTGAACCGGGCCGAGGGTGCACCTGCTGAGCGACAAACATCGACCAGACGCACGCTGACCGGGGGAAATTCGGCCGGGATTGCAGCAATCGTCGCTAAAACAGTTGGCAAGCACGTGTCTGGAACTCTCAAGCCTCTCTCGCCCACTCCCCGCGTCACCATCAGACGCAGTGCCGCACGCTGCCGGCCACTCGCCTTGGCCAGCGCCGAAAGCCCGTGCTTGATCTCGGCAATGTCAAACGGCACAGCCAGTCCCAACTGGCTCGCGCCATGGCCCAAACGGGCCATATGGTCTTCAAAGAAGCGAATTTCCTGGCCAGTCCACAGGAGTGTTTCAAACAATCCGTCTCCCAGGGTAAAACCCCGATCACCGGGATCAATGCGGACCTCGGCCACCTTTACCAGACGGCCATTGTGCCAACACAAGTCGCCAAGAGGGGTGCGTGTCACAAGCCGTCTCCACTATGTGCCGCGATGCGCAGGGCGCGCGCTTTCACCAGAATTTCCTCATACTCCTTGGAGGGTTCGCTGTCGGCGACAATGCCAGCCCCGGCGCGGGCGTCAATGTGCCAGATATCGTCAAGCTTGCGACACGCAGCCGTGCGGATCAACACGCTGGAATCGGCCGACCCGTCAAAGCCTACCCGGATCATCGAGCCACACCAGGGGCCGCGTGGCTCTCCTTCCAGCTCGCTGATAATCTCCATGGCACGGACCTTGGGTGCGCCCGTGATGGAGCCAGGGGGAAACGCGCTCCGCAAGGCATCAAAGAAGCCAAGTCCTAACTTTTGCTGACCCCGGACTTCAGATACCAGATGATGAACGGTCGAGAAACTCTCCAGATCGCACAAGCGTGGCACCTTCACGCTTCCCGCCTCGCAGACACGGGCAATATCATTGCGCATCAGGTCGACGATCATCAGGTTCTCCGCCCGATCCTTCTGGCTCGCCAGCAAGGCCTTCGCGCTTCCGGCGTCCTGAACGGGATCCTTGTGACGGGGCGCCGTCCCCTTGATCGGCCGGGTCTCCAGAACGCCCGTTGCCGTTCTGGAAATGAAACGCTCGGGCGAATGCGAGACGACAGCCCTGCCCCCTAAACATAGATAGGCTGCAAAGGGCGAGGGATGGCGGCCCATCAAGCGGGTGAACAAGTCAAAGGGCGTATCGCCAGGCTCAAGGCGACCTGCAAACCGTGCGGAGATATTGGCCTGGAAAATGTCGCCAGCACGAATTAACTCGATCGCCCGGCCGATCTGGCGTTCAACATGTTCCCGCGTCAGGCAAGGGCCCAGCGCCAGATTTGTTGGGGCGTCCACTGCCCGGGGCCGGAAGTTTGTTCCTGCTTCAATCCGGGCTGCGAGGTATTTGGCGCGCTCTTCGCCAAGTAGGGGGTTGGGTAAACCAGCTTCGGTAAGGCCCCAGGATAGCACCCACGCCTTTTGGTTCTCCCCATCAAAGACCGCCACCGTATCGAACAATCCAAGCCAAATGTCCGGCCACGCAGCGGGCCAAACCGGAACAGCGGTTTCAGGCAAGCGCTCGAAAGCATGGCCAAGCTCATAGCCCAATAGGCCAGCCCATCCGCCTTGAAACGGACCCAACTCCGGGTGCACTGTCACCTCGGCTGCCGTCAAAGCCTGTTGTAACCCGGAAAAGGGGTCGCCCCCGGCACTGCGATGCCAGACATGGGTGCGCACAGGCTTTGCCATGACATAGGACCAGCGCGATAAGGCATGTGCCCCGCCTCCGATAAACCCAAGACAGCCTTCTTCCTGCCCAAAACAGGCCAGCGCCTGCAAGGGGGTCTGCCAGGACAGGGGGCAAACAAAAGGATAAGTCACGCAGGCGTCTTTGATACTTTCAAGGGTGGCTGACCAATATCTAGGGCAACGCCGGCAGGATGTGAAACAATTTGAACGGATAAGCTGTTGCTCCAGCTTGGGTCTTGATCGCAACCTGGTTCAATTTGAATCGCACGCGCCCTAGTAGGTGCCACTTTCGAGGCGGGGGGGCTGTTTCACAAATACCATTAAAGCCAGTCCACCAACCAGTAAGAACCCGGTCGATGCCAAGCCAATCTGTTGGCTTTGAAAGGCTTTCGTGAAGATACCTACCAGCATCGGTCCCAGCCAGACGGTTGCCGATCCGGCCAGAGAGTAAAGTCCAAAGAATTCCCCCTCCATACCCTTCGGGGCGAGGCGTGCCATCAAGGTGCGCGACGAGGCATAGGCGGCTGTGATCGAGATGGCGATGATAATGGCCCCACACACAAAAACCACTTCGGGCAGAGTGGTAAACATGGGCGCGTTCCAGATCGCTGTGTCGGGGACGACATCCATCCAGAATACATGGGCTCTTGATTGCGATGTCAGAATCAAAAGGCAGATCAAGGTTACGCCAATCTCCAAAATGATCGACCATTTGGCCCCAATCCGCGCGTCGACCCTGCCAGACACCAGCCCGCCAATCACCGCGAAAACCGACAAGATCACGCCATAAGCCGACATCTCCAAGAGGTCCCAGCCAAATACGCCCGCGGCTGTCATCCCCGCTACGATGAGAATGGCTGTTTTGCCGTCGACATAAAGCATGCGGGCAATCAGATAGAGGCCCGCATTGCGGTCAACCCGGAATAGCCTGCCAACGGCCCGAAACATGCCGACAACCCCATCGATCGCCGCCTTGGAAGGCTTGATCCCTGTGGGTTGCTTGTCGCGCGAAAACAAAAACAAGGGCAGGGCGGCGACGGCAAACCAAACAGCCGTCAGGGGTGCCACAATGCGGCTCGTCTCATGGGCGGCGGGGTCAAGGCCGAACAAAGGCTGGCTCGGCACAAAGCTCCACTCAACCCGCCCCGGAAACGCCAGGCCCCAGAGTACAAAAACCAGAAAAACAACCGACGCCAGATTGCCCAGTGCCAGTCCCAGACCCGACGCGTGGGGCAAGGTGGCAGGGGTGGAAGCGGTCGGCAGCATCGCATTGTGGAGGACTTCACTATAGGCAAACAGGACGCCGAGCGCGGTGGTCAAAGCACCGATCATCACAATCGACAGCCCGCCTTGGCCCGCTGGCAGTGCCCACCATAAACTGAAAATAGCCAGCACCATGGCAAAGGTCACCACGCCCAAAATAGGCTTGCGATTGCCAAACCGGTCGGCAATGGCCCCAAGGAAGGGCCCCGTCAGCGCAACGATGATGCCGGCCAATGTGTGCCAACCCGCAATGGTGGCCTGTCCCGCCACGGGGTCGGAAAACACGGTCGTGGCGATATAGGGTGCCAGAATATAGATGGTGCACAAAATGACATAGGGGTTCCGCCCGGCCTCAAAACACGCCCAAGACAAGCTCGACCGATCGAGTTTGTCGCCAGGGGGTTCGCTAGAAGTGGCCATGGGGCTGGTTGTCTCGTTCACAGGAACATCCTTTAGCGCCACGATATCTGACATATTTCAGCCATTGGCGTCCCCCATCATGTCCTGCTTGAGCCATACGGTAAAGGGCAAACCGCGAGCAGGCGGCTGGCGCCCATCTGTTTCTCCATCCGCCCTTTACTTTGACCGACACGAGCGCCATTTTGCCGATACTATCCCCGATCCGGGCCCCAATCCGTGCAGGAGCCGCAGCCATGAGCTATGTTTTAATTCATAATCCGGGCTGCGGCTCGTCAAAAAAGGGCCTCGAGGTCCTAGAGGCCGCCGGCATCCAACCAGAAATCCGGCGCTACATGCTGGTTGGGGAACGCCTCGGCGTCGATGAACTGAAGGAGATTGCCCGCAAGATGGGCGGTGTATCCCCCCGCGCATTTTTGCGAGATAAGGATGGCGCAGATGCGGGCCTGGACGCGAATGCCGGCGACGCCGAAGTTTTTGCCGCCATGGCGAAAAATCCCAAGCTGATCCAGCGCCCGATTGGTATCAACGGCGAAAAGGCGGTCCTGGGTCGTCCGAATTCCGCGCTCCTGACCATTGTTTAGATCCCTATCTGCCAGCGCGGCGAGTTAGCAGGTCGATGCTCATCCTGGCGGTAGATACAGCGCTTAACGCCTGTTCGGTGGCAGTCTTGCATGCAGGCGCTGTCCTCGTATCGCGCGTCGAGCCCATGGTAAAAGGTCAGGCCGAGCGGCTGGCCCCGATGGCGCGCGAGGTCTTGGCGGAAGCCTCGATCGCGCCAACGGCGCTCGACCGGATTGCCGTGACACGCGGCCCTGGTGCCTTCACCGGCCTGCGCATCGGCCTCGCCTTTGCCCGTGGGCTGGCGGTCGCTCTGGATCGTCCCTGTGTCGGGATTTCGACACTGGAGGTTCTGGCGCATGCTGGCGGGGCCCAACGCAGCCTGGCGGCAATTGAAGTGGCAGGTAGTTTGTTCGTTGCTGCCTGGGACGGGCGCGCGTGTGTGCTGGAGCCTGCTCGTCTGAGCGCGCAAGAGGCGCTTTCAAGGCTTGATGGAGCCTGGACCTTGACCGGCCCGGGCGCGCCCGCACTGGCACGCCTGCGTCCCGATTGGCCCGTAGTTTCACAAGATCTGCCGGACCCTGTCGTGCTGGCGCAATTGGCACAGCACCTTGATCCAGCCCTTAATCCCCCTGCACCGCTTTATCTTCGGGGCCACGAAGCCAAGCTGCCGGGCGGCCTGTCTCTGGAAACGCCCGCCCGATGATTGTGCGACGTGGCCAACCGGGGGATGCACCCGCCCTCGCGGGGATCCATCAGGCAGCCTTTGATCACCCCTGGTCGCAGTCCGATTTTGCAGCCCATCTGGCATCCGACCTCGTGTGGGTTAGCGGTGAGCCGGTTGCAGGCTTTTTGCTGATCCGTGCGGCTCGCGACGAGGCGGAGGTTCTAACGCTCGCAGTGGATCCCCTTCAAAGGCGGGCTGGCCATGCCGGGGCGCTATTGGAAATGTCAAAGCGTTACCTGGCAGAGACCGGTGTTTCGCGACTTTTTCTGGAAGTCGCCGCCGACAATCTTCCCGCCATGGCGCTATATGTACGCCAGGGCTTTGTCTCGATCGGCGAGCGGAAAGCCTATTATCGTCGTGATACGGGCCCAAATATGGACGCCAAGCTCTTTTCTTGTGCGTTGTCTGCTGCACTTTGATCTCAAAGCGCTAGACGAAACAGCGCAAACCTCGCATATCTTCACCATGATGGATGGACCCAACATGCCTGACCGCATCGAAGCGCTTTGCGTGGACAAAGGTTTGCGAATGACCGAGCAGCGCCGCATTATTGCGCGCACCCTGTCAGAAGCAAAAGATCACCCAGATGTCGAGGAATTGCACCGCCGCGCCGCTGCGGTCGATAAGGGCATTTCTATCGCCACCGTCTACCGTACCGTGCGCTTGTTTGAAGAGAGCGGCATCCTCGAGCGTCATGATTTTCGCGATGGCCGCTCGCGCTATGAAGAGGCAGGTGCCGATCATCATGACCATCTGATCGACATGAAGACGGGCCGGGTACTGGAGTTTGTCGATCCCGAAATCGAACGTCTTCAACAAGAAATTGCCCGCCGCCTAGGTTATCGCCTGATCGATCACCGGCTCGAGCTTTATGGCGTCCCGCTTGAAGATTCCTGACAGATTGGCCCCGCATAGACCGGTCCTGCGCCGTCCGTCTTCACTCATCCCCAATAATAAAGGCTAACCCCATGTTCCAAAAAAGACTGATGTCATTGATGCTGATTTCGTGTGCTGCCCTCATGGCGTGCCAGCCTGCGGGTGCCAACCAGGACAAGTCCTTGATGGAGGGAATGGACGCAAAGTCCGCCGAAGCAGCTTTGGATGCCAACGCAGAAGCGGCCAAGAAATTCCTTGAAAAGAACAAAAGCGCGCCCGGGGTTATGACCACGGCTTCGGGTCTGCAATATAGCATTATTGCAAAAGGCCCAGAAACGGGCCCAAAGCCCGCAATCGATTCCATGGTACAGGTGAATTACGAGGGCAAACTTCTCAATGGCGAGGTGTTTGACAGCTCCTTTGCCCGGGGCGAGGCGGCAGAGTTCGAAGTCGGTCGTCTCATCCCCGCCTGGGTTGAGGCGCTGCAAATGATGCGGCCGGGCGACGAATGGACCATTTGGGTCCCCCCCGCCATCGGCTACGGGGCGGAGGGAGGCGGTCCCATCCCGCCGAATTCCCTTTTGATCTTCCGCATGAAACTGGAAAAAATCGTCGGTGGCCCGGAGTCAGACGCAGGTATTCAGGCCGAGAAGGGCGCTACGCGCTGATTTTTGAGCGCGCGTGTCGCCCGCTGAGGAAGTCTGCGCCAAAGCGCGTGACAAGGCGGCTTCTTCGGCCTATAAGGGTGTAACAAATCGTCTTTGACTGCATAGAGCGGTCAAAGCGGCTCCGGGTCACCGGGGCCGCTTTTTGTTTGTCCAAGAAGCTGCCAACCTCGCTTGAGGGACGGCCCAATACAGTGAGACCCACGTGCGCACAACGTCGCCCCATGAAGACAAACTCCTGGCCCTGATCGAGCCAGCCGCCCGGGACCTGGGCTACGAGATTGTGCGCGTGCGTTTGATGGGCTCCCGCCGCAAGACGTTCCAGATCATGGCAGAGCGCCCCGATGGCCGCATGTCCTCGGGCGATTGCGAGAAGTTGTCGCGGGGCCTGAGCCCGCTTCTGGAGGCCGAAGACCCGATCGACAGCGAATATGCCCTGGAAGTCTCCTCCCCTGGCATTGACCGTCCCCTGACCCGCTTTGGCGATTTTGATCGCTGGATCGGCTGGGAGGCCAAACTGGAGCTTGATCGCGGCATCGAAGGCCGCAAGCGCTTCTCAGGCGAATTAGCCGGCACCGAAGACAACAACATTTGCATCAATCTCGAAGGCGAAGAGGACACCGCCCTCATCCCCTTTGAATGGATCGCCAGCGCCCGCTTGGTGCTGACGGACGATCTGATCCGTGAATCCCTGCGCCGCCGCGGGGCAGACGAAGACGAACTCGAACAACTGGAGAAAGCACTCGATGATGATCAGGTGGAATTTGTCACCGATGATGTCCTGCCAGATGCAGACCCAGACCCTACCTAAACAGCCAATCATGTTTCAGAAGGAAGATATCTATGGCCATTTCCGCCAACCGGCTTGAACTTTTGTCCATCGCCCGATCCGTCGCGTACGAGAAAAATATCGATGAGTCGATCGTGGTTGAAGCGATTGAAGAGGCGATCAGCAAAGCGGCCCGCGCCCGCTATGGTGCCGACCATCAGATCGACGCCCGCATCAATCCCAAGACTGGCGAGCTAACCCTGAAGCGCAAGCAGACAGTGGTAGCCACCCAGGACGAGGTCGAAAATCCCAGCCAGCAAATCCCTCTCTCGGTTGCCAAGCGGATCGACCCCAGCGTGGACGTCGGCCATGTCTTTGAAGAAGACCTGCCGTTATTCGACTTTGGCCGCGTGATGTCCTTGACCGGTAAGCAGGTCATCACCCAGCGCGTGCGTGAAGCCGAGCGCGACAAGCAATTTGAAGAATATAAAGACCGCGTGTCCGATATCATCAATGGTATCGTCAAGCGCGTTGAATATGGCAATGTCATCGTCGATCTCGGCCGTGGCGAAGGCGTGATCCGCCGTGACCAGACCTTGCCACGCGAAAATCTGAACATGGGCGACCGCGTCCGTTGCTACATCTACGATGTCCGGCGCGAACCAAAGGGCCCCCAGATTTTCCTGTCGCGCGCCCATCCTGGCTTCATGGCCAAATTGTTTGAAGCCGAAGTGCCGGAAGTTTATGACGGCGTGATCGAAATCAAGGCCGTCGCCCGGGATCCCTCTTCGCGTGCCAAGATTGCCGTTCTCAGCCATGACAACTCAATTGACCCTGTCGGTGCCTGCGTCGGTATGCGCGGTTCCAGGGTTCAGGCTGTGGTTGGCGAATTGGGTGGCGAAAAGATCGACATCATTCCTTGGTCGCCCGATCCCGCAACCTTCATCGTGAACGCCCTCCAGCCTGCCGAAGTAACCAAGGTGGTTCTCGATGAAGATGAAAACCGCGTGGAAGTCGTCGTTCCCGACGAGCAATTGAGCCTCGCCATCGGTCGGCGCGGTCAAAACGTGCGCCTCGCCAGCCAGTTGACGGGCTGGTCGATCGATATTCTGACCGAAGAAGAAGAGCGCTCGCGCCGCGAGAAGGAAGCCAATAGCCGCACCGAATTGTTCATGGGCGCGATTGACGTGGATGAAATGATGGCGCGCCTCCTGGTTTCAGAAGGCTTCGAGACAATCGAAGAACTGGCCTATGTCGAATTGGGCGATCTTTTGCAGATCGAAGGTTTTGACGAAGACGTCTCGGCAGAGCTGCAGGCCCGCGCGCGCGACTTTATCGAGCGCGCCCAAAACGAACTCAATGCCAAGCGCGAGAGTTTGGGTGTGGAAGATGACGTTCTGGGCCTGCCCGGTGTCACCCTGGAAATCGCCATCAAATTGGGTGAAGGCGGCGTAAAGAGCGTGGAAGATGTGGCTGGCCTCGTATCCGACGATCTGCGCGGCTGGTTCGAAGTTAAAAATGGCGAAAAAACCCGCTTCCCTGGCTTACTGGAAGGCATGAGCATGAGCGTCGAACAAGCCGATTCCCTGATTATGGCCGCCCGCGTCGCCATGGGTTGGGTGGAGGCACCCGCCGTCGAGGCAATCGAAGAAGAGGCGGAAGCTGCCGCCGATGGACAAGAGTGAACGACGCGAAGGCGCCGGACGTGTCCGGCGCTGTGTCGCAACCGGATCAGTCCAGCCTGAAGCTGGACTGATCCGGTTTGTGGCCGATGCCGACGGCCAGGTCTTTCCCGACCCCGCCGCGCGCGCACCCGGGCGGGGCGTCTGGGTCGCCTCGACGCGGGAAGCCGTCAGCCTGGCCATGAAGAAGGCCGCTTTCTCTCGCGGCCTGAAGCGCGAGGTCAAGCTGCCGGAAGATTTGGTGGATAAGATCGTCGAGGGTCTGAGGCAACGCTGCCTGAGCCAGCTCTCCATTGCCCGAAAAGCGGGGGCAATTGTGCTTGGCAATGACCAGGTGGCGCAGGCCTTGCGCACGGCCAAGCCTGCCTGGCGTATTGAAGCCAGCGACGGATCGCCCGACGGGCGCGGCAAATTGGACGGTCTTTCGCGGGCATGGGGCGGGGTGCCAACTGCAGGCTGTTTCACGGGGGTGGAAATGGGCATGGCGTTGGGACGCGATGTTGTGATACATGCTGTTTTAATGCCAGGGCGTTTAGCAGACAGCTGGACGACAGACATCAGGCGCCTAGCGGGTTTTATCCCATTAGTGCCCGATGATTGGCCAAGGGACGGCACCTTTATTTAAGGTGGGCGACCATTTGGAACTGGAAGAAGCCGATCTTGACCGGCACAGAACGCCCGGGCGGTAACCCTGCTCGAACGGCGGATTTTGTGCTTTCTGGACCTGATTTCGGGGCCAAAGGCCGGTTGAATTTTTACGACGCGCCACTGCGTGCGCAAGGATGAGCATGAGCGACGGTAACGACAACGAAAACCAAACAGGGCGCAAGCCTCTGACCCTTTCCCGCAATGTGGGCGCTGGCACTGTTCGCCAGAGTTTTTCCCATGGGCGAACCAACCAGGTTGTGGTTGAGGTCAAGAAGAAACGTACGATCGGTCCGGGGGAAGCACCTGCCGCCGGTGCATCTGGAGCCGCGCCGAAACCAGCCTTTGCGCCGCCGAGCCGTCCTGTAGCAGCGCCCGTGGCCGCCGCACCTGCCCCCAAGCCTGCCGCACCTGCGGACGGTATGCGTGAGCCACCCGCTCGCACCACCAAGACCTTGGGTCTGTCCGATAGTGAAATGAAAGCGCGCATGGCCGCGCTGGAACGGGCCCGGGAACAAGAACAAGCCCGTCGCGAGCAGCAATTGGCCGAGGCTGAGCTGCGTCAGCGCCGTGAAGATGCCGACCGGCGTCGTGCCGATGAAGAGCGCCAGCTCGCCGACGCAGAAGCGCAACGCAAGCGTCAAGAAGACCAGGAGCTAAGTGTCGCGGAGGGCCGTCGCGCTGCCGCGGAGGCCATAGCAGACACCCAAGCCAGTGCCCCCGCACGCGGTCGCGAAGAAGGCGCGCGCGCCAATGAGCCCGAAGCGCCGGACCTGACTGCCGATCGCCTTGAGGAGGGCGGTGAAGCCCCTTCGGGTGAAGAGGGTGAAGACGGCGATTTGCTGTCTGAACTGGGCGGTCGTGTCAAACGCCAAAAGGTCGCCGTGGTGCGTGCACCCCCTGTGTCGCGTGCCAAGGGTGCCCAGCAGCGCCGCTCGGGCAAGCTGACCATCACCTCAGCCCTGGGAGACGATTCTGACCGTCAACGTTCGCTAGCCTCCGTCCGCCGTGCCCGTGAAAAGGAACGCGACCGTCGTCTTCGCATGCTAAAGGGCCAGGAGCAGACCAAACAAGTGCGCGAAGTGGTTGTCCCCGAAGTCATCACAGTAGCCGAATTGGCCAACCGGATGGCCGAGCGCGTAACCGACGTCATCAAATATCTGATGAAGCAGGGCCAGATGATGAAGGGCGGCGATAATATCGACGCCGATACCGCCGAACTGATCGTCACCGACTTTGGCCACAGCGTGAAGCGCGTGGCAGAATCCGACGTTGAAATTGGTCTGGAAGGCGAGGCCGACACCGACACCAATCAGGTCTCTCGCCCGCCCGTGGTGACCATCATGGGCCACGTTGACCATGGTAAGACCTCATTGCTCGATGCCATCCGCTCTGCCGATACGGTCAAAGGCGAGGCTGGCGGCATTACCCAGCATATCGGTGCCTATCAGGTTCGTTTGGGAGGCGGCGAACGCGTGACTTTCCTCGACACGCCAGGCCACGCCGCCTTCTCCAGCATGCGCGCTCGTGGCGCAGGGATTACCGACGTGGTGGTCCTGGTCGTTGCAGCCGATGATGGCGTGATGCCACAAACCGTAGAAGCCATCAGCCATGCCAAAGCCGCTGGCGTACCGATCATTGTGGCTGTCAACAAAATCGACAAGCCGGAAGCCAATCCCCAAAAAGTGTTGAACGAACTTCTCCAATACGAAGTTCTAACCGAGGCCGTCGGCGGAGACACCTTGTGGGTCCCCGTCTCGGCCAAAATGGGCACCAATCTCGACACGCTTCTTGAAACCATCTTGTTGCAGTCGGAAGTTTTGGACCTCAAAGCCAATCCCGACCGGGCCGCCGAAGGCACGGTTATCGAAGCCAAACTGGACAAGGGACGCGGCTCTGTTGCAACCGTTCTGGTGCAGCGCGGGACCCTCAAGCGTGGCGATCTGGTCGTTGCGGGAACCCAATGGGGCCGCGTACGCGCCCTCAGCGACGAGCGCGGCCAGACCGTGCAATCCGCAGGCCCTTCCCAGCCGGTAGAAATCCTCGGCCTCGACGGTACGCCAGAGCCCGGTGACGTCGTCGTGGTTGTCGAAAATGAAGCCCGCGCGCGTGAAGTAACCGACTATCGTATCCGTATGAAGCGGGAAAAGGTCGTCGTGCGCCAAACCGCGCGTTCGGGCCTGGAGGCCATGCTGGCCCGCATCAAGGATGCCGAGGTCAAGGAATTCCCCCTCATCGTCAAAGCCGATGTGGGCGGGTCTGCCGAAGCCATTACCTCAGCACTCGAGAAATTGTCGACCGAAGAAGTGCGCGCGAAAGTTATCCATCAGGCCGTTGGCGGGATTACCGAAAGCGATGTTCTGCTGGCGAAGTCCTCCGGTGCACCGATTTTGGCCTTCAACACACGCGCACCCAAGCAAGTGCGCGATCTGGCCGAGCATGAAGGCGTCGAGATCCGTTATTATTCCATCATTTATAATCTGCTGGACGATGTGAAAGACATTCTCTCCGGCATGTTGGAGCCCGAGCGGAAAGAAACCTTCCTCGGCTATGCCCAGATCCTGCAGGTGTTCAACATCACCAAGGTCGGCAAAATTGCCGGCTGTAAGATCAATGAAGGCAATATCAAACGCGGGTGCGGTGTCCGCTTGCTGCGCGATGATGTTGTCATCCATGAAGGCAAGCTCTCCACGTTGAAGCGCTTTAAAGACGAAGTCAGCGAAGTTTTGGCCGGCCAGGAATGCGGTATGGCATTTGAAGGCTATCAGGACCTGCGCGAAGGCGATCTGATTGAGTGCTTTGATGTCCAGATCATCAAGCGCTCGCTTTAGGGCCGTTCACCATTTTTCGGAATCGAAAAATGGTGTAAAACTGGCCCTAAATCATAAATTTAGATCGCAACCTCGTTTTCAAGAAAACGAGACGCGATCTAGTTTCAGTCTTGTTTTGCTACGATCAGCAAAACAAGGCAGATCCTATTTCAATAAGATAGAGGCGCAAGCTGGTTCAATTTGAACCAGACGCGCACCTGATCGATCATGGAGCAACAGCCGATCGGCTTTATCTGAACCCGATAGAGTGGGCCTTACTCTAAAGAACAAAAAGCGCGCAGCAAGGCTCGAAATGGCCCGACACACGCTCTCCATCCCTCCGCCTTGACTGGACGAAGCCAGCATGCGCGCATCAGGTACACACCATGGCAAAACGTTTCGATAATTCATCTGGCCCTACCCAGCGGCAATTGCGGGCGGGGGAAAATATTCGCCACGTGCTGGTCGAAATCCTGCGCCGCGGTGACATCCGGGACCCGGCCCTGGTCGATAAAAGCATCACGGTCGGCGAAGTCCGCATGAGCCCGGACCTCAAGCACGCCAGTGTCTTTGTGGCAGCACTGGGCCTTGAAGACGGCGAAGAGATTGCCCGAGCGCTGAACCGCGCTTCAAAGTTTCTGCGCGGCGAATGCGGGCGGGCTCTGGAAAGCAAATTTACCCCCGACCTGCGCTTCCTGGCCGATACTTCCTATGACGCGGCCCTAAAAATGAATGATCTTTTCAACGATCCCAAGGTTCGCGCCGACTTGATCAAGCCAGCGGATGAGGCCTGATGTCGCGGCGCAAAAAGGGTCGCGAGATCGATGGCTGGATTGTTCTCGACAAAGACCTCCACCTAACCTCAACAGAAGCGGTCACCCGCGTGCGGCGGGCCTTTGACGCCAAGAAGGCCGGCCATGCCGGCACACTCGACCCCTTGGCAACAGGCATTCTGCCCATTGCCCTTGGCGAAGCCACCAAGACCGTTGCCTGGCTGATGGAAGCGGAGAAATCCTATCGCTTTACGCTCAGATGGGGTGCCTCAACCGATACCCAGGACCGGGAAGGCAAAATCACCGCCACCTCGGACGCGCGGCCGAGCAAAGAGGCAATCGAGGCCGCTCTGGTCGGCTTTGTCGGCGAAATCCAGCAAGTCCCGCCTATCTTCAGCGCCATTAAAGTGGCCGGCGCGCGGTCATACGATCTGGCTCGCGACGGCGAAGTGCCAGAGCTCAAAGCGCGAACCGTATTGCTCATCCAAGCCGCTCTGGTTGATATGCCCGACAGGGACCACGCCACCATCGAATGCCGTTGCGGAAAGGGGTTTTATGTTCGCGCCCTGGCCCGCGATCTTGCAACCGCCCTGGGCGCGGAGGGCCATGTGAGTGCGCTGCGCCGTATATCGGTCGGCCCCTTCCATGAGCGCGCAGCAATAACACTGGAAAAGCTACAGGAAGTATGCAATAGCGACGCCGCGTCCGACAGCCTTTTGCCAGTTGAGACCGCGCTGGACGACATCCCGGCGCTGGCCGTAACAGCGGAAGAGGCTTTCAGGTTGCGGCAAGGCCGCGGGATTGTTCTTCTCCCCCACCAGGTTGAAGAGCTGCGCTCCAAGCGCAGACCACGTGTTGTATCGGGCGAAGACATGAGCCGAGCAGCACTGGCGACCCTCAATGGCCAAGCCGTCGCTATCGGAGACGCACGCGCGGGACGGTTTGAACCGGTCCGTGTGTTTCAACTCAGTGCGTGCGATTGAACCCGCCGCCAACCCAAAGGGAACCACGATGTCGGTAGCACCAGAGCGTAAGCTCGAAATCATGAAAGAACATGGCCTCGCCCCAAACGATACGGGCAGCCCAGAAGTACAAATCGCGATTCTGACGGAGCGGATCGTAAACCTGACGGAGCATTTCAAAATGCACAAAAAGGACAATCACTCCCGTCGCGGCCTCTTGGCCATGGTGTCGTTGCGTCGCCGCTTGCTGGACTATGTGAAGTCCCGCGATACAGCACGTTATCAGGCCATTTTGACCAAGCATGGTCTGCGTCGCTAAGGCGTCGTGACAAAACCAATCAGGGCGGTGCGAGATGCACCGCCCTTTTGCTATTTGCCCCTCAGCCGAAATTCCGGATTGGGGTAAGATGAAAGACGGTTCCCGCATAGGGTGAGAACCGTCTCCGGCAAGGACGCCGGACCCCTTGGTTCAGGAAGGCCTAAACCAAGTTTTGTAGGCGGCAGCATGGGGAAGGCCCCGTGATCTGCCAGAAGGAATGATGATGTTTGACATAAAGACTGTTTCGCTCGAATGGGGCGGACGTACGCTGACACTGGAAACGGGCCGCATGGCACGCCAAGCCGACGGGGCCGTTTTGGCCACCTATGGCGACACACAAGTTCTCGCGACCGCTGTTGGTGCGCGTTCGGCCAAGCCGGGGATCGATTTCTTCCCGCTGACCGTGAATTATCAGGAAAAATTCTATGCAGCCGGCCGCATCCCGGGTGGCTATTTCAAGCGCGAAGGCCGACCGACAGAAAAGGAAACCCTGGTTTCGCGCCTGATCGACCGCCCGATCCGCCCCTTGTTCGCCAAAGGCTTCAAGAACGAAACCCAAGTCGTGATCACCACCTTGTCACACGATCAGGAAAATGATCCAGATATCGTGGCACTGGTAGCTTCTTCAGCCGCTTTGGTGCTGTCTGGTCTACCTTTCATGGGCCCAATCTCTGCCGCTCGTGTTGGCTATATCAATGGCGAATATGTACTAAACCCGACCGTCGACCAGCTAAAAGAAAGCGACATGGACCTCGTGGTCGCAGGTACCGCTGAAGCCGTAATGATGGTGGAATCGGAAATCTACGAATTGTCCGAAGAAGTGGTGCTGGGAGGGGTTTCTTTCGCCCATAAGCACATGCAGCCTGTGATCGACTTGATCATTTCTCTGGCCGAACAAGCCGCCAAAGAACCCTGGGACTTCAAGGCTGAAGATCACAGCGCCGAGAGCAAGGCTGTGAAAGACATGATCGGCGCGGAAATCGACGCCGCTTACCGCATCGCCGACAAGGCGGCCCGTCAAGATGCCGTTGGTGCCGCGAAAAAGCGCGCCGAAGCTGCACTGGTCGCCTCTGAAGCCAAACCAGACGGGATGGACGGCTCCCTGTTCAAGACGGTCTGCAAAGAAGTCGAAAGCGACATCGTGCGCAATGCCATCGTCAAGGAAGGCCGCCGCATCGACGGTCGTCCGGTTGACAAGGTTCGCGCAATTGTTTCTGAAGCCGGCGTTTTGCCACGTGCACACGGCTCGGCCCTGTTCACCCGCGGTGAAACCCAGGCTCTCGTGGTTGCCACTTTGGGTACGGCCGATGACGAGCAATTCATCGACAGCTTAGAAGGCACCTATAAAGAGCGCTTCATGCTGCATTATAACTTCCCTCCCTATTCGGTCGGCGAAGTCGGCCGCATGGGTGGGGCTGGTCGTCGCGAGATCGGCCACGGTAAGCTTGCCTGGCGCGCGATGCAGGCAGTTTTGCCAACCCCGGAGCAATTCCCATACACCATCCGTCTGGTGTCGGAGATCACTGAATCCAACGGCTCATCCTCCATGGCGTCGGTGTGCGGTGCCTCTTTGGCTCTGATGGATGCAGGCGCACCAATCAGCTCGCCGGTTGCCGGCGTCGCAATGGGCCTCGTGCTGCAAGATGACGGCAGCTTCGAAGTTCTGACCGATATTCTCGGTGATGAAGATCATCTCGGCGACATGGACTTTAAAGTCGCCGGTACCGAGAATGGCATCACCTCGCTTCAAATGGACATCAAGGTTGCCGGCATCACGGAGGAGATCATGAAGGTCGCCCTCACACGTGCGCACGCTGGCCGGATGCACATCTTGGGCGAAATGGCGAAGTCTTTGACCGGGGCCCGTGGCGAGCTTAACGCCTTTGCGCCAAAGATCGTGTCCTTCATGATCCCAACCGACAAGATTCGTGAAGTGATCGGCACCGGTGGCAAGGTCATCCGCGAAATCGTGGAAAAGACTGGTGCGAAAATCTCGATCGAAGATGATGGCAGCGTCAAAGTTGCCGCAGCCGATCAGGACAAGATCGATGCTGCCGTGAAGTGGGTGAAGAGCATCACGGACGAAGCCGAAGTTGGTAAGGTCTATGAAGGCAAAGTCGTCAAAGTCATGGAATTTGGTGCCTTTGTGAACTTCTTCGGCGCCAAGGACGGTTTGGTCCATATCTCCCAACTCGCGAACCGCAAGGTCGCGACCGTCGGCGAAATCGTCAAAGAAGGCGACACCGTGAAGGTAAAGCTGATGGGCTTTGATGATCGCGGCAAAACCCGCTTGTCGATGAAAGTTGTCGACCAGGCCACAGGCGAAGACATCGAAGAAAAGCTGAAAGCCGAACGCGCTGAGCGTGGGGAGCCTGAAGAGGTTGAACAACCCCGCGAGCGCAGCGAACGCCCTCGTCGCCGTCGCGACTAGGGCCGTTCACCATTTTTCGGAATCGAAAAATGGTGTAAAACTGGCCCTAAATGATAAATTTAGATCGCAACCTCGTTTTCTTGAAAACGAGACGCGATCTAGGGCCGTTCACCATTTTCGGAATCGAAAAATGGTGTAAAACTGGTCCTAAATCATAAACTTAGATCGCAACCTCGTTTTCAAGAAAACGAGACGCAATCTAGGTTTTTCCCCGATCTCATATTCCAGCGGCGATTCCTTAGGGGATCGCCGTTTTGGTTTGTGGGCGATTTGACGGGTCAAGTCCGCTTCGCGCCGCTGCGCGGCAGATTTTTGAGAGAAATCTGGACTTGACGCGACAAATCACCCGGGCATGCGAATAACGCGGTTGGGCAAGCAGAATGGGCGCCAAAACGCGTCTAGATGTGTTTACCTTATCCAAGCCTAGGGCCGTTCACCATTTTTCGGAATCGAAAAATGGTGTAAAACTGGCCCTAAATCATAAATTTAGATCGCAACCTCGTTTTCAAGCAAACGAGACGCGATCTAGCAGCCTGTCGCATAACTCGCAAATCACTGTATAGATTGGCATGT
>CALRXH020000025.1:0-23563 GCA_943372135.1 Maricaulis salignorans | reverse complement strand
ATCAGAGGCTCCAGACGGTCCAACTTTTGACCTGACGACTGCAATAGAGCTTCAAGGACCCCGAGCAGCCCGGGCCCTGGAAGCACAGTCCCTTGATACACGCACCCTTAAGGTCTCCGCGCCGCCGGGAGGGTTTGCTGGCGGACCTGGTTTGATGGCGACCGCTGATGGAGACCTGCAAAGTGCACCAAGTGCCGTCTCCGCGGCCACCGCTAACCCACAAGCAACGGCCGCTGCTACGATGGGTTTTTTGCCAAATCTCGGCATAACTGGCACCAAAGCTGAGGACACCGGGATTGCAGCTACCGATACCGCCGGACTGATAGATGGTTCCAAAGGTGCGGCCGACGCCTCGGCCTTGGTAAGTACTGACGGGACCAGTGCTCCTATAACAGACACAAATCCAAAGCCGACCTCCATTCAACCCCAGACGGTCCCAATACTCGCCGCCGCCATGATGCGCCGGATTCAGAATGGGATGAAGGAGTTCACGCTCCGCCTCGACCCGCCGGAATTAGGCCGGGTTGATGTGCGCCTGACTGTGGGACCAGACAAAAGGGTGAGAGCTGTGGTGAGTACTGATCGGCCTGAAGCACTCAAAGATTTGGCCCTGTCCGCGCGAGATTTAACCCGCGCCTTGCAGGAAGCAGGGCTTGAACTGGAAGAAAATGGCCTCTCATTTTCAATGAACGATGAAGGTAGCTCGCAACAAAATCGTGATGCCAATGAGCAACAAGGCACACGCAGTAAAACCAACCCGTTTGGCTATGAAACATCCGAAGCGGCCAAGCCTGAGCAAGCATCCACGCTAGCCGCCCACCTCTCTGGTCCTGTCGAACGCTGGCAACGCGCCCGCATCGCCATGACGGTTTAAGTTATAAGGAAAGTAAGATGGCAACAGTGACCAATACGGCCGGCTTGACAGCAGCCTCCGCCACTCCGGCCAAAGCGGCCTCAGCGCCCAAGTCTTCGCTGGCGAACAATTTTGAGACCTTTATGACGCTGTTGACCGCACAATTGAAAAGTCAGGACCCTCTTTCGCCCTTGGATACCAAGGACTTCACCAATCAATTGGTGCAATTCTCGGGCGTAGAACAGCAATTGAAAACCAATGAGCTGCTGTCCTCCTTGACTGAAACCACCAAGCTGAGCGCGGGTGCAACCGCGGTGGCATATCTAGGTAAAGAAGCTACAGCAACTTCTGCTTTGGCGGGACTCTCCAGCGGCGGCCAAGCCACCTGGCGCTATGAGCTGCCACGGTCTGCGACTAGCACGACCTTGAAAATCGTTGATTCTCAAGGTCGCACCATTGCCACTAAGGCAGGCGAAACCACGACAGGTGAAAAGACCTTCACCTGGGACGGAAAGGACCAATCCGGCAGGGTGGCACCTGCCGGCACCTATCGCCTAGAAGTCAGTGCACAAGGCGCTGATGAACGTCCGATTAGCGGTACTGTCCGACAAAAGGGCATTATCACTGGTGTCGACCTTTCCGGGAACACACCGTCTGTAACAATTGGCGGCGCTGCCCTGCCATTGTCCTCAATCATTAAAATAGGCCTGCAAGCAAATTGATATTTTTACTTTAATCCATGCGATTAGTAAAAAAATCAACTAAAAATCAACACTCGGTTCCTAAAATAGGGACACAAGTGGTTGGGCAGAATGCTCCTAACAAGAAAACACGACAAGGAGCATTCAATGTCAATCAATACCGCAATGTTAGCGGGCGTTTCGTCCCTCATCGCCAATTCTGGTGCAATGGCTGTTGTCTCCGACAACATCGCCAATGTGAACACCACTGCCTTCAAGCGGAACCGAACTGACTTCACCCGAATGGTCAATGCACAGAACGTAAGCTCTACCTATAATGCGGGTGGGGTTGCAGCCCAGACACGTCAATTGGTGCGAGCGCAGGGTAATCTGACTGCAGCGGCGAATGTGACGGATCTTGCCATCTCGGGGCAAGGCTTCTTTGCCGTGTCGGCCGAGCAAACCCCCAGCGGAGATTCAACCGACGTGGCGTTTACGCGGGTTGGCACATTTGCCGCCACTGACGAAGGCTATTTGGTCAATCAGTCCGGCTATTTCTTGCAAGGGTGGCGGGTTGACTCAAACGGCGCTGTGATCACGAGCCCCAGCGATCTCAGCCTGCTTGAAACTGTCAATATCAGCTCGATTTCCGGCACAGCGACCCCGTCCACAATTGCCAAAATCAATGGTAATCTGAAATCGACAACCCCGGTCAGCCCGGCCGTGTCGGGCGCTACCTATAATGCGGCGACCAACAACATGGCTTCGGGCGCGGTAACGCCAGACGCAAATTGGTCCTTCCAAATTTATGACAGCCTCGGGGGCTTACGCACCTTTAATGTGGCGCTGCTAAAGAGTGCGACTGCCAACCAGTGGATAACAGAAATCTATGCATCACCTGCGAGCAGCGTGACAACCGGTGCACCTTTGGTAAACGGTCAGATTGCAACAGGCACCTTGGCCTTTACGCCAACTGGTAACCTCGACACCACCGCAACCACGCCCGCCCTCTTGGCTGGCTTCAACCTTGGCGCGGCGGCAAGTGGAGCGCCTGGTGCTGGTGTGGCAAACTGGGCTGCATCAACTGGCCTTGCCGCCCAAACATTCTCGCTCGACCTTGGGCAAATCAGTGGCGAAGGTGGCGTGAGTCAATTCGATAGCCCAACCGCAATTGCCTCCACCTCAACCGATGGGGCACTCGTTGGCGATGTGAGCGGGGTGGAGATTTCCAAGGATGGTTTTGTCTCGGCCATTTTGAGCAACGGGGAAAGCAAGAAGATATATAAGTTGCCGGTCGCGACATTTGTTAATCCTGATGGCCTGCTGGCAGAGCGCGGCGGCATCTATCGACCGACCTCAGAATCCGGTCAATTCAGCTTGAAAGATCCAGGTCTAGGCGGAGCCGGTATGATCGCCTCATCAACACTTGAAACTTCAACCGTTGATTTAGCTCAAGAATTTTCTTCCATGATCATCATTCAGCGTGCCTATAGCGCTTCATCGAAAATCATCACGACAGCCGATGACATGCTCGACGAAGTCATTCGCATGAAGCGCTAAAGCTGACGATCTGAACACCTCGCTACGGCAATATGAAGAAATCTGATGTCTGAACTCATTCAAAATTAAGCCTGTCGCTTAGCGCGGCTTTAAATCGAAAGGCGTATCTTCTTCCCAAGAACAAGATATGGAGGTGAGCACATGGTGCACGCCATGCAACGGGAATTATCGGTGACGGGTCCAGAGGGTACACCTCTTACTTTGTCGAGTTTACCACCCCCCAATACCGAACGTTGGGTTGCACGCCGCAAGGCTGAAGTTGTCGCTGCTGTAAAGGGCGGCCTGCTAAGCTTTGAGGACGCGTGCGCGCGCTATCGCATCACAGCGGAGGAATTCCTCGGCTGGCAACGTCAGGTGGACCGTCACGGTCTGCCAGGACTGCGTGTAACACGCATCCAAAATTACCGTTAAGTTTGCAGGCTTAACCGCCGAAATTAACGTGTCTTTTACCTAACACCCGGAAAAAGCTGCCTAGCAGGCAAAAATGACCGAGTAGCCAGCAGAGCTATTCGGTCCTTTTGCCACCGTGCCGCATCTGATTCGTTTCGTCCAAAAACGACCGGACAGTTCCAGCACGAAACAAGGTGACGGAGCGCCCAAACACCTGACAGACCCTTTAAGTCTGCAGGTTTTGGTGCTTCAAGCGGAGCGGGTCGTTGGAACGATTGATATCGATTTTGAAGTCGGCGGGCCCAGCAAAGCTGGTTGCGGCCTTTGCTGTAACGGCTTTGGTAGCTGCAGCCCTGATCGCGATTATGTTCCGTGTGGGCGCAGAAGAACGTTCACTGCTTTATTCAGATTTGTCTGCCAAAGATGCTGCATCCGTTAGCGAAAGTCTGACAGCTGCCAATGTGGATTTCCAACTTTCCCCGGATGGATCGAGCATTTTTGTCCCCCGGTCGAAAGTCGCCGAAGCGCGCATGCGGCTGGCTGCAGATGGCCTGCCCGGCCAAGGCTCAATCGGCTACGAAATTTTCGACAAGCAAGATGCCTTAGGTGCAACGTCCTTTGTGCAGAACGTCAACAAGCTGCGCGCGCTCGAAGGCGAATTGGCCCGCTCAATCGACAGTCTCGACACCGTGAACGCCGCCCGCGTACATCTAGTCTTGCCAGAGAAGGCGCTATTCCAAACCAATTCCGAGCCGCCGACCGCTTCCATAGTCGTTGGGCTAGAGCGCGGCTCCCTGTCTGAAAAGCAAATCAATGCCATCCGCAGTCTGGTAGCTGCGGCCGTTCAAGGCCTCTCGCCCGACAAAGTAACGATTTTGGACGAACGCGGTGAATTGCTAGCTGGTGCCAGCATTGGCGCGGACGCTTCATCAGCCGCCATGGATGATCGCACCAGTCAATATGAAGAGCGTCTGCGCCGTCGTTTACAAGAAATTGTTGAAGGCATTGTGGGCCCGGGTGGCGCTCGGGTGCAGGTTTCCGCCGATCTGGACTTCAGCCAAGTAACAAAGACCGAAGAGAGTTTTAATCCCGATCAAGTGGCACCCCGCTCCACCCGGACGATTGAAGAGGTGGCCGCTGACAAGGCCAATGATCAGGGCGTAACTCAAGCCCAGAACGTGCCGGACGGTCAAACACCTGGGACAGCAGGGGGACAGGAATCCAACTCCAATCGCACCGATGAAACCGTGAATTACGAAATCTCTAAAAGCACCCGTACCGAAGTGATTACGCCGGGCAAAGTGACACGCTTATCGGTTGCGGTTGCTGTTGATGGAGTATCGACCCCAGCGGCAAAGGCAGGCGAAACCCCCAAATGGGCCGCACGTCCTGAAGCCGAAATGAAGCAGATTGCTGCCTTGGTTAGCTCTGCCGCTGGCATCAATGAAGATCGTGGCGATAAAATCGAAGTGGTCAATGTGCGCTTTGCAAAGGCTGCTGCCGATGCAGGGTCGATAGCACCTAGTGCGTTTGCTTTTGACAAGAATGACATCATGCGCGGCGCAGAAATCCTTGCAATGACCCTTGTTGCTGCAGCTCTTCTCTTCTTTGTCGCACGTCCCCTCGTCAATGGCGTGTTTGAATCCTCGAGTTCGGGTTTGTCTGTCATGCCCATGGGTTTGGCAGGGGCTGGCAATGTGGCCGCCTTACCCGAAAGTGAGGCCGGTAGTGGTGATGAGCGTGTCGATATTGCCCGCATCCAAGGCTCGGTAAACGCCAATGCAATGAAGCAAGTCTCTCAAATGGTTTCGGAAAACCCTGAACAGACCGTGTCGGTCATCCGTGCCTGGCTGCAGGAGCGCAAGTAGATGGCGGCCATTACATCCTTGAACGAACTAAAGGGTCCTGAGAAGGCAGCCGTCTTCCTCTTGGCTCTGGGGGAAGACCACAAGTCATTGTGGGCACTCTTCGACGAAGACGAAATCAAAGAAATCTCCCAAGCCATGTCCAATCTGGGCAATGTACACGCAGAAGCGGTTGAGGAATTGGTGGTCGACTTTGTTGGGCGCATTTCCAACACGGGCGCGGTTATGGGCTCCTATGAACAGACCCAACGTTTGCTGACATCCATGATGCCATCTGACAAGGTGGAAGCGATCATGGAGGAAATCCGGGGTCCTGCCGGTCGAACCATGTGGGACAAATTGGGCAATGTCGCTGAGACGACTTTGGCCAGTTATCTAAAGAACGAGTATCCCCAGACCGTTGCGGTGGTGTTGTCGAAAGTAAAGGCTGACCATGCAGCCCGCGTGCTGTCCGCCCTGCCAGACGATTTCGCGCTGGAGTGTGTGAACAGAATGTTGAACATGGAGCCGATTCAGCGCGACATTCTGGAGAAAATCGAATTAACTTTGCGCAATGAATTCATGAGCAATTTGGCGCGAACAGCCAAACGAGACAGCCACGAATTGATGGCCGAGATCTTCAACAACTTCGACCGTGCAACAGAGAACCGTTTTATTGGGGCCCTGGAAGAACGCAACCGCGAAGCCGCTGAGCGAATTCGCGCCCTGATGTTCGTATTTGAGGACTTGAAGAAACTCGATCCGGGTGGCGTACAAACCCTGTTGCGGGCCGTCGAGAAGTCGCAACTAGCTTTGGCGCTCAAAGGGGCGTCGGACGAACTTCGCACTCTCTTTTTCAGCAATATGTCGGAACGTGCCTCGAAGATCATGCGCGATGACATGGCATCGATGGGACCTGTACGTCTGAAGGATGTGGATAGCGCGCAATCCGGCATGGTCCAAATTGCCAAAGACTTAGCCCAGCGTGGCGAAATCATGCTCGCCGAAGGCGGGCGTGATGATGAACTAATTTACTGAGGCACACGATGGTTCAAACTTCCAAATACAGCTTCGAGCCGATGTTCGCCAAAGCAGGGACAACAGCGCCTGGCACCTCGAACCGTCGCAAGGTTTTGACCGACGAGGACGTGGCAGCCGCCCATGCCGCGGGCTTTGCCGAAGGACAACAGGCTGAATTGATTAAGGTTGAACGGGCAACCAGCGAAGCGCTGCGTGCGATTGCCCGCATGCTGCAAATGATGCTGGGTCGCCTCAATGAGGAGGCCCACAGCCTACGCCTCGATGCGACCGAAGTCGCGCTCGCCGCTGCCCGCTCGGTGGCCCATACCGCCTTAGATGCTTATGGCGCTGACCGGGTTGAAGCGATTGTCGCCTCTGCGGTTGCCAATTTACGCGACACCGCGCGACTGGTTGTCCGCGTCTCGCCGGAATTGGCAGAGACGATTGAAGAACGTCTGATCGGCTGCGCCCGTGAAGCTGGGTTCACCGGCGAAATTGTCGTGCGGCCGGACCCCCAGGCACAGACAGGGGATTGCACCTTGGATTGGGGTGATGGACGCATTGTGCATGAACGTGCCAGTGCGCTCGCTGCTATCGAAACTTCCGCCCAAAACTGGCTCGCCTCAGCGGATGCTGAAGGCTTAAGCCTCGACATGAACCAGACCTGAGGAGGCCTGAAATGGACGAAAACACAGAGTCCTACGATCTGCCCGACCTCTCGGAGCTTGATCCCCTGCCAGCAGAAGTCGAGCAAGGGCAAGCCCCGCAGCAATATACACGCACGGCGACCGATCTGGCACCGGTCTTTGATGTGCCCGTGAACATTAAGGCGGTGCTCGGTCGCGCTACGATGGATGTTGCGTCACTCCTGAAGCTCGCACGCGGGTCGTTGATTGAGCTGGATCGCCGAGTCGGGGAAGCCATCGACATTTATGTGAACAACCGACTCGTGGCGCGCGGCGAGCTTGTGGTCGTCGACGAACGCCTCGGGGTGACCATGACTGAAATCATCAAGGACAATGACACCAACGCATAAGCCTTGAGCCCGAACGAACGCGCACAAAAGCGCATGACCAGTGAACACGCTTAGGCGTTAGGAGACAAAAAATGCGAGTTTTGATTGTTGGCAACATGAGTGGGCAGCTCGCCGTCGCGTCCAAGATTGCGATGGATCGTGGTGCTAAAGTGTTCCAGGTCGACACCATCGTGCAGGCTACAACTGCCCTGCGAAATGGCAAAGGGGCAGATCTGCTTCTGGTCGATGTCAGCCATGATATCGCAGCCCTGATCGCTCAAAACGAGGCCGAGCACATCATCGTGCCGGTCGTTGCGTGTGGCGTATCCACCGATCCACGCACGGCGGCAAATGCCATCCGGCAGGGTGCGCAAGAATTCTTGCCTTTGCCGCCAGACCCAGAGCTGATTGCCGCCGTGCTGGCCGCCATTACCGACGACAATCGTCCCCTCATCGCCCATGACCCAGCAATGAAGGCCGTAATCCGGCTGGCCGAACAAATCTCCCCATCCGAAGCCAACGTGCTGATCACGGGAGAAAGCGGCGTTGGCAAAGAAGTGATGGCGCGCTTTGTTCACCAGAATTCGCGCCGCACCGACAAAGCCTTCATCAGCGTCAATTGTGCGGCCATTCCCGATAACCTTCTGGAGTCAGAATTGTTTGGCCATGAAAAAGGGGCCTTCACCGGTGCCTTGGCGCGCCGGATCGGCAAATTTGAAGAAGCCGATGGTGGCACACTTCTACTCGACGAAATCAGCGAAATGGACATCCGCCTGCAGGCGAAACTTCTGCGAGCCATTCAAGAGCGGGTAATTGACCGCGTTGGTGGTTCAAGGCCCGTGCCCGTGAATATCCGCATCCTCGCAACCTCGAACCGGAATCTGGAAGAAGATGTGCACACGGGTAAATTCCGGGAAGACCTGTATTACCGACTCAATGTCGTCAATCTGTGCATTCCGCCACTACGCGATCGTCCAGGCGACTTGGTCGCTCTGTCCACCTATTTCATAAAAAAATACACGACGGCAAATGGCTTGAAGCCGAAAGGAATCTCAAACGTCGCGCTCGATGCCATCAAGGCAAGTCCCTGGCGCGGCAATGTGCGGGAATTGGAAAACGCCATGCACCGCGCAGTCTTACTCTCAGCCGGCCCAGAGATCGAGTTGGTTGACATTCGCCTGCCCGATGGGTCAACCGTGGCCAGAACTGCAGCGCCAACCCCCCATGCCGCAACTGCCGGGCAAGCTATGTTGGCCGCCCATGCCGTGCAAAGCGCACCAGCTAATCTTGTTGGGCGTACGATCGAAGCAGTCGAACAGGAAATGATTCTCGATACACTTAAACATTGCTACGGAAACCGGACCCATGCTGCCCAGATTCTGGGTATCTCGATCCGTACCCTGCGCAACAAACTAAAGCTCTACATGGATGCCGGTGTCGACGTGCCTGCGCCAGGTGCCAACGAACCCCGCTTTGTTTACGGATAAGCCATGACAGACACATCCGAAGGATTTGGCGCGAACCCAAAGGCCCCGCAATTCAGCCTGTCGACCATCATAAAAGGGGTAATGACAGGCCAAGTCCTAATGGGGACCGGGGTTGTCGGGCTGGTGGTCCTTTTGATCATCCCATTGCCACCCTTCTTGCTGGATTTCTTGTTGGCCATTTCGGTTACAAGCTCGGTCCTAATCTTGATGACGGCGCTGTTCATCCGCAAGCCATTGGAATTTAGCGCTTTTCCAGCTGTTCTCTTGGTCGCAACCATGTTCCGGCTTGGCCTCAACATTGCGTCAACTCGTCTAATCCTATCCCACGGCCATGAAGGCCCAGATGCAGCCGGTGAAATCATTGCCGCATTTGGTGACTTCATCATGGGCGGCAATTTCGTCATCGGCATTATCGTCTTCATCATTTTGGTCATCGTCAATTTCATCGTCATCACCAAAGGTTCCACCCGTATCGCCGAAGTTGCCGCCCGTTTCAGCTTGGACGCGATGCCTGGCAAGCAAATGGCAGTCGATGCCGATTTGTCGGCAGGCCTCATCAATGAAGAGGAAGCCCGCCGTCGCAGGAAAGAACTTGAAGGCGAAAGCAACTTCTTCGGGGCAATGGACGGTGCGTCTAAGTTTGTTCGTGGTGACGCGGTTGCAGGCCTGATCATCACCGCCATCAACGTGATTGGCGGTATAATCATCGGCATGGCTCAGGAAGGCCTAAGCTTTGGCGAAGCTGGCACCACCTACACACAATTGACGATTGGCGATGGCCTGATCAGCCAAATCCCAGCCCTAATCATCTCGCTCGCCGCGGGCATGCTGGTCGCAAAAGCAGGCGTCGAAGAAGCCGCAGAAACTGCGCTAGCTCGCCAGTTGGCAGGCAGCCCACAAGCCCTTGGGATGGTTGCAGCCACTGCCTTTATTGCAGGCATTCTGCCAGGTATGCCCTTGATTGCCTTCTGGTTGATTGGGGCCGGGGCGAGTTATCTCGCCTATAAGCTCTGGCAAGCCGAGGCAACAAAGCAATTTAGGTCCGACGTCGCAGCCCATGATGCCGCCCATACCCAACCAAAGCCAGATGAGGACGAGCCCATTGCCACAGCGCTTTCGATCGATGAGCTCAAAATAGAATTGGGCTATGGCCTATTGGCCTTAGTCAATGACGTTCAAGGCCGCAGGATCACCGATCAGATAAAAGCTTTGAGGCGTCAGATCGCGCAAGAACTGGGCTTTGTCATGCCCGCGGTTCGCATTCTGGACAATATGGCCGTGCCCAACAATAGCTATTCCATCCGCGTGAAAGAGATGGAAGCCGGTGAAGGCGAATTGCGCATCGGACATCTCTTGGTCATGGACCCCGCAGGCGAAACACCGAACCTACCAGGCGAGCCTTGCAAAGAGCCTGCCTTCGGTCTGCCTGCGGCTTGGGTAGCGGAGAGCTTCCGCGAAGAAGCCGCCTTCAAAGGCTATACGATAGTCGACCCAGCCACCGTTCTGACCACCCATCTGACAGAAGTGGTTAAGGACAATATGGCCGAGCTTTTGTCGATTGCCGAAGTCCAGCGCCTGATGAAAGAATTGTCAAAAGAGCATCAGAAACTGGTCGAAGACACCATCCCTGGCCAAGTTTCCTGGGCGACGGTTCAGCGTGTCCTACAAAGCTTGTTGCGCGAACGTGTATCGATCCGCGACCTCGCCACCATTATGGAAGCCGTTTCAGAAGCCACAACAATGGATGCCGTGTCGATGGTGGAACATGTCCGCGCGCGCCTGGCCCGGCAAATCTGCTTCCAAAACCGCAGCCCGGACGGTTCCCTGCCGATTGTGGCGCTGTCGCCAATGTGGGAACAGGCTTTCTCGCAAGCCATTGTCGGCGAGCGTGGCGACCGTCAATTGGCGCTGGCTCCAAGTCAAGTGCATGAATTTGTTCAGGCGGTTCGGATAGCTTTGGACCGTGCCGCCCAAACCGGCGAAATCCCTGTCATACTGACTTCAGGCGGCATTAGGCCTTACGTCCGGTCACTGATTGAGCGCTTCCGTGCCCAAACCATGGTGATGAGCCAGAACGAAATCCACCCGAAAGCTAAGCTGCGCACCTTGGGCAGTGTCTAGGGTGACTAACTGATGCGCGTCTTTACCTACTTTGCCCCCACGCTACCCGAGGCGATCGCGCAGGTGCGGGCAGAGCTTGGGCCAAAGGCGGTTGTCTTGAGTTGGCGCAGTACGCGTAGCGGGATTGAAATCAGTGCCTCAACAGAGCCTGGCAACAAGCCACGCGCCCTATCAGTCGTCGCACCAGCACCTGAAAGGCCCGTCTTCGGGGCAACATCCAAGCAAGAAACCTTGGCGCAGCATTTTAAGCCGGAAGACTTCATGATGAAGACATCGCGCCCGGCCAGGGCAGACATTGTCCCATCTGCGCCTAAGCCCACGTCAAAGCCAGCGCTGGCTCCCAAGTCAGTGCCTGTCACAAGTCGGGGCACAGCAGCGCTGTTAGGGCGTCAGGCTGCGGCAAAGCCCGTCTTAAGAGAAGTTGCGCCCGAGCCAGCACCAGCGCAAGCCAAACCTGCGAGCAAGGACGCGCCGTCACGCTTGGCCGTATTCTGGACCAGAGCGGGGCTGACACGGGAACAGGCCGTGGCCATGACGCTTAGTGATCACGCCCAATTGCGCCAAGCACTCTGCGAATCCCTGTCTGTTAAGCTGGGGTTCGATCCTATCGAGGCTGCACCCACGCGGCCGCTTGTGCTTGTTGGCGCGCCCGGCGCAGGCAAGACAGCCGCTGTAGCCAAACTTGCCACACGTGCCTTAGCCGTTGGCTACGAGGCGCTATTGATTTCGCTTGATAGTGAACGCTGCGGTGGGGCCGAACAATTGCGCGCCATGGCCGACCGCTTGGGGACGCCGTTTGAAACCGCAACAACCTTGCAAGATCTCTCGCGCCTGACCAAACAGGCCCGCCAAGCTGGCCAGTGCGTTTTTGTTGACGCTGCAGCTGTAAACCACATGCAACCCTCTGACATGCGGTCCACGGAACGACTGGTGCAGGAAGTGGGTCTAGAACCCATCCTCTGCATGCCAGCCGACTTGCGGTACGAAGATCTAGAAGACTTGGGCCTAGCCTTTGCCGGGATTGGCACCAAGCGCGCCATCATAACGCGGTTTGACCTCACCAAGCGTCGGGCTTCGGCTGTCTATGCACTTCACACGGCAGACATCGCCTTGGCCCAGATTTCGGCCACCCCCTTCATCACAGGCGGGATCGCGCTGGCTTCTGCCCATCGTGTCGCGGCCCTGCTACTAGAGCCCTTCGATGATATCAAAACAGAAGATACGGCATGAAAGGTTCTGCTACCACCATCGTGCCTTTTCCTGCGCGCAAACCGCCTGGCCGCATTGTCGCCTTGGCTTCGGGCAAGGGTGGGGTTGGCAAGACATTCATCGCCGTCTCCCTCGCCCGTGCATTAGCCGAACAAGGCGAGCGCGTTCTTCTGGTGGATGGCGACCTAGGCCTATCCAATGTCGACATCCAATTGGGTATCCAGCCAGACCTGACCCTCGCCCATGTCATGGGCGGGGAAGCAACTTTGGCCGAGGCTGTGATGCGGATTGCCGGGGGCGCTGCAAGCCCTGGTGGCTTTGATCTCTTACCCGGCAGCCATGGAATCGCCAGCTTTGCAGACCTAGAGGAGCGAGATGTCCAGCGCATTGCAGCGGGAATCTCGGCCTTAAGCTTCTCTTACGACCGCGTGATCGTCGATCTTGCAGCCGGAATTGGCCATGCCATGCTGAAGCTTGCCGCCGATGCCGATGATGTGTTGATTGTGGCCCTCGACGAACCCGCCTCTCTGACAGACGGCTATGCCTTTGTGAAGCTTCTGAAAAGTCGCAGGCCCAATGCGCGCATCGGTGTTTTGGCGAACCGGGTTAAAAACAAGAAGGAAGCCGACCGAATCCATCAATCCTTCGCGAGGGCCTGCAGCTCCTATTTGGGATTTGAGCCAGGCCGTGCTGGGGCCATCCACGAAGATCAAGCCGTCAAGACGGCCCTACGCGGGCAAATGCTGCTGTCGCGACACGCGCCGACTTCGACCGCTTTGGGGGATATTGAAACAGTGACCCATCTGGTGAAGTCTGGGGTGGCTTTCGAGACGCGCGTTGCTGCGTGACACGCAGAGCGACGCCCCACTCTCGCCCGGCAATGCGTGACTTAAAATAGCTGAAGACCTGAAGCGCCCTCTGCCCAAGTCACGCCGTCTCGGGTAGGAGGAAATCATGCCTGTTGTTTCCGTCCTTCTTCCCTTGCCCTTGCCAGAGGCGTTTGACTATGTCGTGCCCCCCGAGATGATCCTTGGACTAGGCGATGTTGTGGCAGTGCCCTTGGGCCAGAACCTGCGCATCGGCGTGGTCTGGGCGCTCAAACCAGATAGCGATGGCAGCAATTTAAAGCCAGTTAAGTCTCGTTTTGAGAGCCCACCTTTCAGTCCGGCCTTGCGCCAATTCATTGATTTTTCGTCCCGCTATCTTGTCACCCCACCGGGCCAAGTGCTGGCCATGGTATTACGGCAACCAGAAGCTTTGGGTCCTGGCCCGATTGAACGCCTCGTGGTAGCAACGGGCCTGCGCCCTGAGAAACTCAATGAAGCCCGTTCTCGGGTATTGGCCTGCGCGCAAAAGCCCATCCCACGGGCGGCCCTCGCCAAAGCTTCTGGCGTTGGCTCTGGCATTGTCACAGCCTTGTTGAAGGTGGGCGCGCTGAAAGAAACCGAGCGCCCCATCGACCTGCCGTTTGACGCACCTGACCCCTGTTTGCCCGCCAGGCCCCTATCGGAGATGCAAGCCGATGCGGCCCATATGATCGCCAAAGCAGTATCCGCTGGCGGGTTCAGCCCCTTCTTGCTTGATGGGGTTACAGGGTCTGGCAAGACAGAGGTTTATCTAGAGGCAGTGGCACAAGCCTTGATCGCGCGACCTGATGAACAGGTGTTGATCCTGCTGCCCGAAATTGCTTTGACCCAAGCTCTTGTGGCGCGGTTTGAACAGCGATTTGGTGCCGCTCCGGCGCAATGGCATTCTGACATAGGGGGTGCGCAAAAGCGACGGACCTGGCGGGAAGTGGCAGCCGGTCGTGCCCGTATCGTGATTGGCGCGCGCTCCGCCCTGTTTCTGCCCTTTGCCAAATTGTCGATGATCCTCGTCGATGAAGAGCATGACAGCAGCTTCAAACAAGACGATGGTCTGCGCTATCATGCCCGCGATATGGCGGTGGCACGCGCCAAGTTTGAACAGACAGCCATCGTGCTTGGTTCTGCCACGCCCTCGATGGAAACACGGCTCAACGCCGATGCGGGTCGCTATCAACGCCTCCTATTGCCCAGCCGCTATGGCGTGGCGCTGCTGCCTGATGTCAGTCTAGTTGACTTAAAGGAAAATCCGCCCGAGCGGGATCATTGGCTTAGCCCAGTCCTGGTGCAGGCGATGGCGGAGACTTTGGAACGGAGCGAGCAAGTCTTATTGTTCTTGAACCGGCGCGGGTATGCCCCAGTGGTTTTGTGCCGCAAATGTGGTCATCGCATGAAGGCGCCTGACACTGAGTCCTGGCTCGTCGAGCACAAATATTCCAACCGCTTGGTGTGTCACCTCACAGGCTTTTCAATGCGCAAGCCCGATGCCTGTCCCAATTGTGGCGCTGAAGATGGGCTGGTCTCGGTGGGGCCGGGCGTTGAACGTATTGCGGCAGAAGCCACCGAGCGCTTCCCCGATGCTCGGATCGAGATTTTCTCCTCTGACACCACCCATAACCCGCAGGCCGTCCGAGAATTGGTGGCGCGGATGGAGAAGGGCGAGATCGATATTCTGATCGGCACCCAAATCGTCGCCAAAGGCCATAACTTCCCGAACCTGACCCTCGTAGGTGTCGTTGATGCCGATCTGGGCCTTAAAGGTGGCGACCCTCGAGCAGGGGAGCGGACATATCAGATGTTGAGCCAAGTTGCAGGTCGCGCCGGGCGTGCAGATCGGCCCGGACGCGCCCTCATTCAAACCCATTATCCAGATAATGAGGCACTGCAAGCCCTCGTCATGGGCGACCGGGATGCCTTTATCGAGGCCGAGAGCTTGGGCCGGGCCGCCGTCGGTGCCCCACCCTATGGCAGGATGGCAGCTTTACACATCATGGCCCAAACCGATGCGGCCGTTGATGCGGCAGCCCAGTCGGCCAGTGACGCCCTGTTTCCTGCTGACGGGGTCGAAGTTTGGGGTCCAGCGCCACCGCCATTGGCCATGATCCGCGGCTGGCGACGGCGGCGCTTTTTAGTTCAGTCCAGCAAGGAAGTAGACCTATCGGCCTTTATGGCGGCTTGGCGACGGGGATTTCGCGTGCCCGGCAGTGTGCGGGTGAGCATCGACATGGACCCCTATTCCTTTTTGTAGCGCACTGCCTGTTTGTTATGAAACCTGTGCGCCATCATTGACCTTGGCCAGCGTCCCGCACAAAGAAATCCTATGCTGCTTGTTCATGCCAGAACCCTAGACCCCCTGTCGCGGGCCGTGCGCTTGGCGCTGGGTGAAAAGCGCGCGGTCTTTCATGTACGCGAAGCCTTACCCTTTGAAGCAGATGCCGGACTGCTCGCCGTGGCACCCGATGGGGTCACACCGGTACTTGTCGATGATTCCTGGGGCCATGGGGCGACCATCTCAGAAGCCTTGGCAATCTTTGAGTATTTGGAAGACTTGCTGCCTACCCCACCGCTTTTGCCTGGCGGGCCATTGGAGCGCGCGGCTGTGCGTGCGCTGACCATTCGGGCGATCCGGACCCTTGGGCCGATTGTCGAAAATGTCGTGCATGAAAAGGCGCGCAAGGCGCTCGGCCGCGGGGGCGCACCTGACACATCCATTCTGCGCCAAGCCACACTGGCTGCCACCCAAACCCTCGACCAGATTGGCCGTGCGGCCGAAGCTGAAGGCTGGATTGGTGGCAAGAAGCTCTCGATCGCCGACATGGTCGCCGCCGCACATTTCTCGGTGTTGGATTATTTGGATGCGGTCAGTTGGAGCAGCGCGCCAACTGGCAAGGATTGGTATGCGCGCTTGAAACAGCGCCCCGCATTCAGGCCCCTTTTGGGTGATTTGCTCGCCGGGCTCTCACCCCCACCCCATTATAGTGATTTGGACTTTTAGGAGGACGACATGGCCCAAACCGCGTCCAAATCCCAGCCCTTAGACGCTGCCTCGATTAAGCAACTCGCCCGCGAGCATGGCTTTGATGTCTGCGGCATCGCCGATGCGCGCGCTGCTTGGGAGGCAGAAGCCCGTCTGCGCTCCTTTATCGCCGCAGGCTTTCATGGGTCGATGGGCTGGATGGAAGAGACGCTGGATCGGCGCGCTCACCCAACAGCCATATGGGACGGGGCAAAGACAGCCATCCTGCTGGGCGTCAATTATGGACCCGATGCCGACCCTATGGTTAAATTGGCCCATAAGGACCAAGCCAATATCTCCATCTATGCGGGCGGTGATGATTATCACGATGTGATCAAGAAGCAGCTCAAGGCCTTCGTGGGGGTGCTGCATCGCCAAAGTGGCGCGGAAGTGAAAATCTTTGTTGATACGGCCCCGTTGATGGAGAAGCCGCTGGCCGCGCGCGCAGGCCTTGGCTGGCAAGGCAAGCATACCAATCTTGTCTCTACCGACTTTGGTTCGTGGTTGTTTTTGGGTTGTGTGCTGATCGCACAAGAATTTTCACCCGATGAGCCGACCAAGGAGCATTGCGGGTCGTGTACGGCCTGCTTGGATGCCTGCCCGACCAAGGCTTTCCCCGCGCCGTACCAATTAGATGCCCGGCGCTGCATTTCCTACCTTACCATTGAACATGCCGGCCCGATCCCGCTGGCGCTTCGCGCCGCCATGGGCAACCGAATTTATGGCTGTGACGATTGCTTGGCTGTATGCCCATGGAATAAATTCGCTCAGACCGCGCGCGAGACAAAATTGCAGGTGCGCGATGAGTTAAAGCACCTCGCTTTGGCAGAGCTGGCTCATCTGGATGACACCGCGTTTCGGGCTCTCTTTGCCAAAAATCCCGTCAAGCGCATTGGATTAGCCCGCTTCCTGCGCAATGTCGCCATTGGACTTGGCAATAGTGGACGTGCGGACGCCTTGCCTGCCGCCCAGCATCTGAGCCTGCATGAAAGCCCATTGGTGCGCGGGGCAGGTGTATGGGCATTGCGACAATTGATGTCGCCGGAGGACTTTTCAGGCTTGGCAGAGACCACTATGGGCTATGAGACCGACGTCTCGGTGCGCGGCGAATGGGAACAGCCACTTTGAACCTAGCTACCAGCCCCAAGCCGCAGGCAAGCCCGCCTCAAAAGCATAGGCCCAAGAAGAGCTTTTGGCGCGGCCTCGGCAAGTTCATGCTGTTTCTGGCGCTCGCCCCGATTGTCTGGACGCTCACCTATCGCTTTGTACCGATCCCTGGCACATTCTTGATGGTTGAGCGCACGTTTCAAGGCAAGGATGTGCGCCGCAATCCAGTGTCGCTCAACCAGATCAGCCCCCACTTGGTCTATTCGGTCATTGCCTCAGAAGATGCAAAGTTTTGCAGCCACGATGGCTTTGACTGGGTCGCGATACAAAAAGCGGTAAAGAGCAATGAGCGGGGCCGCAAACTACGCGGCGGCTCGACCATTAGCCAGCAGACCGCCAAGAATGTCTTTCTCTGGCCCGAACGCTCTTGGCTGCGCAAAGGTTTGGAAGCGGGATTCACGGTCTTGATCGAAACACTATGGCCCAAACAGCGGATCATGGAAGCCTATCTGAACGTGGCCGAGTTTGGTCCAGGTATCTTTGGGGCAGAAGCCGGTGCGCTCTATCACTTTGGCAAGCACGCCAAGGAGTTGACCCCCATGCAGGCCGCCCGCCTTGCCGCGATCCTGCCTTTACCTGCAAAGTGGAGCCCAACCAAACCGTCCCGTCGGGTGGCACGCAAGGCTAATGGCATCGTCAAAGGGGCCCGTATTGTGCGTGAGAGCGGCTTGGGCTCCTGCATCAAGATCCAAAAGAAGAAGAAAAACTAATGAAAGAGGAACGCGCGCTTCTTCTACGCATTGCGGAAGCTTTAGAGCGTCTGGCCCCAGCGCCAGCCCCTTTGCCGAGCCCCGACGGCCATGATGTGTTTGTCTGGCGCGGTGATCAGATGCGTTTGAGCCCGGTCGCCCACCCGCGCCGCGTGCCTTTGGATCTGATCCAAGGGGTCGAGACGCAGAAGGCGCACCTTCTCCTCAATACCGAGCGCTTCGCGGCAGGCCATCCTGCCAATCACGCCATGCTGTGGGGTGCCCGCGGTACAGGCAAGAGTGCGTTGGTGAAGGCCGTCCACCATCAGGTGTCCAAGCAACGTTCGGATCTAAAACTGGTCGAGATCGGCCGCACGGACCTGAAAAGCCTGCCAGATCTGGCTGATCGTTTAAGCCACGCTGGCTGGCGAGCCCTGGTCTTCATCGACGATTTGTCGTTTGAAGGGGCAGATGAGACCTATAAGGCGCTCAAAAGCGTGCTGGATGGCGGTGTATCCGGCGCGATGGCCAATCTGTTGGTCTATGTCACCTCCAATCGCCGCCACTTAATCAACCGACCTGATGGTAACCAAGCCGAATTCCGCCCCGAAGAAACTGTCGACGAACAAGTGGCGTTGCCAGAGCGCTTTGGCCTGTGGTTGGGCTTTCAAAGCTTGGATCAACCGACCTGGCTTTCTATTGTGCACGGCTATGCCAACGCGCTTAACCTTGCCCCCGATGACCCAGAGCTTGACCGGACTGCCCTGCAATGGGCGGCTCAACGTGGCGCGCGCTCCGGCCGCAGTGCGTGGCAGTTTGTCATTCATCGAGCGGGAGAGTTTGGCCAATCCATCCAATTGCCCGACTAAAGGCGATTAAGTTGGATCAGCGCTGCCAGCAGCCAAGAAAGGTACAGGGTCAACTGGCTTGGTTGCATGGCGAAGTTGAAAGTGAAGGCGGGGCGATCGTGCCCGTCCGGTTTGGCCGACTTGCCCAATTACCTCTCCACGCGTGACAGTCTGGCCTTCGCGGACATTGACAGAATTGGCGAAGGCATAAGCGGTCATATAGTCACTGGGATGGCGGATGAGAACCAGCCAGCCATAGCCTGCCAATTGATTGCCAACATAGGCTATGGTGCCAGAGGCCGCAGCCCGAAACGGTGTGCCGGACGGAGCTTCGATCTCAATCCCGTCCACCACACGCAGGTCGCCCTTGGTGCCAAAAGTCTCAACCAAGCGTCCGCGCACTGGCCAATTGAAACCGGGCAAGCTTGCAAGTAGACCCGTTGTCGCTTGGGGTGAGGATGGTGCCGCCTTGGCCTTTGGTGCAACGGGTAGAGGGCGCTTGGGCTGCGGGGTGACCGTGACAGCTGGACCAGCTTCGGGATTGGGGCGCAATTGACCAGGCACCGCGCCACTGACTGAGCGGCCTGCGGCCAACTCTGTTGCCAGCAAAGCAACAAGGTCTTGTGGCTCAAGCCCCGTTAATTGATCGCGCACCAAGGCCGGCAGAATAACCTTCTGCCCTGCCTGCAGCTTAACCGGCCGGGGAAACCGGTTGAATAAGGCCAAAGACCGCTCGTCGACATTGTAGCGACGAGCAATGGCTGAAAAGGATTCGGAGCGCTGAACAATATGGACCTTCAATGGCGGAAGCCTAAGGGTTTGACCCGGCGTTAGAGCAAAGGGCGCACGCAGACTATTGACCTGAATCAGTCCTGCCAAAGGCGAACGGGTGCGCTCTGCAATCGCGTAAAGGGTTTCTCCGCGCATCACCCGTGTTTCTGTCGGTGGATTTTTCGGATCAAAATCCACCGTTCCAGGTGCGGGCTGGGCTGCCAGTGGGGAGACGCCACTCATTGCAAGGGCGGCAATTATAAAGAGGCTCACGAAGCAACGCATTTGCTAAGCTGTCGCACAACATGGTTAAGCAGGCGTTTCCGACCTTTGGAGGGTCACATTAGGCGTCGCGCGCGACGCCCGGCAAAAGGGGCACAAAGCGGACATCCATCAGTGCTTCCTCTTCAAAGATCCCATCGGCGCGCAGACGATATCGCAGTAGCTCCTGCACCGCCCCTGCCCCGACTGGGGCCACCAAAATACCGCCGGGGGCCAATTGTGCCAGTAAAGCATCGGGACGTACAGGCGCTGCACAGGTCAGAATAATTCGATCGAAGGGGCCTTGATCCGGCCAGCCCAAGGCACCATCGCTGTATTTAGAGACAATATTGGTGAGCTTCAGCACCTCGTGGCGGCTCTGGGCCAAACGCAGGAGAGTACGATAGCGCTCTAAAGTGAATACACGGCGCGCTAATTTTGACAATATGGCAGTCTGATAACCAGAGCCTGTGCCAATTTCTAAAACCTTCTCGCGTCCTGTAAGCTCCAGCGCTGCCGTCATAATGCCGACGACATAGGGCTGGCTGATGGTTTGACCGCATTCGATCGGCAAAGCGGCATCTTCCCAAGCTCGCCCTTCAAAGCCAGCCGACATAAAAACCTCCCTCGGGAGGGTTTCAATGGCGTTAAGAACCAGGGGATCGATCACGCCGGATTTGCGCAAAGCGAGTACAATACGGGCACGGCCGTCCTCACTGCTCATACGTGCAGCACCTCTCTCAGCGCAGTTAAAGCCTGATGCTCAGTCATGTCGATATGGAGCGGCGAAACAGAAATCCGGTTCTCATAAATGGCCAGCAGATCAGAACCCGCAGGTGGTTTTGAAAGCTTACCGCGATAGCCGATCCAGTAATAATCATTGCCCCTTAAATCGCTTCGGCGATCAATCTGATGAATGCATTCATCGCGAAAGCCCTGAAACGTTGCTTGAACGCCAGTGACTTCTTCGGGCTCGCAATCGGGGAAATTGACGTTCATCACCACTCCGTCTGGCCATGGACCGGCCAATAGTTTGCGTAATACCTCGCCACCATGGGCTTCTGCAGTATGCCATGGAATGGGCTGGCCAGTCCGAAAATTGACCGCTTGAGACAAAGCAATCGAAGGGACGCCCATTTGCATGCCTTGCACAGCGGCAGCGACTGTGCCCGACACACTGGTATCTTCGGCGAGGTTTTGACCGCGATTGACGCCTGACAGCACCAAGTCTGGGCGACCGCCCTTGACCAATTCATCTATGCCCAACAGCACGCAATCAGAGGGCGTACCTGAACAGGCAAAGCGGCGCTCTCCGACAGCCCTAACACGGACAGGCTCTGTCAATGTCAAAGCCCGTGAGGTACCCGAACGCTCGACTTCTGGCGCAACGATCCAGACATCGGGGCTAATGGCTTGGGCGATGCGCTCTAAGACAGCTAGGCCCGGCGCATGAATGCCATCGTCGTTTGAAATCAAAATGCGCAAGAACTGTCCCCTATTGAACCAGAATCATTGGTTCAGCCTGATTGGCTTTGGGACGGGGTATCACTTCACGGCCTGCTTCGCGAGCCTGTTATTCGCCAGCTTTCATCGCGCCTAAAACCGTGCCTGCGATGATGGCATTGGCCATCAAATGCGCGGAATCCATCAATAAAAGCCCCAAGGGCTCATTGCCATAGGCGTAGTTATAAAGCCGGGCCGCAACCAGAAACAAAAGGCCCACCATCATACCTAGCCGCAGACCGGCCATCAGCGTGGTAATGCCGCGGTCCTTGATAAGAAGACCCATACCGACTGTGACCATGACAGGCATGATCGGGCTTAAAGCCATCCGCCATTGTTCGCCCGCCAACATGTCTGGCGTATAGCCTGATAAGGCCATCCATTGGGCGGAAAACAGCACGCCATAAATCAATGCGCCGACGATATAGATCAGCACAGAGGCAAGGATCAGCGGGATTAGCTTAATACCCACGACGCGCATATTATTTTTCCCTCATCTTTTTGATAAAATTTTATTGAATCTATTACGGAACTAAGGATGATGCAAAGCCGAAATTGAGTTAGAAACCTCGCCGATATCGTTTGATTATAAAAGAGAAAAGTCAAAGAACAGGAGTTAAAAGCAATCTCTTAAGTGTAGCTGAAAATGTTTCGGATTATTAGTTTGTTAACCATGCTTCTCAACGGAGCCTTTAGAACTCAGTGTTAGCCTGATGAGGTATTTAAAATAAATACTCCTCGCTCGTAGCGAGAGACAACCAGTAGGGATGAGGGCTAGAAATGCTCAGCGTAAACACGAATCGAGGCGCCATGGTTGCGCTTCAGCATCTGATTCAAACCAATCGAGACCTTGATAGAACCCAGAACGCGGTTTCGACAGGTTTGAAAGTTGCCTCAGCAAAAGATAATGCTGCATTCTGGGCTATTGCCAATAGAATGCGCTCAGACGTGACGGCTTATGACCGCGTCCGTGAATCAGGCGACCGTGCCACTTCCATTCTCGACACGGCGATTGCAGCCAGTGAAAGCATTATGGAACTGTTGAACGAAATGAAGGGCAAGGCCTTGGCCGGCTCACTGACCGGTAACTCGACAGCAGCTACTAACGCATTGGCAGCAGATTTTGGCCAGCTTCGTAGTCAAATTACCAACGTAATATCCAACGCCTCATTTGACGGTACCAATATGATTGGTGCCGCGCCAAGCAGCGCGGTTGCTCTGGGTGACGCAGCAGGTACTGTTGCGAACAACATCACAATCAATGGGATCGACTTGAGTTTGGGCGGTGCCACTATAACTGTTGCGGCAGCAGGGGCGTTAACCAACGCCGCCGATTTTGGAGTTGCGCTAGGCCAAGTCAACACATCGATCACCAATTTGGGTACCCAATTGGCGACCTGGGGCGCTGGTGCACGGCGCCTGGAAGTTCACAAAACCTTTGTTGGAAAGCTGCAAGACGCTTTGACCAACGGGATCGGGTCCATTGTTGACGCCGACCTCGCCAAGGAAAGCGCCAAGCTGCAAGCTCTCCAAGTCAAGCAACAGCTTGGCATTCAGGCGCTGTCAATCGCCAACAGCTCGTCGCAGGCGGCTCTGGCTCTGTTCCAATAAAGCTTATAAAAAGAAAAAACTGTGATACAGATTTGGCCCAAGCACTCTTGCTTGGGCCTTTTTTTGTCTGATTTTAGAGTGGTCCGCTGATATCAGACAAGGGGCCAAGCTGGTATCAACTTGAAAGACAGGGAGACCTGCGATGACTGGAGGCCACCTGACTTGGATCAAATCGATCCAAGCATTTTTTTTCTAAAAATGCTGACTATCCGATATTTTTTGAAGTTATCCTGAGTTCGATAAAATTGTTCCGATTTCGAACACGAAAAATACGGGTATGGCGGCTAATGTGCCTTCAAGGTCTGAAAGACTTCAACGTCTATAAGTCGGGCGTCTGTTACCTAGAAGGAGATCAAGAATGATCAGCGTAAATACCAACCAAGGTGCCATGGTTGCGCTTCAAACATTGAACCGCACCAATAGCGACCTGGAAAAAACCCAGAACGCGATTTCGACAGGGTTGAAGGTTGCCTCTGCAAAAGACAATGGTGCCATCTGGGCGATTAGCAATAAATTGCGCTCAGACGTGATTGCTTATGACCGGGTCCGTGAATCCAACGACCGTGCTTCTTCCGTACTCGACACGGCGATTGCTGCTGGTGAAAGCATTATGGAACTGCTGAACGAAATGAAGGGCAAGGCCTTGGCTGGCTCA
>CALRXH020000024.1:0-24369 GCA_943372135.1 Maricaulis salignorans | reverse complement strand
GCCCCAGCGCAAGCCAACATCAGCGTGGGTACCCCCGGGGGACGGAGACAGACGGTCAATCGTGTTGATCAATTGGGTCCGGTTCGCCGAAAGACCCAGCATTGGCATCGGGCAATTCAGGTTTGGTCCAGTGATACGGCGGAAGCTATCCCATGTCTCCTTCGGCACCCAATCGCACCAGGTCCCATTGGCGTTGTTCCACTTGATTTCGTTATAGTCAGCTGTGCAAGCGCTGGCCATGGGTATATTTAGGTCCGACTGACAACCCCAACCGCCCCAAGGAATGCAGGGTTGCGATCCATTGTAGTTGAAGAAGGCATTGTTTCTGCCGTGATTGTCATCTTGCCAACATCCGCGGGTAGTGACGGATTGGCTGCTTGGGGAACAAGCAGAGTAATAGCAAACATAGGGATTATTGACACAAGATGCATTCGCTATGGCTTTGCCAAAGCTCAAGAACGCAAAGCTCTCCGCTTTTTTACCAGGTAGAATTAATTTCCCCTGTGTCGTCGGCGGTGGCGGCGGTGGCGGTGATGGTGGCGACGGTGGCGACGGCGGTGACGGCGGTGACGGGGGTGGCGGCGGACAGGTCCAATGGTCGCACATTTTGCTTTCTGTTGTCCCGCCCGTCCGTACATGATAGCTGACACGCGGCGGGACCTGCAAAGCACTCCAGTCCATGCCAGTCTTCATATCATCGTTGGCAGAAAGGCTCTCGCCACTCCCCGAGATACAGCCGCGCCAGCCAACAGGGGCAAAAAGCGTGTTTAAACTGGACGGGTCCTGGGAGACGTTAGTGGCGCGGCTAACGAGATTCGTCGGCAGCGACCGAGTACCCGCATCAGGAGGACTGATAGATGGAGCAGCTGCATCGTTCCAAGTTTGATCAGGCACTTCGCTACGAATGTTGACGGTCGTAGCCCAAGGAATAACCGCCACTCGCAACCGATCAGGAACACTGATCGTGTCAAACAAGCTATTGACGAAGCCTTTGGCCGCGCTGCGCATTTGGGTAAAGCGCGTAGTTGGCCGTCCATCCGTTTGGAACATGGATGCCGTCGTATCCAAAAGGAGTGCAACCTCCAAACGCCGATCTTCCCCCGCTGTCGCGACGCCAACGGCACTGATAGCCACAGTGAATCGTCCCACCAAGCCGCCCAGAATTAAGGTTTGAGTACCAGTCGCAGTTAATCGCGCAGAACCATCCGCATCCCAAGTCACGGTAGACGACAGATTGCTCACGCCCTTGTCAGAGCCTGGCGCGGAAGCCAAAAATGCCTTGGTGCCAACGCTCGCGCCTGCTTCGTAAGACAAAGCAGTGCCCAACGAATTCTTAGCCATCTGCTCGCGTTTGGCGGCAAGAGCCCCAGCATCGGCCGCAGCGCCAAGCGATGCCCTGGCCGAAGCAATGTGGTTAAGCTCAACCGCAGCCCCAAGTACAACAGCTGAAACGGAGGAAACCAACGCAAAGATTAACGCCACGTTGCCTCGTTCAACGCGGTATTCTCTCTTTACGATCAAAGGCTTTGGAATTTTCACCTACTGTCCCCCAGAACAGTTCAACAGCAAAGGTAATTATTCTAAGGTTAACCCATGAACTCCTAACAAGGACTTTAAAAATCTGCCGAATGAAGAATAAATCTGATCTATTCGATTCTATACACTGTGTTCTTCGCGGTTATCATGCATGGGGATTTGCATCAGGCAAACCCAGAAACAATGATAAAAGCAGCCAGAAGACCACAACAAATACCTCAGCATTGGCATCCACGAACAGGATTCCTATCCAGCAGTTCCTCATTCACTGCCCAATTCAGAAAGCTGGATAGGTTGGCAATGCAGACATTCGCATTGGCAGCGGTCATCACATTTTCATCACCATCTGCACGAGCCTTTGCAGCCGCTTCCCGTGCAGTGAGCTTTGGAAAACGGTTGGTAGCATTCTTGGGTAGGAACCGCAGAACATCAATGTAGTCCCGCAAATGCAACCGTGAAACGTCACTCAAAGGCATATCAGCACCAATCACTGAAACAGCCAATTTCCTACTAGTTTCATAGGCTTCACGTGTCCTAGCTGACCATGAATGGGTGGGATCATTCATATATCGTTCGTAGGCATCGCTCAACTTCAGTGGCTTGATCGAAGGCACTGAAACTGAATGATAACCTATAGAAACAGGCTGTAACAGAGCCTGATCCACATCCACACCCATTCTCAATCGGGCATGTTCAAATTCAGCTTCGATATGCAACCTTCTCAAGGCAAATTTCAAACTGTCAGTCTGCAAAGATCGCCAAATTTCAGCCCTACCAATCAGTTGCCGAATATCGTGTGGCACCCTGCGACGATAGTAGAACCTGCCGGATCTAACACAAAGACCACTGGGTACATTGTGTAACAGTCGTGTGTAACAGTCCTTTGACCGATTTTTCGTTGTTTTCTCGATGGTTACGGAAGCTTTTGGACCATCATTGTGTAGCAAAGATGTGTAGCAAGCACGATTTATCGAACCCCAAAGGGGTAAATTATCAACCCTATCAATGTCTTGAAGTTTTATGGTGCCCAGAAGAGGACTCGAACCTCCACGCCTCGCGGCGCTGCTACCTGAAAGCAGTGCGTCTACCAATTCCGCCATCTGGGCAATAGGAGCGACGATCTAATGGACGTGGACGCGGGCGTCAATTGGCTTATCATCGGCTTGGGTGTGAATTCGCCATGCTGGGCTGACTTGCTGGGGCAGGGCCGGCTCGGCTAAACCATGGCCCATGGTAAAACTGGTGATCATGGGCGTCTCTGGCGCGGGCAAGACGACCTTGGGTGCTGCCCTGGCGACGCGGCTGGGCTGGCGCTTCCTGGATGCTGATGATTTTCATTCCCCGGAAGCCAAGGCCAAAATCGCATCAGGCGTCACCTTGGATGAAACCGACCGAGCCGCGTGGCTCGCCCGGATCAAGCCGGTGTTTGACGAAAAGGGTGTGTCGACGATTTTGGCGTGCTCTGCGCTCAAGGCGCTCCACCGCGACAGCTTGTCACCGGACTATCTGGTGCATTTGGTGATCGGGACTGATCTTGCCCACATGCGCCTTGCCACGCGCCAAGGCCATTTTGCTGGACCAAGTATCCTGGCATCCCAGTTTTCGACCTTAGAGACACCCAAAGAGGCGCTGGCCGTCGACGCTGCACAGCCAACGGCTGTGCAGGTCGATCAGATAATTGAGGCCTTTGCGCTCACATCTGCTTAAGCGATCAGAACGGGATGGCGCGGCGACGCTTGGAATAGGCCGTATAGCCGGCATTGACGCCGGCTCGAAAACCAATGCCCGTGCGCATCGGGGCCAAAGTCACCCCTTCGGCACGCTGATAGGTCACCGAAATCCCGGCGACAAAAAAGGCAGCACCCTCGACACCTGGATAGCGTCGGTAAATACCATCGGGGTTTTCCAGATTATAGACAAGGGTGAAGACCTTGCTGGCATGGCCGCCGCCATCAAGGCCGATAGAAGGGCCTTGCCAGAAGATTTGACGCTCTTGCCCATCCTTCATTACCAACATGCCTTGCCCATAACGGAGGCCAAAGCCGAAAGCAGCCGCATATTCATCACCCCTGATATAGCCGACGGGCCTGCCCTGGTCCTGGAACACGCGCTCGACCGCCTGGCCGACGCTGCCAGAGGTTTTGCCAAAAAAGGTGCCAGCCGCCTCAATGATTTCCTGCTGGGTGAACCCGTCGGGATTGGCTTTATTGGTGGCAGGTGCCGCAACCGATGACGTCGCCATGTCATCAGGTGTCGGCCCTGTGGTTTGGCCAAAAGCAGGCGTGACCAAGGCCAGACCCGAACACAGGACTGCCGCGCAGAGAATAGGAAATTTCCGATTAATCATCATGTGGCTCCAAAACGCCCCTTGGCTTGTTAAAACCAAACATGGTTAGTTTGGCGTTAAAATGGCCACAGCGTGTTCAGGCCTTGGAAAGAGTCAAAAGGGGCCTTCGTCGACGTCAAGGCTATAGGGGATCAGAACGGGGGGATCGTCCAACTCGTGACACAAGGCCCGGTCGCGGGTGACCAAAGTCCGGCCGCTGGCCTGGGCTGTGGCAACAATCAGCGCGTCAGCCAGGTCAAGCCGCCTTTCTTGGCGCAGGGCTGCAGCATAGATAGCAATATCGGCGTCGACTTCGATCAGATGAAAGCGGTCTAGCCACACGCGCACGGCGTCTTCTTGCGCAACGGGCAAGCCAGACATGATTTCCACCCAAGAGATGACAGAGATGGCAGCGCCACTATGGCTCACAATGGCTTGGGTGGCGGCGCGATGGCCTTGCAGATGGTCGATCAATATATTGGTATCGAACAAAACTTTCATCGACCCCACCCTTTCGATTGGCGTTTAGCGCGCAAGATGTTCGTTAGCCATGGCCCTGCAACAGCACAACTCCCCCGCATGGCGCACCCTTCCCCTTCGCCTCAGGGTCAGCTAAAAGCCCGGCCAACCCCTAGTTTGACCGACAGAAAGACACACGCGTGGCACATCAGCATATCTTCCAAATGCAAGGCCTGACCAAAGCCTATCCAGGCGGCAAGAAAGTATTCGAAAACATCTGGCTGTCCTTTTACCCGGATGCGAAGATTGGTGTGGTCGGTGTCAACGGTTCGGGCAAGTCCAGCCTTCTGAAAATCATGGCCGGCCTTGACAAGGACTTCACCGGTGAAGCCCGTCCCGCCCAAGGCACGAAAATGGGCTATTTGGCCCAGGAACCAGACCTCGACCCCACCAAGTCAGTCTGGGAAAATGTTATTGCCGAATGCCCCGAGAAGATCCTGTTTGACCGGTTCGGCGAAATCTCCATGAAAATGGCCGAGGATTATTCCGACGAATTAATGGAAGAAATGACCGCGCTGCAAGAACAGATTGATGCGGCCGATGCCTGGGACATTGATGCCAAGATTGAAATGGCGATGGGCGCGCTGCGCTGCCCCGACAATGATGCCGACATCTCCAAACTGTCGGGCGGGGAAAAGCGCCGCGTCGCTTTGTGCCGCCTGCTTCTGTCCAAGCCTGACATGATGATGCTGGACGAGCCGACCAACCATTTGGACGCAGAGTCAGTGGCTTGGCTGCAGCACCATTTGGAAGAATTCCCCGGCTGCGTCATCCTCGTGACCCACGACCGCTACTTCCTCGATCAAGTGACGAAATGGACGCTGGAACTCGATCGCGGCAAGGGCATCCCGTACGAGGGCAATTATTCCAGCTGGCTCGAACAAAAAACCAAGCGCATCGCACAGGAAGAACGCGAGAGCGACGCCAAGTCCAAAATGATGGCGAAGGAACTGGACTGGGTGCGCCAAAGCCCAAAAGCCCGCCAAGCCAAATCGAAGGCCCGTCTGGCACGCTATGAAGAAATGGCGGATGCGGCCGAGCGGGAAAAGCAGAGCTTTGCCACCATCCAAATCCCGCCAGGGCCACGGCTGGGTACCAATGTTATTCGCTTTGATGGCCTCTCCAAAGGCTATGGCGACCGCATGCTGATCAGTGATCTCACCTTCAAATTACCCCAAAATGGTATTGTCGGTGTGATTGGCCCGAACGGGGCGGGTAAGTCGACCTTGTTCAAGATGATCACCGGTCAGGAAAAACCGGACAGCGGCTCCATCACCGTTGGCGAAAGCGTGAAGCTGGGCTTTGTCGACCAAAGCCGCGATCATCTCGATGACACAAAGAATGTCTGGGAAGAAATTTCCGGCGGGCTCGACATCATTGATGTCGGCGGCCGCGAAGTGCCCTCGCGCGCCTATGTCGGCACCTTCAACTTTAAAGGTGGCGACCAGCAAAAGAAAGTGGGTCTGTTGTCGGGGGGGGAACGTAACCGCGTTCACCTCGCCAAAACGTTACGCTCTGGTGCCAACGTCCTCCTGCTCGACGAACCCACCAACGATCTCGATGTGGAAACCCTCTCCGCCCTTGAAAATGCGCTGGAAGCCTGGCCGGGTTGCGCCGTGGTCATCAGCCACGACCGCTGGTTCCTCGACCGTCTGGCTACGCATATTCTTTCCTATGAAGGCGACAGCCACGTAGAATGGTTTGAAGGCAACTTCCAAGCCTATGAAGAAGACAAAAAGCGTCGTCTGGGCCTGACCGAAATCATCCCAAGCCGCATCAAGTTCCAGAAATTCGCGCGGTAAGGGATCACTCCCCCCTACAGCACAAACCGGCTCAAATCGGTATTTTTGGACAAGCCTTCGACCTTCTCGCGCACATAAGCGCCCGTGATGTCGATGATCTCGCCGCCACGGTCGGTGGCGTTAAAGCTGATGTCGTCAAGCACGCGTTCCAAAACCGTGTGCAAGCGGCGGGCACCGATATTTTCCACGCTGGTGTTCACCGCCACCGCCACATCGGCAATGGCATCAACGGCGTCTTCGGTGAAGGAAAGCGTCACGCCTTCGGTTCCCATCAGGCCAACATATTGTTTCACAAGGCTGGCTTCAGGCTCGGTCAAAATGCGGCGGAAATCATCGCGCGTCAGGGCCTGCAGTTCGACCCTGATCGGCAGGCGGCCCTGTAACTCCGGCAACAAGTCCGAAGGCTTCGCGACATGGAACGCACCTGAAGCGATGAACAGGATAAAGTCGGTCTTCAGCGCCCCATGCTTGGTCGAAACCGTGGTGCCCTCAATCAGCGGCAACAGATCGCGCTGCACACCTTCGCGGCTGATATCGGCCCCCTGGCGTTCGGCACGGGCGCAGATTTTGTCAACCTCATCGATAAAGACCACGCCTTCGGTTTCGGCCAGAAGCAAGGCTTCCTGCGTGATCGACTCCTTATCCAACAGCTTGTCGCTCTCCTCGGTCACCAGTGGCTCATAGGCTTCGGCGACCGTGGACTTGCGGGTACGCTTCCTGGTACCGGACAGGTTCTGCAGCATCGAGCCCAGGTCGATCATGCCGCCAGGGGCACCTGGAAACTCCATCATGGAGGTGGCAGGAGAGCTCAGTTCGAAATCAAGCTCGATTTCCTTGTCCGCCAATAAGCCACCGCGCAACTTCTTGCGAAAGGCATCGCGCGTGCCCTGACTGGCTTCAGTGCCAACCAAAGCATCCAGGACACGGTCTTCGGCCATGGCTTCAGCCTTGGTGCGCACCTCTTTGCGGCGGCGATCGCGTACCAGATGGATGGCGGCCTCAACCAGATCGCGGATGATCTGATCGACATCGCGGCCGACATAACCCACTTCGGTGAACTTCGTGGCTTCCACCTTCACAAACGGGGCTCCAGCAAGCTTGGCCAGACGACGAGCAATCTCGGTCTTGCCGACGCCCGTTGGCCCAATCATCAAAATATTTTTGGGCGTGGTCTCCTCACGCAACTTCTCGGGCAAGCGCTTGCGCCGCCAGCGGTTGCGCAGCGCAATGGCAACAGCGCGTTTGGCATCGGACTGGCCAATCACATGGCGGTCGAGTTCTGAGACAATTTCGCGGGGGGAAAGATCGGTCATTCGACGGTCGCCAATTGTTCAATGGTCACATTGCCATTGGTGTACACACAAATATCTGCCGCAATCGCCATGGCTTTGCGTGCAATGGTTTCAGCGTCGAGGTCTTGATCATAAAGCGCGCGCGCTGCCGCCAGCGCATAGCCCCCGCCAGAGCCGATGGCGGCAACCGGGTGATCAGGCTCCAGCACATCGCCCGTACCGGTCAGCACATAGGTGCCTTCCCTGTCAGCACAAATCAGCATGGCTTCAAGGCGGCGTAAATACCGGTCTGTCCTCCAATCCTTGGCCAATTCCACGCACGCGCGCAGCAATTGGTTGGGAAAGCGCTCCAGTTTGCCTTCCAGCCGCTCAAACAAGGTAAAAGCATCCGCAGTGGCACCGGCAAAACCCGTCAGCACGGTCCCTCCCGCCAAGGTGCGCACCTTGCGTGCACCATGTTTCATGACCGTGTTCCCAACCGAAACCTGGCCATCACCAACCACGACCACTTTGCCGCCCTTACGCACCGCCAAAATCGTTGTGCCGCGCCAGTCGGCGGCGGGACGTTCAAAATCGCTCATGCTTGTTTAATGGCGTTTGTGGCGACTGACTTCAAGGCGCACAGCTTAGGCCCGGCTGGTTTGGCGCAGTTCCTCATGGGCCTGCGCCGGCCTTGAAACCTCCACATGGGCCGCCCAATTGCGGGCATGGGCTTCCAAGTCATCGGCCGACATGGGCTTGCCGAACAAATAGCCTTGGCCCAAAGTCGCCCCACGTTTCTTCAAGAATGCGGCTTGTTCCCTGGTTTCCACCCCCTCAGCCACCGTCTCGTAGTTCATACCACCTGCCATCGCGATGATGGTTTCGATCATCGTCGGCGCGCTGCGGTCCTTGCCCAGGGCGTGGATAAAGCCCTGGTCAATCTTAAAGACGTCAAACGGCATCCGGGTTAGTGCTGCCAAGTTTGAGTGGCCGGTCCCGAAATCATCGATGGCGATCCGCACGCCCTTGTTGCGCAAGGGTTGAAGCAGGCGGTTCACCCGCTCTGGATCACTCATCGCGATGGACTCAGTGATTTCAAGCTCAAACAAGGACGGAGGCAGGCCGGTTTCGGCCAGAATATTCTGTACCTTGCTCGTAAATTTGTCGTCGTTGAACTGCTTCGCCGATACATTGACGGCCACCCGCAACGCGATGCCACGGCGCATCCAGGCTGCAGCCCTCTTGGCGGCCTCGCGCATGACGTAATCGCCCAGGGGGCCAATCAGGCCGGTTTCTTCCGCAGCACTAATGAATTTGGCTGGCAACAACATGCCCTGGGTCGGGTGGTTCCAGCGCACCAAGGCCTCACAGCCCTGAATTCGCCCGGTCCTCAAATCAACCTTGGGCTGGAAATGGGCAACGAATTGACCCCGGTCAATCCCGTCGCGAATTTCGTTTTCGAGCACCAGTCTTTCCAGTGCGCGCTGGTTCATCGTGCGCGTGAAGAAGACGGTGCGCTGGTGGCCACCACTGCGCGCGTGGGTCAAGGCGAGTTCTGCTGAACGCAAGACTTCTTCGCCCGTCTCGCCATCCTGCGGGAAGATCGCAATACCGGCGCAAGCACCAAGGACAATTCGGTGGTCGCTCAGGTCAAAATGCTGTCGCAAACCAGCCGCTACCAATTGGGCGAAGCGACCGGCTTGGGTTGGATCGTCAATGTCAGGGATGAGCACGGCGAATTCGGAAAGACCGGTCCGTGCCAAAAGCGATGGACGTGCACTGCAGTTCTGCAAACGCACAATCTGGTCCGACGCGCGCACTGCAGCCGACAGGCGCGCAGCAACCAGACCCAATAATTCTTGGCCCGCAACCTGGCCGAGGGTCTCTTGCACGCGAAGCAGTTTTTCCACATCAATGGAGACAACAGCACCGACCAGAGCGTTTGCGGCATTGGATTTCGCTGCCTCATCGGCTTCCTGGTAGAAGCGGTCACGGTTGGGCAGTTCGGTGGTGGCGTCCACGAAGGCTAGCTGCTGGATGCGCCTCATGGAGGCATCCAGACGCTGCATCATCCGGCTCAAGGCCCGCGCAAGAATCTCCAGCTCGTCGCCAGAGCGAATGACCAAGCGTCCGCCCAAACGCCTCATCTCAGCCTGTTGGGCAAATCCTATCAAATCGGTCAAGGGATTGGTAAGGCGGATCACGAATATATAGAAAGTCGTGGTGGCGAGAATCAGAGATAGCATCAGTCCGCCGAAGGCGTTTAAGAATTCACCCCCAAAGCCAATGGAAAGAGCCAGGATCACAAACATGGCCACCATAACAAGACTGATCAGGCCGAGGAAAGCCAAAGTCAGCTTCCCGGCCAATGTCTTCGGTAGGTTTTTGAGCCAGTCTTTCAACGAGTTAAGTGCCTATAGGTTCTAGTTGTGGCCGGACAGACAGTCAGTTCCACAGAACAACTCTTTTGTTTTGCATAGATTAGGTTGCCATGATCTTAATCTAGGCGGCACAGATACCAGCTGTAACCCACGCGATCACTGGTTTCTTTTGTCTTCCCGAAGCGCTAAGAGGGACCCGCTACTCATAAAAGTGGCGATCTCACCAGACCATCAGGGGAAAGATTTCATCGTGCGGACGGCCACCATAGAGCGCAACACGAAAGAAACGCAAATCTCTGTCACCATGAATTTGGATGGGACAGGCCTTGCCAAGGTTTCTACCGGCATCGGTTTTTTCGACCATATGCTCGAAAGCTTTGCCAAGCATGCGCTAATTGATCTCACAGTCTCGACGAAGGGCGACCTTCATATCGATATGCATCACAGCGTTGAAGACACCGGCATTGTGATGGGGCAGGCGCTTAAATCCGCTTTGGGCGATTTCGCCGGCATCCGACGGTTTGGCCATGCCTATATCCCGATGGACGAGACTTTGTCGCGCGCCTCGATTGACTTGTCTAACAGGCCCTATCTGGTTTGGAACGTCAATTTCGAGCGCCCCAAAATCGGCGATATGGACACCGAATTGTTCAAGGAATGGTTCCATGCTTTTGCGGGCAATGGGGGCTTATGTCTGCATGTCGAAAATCTGTACGGCCAGAATACCCACCACATTATCGAGAGCTGTTACAAGGCCCTCGCGCGCGCCCTCAGGGCGGCCATTGAAATTGACCCCCGTTTGGATGGGGCTGTCGCCTCCACGAAGGGCGTCCTCTAAGGCACTGAAATGCTAACCTTAATTGATTATGGTTCCGGCAATCTTCGTTCTGCGGAGAAAGCGCTGGTCGCAGCCGGAGCCCGCGATATCTGTGTGACGGCCGACCCCGATCGCATTGCCAAGGCCGATCAGATTGTGCTGCCTGGCGTTGGAGCTTTCGCCGATTGTGCGGCTAATCTGGCGGCAGTTGATGGGTTGCGGGACGCGTTAGAGGTGCGGGTTCGTCATGATGGCGCGGCTTTCTTGGGCATTTGCGTCGGCATGCAGCTTTTGGCGGATAGGGGGATTGAATTTGGCTCCACCCCCGGCCTTGGCTGGATCGGCGGGCAAATCTCTGCCATTCAACCAGGCTTTGCAGAGCTGAAAGTGCCGCATATGGGCTGGGATACCGCTGAACCGACCGAAACCGCAGTTTTTGAAAGAGCATGGGGTGGCGCGCAGGATGTCTATTTTGTCCACTCTTTTGCGTTCCGTGCCAACGAGGAAAGGGACGTGGCCGCTTGGTGCACCTATGGGGCTGATCGATTTGCCGCCGCCGTCGTAAAGGACACTATTATGGGGGTACAATTCCACCCCGAGAAGAGCCAAAGGGCCGGCCTGGCTTTGCTGGAAGAATGGCTGAAGCAATGATCTTGTACCCCGCAATCGATTTGAAAAACGGGCAGGCCGTGCGCTTATACAAGGGCGATTTCGCGCAAATGACGGTGTTTGATACAGATCCGGCAGCGCGTGCTGCCAGCTTTGAAGCGATGGGTTTCGGCTATCTCCATATTGTCGATCTCGATGGTGCTTTAAAGGGGGCCGGGGCTAATCTTGACGTGATCGCGGCCATCCGCGCCCGGACAGGTCTGCCTATGCAAGTTGGCGGCGGCATGCGTGACCTTAAAGCGATCGAGAAGGCGCTCGCCATGGGCGTCACCCGTGTGATCCTCGGCACGATTGCGGCCAAAGAGCCCCAATTCGTGCGCGAGGCGGCAAAAGCCTTTCCACACCAGATTGCAGTAGGCATTGATGCGATTGACGGCATGGTCGCGGTGGAAGGCTGGGTCGAAACGACCAGTCTGGCCGCCCTTGATCTGGCCCGCCAGTTCGAGGACGCCGGCGTCGCGGCCTTGATTGTCACCGACGTTGGCCGCGACGGCACGAAGACCGGTATCAATGTAGACTTCACCGGCGCGATTGCCGATGCGGTCAGCATGGATGTGATTGCGTCTGGAGGCTTGGCCGGCGTACACGATATTGCCGCCCTCAAGGCCCGCGCCGGCAAGCCAGTGGCCGGAGCGATACTGGGCCGCGCCCTTTATGACGGCCTGATTGATCCCGCGGAAGCCCTAAGGGTTGCCGCATGACGCTGAAAGTGCGCATCATTCCCTGTCTGGATGTGAAAGACGGCCGGGTCGTGAAGGGCGTGCAGTTTGAAGACCTGCGCGATGCGGGCGATCCCGTGGAACAAGCCCAATTCTATGATAGCGAGGGGGCTGACGAAATCTGTTTTCTTGACATTTCGGCCAGCCATGAGGGGCGGGGCACGCTCTTAGAGGTGGTTCGCCGTACAGCGGAGGTTTGCTTCACCCCGTTGACCGTTGGCGGTGGCGTCCGCACAACCGATGATTTCCGCGCCCTCCTGCTGGCAGGGGCGGACAAAGTCGCTATCAATACCTCTGCCGTTAATGACCCCAGTTTGGTGACGGCCGCCGCGCGGCGTTTTGGTGCCCAGTGCGTTGTGGTCGCGATTGATGCCAGGCAAGTTGAGCCCGACCATTGGGAGATTTTCACCCATGGCGGACGCAAACCAACAGGGATCGACGCTGTGGTGTTCGCGAAAGACGTCGTCGCGCGAGGTGCGGGAGAGTTGTTGGTCACCTCCATGGACAAGGATGGAACCAGGTCTGGCTATGATCTGGCCTTGACGCGGGCTATTGCCGATAGGGTGTCTGTGCCGGTTATTGCGTCAGGCGGGGTTGGTAATCTGGACGATCTTGTCGCTGGCATTACGCAAGGTCATGCCAATGCCGTTCTGGCGGCATCGATTTTTCACTTCAAAACGCATACACTCGCCCAAGCGCGGGCGGCACTTGCTGCGGCTGGAGCCAGCGTACGCCAACCGGTTCAAGGAAACCTGCGATGAGCGACACATTAGGACAGGCTTTAGACCAGCTTTTGGCGGATGTGGCCGCCAAAGCCGCCGCAGATCCCGGCCAAAGCTATACGGCGAAATTGTTGCGCGGCGGGCCCGGCCTGTGCGCGAAGAAGCTGGGCGAAGAAGGTGTTGAAATGGCCCTTGCAGTGGCGAGCGGCAGCCCGATGGAAATCGCACAGGAAGCCGCTGACCTATTGTATCATTTGGGTGTCGCGCTCCTGGCACGCGGCGTCACAGGCGCTGAAATTGCAGCCGTCTTGGAGGCGCGTCGAGGCACTTCAGGCCTGGAGGAAAAGGCCGGCAGGACAAATTCGTGAGTGGCACCCTTCATATCCGCTTGGCGGTGGAGGCCGACGCGCCTGCTTTGGCAGCTCTGGGTACCAAAACATTTCTGGCCACGTTCGGACATCTCTATCCATCCGAAGACAAAGACTATTTTTCCTCTGTCCGCTTTAGTATCGAACGGACGCTGCAAGACATTCAAGACCCGACCCGGCACCTGACCGTCGTCTGTCGGGGCGATGATCTGGTGGCCTTTCTCGACTGCGGTACCCTGACCCTCCCCGTGGAGGCCCCAGAGCCCAGTGCCCTGGAGCTCTACCGCCTCTATCTCGATGAAGACCAGAAAGGGACAGGCCTTGTCCATCGCCTGATGGAGATCGCGCTTGAATGGGCCAGATCAAAACAAGCCGCAGCGCTTTATCTAGGTGTGTGGTCCCACAACGAGCGCGCCAAGCGGCTTTACGCCAAATATGGCTTTGAAATTGTCGGCGCCTATCATTTCAAAGTCGGCAACACCCTCGATGACGAGCGCATTATGCGTCTCGCCCTCTAAAGCAACGCCCGCTCTGTGTGTTTTACACAGAGCGGATCAGCTGTTGGTCCATGTTAGATTTAGATCAACGCCCGCTCTGTGCTAACCAAGCCCTCGCCTGAATTTTGATTTTGCTGGCGCGGCTCGAGGCCCATCGGCTCAGACCAGACCCAATGCTTTGGACAAGGAAAACAGGCTTGTCAGAGTGAGAACAGTGCCCACCAGATAGAGCAATTGTTTGGCGGGTATGCGCTTGGCCAGAACCGCACCAAAAGGCGCGGCCATCAGGCCGCCGATGATCAGGCCGATTGTCGCCAGCGTAAAGGCTTCCCAGCCCAGGGTAAGGATAAAGGTTGCGGAGATCACAGTGGTCAGGAAAAACTCGGCCGTGTTGACCGTCCCGATCGTCATGCGTGGTTCTGTCCCCTGAACCAGCAGATTAGACGTCACGATCGGGCCCCAACCCCCGCCACCAACGGCATCGAGAAAACCACCGACCAGCCCGAGCGGTCCCCCATATTTGGCACTGCGATGGGGTTCACCCTTGGTCATCCGCCAGCCACGCCAGAACAGATAAAAGCCGATACAGGCGAGATAGGCCATCACATAAGGTCTCGCCGTCTCGGCATGGATATTGGATAGAAGATAGGCACCCGTAACTCCGCCAATCATGCCGGGGACCACCAGGGTAGTGAACAACTTCCAGTCTACATTGCGGTGGATGGTGTGGCTAATCGCGGCAGCGGCCGTCGTGAAAAACTCCACGATATGGACCGTTGAAGACGCCCTGGCTGGCGGCATGCCCATCACACTGACCAATAGCGTGCTGGTGATCACACCAAACGCCATGCCCAATGCCCCATCCACCAATTGGGCGACAAAGCCGACCGCAATGAATGGCCAGATGTCGTGGAAATGCTGGGTAACGAATTCAATCACGCAACACGCTCCAGGGCTGGCCTTTTTGGAAATTCCATATCGCCAGCCAGGCCCATCCTAGCGATGAACACAAGCTGCAACCAGCCGTTAGTGACACTCTTGCAATGGCCCGACCGATAAAATGACATGTCAGGCCAGCATCTTTTGCCGGGCTTGGGCAAGTCGGCCGATGGCCTCGCGCAGGGTCGCCGCTTGCTTGGCAAAGCACAGTCGGATGATGGGCGGGGCTTCTTCGGGCTTTTCATAAAGGCTTTGCAAGGGAATTGCGGCGACACCAAAGGTTTTGACGGCCTCGAGGCAGAAATCTAGTGCAGGCCGATCTATGCCCGATTGTTGCAGGTCAAGGCACATGAAATAGGTCGCTTCACTATCCAGCACGTGAAAGCCCTGCTCGATCAAGCCGGTGCGCAACACATGATAAGCCACCCGATAGCTATCGGCTTGCTGGTCAAACCAAGCCTGATCCCACCCCAGTCCCTCTGCGACAGCGGCCTGCAAATGGGGTGGCGTGGTAAAGGTCAGGAATTGATGGGCCTTACCGACGACTTTGGCGATCTCGGGCTGCGCACACACAAAGCCGACTTTCCAGCCAGTCACGCCGAACATCTTGCCGGCAGATCCAATTTTGATGGTGCGCTCTGCCATGCCCGGCAAGGCCAGGAGCGGCACATGGGCCTGATCTGTCAAGCGCACATGTTCCCAAACCTCATCACAGATGGCCATCAGGTCATGGTCTTGGCACAGTCGGGCCAGACCCATCAGTTCGGTATGGCTAAAGCTGCGACCCGTCGGGTTCATCGGATTATTGAGGACAATCGCACGCGTTTTCGTCGTGATCGCCCCTTCAATAGCCGCCAGGTCCAACCGCCAGTGCGGTGGCTTCAGGGTAACGGTTCTTGCAACCCCGCCAGCGCGCGCGATCAAAGGGCGATAGGCGTCATAGGCGGGGTCGAGCACGATCACCTCATCGCCGGGTGACAAGAGCGCCAGAAAGCTGGCCGCCAGCGCTTCGGTTGCCCCGGACGTAACCACCACCTGCTCGCGACCGAGCGCCAAGCCCTGATGGGCGGCGTAGTGATCGGCCACCGCCGCCCGCAATTCCGGTAAACCCAGCATCGGCGGATATTGGTTGGTACCCGTCATCAGCGCGTCGCAGGCCAGGCGCCGCAAGGCCTCCGGGCCTTGGCTATCGGGGAAGCCCTGGCCCAGATTGATGGCTCCATGCGTGCGGGCAAGGCCCGACATCACTTCGAAAATCGTGATCGGCAGGCCCGAAAAATGGGCATTAAACCCCATACTCACAGCCAATCCGCCACCGGAAGGCCTCTCGATGTGAGGAAGTCACGGTTGAACAACTTGCTTTGGTAGCGGCTCGCATAATCGCACAGGATGGTGACGATGGTTTTGCCTGGCCCCAAATCCTCTGCCAGGCGCATCGCACCAACGACATTGAGTGCCGCCGACCCGCCAATGGCCAAGCCTTCGTTTTTGACCAGATCAAACAATACCGGTAGCCATTCCTTATCTTCGACGCGGTAAGCATAATCGACAAGCACATCTTCCAGATTGGCGGTGATGCGGCCCTGGCCGATCCCCTCGGTGATCGAAGTCCCCGTCGCCCTTAGCTCCCCGTCCTTGTACCAATGATAAAGGGCAGCCCCACCCGGGTCAGCAATGCCAATCGCAATGTCCCCATTGCGCGCCTTAAGCGCCCGGCTAATTCCGCCCAATGTGCCGCCAGAGCCGACTGAACAGATGAAACCGTCAATCTTGCCCCCCGTCTGCTCCCAAATCTCCGGCCCGGTTGTCTCCTCGTGCGCGGCTCGGTTGGCCAGATTATCGAATTGATTGGCCCACACCCCGCCATGCTCCTCGGCCAGGCGCCTCGATATTTTGGTATAATGATCGGGGTGGGCAAAAGCGACCGCGTCGACTTCGACCAGTTCTGCGCCAAACAGCTTCACTGCATCCTTTTTCTCCTGGGACTGGGTGCGCGGCATCACAATGATGCAGCGATAGCCCAAGGTGTTGGCTACCATGGCAAGGCCAATGCCTGTATTGCCCGCCGTGCCTTCCACGATCAGGCCGCCGGGCTTCAGGGTACCGCGGGCTTCGGCATCGCGAATAATGCCCAAAGCCGCGCGGTCTTTCACAGACTGGCCGGGGTTCAAAAACTCTGCCTTGCCCAGGATTTCACAGCCTGTGGCTTCACTGGCCGCGCGCAAGCGCACCAAAGGTGTCGCGCCAATGAGGTCGATCACCGTTTTGGCATAGTGGGTCATGACGGATCTAGCCCTTTGGTTCCAAGCACCAGCTCGTGCCTATCTCGCTCTCACTTGGGGGTGAGTGTCCCCGTCGGCAAGGCCTGAAACCTTCTGGCCGCGCGCGATTGTGTGATTGGCTAATTTGCTCAACTTCTTTAAGTCAGTCAGCAGATTCGATTGCGTGGCCATCCTGGCGCGCCGTTTTATTCCGCTTTGCCCTTTGTGGTTTTTGGGTCGCAGCCAAGCTAGAGTTTGAGCCAAGATACAGGATTAAAGTCATGACAGAAGCAGCACTAGAGGCCTATCGCCACATTGCGGACTGGCCAACCGGTGACGCCGTAGCGGAAATGATCGCCAATCAGGCGGGCGCCGCGGACGCGGTTGCAAAGGTCTCTGCCAGTCTCGCCCGCGCCGCCGATGAAGCAGCAGCACGCCTCGGGCGGCACGGCCGGCTGATTTATGCCGGTGCCGGCACCTCTGGCCGGATCGGTGTGCAAGACGGGGTGGAGCTTGGCCCCACCTATGGCTGGCCAAAAGAGCGAACCGTTTTCCTCATCGCAGGCGGGCAAATTGCGCTGATGCAAGCGGTCGAAGGGGCCGAAGACGACCATGCCAAAGGGATGGAGGAAGCCTATGGCTTGCAGCTGGCACCCAGTGATGTGGTCATTGGTTTGGCGGCAAGCGGCTCGACGCCCTATACGATTGGCGTCATTGAGGCTGCACGCGCAGCAGGCGCTTTGACCATCGCCATCGCCAATAAATTACCCGCTCCCCTTGTCCAGGCCGCAGAGATCGGCATTTTGATTGAAACAGGGGCCGAAGTCATTGCAGGCTCTACCCGAATGAAAGCCGGTACCGCCCAGAAGATCGCACTCAACGTGCTCTCAACTGCCATCATGATCCGCCAAGGCCTTGTCTATAAAGGGCGGATGGTCGCGATGCAGATCTCCAACCGCAAGCTCCTGGCCCGCGCCATAGATATGATTGTGGAATTGACGGGTTGCCAAAAGGAGCAAGCCGCTGTTGCCTTGACCCAAGCAGAGCGCAACATTCGTGTTGCGATCCTCTTGGTCAAAGGCTGGACTTTGGAGCAAGCCAAAGCCGATCTTGATCAATGGGCGGGTAACCTTGCAGCCATTGTGCGGGCAAGCCCGACCTGACTTGTTTCAGCGCCCGGCCTGCAGCCGACGCATTCGATCCGTGAAAGGCAAGATATGACCGACCTCTCTCCGACCAAAGGCCTAAGCCCCCATCATGTGGCAGGGCGGGTCGATCAAATTCTGGCTGAAGCCACATTGGCGGAGAAAGTCGCCATGATGTCCGGCAAGGGCTTCTTCACGCTCTTTGCCCAAAGCGGCCGGCATTGGGGTGCCAACCCTTACCCTGCAGGCAGTGGCGTGGCGCGTCTGAATGTTCCCCCCCTTTATTTCACAGACGGCCCGCGCGGTGTGGCCCGCGGTAATTCCACCTGCTTCCCCTGTACCATGGCCCGCGGCGCGACCTTTGATGTCGATCTCGAACGACGCATTGGCGAAGCGATGTCCATCGAGATACGGGCCCAGGATTGCACCTTGTCGGGAGCGGTCTGCGTCAATCTATTGCGCCACCCGGCCTGGGGCCGGGCCCAGGAAACCTACGGAGAGGACCCCTGCCATTTGGGTGACATGGGTGCGGCTTTGGCCATTGGCCTTCAGACGCACAATGTGATCGCCACGGTCAAGCATTTTGCCCTGAACTCCATGGAGAATGCACGCTTCAAAGTCGATGTTCAAATTGATGAGCGCGCCTTGCACGAAGTCTATCTGCCCCATTTCAAAACCATTCTGGATGCGGGCTGCGCGACCGTCATGAGTGCCTATAATCAGATGAACGGCACGTTTTGTGGCCAGAGCAAGGCCCTGCTGACGGACATTTTGCGCGTCGAATGGGGCTTTGAGGGCTTTGTGCATTCCGATTGGGTGATGGGCTTGCGCAATGTCTATGCCGCATCTGCCGGACTTGATATTGAAAACCCGGAGCCTTTGGTCTTTGGCAAGCATTTGCTCGCGGCCGTCGAGGCAGGCCAGGTTGAGCCACAGGTGATTGATCAGGCCTGCCGCCGCATTCTCTCCACCCAATACCGTTTTGCCTGCGCAGAAGATCCCCTGCCAACTTACAGTCTCGATATGGTCGCCCAGCCTGCCCATATCGCACTGGCGCTGGAAGCGGCGCTGAAATCTGCTGTTTTGCTGAAGAATGACCGGATGCTGCCACTCGACCGGACCCGGCTTGGAAAACTCGCCGTTTTGGGGCATTTGGCGAACAAGGAAAACACCGGCGACTTTGGCTCCAGCCGTGTCCGTCCGCCCTATGTTGTCACCGCTCTGCAAGGCCTGCATATCGCTTGTGGTGATGCGACCGAAATCGTAACCGGTGATGAAAGCGATGTTGCGGCCGCTGCAGCCAATGCCGCCGATGCCGATGCCATCATTGTGGTGGCGGGCTATACCGCCCGGCAAGAGGGCGAATATATCCCCGAAGACATGACCCTCGGCGTGGCAAGCGATGTCTTGCCAGTACCAAAGCCTGCTGCAGCCAATGAGCCAAGTGCCGAAGAGGCCCGTGGCGGTGATCGCACCCATTTGTCTCTGCCTGCCGATCAAATCGCTTTGATTGAAGCAGCCTGCGCCACAGGTCGACCTGTGCTGGTGGTTCTGGTGGCGGGCTCTGCGGTATTGGTGGAAGGCTGGCAAGACAAGGCCAGCGCTATTTTGCAAAGCTTCTACTCCGGCATGGAGGGCGGAACCGCCCTCGCGAAACTTGTGCTGGGCGAGGTGGCACCCTCGGGCAAACTGCCGTTCACCGTGGCAAAAAATCCCGCCGACTACCCCTTCTTCGACAAGGATGCCAATGCCATCACTTATGATTACTGGCATGGCTATACCAAGTTCGAGCGCGAACAGATCGAACCGCGCTACGGCTTTGGCCACGGCCTGTCCTATAGCTGCTTTGGCTATCGCGCACTGCGTTTGCGTCGCACAAAGGCAGGCTTTCAGGCCCAGGTCAGCATAACCAATCTTGGCGAACGGGCCGGGGAAGAAATCGTCCAACTCTATGTTGGATTCCCAGGCTGCGTGGTCGAACGCCCGGCGAAACTTCTCAAGGCCTTTGCCCGCGTGGCCCTCGAGCCTGGTCAAACCAAAGTGCTTCGCTTTGACATAGAGGCCGATGACTTGCGCTATCGCGATACCCACACCCACACCTGGCGGCTAGAGCCCGGCACGCACACGGTCTTTGTCGGTGGCTCGGCCGCGCTGGCAGAACAGCTCTCCGCCTCGATTGCCCTATAAAAGACGCCGGCCCTTCAACCTAAATAGTCAACAGGCCATGATCCAGCCTCGGTAGGACATAGCGGCCAAAGAGGTCGCATTCACGCGCGTGGGGATAACCTGACAGGATGAAGGCATCAAAGCCGATGTCGCGATAGGCGTTGATTTTTGCCAGAACCTGATCGGGGTCCCCGACAATGGCAGCGCCACAGCCGGAGCGGGCGCGGCCAATGCCGGTCCACAAATTGTCCTCCACATAGCCATCCGTGGCGCTGGCGGCTTCTCGCAGTTCGGCTTGACGACGCACGCCCACAGAAGTCGCATCCAAAGACTTGGCCCGGATTGCATCACCCGTGGCCGCATCCAACTTGCTGAGCAAGCGGTTGGCGGCTTCGCGCGCTTCTGTTTCGGTCTCGCGCACCACAACATGGACACGGAAGCCATGCTTCAGGGTCCGGCCATATTTGGCAGCCCGAGCATTCATGTCGTCGAGAACCGCCTTGGAATTGGCCAGAGTGTCGGGCCACATCAGATAAACATCGCAAGCTTTTGCCGCGACTTCGCGCGCGTCTTCAGAAAGGCCACCAAAGTAGAAATAGGGCGACTTGCCCGAAAGGGTGGTGATGCGGGGCGGGGCCAAATCAAACTGGAAGAAGTCACCCGCGTGCTTAACCCCCTCCCCATTCATCCAGGCGCGCAGCATCTCCATCGCCTCCAGTGTGCGGGCATAACGGGGCGCAGAACCCATGGTTTCGCCAGGCATTTCGGAAGAAATGAAATTTATAGCCAGCCTGCCCTGCATCATCCGGTCGAGTGTCGCCAATTGGCGCACAACCTGCGGCAGCCACATTTCGCCAACCCGGATGGCCAGTAATAGCCGCATCCGGCTGGTCAGACCAGCTATCCCCGCGGCAAAGACGGTGTTGTCTATACCGAGCTGATAGCCCGATGGCAGCAGGATGTTGTCAAAGCCGTTCTTTTCCGCTGTCAACGCGATATTGCGGCAATGCTCCCAACTCGATTGCAAAGCCGGCTCCGAATGGCCCAGAAATTCGTAATCGTCATCGCAAAGGGCCGAGAACCAACTGACTTCAACGCGATTACGGGCCATGACTATTTCCTCATACTGCCAAGAGGGCGTGTATCGCCCGCCATTATGCTTATGATGTCTTATAGCGAGTCAAGGAAGCTTCGGGGAGAGGTCATGAGCGGCAAAATACGGGTCGGAGTGATTGGCACGGGCATGATGGGCCACGAGCACATCAACAATTTGAAACTGATGCCCGAAGTTGAAGTCACAGCGCTGGCCGATCCGACAGAAAATATGCTGGCTTTGGCTAAAAGCAAGCTTGGCCCGGCAGGTGCCTCGGTCGCAACCTTTGAAACCGGGGACGCGCTACTGGCTGCGGGCCTGGTCGATGCGGTTGTGATCGCCTCGCCAAACTTTACCCACCACGATGTGTTGCAGCCCGTATTTAAAAGTGGCGTCCATGTGCTGTGCGAAAAGCCCTTATGTACAACCGCAGAGGACGCCGCGCGCATCCGGGACCAAGCCGCCGCCTACAAGGGTGTATTCTGGGTCGGCATGGAGTATCGCTTCATGCCGCCCGCGACAGAATTTGTAACCCGCGTGCATCGCGGCGAGGTGGGACGCCTGGTCATGGTGTCGATCCGTGAACATCGCTTCCCCTTTTTGCAGAAAATCGATGATTGGAACCGCTTCTCGGCCAATACAGGCGGGACGATGGTCGAGAAATGCTGCCACTTCTTCGATCTGATGCGCCACATCATCCAGTCCGAACCAACGCGCGTCTATTGCTCCGGCAATATGGATATCAATCATCACGACGAGCGCTATAACGGTGCCAAGCCCGACATCCTCGATAATAGCTTCACCGTCGTCGATTTTGCCAATGGCACGCGGGCGATGCTGGATCTGTGCATGTTTGCTGAAGGGGCTGAACATCAAGAAGAGATTTCGGCAACCGGCGATAAGGCCCGCCTCGATGTATTGATCCCGCCTGGCGAAATGGTGACGAGCCCGCGGGTTGGTTTCCGCCAGCCCAAGCAAGTGAGCCGCGAGACCATCCATGTCGATCCGGTCGCTCTGGCGGCAGGGTCGCACTTTGGCGCAACTTTCTATCAGCAACGGGCCTGGATCGATGCGATCTTGAATGGCGCTCCGGTGCAGGTCACAGCACAAGACGGCTTGCAAGCCGTGCGCATGGGTGCGGCAGCCGAACTTTCTGCCGCAACCGGTCGCGCGATCGATATGAGGGAAATCGCAGGCGGCTAAAACCAGCTTGACGATAACAGATGGCTTGATGCCCATCCGCCTGGATCAGAACCCATGCGCTCTAAAGATGAAATGGAGCAACGCCAAGGCGTGGCTATTGGCCCACATCTTTTCTGATGTGCCCAAGCACGTCCGGGACGTTTTGTTAAAAATTTCCCCCGCATCCTGGTCATGCCCGCGATGGCGCGGACGAGCGGTAAGGCAAGGATGTCCCATCGCGCGCAAACAGCGCCCTGGATCGCGTCTCGTTTTCTTGAAAACGAGGTTGCGATCTAAATTTATGATTTAGGGCCAGTTTTACACCATTTTTCGATTCCGAAAAATGGTGAACGGCCCTAGACTATCCTCACGGCTTGATACGCCATCTATCTCGTGCATCCACCCCACCAGGACAATAAGCCGCCAAGGTCAACAATCTGCATGCCGGGTCCGCGTTTCGGCCCGCTTTCGCCAATCGTCGCAACGCCGACCCGTCATCGTCCACACGCAATGCCAATGCCTTCCTCATCCATGCCACCAAAACAGGATCAACTGGACATAGAAATCCCCTACGGGTCAGAGGTCTTCCGGTTTGGAATTATAAAATATTTTGGGAAAAATATAAAAAAAGGGCTTGGATCGATTTGACCCAAGCCCATAGTCTTTTTTGGTTTTGTTCTTGTCTTAGCGGAATAGTGACAGAGCCGATGCTGAAGAGGTGTTCGCAATCGACAAGGCTTGTACGCCCAATTGTTGCTTGACTTGGAGAGCTTGCAGCTTGGCGCTTTCCTTGGCGAGGTCGGCGTCGACAATGGACCCGATCCCGTTGGTCAAAGCGTCTTGCAGCTTGCCAATAAAGGTTTTGTGAACTTCCAGGCGCCGTGCACCAGCACCCCAGGTCGCCAATTGGGTACCAAGGTTGGTGATCGACGCGTTGACTTGGCCTAGCGCCGTTCCAGAAGTGGTCGCGTCGGTTAACACAGCTCCTGCCGCGACAGTTATAGTGGTGGTGCCCAAAGCCAAGTTGGCCCCGGTGATCGTGATGTTGTTAGCACCAGTACCTGCTGCGTCACCCAAGGAAATCGCGCTGCTTGGTGTTGCTGTACTAATCATATTGGCACCGTCGAACGAGGCGTTGGCAACCACGTTGGTGATCTGATCGCGGAGCTGCACAAAATCTGCTGCCAAAGCGGCCTGGGCTGCTGCCGAGTTACCGGTCAGTGAGCCAGCCAAGGCCTTGCCCTTCATTTCGTTCAGCAGTTCCATAATGCTTTCACCAGCAGCAATCGCCGTGTCGAGTACGGAAGAAGCACGGTCGGTGGATTCACGGACCCGGTCATAAGCAATCACGTCTGAGCGCAATTTATTGCCAATCGCCCAGATGGCACCATTGTCTTTTGCAGAGGCAACCTTCAACCCTGTCGAAATCGCGTTCTGGGTTTTTTCCAGGTCGCTATTGGTGCGGTTCAATGTTTGAAGTGCAACCATGGCACCTTGGTTGGTATTTACGCTGATCATTCTTGATCTCCTTCTAGGTAACAGACGCCCGCACTACGGACGTTGAAGTCTTTCAGACCTTGAAGGCACATTAGCCGCCATACCCGTATTTTTCGTGTTCGAAATCGGAACAATTTTATCGAACTCAGGGTAACTTCAAAAAATATCGGATAGTCAGCATTTTTGGACAAACATAAAAAAGGGCTTGGATCGATTTGATCCAAGCCCATCGTCTTTTTTGGTTTTGTTTCTGTCTTAGCGGAATAGAGACAGAGCCGATGCTGAAGAGGTATTCGCGATCGACAGGGCTTGTACGCCCAATTGTTGCTTGACTTGGAGAGCTTGCAGCTTGGCGCTTTCTTTGGCGAGGTCGGCGTCGACAATGGACCCGATCCCGTTGGTCAAAGCGTCTTGCAGCTTGCCAATAAAGGTTTTGTGAACTTCCAGGCGCCGTGC
>CALRXH020000023.1:0-28767 GCA_943372135.1 Maricaulis salignorans | reverse complement strand
CGCCAGGTCATTAGCCGGCAGCCAATCCCTCAAATCAGGTGGCAACAAAAACGATTGGCTACGGTCGTCAGAGATGAATTTGGACATGCCAATCTATACAGTGATTTGCGAGTTATGCGACAGGCTGCTAGATCGCGTCTCGTTTTCTTAAAAACGAGGTTGCGATCTAAATTTATGATTTAGGGCCAGTTTTACACCATTTTTCGATTCCGAAAAATGGTGAACGGCCCTAGGCGGTCTGGCGCTTGGCAGCACGCACGATTGCGGCTTCGTCCAAAAAAGCCTGTTCGCGCTTGGCATTTGACATTTTTGTCCGGCTCAAGCGGCGCTCCTCGAGCATTTCAAACTTCTTTTGCTCTTCAAATGCGACCTGCAGGTCACCACGCAGTGCTTCCAATTGTTGCTCGACCCCTATGAGGGAAGCATCAAGATTGGCGCGCTGGGCGACCAGCACCTGGGAATAGGCCACCCAATGGCCCATCATCGTAGGATCTGCTTCAGCGCGGGCACATTCGCGCTTCTCGGCGACCAAAAGATCAGCCTTTTTTCGCTCAATATCCTGGCGCGTGCGCTCCGCCGCACCGATCAGCATCTGCACGCTGTCGACCTTATGCTTGGCCAGTTTAATAAGCGTTGAGCCCGTTTTCATTCTTGCTTTCCCCACATTAGAGGGACTGTGTATCGGCTTTGAGTTAAGAAATCGCTCTTTCTAACTGTCGAATTTTTTCGCGCGGCGAGAAAACTGCACCATAAGCTCAAGGACTTGTGTCAGCTTTGCGTGGTCATGATGTCTGACAGACGCTGGAAGGTCTCGGCAAAGGTCGTCCGCTCCTGCTTTGCCTGGCTCAGGAATTCTTCAAGCGGCTCTGCCAAAGCGATGGCGCGATCGGTACCAGGGTCCGCGCCGCGACGATAAGCGCCGAGCCGGATCAGTTCCTCCATATCCGAGTAGGCGGCCAGGGCGCGCTTGGCATCGCGCACCAGAATCTGTTCCTCGGGGGCATGGCATTCGGGCATAAGACGGGAGACCGACTTTAAAATGTTGAGGGACGGAAAGCGGCCTCGTTCGGCAATCGCGCGCTCGAGGACCAGGTGGCCGTCAAGAATACCGCGGACCGCGTCGGCCACCGGCTCATCATGATCGCCACCATCTACCAGAACCGTAAAGAGGCCTGTGATCGACCCGATCTGATCCCTACCCGTCGGAGCACCGGGACCGGCACGTTCGAGGAGCTTGGGCAATTCAGCAAAGACGGTTGGTGTATAACCCTTCGTTGTCGGCGGCTCGCCAGTGGCCAGGCCAATCTCACGCTGGGCCATGGCAAAGCGGGTCACACTGTCAAACAGGCAGAGGACTTGTAAACCCTGGTCGCGGAAATGCTCGGCGACAGCCAGGGTGGTGTAGGCGGCCTGACGGCGCTTGAGGCTTGTTTCATCCGAGGTTGCAACGATCACAACCGAACGGCGCAAGCCTTCGCTACCCAGGGAGTCTTCGACAAATTCCCTGACTTCACGACCGCGCTCGCCAATCAGGCCAATCACCACCACATCGGCAGCAGCCCCTTTTGCCAGCTGTGACATGAGCACGGATTTACCCACGCCCGAGCCTGCGAAAATACCCATACGCTGGCCCTGGCATAGCGCACAAAAGGCATCGATGGCGCGAATGCCCGTCTCCATCCGCTCACCGACGCGACTGCGTGTGTGGGCGGGAGGGGGAACGCCCCTCAAAAGCCGTGGATGGGAACCATCGGGCACCGGGGGACCACCATCGACCGGCTTGCCAAACGCATCAACCACCCGTCCCAGCCAAGCCGAAGACGGGGCGATCATGGGCGAGGTACCCTCAAAGACGAGGCTGGCCCCTGCGCGCAGGCCTTCCACCGTTTCAAACGGCATCAGAAGCGCGCGCCCGTCGCGATAGCCGACGATTTCAAGGCGCGCATAGCCTTCTGCGGCTTCAACAATTGCCCGGGCACCCAGAGCCATGGCTTGTGGCGGGCCACTTGCCTCCACCATCAAACCTTTGACAGCAACAATACGGCCCTCGTAGCGTGTATGGTCCACACGCTTTAGGGTTTGTGCCAAATCGGCCAAGCGCACACCGCTACTTCGCCGTGAGTGTCCATCTGGACGCATCCTGCCGCCCTGCTTTCCCTGCTAAAACCGTGACACTTAAGACGCCGTGTGAAGAAATGAGTGAACATGGTTGATAAAGTCGTATTTGAGGTGCTTCGCGTTAACCTGTCGTAAAGATCAGTTGGGCAAATGTAGCGTCAATATACGGAAAAAGTCAGACAAGCCGCAAAAAGCGGTTAACCATCTATAAGCAAATCAGCTTAGGCATGGTGCACTGATTGTTACACCGCCCGTTCAGGGCATGTCGGAGGGGGCTCCATGCGGGTTCTATTGATTGAAGACGATAGCGCGACATCGCAGTCGATTGAGTTAATGCTGAAGTCCGAGGGCTTCAATATTTATACAACCGACCTTGGCGAAGAAGGCGTCGATCTGGGCAAGTTGTATGATTACGACATCATCCTGTTGGATTTGACCTTGCCGGACATGAACGGCTTCGACGTGTTGCGCCAATTGCGCAATTCCCGCGTTGGTACGCCAATCCTGATCCTTTCCGGGACAAGCGATATTGACACCAAGGTTCGTGGTCTTGGCGTTGGCGCGGACGATTTCGTCGCAAAGCCTTTCCACAAGGACGAACTGGTAGCCCGCATCAACGCGGTCGTGCGTCGTTCAAAGGGCCATTCACAATCGATGATTCGTACCGGCGACATCGTGGTGAACCTCGACCAGAAAACAGTTGAAGTGAACAACCAGCGCGTCCATCTGACCGGCAAGGAATATCAGATGCTGGAACTGCTCTCCTTGCGCAAAGGCACGACCCTGACCAAGGAAATGTTCCTGAACCATCTCTATGGCGGCATGGACGAGCCCGAACTCAAGATCATCGACGTGTTTATCTGTAAGCTCCGCAAGAAACTGGCAGCATCAGCCGACGGTCAGCACCACATTGAAACAGTCTGGGGCCGTGGCTACGTGCTGCGCGACCCGACTCCGGGTGAACAATCCGCTGCCGCCTAGATCCATAGGGTTCACGATTGCGCAAAATTTGTACCCGAATTCATATATGATTTCAAAGACATATTAAAGGGCTCGTTATCTGGCGGGCCCTTTTCTGCTGCCCGCTAGCTGTTTGGCACGGTACTTGCTCCAATGTCCATGTGACACGGCGTGTGTCTAACTATGGAACTGTGCTATGCGACCTCTACCCGGATATACTGCTGAAGCTTCATTTCGCCCCCGGCAATTGCGCGATTATAGCGAGCCCGCGATCAGCCCTGGCATTCGGCTTCAGGTCCGCCAGACTTTTTGGCAGCGGCTGTGCCAGGCTTTTGGCATTTAGCCAAGCTTACGCTCCGGTCTGTTGCTCCAATCCAGACTGAGCGCGCAACTTTGAGCCTATGGGATCAAAACGCTAGAGCAACGCTGCAAAGCAGCTGTTGCTCCAATTTAGACTGAGCGCGCAACTTTGATCCTATGGGATCAAAACGCGCTAAAGCAATGCCCGCTCTATCTGTTCCAGATTGAGCAGGTCAGAGGTTGCTGCAATTTGGGACGAGCAGCCTTAAGTCAAACTTAGCGATGCAGTAGCTTCTAATCGTTGGCGTTGTCTTTTGTGGCATCGTGAGCCATGCGCCGCCTAACAATTGCAGGGCGAGGCGCAGAAACCACTTTCCCTGCCCGTCGGGCTGTCCTATCTGTTATAACAAAGCGAACAGCCAAGGACAAAACCATGACCCCACCACGAGTGGCATTGCGCAATTATGACGCGGTAGAGCTGCGACGCCTCGATGTCGCCCACCACCTACCCGCGCAAGCCGATTATGGCGAAATCCGCGATTTGGGTGGTTCGCGCATCATTACCCGCGCTGATGGTTGCCAATTCTGGGATATTGACGGGAAAGCCTATCTCGATGGCATGGCCGGATTGTGGTGCGTGGGTGTTGGCTATGGCCGCAAGGAATTGGCCGACGTCGCCTATGAGCAGATGTTGGAACTGCCTTATTACAACAGCTTCTTTAAGACAGCGACCGCACCCGCCGTGCGCTTGGCCGCCAAGATCGCCGGCATTACGGGCGGGGAGTTGCAGCATGTGTTCTTTAACTCCTCGGGCTCTGAAGCCATTGACACCATGTTCCGCATGGTCCGCCATTATTGGGCGGTGCAAGGCCAGCCCTACAAAAATATCTTTATCTGCCGCCGCAATGGCTATCATGGCTCAACAGTAGCTGGCGCAAGCTTGGGCGGCATGAGTGCCATGCATGCCATCGGCTCCCTGCCCATCCCCGGGATCGAACATGTCATTCAGCCCTATGCCTTCAACGAAGGATTTGGCGAGGATGAAGAAGCCTTCGCCACCCGCTGTGCACAGGAAGTCGAAGACCGCATCTTGAAAGTCGGTGCCCATAATGTGGCAGCCTTCGTAGGCGAGCCGATCCAGGGGGCTGGCGGCGTGATCATCCCGCCTAAAGGCTATTGGCAAAAGATCGAGGCGATCTGCCGGAAATACAATGTTCTCCTGGTCGCCGACGAAGTCATCTGCGGCTTTGGACGCACCGGCCAATGGTTTGGCCATACGACCTATGGCTTTACACCCGACATCATCACCACGGCCAAACAATTGTCCTCAGGCTATGCGCCCATTTCAGCCACCATCGCTTCGCGCGCGATTGTTGAAGTTCTGCGCGAAATGGGTGGCGACTTTATTCATGGCTACACTTACTCTGGCCACCCCATGTGTTGCGCTGTAGCAGAGCGCAATCTGGAAATTATCGAGCGCGAAGACCTTGTCACCCGCACACGCGACATCACCGGCCCCTATTTGGCCAAAGCACTCAAGCGGCTGGCTAGCCATGAGTTAGTTGGCGAAGTGCGCTCGCAAGGTCTGATTGGCGCGGTCGAAATCGTGTCCGAGCCCGGCACAAACCACCGCTTTGGCGGCAAGGAAGGCAAGGCAGGCCCCATGGTGCGCGACGCCTGCATTGCCAACGGGCTGATGGTACGCGGCATTCGCGATAGCGTGGTCATGTGTCCACCGCTGATCGTAACGACGCAGGAAATCGACTTCATGATCGAGACGATCGAAAAGTCGCTGAACCAGTGCATGCCCGCCCTGCGCGCCCTTTAGACCGCGTTTTGATCCTGTCGGCGCAAAACGTGTTCCAAGTGCCAATTGGACCAACTCCTGATCCGATCGAGAGAGAGCGGGCCTGATCAAGCGGGCGGCAAAGGCCCGCCACAGTCCTTTGCTCTTGGCCATTGGCCTGCAAGGGGCTAATAGGGCCGCTTACGGAGAAATATCATGGGTTTAAAAGTTGCCGTGGTCGGTGCAACCGGCAATGTTGGTCGCGAATTGCTCGCCTTGTTGGCAGAGCTGAAATTTCCTGTTTCAGAGATCGCCGCGATTGCATCGCGTCGCTCGCTCGGACGTGAAGTCTCGTTTGGCGACAAGACATTGAAATGCCAATCCCTTGACTATTTTGACTTTACGGGCTGGGATATCTGCCTGATGAGTGCGGGCGGGAAAATTTCAAAAGAATGGTCGCCGAAGATTGCCGCTCAAGGCTGCCTGGTCATCGACAATTCCAGCCAATGGCGCATGGACCCCGACGTTCCCTTGGTGGTGCCTGAAGTCAATCCAGAAGCGGCCATGGCCTATAAAAAGAAAATGATCATCGCAAACCCCAATTGCTCCACCGCACAATTGGTCGTCGCACTGAAGCCTTTGCATGATTTGGCAAAGATCACGCGTGTCGTCGTTGCAACCTATCAGTCGGTATCTGGCACCGGCAAAGAGGCGATGGACGAATTATGGACCCAAACACGCGGCATCTTTGTAAATGATCCGGTAAAAACCGAAGTCTATCCAAAGCAGATCGCCTTCAACGTCATCCCCCATGGCGGCGACTTCATGGAAGACGGCTATACGACCGAAGAGTTCAAGCTTGTCGCGGAAACCAAGAAAATGTTGGATCCCGCAATCAAAGTGACCGCCACTGTGGTGCGCGTGCCCGTCTTTGTCGGCCACTGTGAAGCCGTCCACATCGAATTTGAGAACCCCATCAGTGATGATGAGGCCCGCGAAGCCTTGGAAGAGGCCCCGGGCGTGGTGGTGATGGACCGCCGCGAGGCGGGCGGCTATATGACGCCGGTGGAGGCTGCTGGCGAATTCCCGGTCTATGTGTCGCGAATTCGGAGCGATCCAACCGTTGAAAATGGTTTGGCCATGTGGGTGGTCGCCGATAATTTGCGTAAAGGTGCCGCCCTCAATGCCATCCAGATCGCCCAGCTTTTGGTCGATCGCGGTGTTTTTGAAAAGCGTCTCAGTTCCGTTGTTGCTTAAGCCTACCGGCCTTTTATCTCTCGATGTCAGCCCCATGCATGGCGCACGTGCCTCGAAATCGCCATGCGCCATGTATGGCCCACATCCAGTCGATCGAACCGTTATGATCAAAGCTTTGGTGGCACGAAAATCTGTTCCAGATAGAGCGGGCGTTGCTTTCGGTAGCACGTCCGCCCCTTCACATCTGGCAGCACCAAAGCTTATCTGTCTCTTCAATTGATGCGCCTATCATCAACAGCCTCCTTACCATGGAGACCTGTCGATTCAGAGTTGCAAAAACATGCAACTGTGATGCTAGACTTCGTCCGTGACGGCTGCAAACAAGTCGCATGCATAAACATATACAGCTTGTTCAAGAGCATACTGCTCTTCAAAAAGTCGCCGCATCTCCAAAGTGTCACCATCATGGTTTTTGGAAGAGGTGGCGTTCAAGTGTTGCAGCATTGCCGGATCGAAATATACTCCGAGGGTTCGCGCAAATCGTGATAGAGACAGCGCAAGTTCTTCCATAATTCCGATCCCTACGAAGTACTCGTGCATCACTGCTTTGTAGTTATCCCATGTTATCGGGACTGGGAAATGGTTCAGCATATTCGGCGGCGTTGAGACAAGAAATTCCGCCAGATTTGACGTCGGAATGCGCGTTTGGTCCTTCCAAAAGGGAGCCTTGGACTTCAAATAATGGTAACGAGAGCATGTCATCTCAAATGGATCACGAAGTATGGTCATGAACTGGGTCGCATCAGGATAGTTAACTTCGGTTCCAAAGCCACGAAATCGGTTGAAATGGCCGTAGATACATGCAGGAGCTGCTGTGGTATGTTCATCAAACAGCGCTGAACGAACGGGTATCATAGCTGCATTTTGGTCAAAGTAGTGGGTTGCCAATCTAGATCCATACCATCTTCTAAACACTGCTTGAACAGAGGTGCCTGCAGTCTTTGGAACGTGAATAAACACTAAAGGCTGTGCGGAATCATAGGCTCTCATCAAGGGTGTCCTTCTGCAAAGGTATCCATCGGGCGAAATCAACTGCCTCGAGATTGATGATATGGAATGGCCCTAAGCAAGCCTTTTCTTCAGTGGTGCAATAAAGTGGAAACAACGCGGCTATATTTTCAACCTATTGTGCGCAAATCGAATACCAAACCTGAATGCCCGGGAACCGTGGGGAGTATTCATGTCTATCGCATCATGATTCGATGGCATGTTTCGAACGAGGCATGTAGGGTTAAGGCATTGTTTTTGAATGAAGATAATGATGCGATAGCGTTGCGACGGTTGGCCAAAGCGAGCCGAAACGCGGATCGGACATCCAGATTGCTGGCCTTGGTGAATCGTATCCCTAGGGTTTAAGGCTAAGGTGCATCAATTCTATTCAACACAGATCGGAACTAGCCATGATCGAGACCGGGCGCACGAAATTGCCTGGCGCCTTCTGGGCGGCCTTCTGGGCTTATATCCTGTGGGGCCTTCTGCCGGCCTTCCTGCATCTCTTTGCCCAAGTCGCCCCGTTAGAAGTCACAGCCCAGCGGATTGTTTGGACCCTGCCATGTGCCTTCCTTGCCGCGTTGATCTTTGGCGGGTTTGCATCGATACCGATCACTGCCCGTACCTTTGGCTTTTTGGCCCTGTCGGCCCTTCTGATCGGCGGCAATTGGCTGCTTTACGTCTGGGCGGTTGGCCAGAACCGGATCGTGGAATCAAGCCTTGGTTATTTTATTAATCCGCTCATCAATGTCTGTATGGGCGTCGCTTTCTTTAAAGAAAAGCTGACCAAATGGCAGATTGGCGCGCTAACCCTGGCGCTGCTTGGCGTGGTGAACCAAACCTTTTTGGTGGGCTCCTTTCCTTATGTTGCGCTGGGTTTAGGCTTTTCCTTCGCGCTTTACGGGCTGGTGCGCAAACTTGCTCCGGTACAGCCGGCTGCTGGTCTGTTTTGGGAATCGGCCATTTTGTTTTTACCCGCGCTTGCGGTCATCATTTGGCACATCCAAAGTGGCGGCCCCGTGATGGGCGGGACGCTGGGGATGAGTGGATTATTAATCCTGTTAGGCCCTGCGACAGCCATCCCGCTGATCCTGTTTGCAACCGGGGCGCGCAGCCTCAAACTCACCACTTTGGGCCTGTTGCAATATCTGGCCCCGACGTTGCAATTCATGACAGGTCTTGCCTTGGGCGAGCGTTTCACTCCGGCCCATGGCGTAACCTTCGCCCTCATCTGGGCAGGCCTCGCCCTCTATAGCGTCGCGACTTTCCGATCGAGCCGAAAGTCGCATTGAGGTCCCCAAAGCGCCAAACGTGAAAAAAGGCCCCAGCCTAACAGCCAGGGCCCGAAAGTCTTTCGCATGCAGGGGACCTAAAAGAAGGTCATAATCCTGTTAGCAAGTCATGTGCCACGGTTTGACAAGTTGAGAAAGAAGAAAAATAGGCGTTTGGCAGTTGATGACTGGTAAAAAAGCCTGGATCTGCTTCAAACCTGCCTGCTTGGGGGACATTTCGCTGCCCGACTGCCCCGCTTTTGCCCCTCTGAGCAGCATTTCGCCTTTATTAGCTTTTTCCAGCCATGATCTGCATGCAGACTATCTTCAAATAAGATTAGGTTTCGGCCATGCATCTGACGATTTTTGAGACCGGCCGCCCACCCGAACCCATTCGGGCACATTTTCCCGCTTATCCCGTCATGCTGGAGGCCCTTTTAGCCCCCCATATGCCAGGCCTGATCTGTGAGGTGGTACAGGTTGTGGATGGAGCAGAGCTGCCAGACCCTAAGTCCGTTGAGGCTGCTCTGATCACCGGGTCACCTGCAGGCGTCTATGATGATTTGGCCTGGATTGCAGCACTTAAAGACTGGGTAGAGCGCGCTGCCACATACCGCGTGCCCCAGGTGGGGATATGCTTTGGCCATCAACTCATGGCCGAAGCATTCGGTGGGCGCGTACACAAGGCCCCGCAAGGCTGGGGCCTTGGCCGCCATACCTATCATGTCGGGGTAGCAGAGCCCTGGATGGGCGGGTCAAAGCAGCGCTTGCACCTGGCCGTCAGCCATCAGGACCAAGTACTGGAAGTGCCCAGTTCCGCTCGGGTCCTGGCGCAGTCCGAGTTCACGCCCTTTGCCGCATTGGTCTATGACCATGCGCCGGCTTTGTCCTTTCAGGCACACCCTGAGTTCTGCCCCGGTTTTGCCGATGCCTTGATCCGTTCCCGCCGCGGCACGAGATTCAGCGAAGATGTGGCCGATGCTGCGCTCGCAAGCCTGGACGCCCCCCTCGACGGGGATGTGGTTGGTGCCTGGATTGCAGGATTTTACGCCCATGCCCTTGCTGCAAATCGGTCATCGATCGGCCGGGCTGCCGCCTAGATCGCGTCTCGTTTTCTTGAAAACGAGGTTGCGATCTAAATTTATGATTTAGGGCCAGTTTTACACCATTTTTCGATTCCGAAAAATGGTGAACGGCCCTAGAGCGCTAAATCAAAAATCAAGCGCGTCTGGTTCAGACTGAACCAGGTTGCGCGCTAAATCAAAAACCAAGCGTCTGGTTCAGACTGAACCAGGTTGCGCGCTAAATCAAAAACCAAGCGTCTGGTTCAGATTGAACCAGGTTGCGCGCTAAAGCAAAAGTCAGGCGTCTGGTTCAGATTGAACCAGGTTGCGCGCTAAAGCAAACATCAGGCGTCTGGTTCAGATTGAACCAGGTTGCGCGCTAAAGCAAAAATCAACCAACAGCTTATCCACGCGATCTGGCAATGCCAGATAGAGAGGGCGTTTATCTAAAGCAGGCGAACGACAAGGCGTGGATCGCCAAAAGCGATAAAGCCCTTATTCCGCCACGCCTCATGGGTCTTCCCATAAAGGAAGGCCTGGCCATTTAAGTCCAGCATGGAACCACCTGCTGCGGTCACCACGGCGTCGCCAGCCGCAGTGTCCCATTCCATGGTCGGCCCAAAGCGGGGATAGAGATCGCCCTGGCCTGCGGCAATCAGGCAAAATTTCAGGGACGAGCCGCGTCGGACCAGTTGCGATACCTCGACCTTCTTCAAGAAAGCCTCGGTGGCAGGGTCTTGATGGGAGCGGGAGGTCAATACGGCCAGGGTTTCACCCGCCGCGCGCGTCTGGATCGACTGCCAAGCCCCGGTGGAATCAATCTGCCAGGCCGCACGGGTGGTGGCCCGAGAATCCCCGACCCAGGACAGACCGGTTTCGGGCATATGAACAATGCCCACCACAGGCCTGCGGTGCCGGATAAAGGCAATATTGACCGTATAGTCTGGATCACCGGACACAAATTCCCGCGTGCCATCGAGGGGATCGATCAAGAGAAAATCGCTGTCAGGGTCAGCCAGGACCTTGAACCCGTCGTCACATTCTTCGCTAATCAAGGGCACATCGGGCAGAAGTGTGCCCAGACCTTCAAGCAGGATTGAATTGGCGGCGAGATCTGCATCGGTGACTGGAGACCCGTCAGATTTCGCCTTGGTATGGATCCCAAGACGCTTAACTTCCAAAATGGCAGCACCCGCACGGCGCGCCAGCGTTTCAAGGGCGACCACTAAGGCGTCTGGCAAGACATCTGGCAGAGAAGAGCGTGCGCTGTCGAACTGTTGCATATCAACCTAAGCAGAAATTGGGCTAAGTAGAAATCGGGCGGTCATGGCCCCGGTCCGGTTTCATGGCAGGATTTTGAGATCGTGAATATAGGCCCTAATCAAAGCTAAGGGCTATAGCTGCCACCTGCTCGATCAAACCGGTGACCTCACCAGGCCCATAAGGCTGGGCGGGGCTATGTCCCCAGACAGGCCCGGGCCAGGCAGGGTCGCCCTCATGACGACCCACAATATGAATATGAAGCTGGCGCACCCGATTGCCCAGCGCGCCAATATTGACCTTGCCAACCCCGGGCAGCGCCCCCACCAATTTGGCCAGGACCTGAATCTCGGCCCAAACCTGGGCCCCATCTTCTGGGTTCAAGGCGAAGACTTCCACAGCCCCTGGCACCCGCGGGACCGCGACCAGCCAGGGATAACGCGCATCATCCATCACCCGCACCTCGCACAGGGGCAAGTGTGCGGCAAACAGCGTGTCGGCGGCCAATAGGGGGTCGAGGGAAAAAGCCATCTAGCTGATGAAACTCGAGCGCAAAGGAATCGCCGCCCAATAGTCAAACTCCAGGATCGCATCGGGGCTATCTGGACCCTGGAAATTATAAGCGGTGACATTCTTCGTCGCGATCATGCGGAGACGCAAGGCACCCTGGCCATTGCTCAAAAGCGCTTTATCCAGCACTTCGCTCCAGGCATAAATCGTGTCGCCAGCAAACAGCGGATTGATGTGCCGGCCGGCATTGATGGCGAGAATTTCCGCGGCATTGGCCAAGCCGTTGAACGCCAAAGCCCGCGCGATCGAGATGACAACTCCGCCATAAATCAGGCGCTTGCCCTGGCGGGAGCGGGCCTGGACGACCGCATCGAAATGTACTTTGGCAGTGTTCTGATAGAGCCGTGTGGCGATTTGATGTTCTGCCTCTTGCACCGTCATGCCGTCGACATGATCAATGCACTCCCCGATCTGATAATCCTCAAACCCATAAGGCGAGCCTGCCAGTTGATTGTCATAGGTACCCGACCAGGCAGGCACAGGCACAGGCAAGTCTTCCGGCGCCACAAAGGCAGGCAGTTCGGGTACGACGGGGGTTGGGGCAGGCGCGTTAGCATCGCCCTTATGCACCATCACCCAACGAACATAGCTAAGAACCCCCTCGCCTTGCTGGTTGAAGCCCGTGGTTCGAACATATACCACCCCTGTCTTGCCATCAGAGTTTTCCTTGACACCAATGACTTCGGAAATAGCCGACAGCGTATCGCCAGGGAAAACAGGTGCCAGAAAGCGACCATCGCCATAGCCCAGATTGGCAACGGCATTGAGACTGATATCGGGGACGGTTTTTCCAAACACCGTATGGAACACCAATAACGGATCGATCGGTGCCCCATCCAAATCGCCATCACGGGCAAATGCATCCGAACTATAGAGCGCATAACGCGAGCCAGTCAGCGCGGTGTAAAGCGCCACGTCGCCTTCGGTGACGGTCTTCGGCGTCGCGTGCCGCAAGACCATACCGACTTGGAAGTCTTCAAAATATAGCCCCGGGTTTGATTTGGTCATTAAGGTGCCTTTCTGCGTCGTTGGTTAGCGAGCGAAAGGCCTGCCTGCAAGGCTATGAAGCGCTCAAAGATCGCGATGAGCGCTCATCAGTCCGACACGGCGTCGCGCTGATCCGTCCATCGGCAGATTGGCCAAAGCAAGGCAGATCAACGATTTGTGATATTCAAACCTGCGCATCGACGGGCTAAACGCGGGATTGGGTTGGCGAAGACATGGCGCGCAGACCGAAACAGGCCTATATCAGCGTTTCGGGATCAGCGTTTGGGGATCATGTTGTGGGGGTAAGGGTTTGAGCTCTGGATTATTGGCGCTGCTCGACGATGTCGCAGCGATCGCGAAAATCGCGGCAACAAGTTTGGATGATGCAGCGGCTCAAGCCGTCAAAGCCGGTAGCAAAGCTGCAGGTAAGGCAGCTGGCATTGTGATTGACGATGCTGCAGTCACGCCGCGCTATGTGGTTGGCTTTGCCTCCGACCGGGAACTTCCCATCATCGCCAAGATCGCCTGGGGCTCGCTCAAGAACAAGATGATCATCCTGTTGCCAGGTGCACTGCTCCTAAGCTTCCTTGCGCCTTGGACCATCACCCCGCTCCTGATGGTGGGCGGGGCTTATTTGTGCATGGAAGGGTTTGAGAAGGTGATGGATATTGTCCGTCCCCATGATGGTCATGGCGATGATGACGCGGCAGATGACGGGGAGGATAAAACCTCGCTCGAGCTGGAAACCGAAAAAGTAGACAGTGCCATCCGGACCGACTTCATCCTCTCGGCCGAGATTATGGCAATTACACTTTCAACCGTCGCAACCGCGCCCTTGTGGCTGCAAGGCGGGGTTTTGGCAGTGGTGGGTCTTGGCATGACAGCGCTGGTTTATGGCGCGGTTGCATTGATCGTGAAGGCCGATGACGCAGGCGCTGCACTGGCGAGATCGGGCAATGGGGCCGCTGCCGCCTTCGGGCGCGGCCTCGTACTGGGTATGCCGGTCTTCCTGCGAGCCTTGAGCTGGGTCGGCATGGTCGCCATGCTGTGGGTCGGCGGGGGGATCATCGTGCATGGCCTCCATGAACTGGGCTATCCTGGTCTGGAAACATCCATCCACCATCTGGCAAGCTCTGTGGCAGCTGGCGTGCCCGCTCTCACCGGTTTTGTGACCTGGTTGGTCAGCGCAGCCATTGCCGCTGTGATCGGCCTGGTGATTGGTGCGATCGTAGAGCCAATCGCCCACAAGGCACTGGTTCCCGCATTCGCCCGCCTCAAAGGGCTCGTCAACAAGAAAGCATGAGTTGATGTTCGCGCAATCGGCTTGACCTGAAGCCGGGGATGGTTCATTTGTTATAACAAATGACACAAGTGCAGTCTCCTTCGCGTCATGTCTGCCCCGCAGCCAGTGCGCAATCCACTTGGTACCACGCCTCAGCACAGCGCCCCTTTGCCCGGACCCTGCCCCTGGTCGGGGAAGTGACCGCAGACGTTATTATCATTGGCGCCGGGTTCACAGGTGTTTCAGCCGCCCTCGACCTCGCAACCGCAGGTCTAAAAGTAGTCGTTCTGGAAGCCAACGAGGTCGGGGCCGGGGCTTCTGGCCGAAACGGCGGGCTTGCCTGCACGGGCTGGCGGCAGGATCAGAAATGGCTGGAAGCGCGCATGGGGCGCGAGGACGCGAACAAATTGTGGCGGCTGGCTGAAGACGCCAAAGCCGACCTTCTAGCCCGCATGCACGATTTCCGCATCGATGCGGATTGGGCGCCAGGCCAGATCCTGGCTGCCCATACACCCGCCCTGATGCAAGCCCTCGACAGAGATGGGGACCATATGGCGCGCGCCTACAGCTATGAAGGCCCGCAGCGACTAAACCGCGAGCAGGTCTCAGACGCACTTGGCACGTCGGCCTATTATGGCGGGTGGCGGGACCCTTCGGCCGGCCATATTCACCCCCTGAAGCTGCTCTATGGCCTGATGCAAGCAGCCATGATCGCCAAAGCACATTTGCACGAACATAGCCGCGTGATCGAAATTGGGTCCAACGGCGCCAGGCGCTTCGCCAGAACCGCGACCGGCCGGGTCGTCGCCGGTCACATCCTTCTATGCGGCGACGGCTATCTCGACGGCATCGAACCCGATGTGGAGGCCCGCGTCCTGCCGATTGGCAGTTTCATCATCGCGACAGAGCCTTTACCTGCCAATAGCGCGATTTTGCCCCACTATGATTGCGCCATGGATACGCGCTTTGTCGTCAATTATTGGCGGAAAACCGCCGACCAGCGCCTGATTTTCGGTGGCGGCGAGAAATATACGCCAAGCTGGCCAGAAGATGTTGAAAGCTTCGTGCGGCGCAATCTGGTGAAACTCTATCCAGAACTTGCCACGATCAAGGTGACCCATGCGTGGGGCGGGGCTCTGGGTATCACACCGACCCGGCTGCCTTATCTGCGTCAAGTGCGCCCCGGGCTGTTGTCAGCGTCAGGTTATTCTGGCCAAGGCGTTGTTCTGGCCCCCTATTTCGGACGCATACTTGCTGCATCTGTCTTAAGCCAGCATCGCGATTATGACGTTTTGGGACGTATGCCCGTGCCGTATTTCCCGGGCGGTCGCACACTTCGCTGGCCGCTTTTGACCGCCGCCATGTCTTGGTTTGCCCTGCGGGATAAACTAGCGTGAGACGACCAACTGGCTGAGGAGGCCAAGACGTGAAGCTTTCTGACCCCCGCCTGTTTCGCACCCAATGCCTGATCAATGGCACCTGGACCGGCACCGGCGATGACACCATTTTTGACCCTGCAACCGGGGTCGCTCTGGGCAAAGTCCCAAGACTTGGTCGCGACGCGGCAGAACAAGCCGTGCTAGCCGCCCATGCAGCCTTGCCGGCCTGGCGCGCCAGGACCGCCAGGGAGAGAAGCACGATTTTAAGGCGCTGGTTTGACTTAATCCTCATCCATCAAGAAGATTTGGCGCAGATACTCACCGCAGAGCAAGGCAAGCCGATCGCAGAAGCGCGCGGAGAAATCGCCTATGCAGCTTCCTTCATTGAGTTTTATGCCGAAGAAGCCAAGCGCATCTATGGCGAAACCTTACCCTCGCCCAAAGCGGACGGTCGCATCATGGTTTTGCGCCAGCCTTTAGGGGTCGTGGCCGCCATCACCCCGTGGAATTTTCCCGCAGCCATGATTGCGCGCAAAGTCGGCCCTGCCCTGGCGGTGGGCTGCACCATGGTTCTAAAGCCTGCGCCAGAAACCCCCTTCACCGCGCTGGCTTTGGCAGAACTGGCCTGTGAGGCGGGCATCCCGGCAGGGGTACTCAATGTGGTAACGGGCGATGCTGTCGCTATTGGAGAGGTCTGGTGCGCGAGCGACCATGTGCGCGGCCTGTCCTTTACCGGGTCAACCCCGATCGGGAAACTCCTGATGCGCCAATGCGCCGATACGGTAAAGAAGCTCGGCCTCGAGCTCGGCGGCAATGCCGCCTTTATCGTGTTTGATGATGCTGATTTAGATGCCGCCGTTGACGGCGCCGTTGCGTCGAAATTTCGCAACATGGGTCAAACCTGTGTGTGCGCCAACCGGATCTATGTGCAAGATCACATTCATGATGCCTTTGTGGCTAAGCTGACCGCCAAAGTCGCCGCCCTGAAAGTGGGACCGGGCACGCAAGAAGGCATCACACAGGGCCCTCTCATCAATCAACAAGCCCTTGCCAAAGTCCAAAGCCATGTCGCCGATGCCGTGAGCCGGGGTGCCAGCATCCAGACAGGGGGCAAGCTCAGCCCTCTGGGCGGCACCTTCTATGAGCCCACCGTGATCACGGGCGTGACCTCGGCCATGAAATTTGCCCATGAAGAAACCTTCGGCCCGGTGGCACCGATCTTCGCCTTCCAAACCGAAGCCGAAGTCATTGCCGCAGCCAATGACACGCCATTTGGCCTGCAAGCCTATTTCTATACCAGGGATCTGGCGCGCGCGTTCCGGGTTGCCGAAGCGTTGGAAACCGGGATCGTTGGGGTGAATTCTGGCCTCACCTCGTCTGAAGGCGTGCCCTTTGGCGGGATCAAACAAAGTGGACTGGGACGCGAGGGATCCCACCATGGAGTCGAGGAATATCTCGAGCTCAAATATATCTATCTTGGCGGAATTAACTGACCTGAAACTGTGCATAACCAGGCTCAATTTTCCTGGCGTTAATCTTTGTTAACCAATATTAGCTAAGATTTAACAAAATGAATCAAAATGAGCGGATGGTTACAGAAAGTGCCATTAGACTTGTCAGCTTTTTTGGCCCAATGGGGGCGCGATGTCGTAACCGCGGCTGGGGCCGCGGTCGTGGCTGGCTATCTGGCATATCGCTTTGGCAAAGAAACCAGGGTCCCGGTTTCCAACCCCCGCGCCAGTGCCGCCATAGCGGCCTCGGGCTCTGTCGCCCTTGTCTGGCCCGACCATGATGATGGCGAGGGCTGGGGGGAACCGGAAGAAGAAGCCGATGCCTCCACCCGTGCGACCCTTCTCAAACGCCTCGACCTCAAAACAAGGGGCCTGGCGGAAGAACCCTCGACCTTCGATATTCTCGAAGCCCTGGTGGCCGCATCGGGCGAACTTGGCACCCGCCTTACACTCCTGCGCCAACGCGGTGAAGCCTTCACCCTTTCAGTTCTGGGGCTGGAGGTCATGGGCAAGCCACATGGTGCGAAAGCCATTGTCTGGCTAACGCCTGGAGCGGCTGCGGGCGACCTTGCAGGGGCCGGTCAAGCCAGCTTCCCGGCGTGGCGCAGCGACAGCCAGGGCGCCCTATTATGGGCCAATGGCTCCTATTTGAAGGCGGTGGAAGCCGCTGACCTGGAAGACGCGCGCGCGCGCGACTGCGCCCTGGACCAGAAAGCGCGCGATGATGCCGCCCAGGCCGCCAAAGGCCAGGCCTTCACCCATACAAGAGCCATCACGATTGATGGCAAACGCTGCATGATGCGGATCAGCCTGTTCCCGGCAGACGACGGGGCCTCTGGTATTGCCTTTGATGTCACCGAAGACATCGAGGTACGCGAAACCTTGGCCCGGGAAGCCAAAGCGCATGAAGAGACCTTGAACCATTTGACCGATGCGGTCGCCGTATTTGACTCCACCCGTCGCCTGATCACACATAATAGCGCCTTCTCAAACCTGTGGGGCCTGGAGCATGCCTGGCTCAATGATGGGCCAACCCATGGCGAATGGCTGGACCGGCTGCGCCAGTCAGCCAAAATCGCAGCAACGCGCGACTATGCAGCCTGGAAAGCCAAAGAGCTCTCGCACTACCAGGAGCCAGGCCTGATCCCGGACGAGACCTGGACCATGCCCGATGGCCGGATCCTGCGCGTGGCGCGGCAACGCCAGCCATCGGGTGGTCTTTTGATCCTGTTTGAAGACATTTCCGACAAAATGGGCCTGCAGGCGCGCTATAAAACCCTAATCGAAGTGCAGCGCGCCACTTTGGACAAGCTAGGTGAAGGGGTGGCTGTGTTTACAGCAGACGGGCGGCTTTCGTTGGCCAATAGCGCATTTGCCCGCATGTGGGGCTTCGATCAAAGCTTCCTCGAAGCGCTGCCCGAGTTTGATCTGGTTGCCGAGCGCGCGATCCTTGTGCACCGTGACCCCGATTTCTGGAGCGAGCTAAAGGCCCGGATCTCAGACCCCTCGCCACGCTCGCGCCAGGACAAGCAAGGCGAGTTTGTTTGCTCAGATGGCACAAGCCTAACCTGGCTGACGCGCCCCCTGCCCGATGGCGCAACCCTGGCAGCCTTTGCCGATGTAACCGCCGCCCGCGAAGTGGAGACCGCGCTACGCGACAAAGCCGCCGCCTTCCAGGACGCCGATCGGCTCAAGACCGAATTTGTGCGCAATGTCAGCTATCAATTACGCACGCCATTGACCACCATTGGCGGTTATGCCGAACTCCTGGCCGCAGGCGTGGGCGGCACCCTGACCGAATCCCAATCAGACTATCTAAACGCCATCGGCTTGGCGTCGGGCCAACTCGAAAAGCTGATCGAGAATATTCTCGACCTTGCCATGATCGACGCGGGCCAGATGTCACTGGACCTCGGCGATGTCAGTCTGGCTGAAACCCTCGAAGTCACCGCAGAAATCGCCCGCACTAATTCGGGTAACGATCAGGTCCGGATCACAGTCGAGTGCGACGACAACGCCGGAATCATCCGCGCTGACAAGGCCCGTATCCGCCAGATATTGTTCAACCTTGTCTCCAATGCGCAGCGCTTTACCGGCAAAGGTGACATCATCACCATTGGCGCCCGCCGCTTTGACGATACAGTCCGCCTGTGGGTGAGTGACACCGGCCCCGGAATCGACTTGGCGCGTCAGGCTTCTGCCTTTGAAGGCTTTGCCGATGGCGACCGGCGCGCAGGCGTCAGTCTCGCCCTGGTCAAGCGATTTGTGGAATTGCATGGCGGCTGGGTTTCCCTGGCCTCGCCCCATGACAAGGGCGTCACCGTGTCATGCTATCTGCCAGTCACGGCCACGAACCTGCATGCCGCACCGGAGCTGGACTTGGTCAGCTAGGGCCGTTCACCATTTTTCGGAATCGAAAAATGGTGTAAAACTGGCCCTAAATCATAAATTTAGATCGCAACCTCGTTTTCAAGAAAACGAGACGCGATCTAGAGCAGGCGTGGCTCCAGACCGGATCGGCAACCCGACCCGGTCCAGTTTAAACCAGGCACGCCCTCAATCGTGATCCATCTCCTGATCCATCCTTGGGCCATTATGGTACAGAGAAGGTCGCGATTTCCTCGCGCAACTGGCCAATGCCCAGATTTTCGTGTGAGGAAATCGGCAAAATCTCGGGATGTGCAGCGGGACGCTTCTTCAAGACCTCGCGGGTGGCAGCAAGAACACCGTCCAGCTCGCCCTTCTTCAATTTATCGACTTTTGTCAGGATGATCTGATAGGACAAGGCCGAGGTGTCCAGCATGCGCATGACCTCCAGATCATTCGGTTTCAGACCATGGCGGCTATCAACCAGAACAAAGGCCCGCTTCAGGGTGGCGCGGCCCCGCAGGAAGTCGCGGGTCGCCTCATTCCAGCGCGCAATCTCTGTTTTGGAAGCCACCGCATGGCCATAGCCGGGTAAATCCACAATCCGGATGCGTTCGACCTCGTCCTTGCCGGCAATGGCAAAGAAAATCAGTTCCCGCGTCCGCCCAGGCTCTGAAGACGCCCGCGCCAGTCCTTTACGGCCAACCAAGGCATTGACAAGGCTCGATTTGCCCACATTGGAACGCCCGGCAAAGCAGACTTCGGGTGCCCCCATGGGCGGCAGATCCGACATGGTCTTTGCCGCCCAGAGGAAACGCGGCTCCAGGCGAAACAGCCGCTCTCCTGGCGGCAGCTCGCGCATGGGAGCCATGGGTTCGGACATGATCAGGCCGTCTTGTTCTTGCCAAGCCTGGCAAAGAACTCGTCAATCGGGTTTGAGGTGCCCGATTGCCTCGAGATCACATATTGCTGCACAATCGTCAGCAGGTTGGACCAGGTGTAATAAATGACGAGGCCGGAGCCGAAGCCTGCGAACACAAACACGAAAATCCATGGCATCAAGGCAAAAATCTGGGCCTGCATAGGATCGGTGGCCGTCGGCTGCATCTTCTGCAACAACCAGAACGACACCCCGTAAAGGATGGGCCAGGCACCAATCGCCAGGAAGGTCCCGATGATGGGAATGACCGTCGGGTCATAGGGCAGCAGACCGAACAAATTGAAGACCGTTGTCGGGTCCTTGGCCGACAGATCGGGGATCCAGCCATAGAAAGGCGCATGGCGCAATTCCAGCGAGATCGAGAGTACTTTGAACAGCGCAAAGAAGATCGGCATTTGCAACAGGGCCGGAATACAGCCCGCAACCGGATTGATCTTCTCGCTCTGGTAGAGCTTCATGGTTTCTTGCTGCTGGCGCTGCGTATCGGCGGCAAAACGCTCTTTGATCTCGGCCATTTTAGGGGCGAGATCGCGCAGTTTCGCAAAGCTCTTATAGCTGGAATGAACCAGCGGGAAGGTCACAATCTTGATGACCACAGTCACAATCAAAATGGCGATGCCAATATTGTTTGCGACCAAGCCATTGAAAAACATGAGCATGGCGTAGAAAGGCTTGGTTAGAAACCAGAACATGCCCCAGTCCACCGCATCCTCAAAGCGCGGCAGTCCCAATTCCTGGCCGACGCTACGCAATTCCGAAACCCGCTTGGACCCTGCATAGAGATGCTGGGTGGTGGTCAGGCTTTGGCCGGCACCCAACGCAGTTGGTATTGCGATAAAACTCGTTTCAAACACTTCCTCATTGGGCAATTGCGTGACTTTGTAAGCCACATCCACTTTGCTCTTCTGGTCGGGAATGAGGGCCGATAGCCAGTATTTGTCGGTAATTCCGAGCCAGCCGCCTGTGCTGGCTTGCTGCAAGGCCTCGCCCTTTTCAAGCTTCTGGTAGTTCATCAGCTTGAGTTTGGCGTCAAACATACCAACCATGCCCTCATGATTGATGCCATTGGGTGGCTCTTTTGGCTTGGCGTGACGACGCAGCGCACCATAGGGCTGCAGCGTAACGGGAGCTGCGCCTGCATTCACCACCGTGTCGGTCACCGTGAAAAGATAATTCCTGTCGACCTTCACCACGCGCTTGAACGTCAGGCCCTGGCCATTGTCATAGGTCAGCGTAATCGGGGTTGTTGGTGTCAGCCTTTCACCGCTGGCGGCAGTCCACACCGTGTTGGGACCTGGAAGCGCGCCGGCACTGCCATCGGGTGCGGTAAAGCCAAAAAAGGCATAATAGCCCTCACTCGTACCTTGCGGGTGGAGAAGGGTAACCGCTTTGGAATCTTTTTTGATCGTGTCCTTATAGCGCTTCAGGACCAGATCATCGAAGCGCGCGCCGAGGGTCGAGACGGTGCCGCTGACAGCATCACCATCAATGGTGATGCGCTGGCTGAGGCCCAAAGCGTCGGGACGGCTAACAGGCTGTCCCGCAGCGGCTGCGGCTTGAACGGGCGTGACAGGTGCAGCCGGGGCTGCCACCTTCTGCGCAGCGGCTTGTGCCTCGCGCTTTTGCGCCATCTCTGCCAACCGGGCCTTCTCGCGCGGCATTTCGTAGAAATATTGAAAGCCAAGCAGGATCGCCAGTGACAAGGCAATCGCGATCGCGAGGTTCTTGGTGTCAGGTGCCGAGGGAGGCGGAGACAGGGGAGACGGGGACATTGGGGTCCTTGCTATCAGCTTCTAGGATGTGGCTGTGGCGGGTGTAACAGGTGGAGGGGCAGACTTCGCCGACAGCCTTAAGAACAGGGTTGTCAGATCGTCAAGCAAAGCAGGCCATTCCGCTGTCACACTTGCAGTACGTGCGACAGCTACATAATCAAAACCCGGCCGTCCATGAAGCGGCAATAGCTGTAACATCGCCGCGCGCAGGCGGCGGCGCGCCCGGTTACGTGTGACGGCATTGCCGACTTTCTTGGAAGCCGTCAGGCCATAGCGGACCAGACCCCTTGCTTCAGCGGCCCCATCCCCGGTCGGCCTCGCCTGCAACAATACAAATCGCCCAGAAGCCTTCCGGCCCTGGGCGACATGTAAAAACTGGCGGCGAATGGTCAGCCGATCAATGATTGCGGGCGGACTGGCGGACATAAGACTGGCCCGGCCGCCGGTAACCCTAAGCGCTCAGACGCTTGCGGCCCTTGGCACGACGACGGGCCAAAACCAGACGACCGCCTTTGGTGGCCATACGGGCGCGGAAACCGTGACGGCGGGCGCGGACGAGGTTTGATGGTTGAAACGTGCGTTTCACAGCTGTTACTCCTGGCGGTCAACCGCCTTGACAGAGAAGAAATTTGAACGCGCGCTGTTACAGAGGCGATGGCCAAGTGTCAATCTCTCGACGCAGGCACACACACGCTTTGAGAGGCTAGAACTGCTTTCTAAAACTCACCTCCACAGAACGGCCACGCGGGGCAAGCAATGCCTTCTGATAGGCTTCAGGCGTATTGCCTGCAGCGTCGCGGACGCTCTGGGCGGAATCGGTCAAATTATCGACCCGCAAGATCAAGCGGGCCCCCTTCAGGAAGGGCGCATTTTTTACCCATTGCGGGCGGGCTTCAAACCCCATGAAGCCGCGCAAGTTGAAGGTGAACTGATCGTCGAAATAAAGGTCCGTTGCCCCTGGAACACCCGTGGCACTGGCGATGATCTTGCTCTGCCCGCGCCATTCGCCAAAGGCCCGGAAGCCAACCCCCATAAAGGACCAGCCACCATTGAACTCGACCGTGTGACGGCGCGATCCACCGCTATCATCGACCGCTGCTCCGTCGAGCAAATTAAGCTCGGGCAGATTGGGTGCTAAAGAGAGTGTGTCTTCCAGTTTGATGGAATGGAAGATGGAGATACTCCAGCGGCCGGCTTGACCACCTGGTCCACCACCTGGTCCACCACCAAAGCCGCCACCGCCGAAGAAAACGCCCGGAGGCGGACCACCGCGTCCGCCAAATCCGCCACCAAAACCGCCAGGCGTACCCGCCGCAGGGCGCTGGCCGGTTGGTTGGCCGGTTTGCTGGCCGGTTTGCTGGCCAGTTTGCAGGACAGGGCGCTGGCCAGTTTGACCAGCTGTTGGAACAGGGGCGGCGCTTGAGCCGGGGCCTGAGCCGGGGCTTGAGCCGGTGCCTGCCCCCGATGCCCCCTGCGGCCTGCCTGGTCCAGTGCTGGCAGCGCGAGCGGGCCCATTACCGGCAGCCGTCGCGGGTGCAGGCGGGCGTGGCCCACCGCCAACTCCACCAGGGCCGCGCCCGATCTGGGGTCCAAAGCCTTTGGAATAGGAAAAGCCATAGCGCAAAATTGTGCTGTCAGCAGATTGATAATTGATCGGACGCTGGTCGATTCCGGTCAGAACACCCGCGCTATTGCGCTCAAACCGGCGCGGATAGGCGACCTCCAGGGCAGGGGTCAGCACCGGGAAAGCAGCAATCGTATCGTCGCTGGTATTGACGCTATAACTCAGCGTCAGGTCGAGGCCTTCAAACTTGGCGGGCGAATAATTGATACTGGCTGTTGTATCAGCGCGGCTTTCTGCCTGCAGGGCCGAATTGCCCCCGCTGGTGCGATTGACCAGAACAGTCTGGCCCGTCTGAAAATCAAACACGGCAGACCCTGGTGTCACAAGAACAGGATTGCCCAATTGCTGAATGCTGGGGGCAGCCTGTGAGGCATCATAAGCCACAGACAGGCGTAGCTGGGTGATCGGGGACCAATTTACCCCAAGCCCACCACCTTGCAGACCGCCAAAATCGGACAAATCGGTGTAAAAGCTGTTCACGCTGAAGCTCAAATCGCCGAATTTTTCACCAAAGCCCGAACGCCGGCTGGTAACAGGAATGGAGAGATTGCCCCGCGCCGTCACATCACCCCGGCTGAGGTTTGTGAGCGTGATCAGCCCGTTGCGACTGGATCGGGACTCAAGCTGGCGATCCTGATAGCCCAGGCGGAGCGAGGCGCGAACCGGACCGGCCGGGGCGTCGAGAAGCGGGCCGGTCGTATTATAAATCGCCTCAAAGACACTCGCCGTGGAATTGGCCGTCTGGGGCTGTGTCAGGGCAGAACGTGTTTGGGTATCTGACTGGGTCTGATCGGCAGAACCTGTCGCCGTCCACTGCCAGCCAGCAGTTGTGCCATTGATCGTGACAGCCCCACGCGAGGTATCGACCTTGGTATCGCGCGTAATGGGTGTGTTCGCAGCCGTAAGCCCGGCTGGGCTGGGGGCTAAACCCAACAGGCTTTGGCTTTCATTTGAATCAAAGCGGAGGTCAAAGGTTGCCCCCATGGATTTGCCGAAATTGCGATTATAGCTAATGCCAAGTTCGGCTGCGCTGGTTTCGGGCAGAAGCGTCCGGAAAGCCGAACTGGCAGGCGATGTGGCGCGGCGCACGCCACGTTCTGCTTCGGTGACGCTATTTTGGGCCGAAACTTCCCCATTGACCGACAAGCGACCTTTAGCCCCGATGGTTAGCAAGCCCACTTCAAGCTCGCCGCGCGATTGCTCCCCTTCTGCTGCCGTCCCTGCGCTCAGTTCGGTGGTGATGGCGCGAAATTTGTCCTTGAGGATGAAGTTGATGACGCGCTGGTCGGCCGAATAGCCATATTGAAGCGCGGTGGATTCTGGAAAAATCTCAACCCGCAAAATGGCTTCTGAAGCCAGGCCCTGCACCTCGCGGAAGCTCGCAATGCGGCGACCATTGAGCAGAATAACAGGGGGACCGCTGCCGCGCCCGCGACCGGAACCGGCACGCGGTCCTAAAGCGGCGAGCACTTCAGCGACATTGGAGGCACCCAGAGCCGCGATCTCGACGGGGTCCAGAGTGGTTTCAGGGACAGCATCTCCGGGCACAGAATTTGGACCGCGCTGAGCACGCACCACAATTTCTTCCGCCGACTGCTCTTCTTGCGCCGCGGGCGGGTCCACGGGTTGGGCCGTGGCGGGGACAGAATTGGTCCTGGCTGGCTGTAGGGGGGCGGTCTGGGCGAAAAGTGGCGTTGACAAGGCAAAAGGCAAAAGCGCAGCCGCGCTGCTTGAAAGTGCCAGACGAATGGACATCGGGGAGACCTGTTTTTCTTATTGGCTGGCCTAAAGCCAGCCGGATGAATTTTGGCGTAGCGTGTTCAACGTGTCTATACGTCTATTCCGTCGCAGGAGATGATGACAAGATTGTTATGGCTGACATGAATCTCTCTGCAATATTTCTGGATTCTTGTTGGGATCTTGCTGGCTCTTTCTGCCCAAGGCGCAGAACGTACCGGCTACCCATATAGGACTTCCATTCGGGGTTAAAAGATGACGAGCAGGATCAATCGACACATTTTCTTGATCGAAGGCGCGATCGGTGCCGGCAAGACCAGCCTTGCCATGGGACTGGCCCAAGATTTGGACATAAGAGGAGCTGATGGGAAGTTTTGATCCACTATTGTGGCGAATTGGAATGAGGTTTTACAAGATACATCCCTCGTCCATTTGGACGATTACAAAGCCTCAGAACGAAGTGGCGGTAAACAGCTTGGTCTTCAGGGGATATGGGATAGGGTGACAGGAGAGTAGTCAAAGGCGCGCGCGCAAAATGAGATGGAAGCCTTCTTTACGCCCAACCGTCACCGAAAACAGCGTCATGATTTGGTGGGCAGGGGAGGTCAGGGCATGGGCGGAAGGAAGGGTAACAACCTAACTCCGGCTCCAGCAGTCATCGTGCTGAGCCAAGCTTCCTAGGGCCGTTCACCATTTTTCGGAATCGAAAAATGGTGTAAAACTGGCCCTAAATCATAAATTTAGATCGCGTCGCCGTACCCCTCAAATGCATAGTCATTGAGAAATTGCCTGCGCCAAAGATAAGCTCGCTCAACGCTGCTGAGTTCTGCTTCATCGCAGATCGCGGGCCACAGACGGGTGATCGTTTCGATTTGGTGATCGATCAGCTCTCTGGCATTCCTGTCATTTATCAGAAAATTCGGCGCAGATACGCGACAGGTTTCAAGCTGGCTGCGTTTGTCGTTATCATGGATTAGCATGGCCTGATTGGCTTCACGCCCAAGTCGACCTTGAGGACAAATGTCATAGGCTGGCGTGAGCGACAGACTGCTACCATCCCAAAAAGCAGCATGGTTGCGAGCATGATCGTCGGTATTGCCAGTCAGTATATTGAAAACCATGCGCCCAAAAAGCTCGCGAAGCGTCGCCTGGGGATGCGTGAAGCGTGCTCGAACAATCTCCGCAAGATCGCGATAACTCGCATATCGAGCCTGCATCTCATTGAGGTTTAGCAAGGTCAAGGCAGACACAATTCCGCGGCGCGTCCAGATGTTGCCAATCCATTCGCGGTCAAAGCGGCGTACCAACAAGACATCTTTGCCGTTTGCTTTTGCAAGGCGTACGGGGGCAACATTTAGCCCCAATTCAGCTGCGAGGCGCATCGCCACAAATTCTGCTTTAACAACCCCAATTGTGTCATTTGTGGCCGAAAACTTAGCGATGAACTTGTCAGGGCCGTCTTGGATCAAAGCCTTAGGGCGCGCGCCTCCGATAGAACTGGCATGGAGTAGGGCCTTATCGAGAGAAGGAGGTATCGGTTCACCGCGTTCTACTTTTTCTGCGGCTTCCAGCAATTCTTCAAGCGTTGCATTGTCCGGCTCGCGGGGCTCATAGCGGTCTGACGATGTTTGGAAGTCGAGTCTGCCGATCCGATCAGAGCCGGAATTGAGCAGGAAGGTTAACTCACCAAAATCAACTTCTTGGGCCGCATTACGGCCCAGGCTCGTCAATCGATTGATGATGACCCTGCGACCCCATGCATCGGGCGCGCCATCGCGCAAGCATCCTGCCATTTCATGGGGTGCATCCGGGGCGATCCTGCCGCGCTGTAGCGGCAATTCCGGCGCATAAATCGCTATGGCATTGGCACGCTCCAGATAGGATAGGCCATAATTGAAGGTATAGATGTCGCCTTCACGCTCAATGCGTCCAGCAACAACTGGCTCTGCTGCACCAGGCAGCCATATCCAGACAAAGGCTTCGCGATCTTGGTTGGAATAATCAGAAGTCATCCTTCACCTTTGATCGTGGAACCCGAACCGATTGAGGTAGCAAGGCCAATTTATCATCGATGCGCGATTGCTCAGAAGCTAGCCGTGATGGCTCATTGACAAACAAGGGCACCCCCACAAGCGTCGCTGCTTCAAAAACCAAGCCTATCTCGACTTTGGGATGACCCTTCTCAATCAGTTGCAACGTACTGCGCGCGATACCCACCCGTGCCGCTAAATCGGCCTCACTCATTTTGCGTTGCTTCCGCCCAAGCCGAATAAGGCCGCCTAACAGGGCCAGCACATCGCGCGTAACGCGGGAATAGGTGCGTGGTTGTTGAGGCATTCCAGCTCCCGGCTATTTTGAGGCGTGTCGGAGGTTTCTTCAATCAGCGAGTTTTTCTAGCATAGGAATTCAAGTTTTACAAATTTTGACTGATATAAAAGTCATAAAATTATTTTATGGCTGTTTTGTCGGTCAAATAACTGTGCAAATCTAGTTTTGGCTCTCCCGTAGATACACGGCACCCGCATAATGAACCGCAGAAAGATAAGTACTTGACCATGGCGATTAGAGAACCAAATGGGACGTGACCTGCGGGAATAGACGGGCTATTATTCCGGATTGGACGCTCTTTCATTCCGGATTGGACGGTAGTATAGACGTGTCCCCACAAGAATCAGCGCACTCTAGCGACCGCCCTGGACATCAAGCTTATGACAAGCCAACTTCTCTCTCGCCACGCTGCCAACCTAGTGGACCTCGCGCTTTCTGATACACGTGTTGTCGCACTCGTGGGGCCGCGACAATCGGGCAAAACAACACTGGCTAAGGCGATGGCCAAACGCGAAGGTCTGGAGTTTCTGACCCTCGACGACAACCAAACCCGCGCATTTGCGAACTCAGACCCAACCGGCTTTATCCGTCGCCTAGATCGGGCCGTAATCGACGAAATTCAACGGGCTCCCGATTTAGTTTTGGCAATCAAACAAACGGTTGATGAAGATCCGCGCTTCGGCAGGTTTCTGATCACGGGATCGGCCGATCTATTTGGCACAAGCGTGACGCCTGACTCATTGGCTGGCCGTGTCGAGACCATTGAACTGTTGCCGTTGTCGCAGAGCGAGCTTGCTCAATCAGGACCATCTCAGTTTCTGGGTAACGCCTTTGACGGACTCATCACGCGTCAAGCTCACAAGTTCGCCACGACCAATCTAGCCGAGATTGTCCTTGCCGGAGGTTATCCAGAGGCGCTTGCTCGCGCCAATGCCAAGCGTCGTTCAGACTGGCTCTTGTCTTATGCCCAATCACTTGCTTTGCGGGATGTGGGCGAGTTGGCGCTTATCACGAAGCCCGATCAGATGTTGGCGCTGGTCAACAATCTGGCTGTGCGAGCAAGCCAATTGCTAAACCTTTCAGCATTGGGGAGTACGATTGGGGTAGACGCAAAGTCTATCGAAAGATGGCTTGGCCTATTGGAGCGCCTTTTCCTTTTAACACGAGTGCCAGCATGGCATTCCAATGCCCTGAAGCGGCTAGTGCGCGCCCCCAAGGTACACTTCTTCGATTCTGGTTTGGTTGCAGCGTTGCAAAATATTGA
>CALRXH020000022.1:0-46884 GCA_943372135.1 Maricaulis salignorans | reverse complement strand
CCCGGCGGCGACCCCATGGGACCCATCGGCAACACCGGGGCCTTCATCCCACGCTCCGACGCCACCGCAGCCGGTGCCGCAGCCCGAACCAACCCCAATAACTGGAACGATACACGCGATAAAGCCGTCTCACGCTCACTCCGCGGTACTCGGAATTAAGGCCAACATATCTTGTTGTTGACACCATGACCCTGTCTCCACCATGACAGAGAGCGGCTCCACAAGGGTCGCTCTCTTTGATTTGGGCAATGCCAAACCGATTCACCACCTTTTGATCAGCAAACAGCCTAGAGTTGGCAGGGTCCACCTTGAGCGTGGGCGGGGGGATGCTAAGGGACGGGAATGAGACAATTGGCGCGCGCACCCAGGCGAAAGACATGGATCCTTATGATGTTCGCCTGCCTCGCGGCCTGCAGCCCAGCCACCAGACCACCCTCAGCAACGGATGAAGCTGCGATGCAAAATCCCGTCTATCACTTTGAAATTCCCGTTGCGGACATGGCTAGGGCAATCCAGTTTTATGAGGACGTTCTGGGTTATAAACTGACCCGCCAGGAAATTGACGGCTATGAGATGGCGTTTTTTCCGCGTGCCGATGGCAAGCCCGGTGCCAGTGGGGCGTTGGCAAAGGGCGACGTCTATGTCCCGTCTAAAACGGGCACTATTATCTATTTCGATGTGCCAGACATCGATACCGTTTTAGAAAAGGCCACGGCCCAAGGCACCAAGATTCTTTACCCAAAGAAATTGATTGGTGAAGCAGGCTATGTCGCCGAGATTGAAGATAGCGAGGGCAATCGCATCGCTCTAAATGCCTTCAGTGATTGAAGTTGGTGTCCAAAGCCTCGAACAATAGGCTCGAGCCCGGTCGTAACTAGGCCAGAGAAGGGTGCAAACCTTTGTTAAACCTTCGCGAGCTCGTCGGCGACTTCTTCGCTGGAGGCCTCTTGGGTGTTAAGCGCTTCACGCTCTTGCTGCAACACTCGGAATACGCGGGCCAGATATTCTTGCGTCCACGCGCCACGTTCGTCAGCCTGTTGCTTGGTCGGTGTGAAAGTTTCGATTTCCTGCCGTGTCAGCACGCCCGATTGTTCGAGCAAACGCTCCAGCGTGTCGGTACGTTCTCGAACTACGGCCAGTTCTTGAGCGAGCACCAAAACAATATTGGTCAAACGCTCGACATCGGTCTCCAAGAAATAGGGCCGCTTGCCTTTTGATTTAGCACCAGCAAGGGCAAGCGGATCAATTTTGCTCATTTCACCGCTCCCACCACATGCCAAGCAGCCTTGCGACCATAATCTTCTTGCTTGGTATCTTTGGCCGCCTGAGGGAAGACTTCTGGGTCAACCACAGCGGCCACTCCGCCATGCATCAGCTTGCCAGGTTCAAAACCAGCCGACACCATCCAGCTGTCAAGATCGACTTCATGCATTTTGGTCCAGAATGGTTCGTTATTATAGAAAGCATCCCAGTCTCGCATGGCCTGCTCAAACAACGGCATTTCAGGGGTGTATTGGGGTTGCTCGACATGGAACACGATCCCGCCGGGCTTCAACAGGCGGTGCGTTTCGGCAAAGATTTTCGGCATGGAGGCATAAGAGGTTTCATGCAGGAACATGCACGAATGGATCATGTCAAAGCTCTCATCGGCAAGGTCTGCTAGGTCGCTGACATCGCCTTGCACAAAGCTGATATTGTCTACACCCATTGTCTTGGCCCGCGCCAAACCATAGCGCAGCATGGGTGCGCCAACATCAATCGCCACGACTTCGGCATCGGGGAAAGCTTGGGCAATTGGCAACACATTATGGCCAAGGCCCGCGCCAATATCGAGAATGCGCTTAGGCTTTAAATCGGGCAGTGTATCTTTCACCCAAGCGGCAATGGCCTGCCCGCCACCATCATTATAGCGACCCAACATCCCGCCTGTGGTGGCAAAGATGCCGATGTCATAATTGCACGGCCCCGTCACATCGCCCTCGGTCAGCTCCGTATGGTAGCTGCCGGGCATACAATGGTGGTCAATAGCTTCAACATAGCGTGGCAAGGGCAAATCTGGATTGAGCTTCAGACGCTGATCATGCTCGGTCAGAGCCTTTGCCCGTGCATTCAATTGGTCCGCTTGGCGAAGCGTGACCCAGCGGCCAGCTTGTTGACGGGTTTCCATCGTGGCGCGGCGCAGCGCACTCCACCACTGGAACAGCGAATCCTTCAAGAGCGCCTTGCGCACTTCGTGGCGATCCTTGAAGCCGCGCCCATTGGCCGCGACAAATTTGGGTTCTACGCGGGCGTCAAAAGCCTCTTTCACGCCCGGCATGATGTGAGTCGAGAGATGACGATTCATGTGGGCCAAGAAGTTGAAGCGTGAAATCTCGTCATGGCTGAGTTGCGGGTACATGCCATGTTGACCGACAACGCGGTAATCTGGCGGCCCATCATAGGCACGGGCTGGTGCTACTTTGGGCTTATCACTTACGAGACCGGACATGCTCACATCTCCCGGGCCACACGGTGTGGCCATTTCTGTTCTAAATGATATACCTATTGCCAGATGAAAAGAGCGTGGCAACCTGTCGCACAACATTTTTTCGGAGATCACTATGGCAGACAAGCGTTTCTTAGGCAAAACAGCGGTTGTCACGGGTTCGGGACGGCGCAAAGGTTTGGGCGAAGCGATTGTGCGCCGGCTTGCAGCAGAAGGGGCCAACATCGTCCTTTCCGACATTGGTCGAGCCCGTGATGCGGCCACCGCCGCTGAACATGTCGGCCAAGAAGATGAGATGGCAGCTATCGCGCAAGAGATTGCCGAGATGGGCGTCGGCGTCACCACGAAGGCCTGCGACGTGCGTATCCCATCCGAAATCGATGCGCTGGCCCAGCGTGCAGTCGACACATTTGGCAGCCTCGACATCTGGGTAAATAATGCCGGCATTGGCTACATCATGAAGCCATTGCTGGAGGTCACCGAAGCCGATTGGGATGCCGTGATCGACGTCAATTTGAAGGGGTGCTTCTTTGGCATTCAAGCTGCTGCCAAGCGCATGATTGCGGCAGGCAAAGGTGGGCGTATCATTAATATCGCCAGCCAAGCAGCAAAGTCTGGCTTTCCCCATGCCCAAGCCTATACCTCGTCTAAGCATGGTCTGGTTGGGCTGGCACGCTCTGCCGCGGTAGAACTTGGGGCCCATCAAATCACGGTCAATAATGTCTGCCCGAACCATGTCACCACCGGCCTAGGCGCTTGGCAGAATGCGTATTTCTCCAAAGTTGTGGGTGCGGCCTCGGTTGAGGAGTATCTTAAAGCGATGGCAGCCCGCATTCCATTGGGGCGACCTGGCCTGCCCGAAGATACGGCTGCGGCCGTCGCCTTTCTTTGTAGCGCCGACGCTGTCTATATTACCGGCGAAAGCATGAACGTATCGGGCGGAGAAGAGCCCCACTAAATGAGGGGTTCCATGGCGTTCTTATCTGCGATTTCAATCCTCGTTGCTGACTATGACGAGGCCATTGCTTGGTATTGCTCCAAGTTAGGCTTTGAGTTGATCGTCGACACCCCAATGGGCGGCGAAAAGCGTTGGGTGGTGGTGGCACCAAGCGCTGATGCACAGACGCGCATCATCTTGGCCAAAGCCTCTGGGTCAGAACAGATCGCTTTGATTGGTCGGCAAATGGGTGGGCGGGTCGGCTTTTTCCTGCAAACCGACGCATTTGACGATAGCTATGGGAAAATGGCGAAGCTTGGTGTGGTGTTCCGCGAGGAACCGCGTAACGAGGCTTACGGAAAAGTCGTGGTGTTCGAGGATTGCTATGGCAATGGCTGGGATCTAATTGAGCCCGCCGACTAAGGTCACAGGCAAAAGCGCCCCTCCGTGCTGCCCATCTCGGCATCTCCTTGACAAGGTCGCAGCCGGGCGGCAGGTCTCTGGCCTTCTCTTCTTTGACACGAGGCCCCGCTCATGACTGTCATTCCGCACCACTTTAGCTGGCCCAATGGCGCAAAGCTTGCCGTCTCTCTCGTGATCAATGTGGAAGAAGGGGCAGAGCAGAACATCCGGGATGGCGACAAGGGTCCTGAGCCCGTGGATGAGTTGGGGGCGGTGCCCAATCGGCCCATGCGTGTCTATGGCAATGAGAGCAATTATCACTACGGCATCAAAGCCGGCTGGCCCCGTGTCCGCGATCTGTTCGACACCTATCAGTTTGCTCCCACCATCACAGCGGCGGCCTTGGCGCTTGAGCGCGCGCCAGAAATCGCCGCCGATATTGTCGCCCGGAAGTGGGAAGTGGCTGCCCATGGCTATCGCTGGAGCCACCAGTTCTGGATGGATGAAGAAAAAGAACGCGCCTTCATCACCAAAGCTCGTGACTCCCTTTTGAAAACGACAGGGCAGCGGCCACAGGGCTGGCTGTCGCGCTATCTATTGACAGACCAGACGCGGCGGATTTTGGCCGAAGAAGGCTTTACTTTTCATATGGACGATTACTCCGGCGACATGCCCTTTTGGGACAGCGTCGAGACCGCTCAAGGGATTAAGCCAATGCTCATCACGCCCTATGCAATCGACACCAATGACATGAAAATGTGGGTCGCCCCGGCGATGCAGCCATGGGACTGGGCGGAATATGCCATTCAAAGCTTCGACGCCCTGTTAGCGGAAGCGCGGCGCGGGCAAGCGCGGGTGCTGAATATCGGTCTGCATTTGCGAATCGTCGGTCGCCCCGGCCGGATCGGCGCGTTGGAGCGCATCCTTGCCCACATCAAGGCCCATGAGGACGAAGTTTTTCTCGCGGGTCGAAACACACTGGCACAAGCTTTTGAAGCCCAAATCCCCTACAGCGCCTAACCGCGCGCCCAATCTTGCTGAAAAGTTACTTGACCGCAACAGTGCAGGTCCCGTGACTGGAAGCCAGTTCAAACCCTCGCCGCGCACTGGCCTGTGGCTTTTTTTGAGTGGAGCGTTTTGATGCGTCGATTGACAAAAGCAGTTTTGGTTTCCCTCATCGCCCTATCGGCACAACCGGCATTCGCACAGATTGCCCCCCTGCCCGGCTTCCCGCAAGACCGCTACACGGACTTTAAAGCTGATCCCGCCGTGACCTATGGCACGCTGCCGAATGGCATGCGCTATGCGATCAAAAAATGGCCGACCCCGAAAGGCGAAGTTGCTATCCGTTTGCGAATTGCCGCTGGTGCCCTCAATGAAGAGGACAATCAATCCGGTCTTGCGCATTTTCTTGAGCACATGGCCTTCAATGGTTCTGAAAATGTCCCCGAGAGTGAGTTTGATAAAATCCTTGCGCGGGAAGGCTTGGCCTTTGGTCCAGATACCAATGCCTATACCAGCTGGGACGAGACAGTTTATCAATTGGACATGCCCAAGGCTGAGAAGCTGGAATTGGGTCTATCCATGATGCGCGAAACGGCTGGTCGCTTGACCCTCAACACAGAGGCCATTGACCGCGAACGGGGGATTATCCAGTCAGAAGAGCGTTCGCGCGAAAATCCCGGCTTCCGTCAGTTTCGCGCCTTTGCCGCCCAAGCCCTCGATGGAACCCGCATTCCGAGTCGTTTTCCAATTGGCGACATGAAAGTAATTCGCGAGGCCCCGCGCGAGCGTTTCGTCGATCTGTATAAGCGCTTCTACACCCCTCAGCGCGCGCTTTTAGTTGTGGTGGGCGACGTCGATCCCAAGGCTGCTGAAGCCCTGATCAAGGCGCAATTCGTCAATTGGGAACAGCCAAAGGATGCCGGTAAAGACCCCGATCTTGGCACGCCGAAGCGTGAGCCAGGCTCCGTCAAAGTCTTCTTAGAGCCCCAACTCGCAACCTCGGTCAGCCTGTTCAATGTAAATCCCTATGAGGCAGAGCCCGATACCAGTGCCAACCGGCGCGAAGATCTGTTGTTGGCCTTGGCGCACCGCGTGGTGAATACGCGGCTGGAGCGGCTTGCCCGGCGCGAAGGTTCCCCTATCACCAGTGCCTCCATCTCCACGGGCTCATGGTTTGATGCAGCACGCATTGCCACGATCGAGACGACGGCGACAGCCCCGGCAAAATGGCGCGATGCGCTCGACATTGCTGATTTGGAATTGCGCCGTGCCCTCAGTTTTGGCTTTACGGCGGATGAATTCGCAGTCGCTTTGGCCGACACACGCGAAGGCTATCGCCGTGCGGCAGCCCAAGCTGGCGCGGCGCGATCTGCCGGATTAGTTGACATGATACTCAGCCGCTTTGGAGATGATAAAATCTTGACCACGCCTGCGGATGATTTGGCTTGGTTTGAGAACGTGGCCAGCACCCTAAACCCACAAGCGGCTCTGGCAGAACTAAAGAAGGCTTGGGGCCAGGATGTGCCAGAGCTTTTCGTCTCCACTGGGGACGCGATTGCGGGCGGCGAAGCGGCTGTCCAAACCGCTTACCAGGAGGTGCGCGCCAAGCCCGTCACCGAGCCTAAGGTCGAGGCCAAAGCGCAATGGGATTATGTGAACTTTGGCCCAAAAGGCACTGTTATAGAGGCCGTGCTTTTGACAGATTTGGGCGTCACCCAAATGCGCTTTGCCAATCAGGTGCGCCTGAGCGTCAAGCCAACCAAGTTTGAAGAAGGCCGCGTCCGCGTGCAAGTCAATTTTGGCGAAGGCCAATTGGCATTACCTTCCGATCAGCCAGGTCTCCTCTATGCCATTGATGCCGCCTATGTTGCAGGCGGACTCGGTAAGTTGGACGCCGATGCCTTAGAGCGCGCGTTGGCAGGGCGCAGCGTTGGGCAAGGCTTCTTCATAGGCGAAGATAGTTTCAGCTTTGGTAGCTCGACGACCGCTACCGACTTAGGCCTGCAGTTACAGGTCTTTGCCGCCTTCTTAACCGATCCTGCGTGGCGACCCGATGGCATAGCCCGCCTGAAGGCTTCAAAAGACGCGATTTATCGCCAGATCGACACCACACCGGGTAGCGTCTGGGGCACGCAAAGCGATTATGTCCTGTTTGCCAACAACCCCCGCTTCGCCTTCCCCACGGCCGAACAATTCGACCAATTGAGCTTGGAAAAGGCCAAGTCAGTCGTGGATGCAGCCCGGAAGAATTCTGCGATTGAAATCCTGATCGTCGGCGACACAACGGTAGAGGCGGCGCGTGATGCTGTCGCAGCAACATTCGGCGCTTTACAAGCCCGAACTGCAACCCCACTTGCACGGCCTGAAGCACGCAAGGTTCAATTCCCCGCAGGTCGCGGCACGACTATCTTAAACCACAAGGGCCGGCCAGATCAGTCCCTCGCCATGGTCTACTGGCCCATGCGCGATTATGGCGATGGGCGAGAAGTCCGGGGCGTGCGCATCCTGACCGCCATCCTGCAAAACCGGCTGACCGAGGTGATCCGCGAAGAATTGGGCAACACCTATTCTCCCGGCGCCGACTGGGCCCCATCGCGTGTTTTTCCCGGTTATGGCCGGATTGGTGCACTTGCCGAAGTCAAACCCGAAGACAGCGACAAGGTTATCGCAGCAATGGAAGCTATTGCGGCCGACCTTGCCGCCGGCAAGATTGATGATGACCTTTTCCAGCGGGCACGCCGCCCCTTGATTGCCGACTTTGATGAAACAACAGCCAACAATCCTTGGTGGTTAGGCGCACTAAGCCAATCCAGTTTTGACCGGCAGCGCATTGTGCGCATTCGCGAAGGCAAGGACCAATATGCATCGACGACCTTGGAAGACGTGAAAGCTTTGGCAAGGCGCTATCTTGATCCGTCCAAGGCTCGGCTGATCAAGGTTCTACCTATCCCTGCAGCCAAAGAGGCTAAAGCGCCTTAAATCACGCCAGTCCACAAGACGTCATCAATGCGGCGCGCACCACTGGCCAAAACCGCCAAACGATCAAAGCCCAAGGCCACACCGCTGGCCTTGGGCATTTTTGTTAGGGCTTCCAAGAAATCTTCATCCAACGGATAACGCTCACCATAAAGGGCCTGTTTCGCATCCATGTCAGCCTCAAAGCGGGCGCGCTGTTCTGCCGCGTCCGTCAGTTCGCCAAAGCCATTTGCGAGCTCTACCCCGCAGACATAAAGCTCAAACCGTTCAGCCACACGGGCATCAGTCGGGTTCTTACGGGCCAAAGCCGCCTCGCTGATGGGATAGGAGTGCAGGACGCAGGGGGCATCGAAACCGAGCTTGGGCTCAATCTTTTCGACCAACACTTTCGAGAATACATCTGACCAGCTGTCTGAGCCATCCGTAGAAACGCCAACGCGCCGTGATTGATCGCGCAAGAGATCTACATCGCTTTGCCCATCTGGACCGATACTGGCCATCAGATCCACGCCGGCAAACCGATCAAACGCCTCTGCCAAGCTGAGACGTATGGGTTCAGCGGCAACGGGCACCTGATGCCCGCGCCACATGAAATGATCGGTCGGGGCTGCCGCTGCCGCCACACACAGTAGCGCCAGACAATCATCAATCACGACCTGCCAATCGGACCGAGCCCGATACCATTCCAGCATGGTGAATTCGGTCGCATGTAAGGGCCCGGCCTCGCGATTGCGAAACACACGGGCAAAATCGAAAATCCTTTCCTCTCCTGCCGCCAACAGCTTCTTACAAGCAAACTCGGGGCTGGTGTGCAGATAAAGCGGCGTTAGCGCCCCGTCAGGGGCAAGCTTAGCTGTCGCGAGACCGTGCAAGTGGGTCTCATTGCCAGGCGAGACTTGCAATTGCCCAGATTCAATTTCGCAAAATCCCTCCGCCTCAAACCAAGCCCGCAACGCCTTTTTGATCCGGTTACGCGCCAGAAGAAATGGCCGTCGGTCTGCGTGGCGGCCCGGCTCCCACCATGGGCTTTTCGGCACGTCTGAGACGGTCATGCGTCACCCATTTGGCGGATTGAGCGAGAAAGGTTAGAAGGCGCCCACATCAGAAGATTTCCACGCTTTGAACCGAAGCCGGATCAACGCTCAGCACTGAAAGACAAATAATGGTCAAGGTCATCGCCTCCAGCCTCCGCAAAGGCAATGTTGTCGAACATACAGACAGCAAGCTATATGTCATTTTGACAACCCAAAACATCCATCCCGGTAAGGGCACCCCTGTTACCCAAGTCGAAATGCGTCGCATCACCGACGGCATCAAGATGACAGAACGCTATAAAACCACTGACCAAGTGGAAAAGGCCTTCGTGGAAGAAAGCAAATTCAACTATCTCTATGACGATGGTACCGCCCATGTCTTCATGAACCCAGACAATTTTGAACAGGTGCTGGTGCCCCATGCAGTGCTGGGTGACGATGCAGCCTATCTGCAAGAAAACATGGAAGTCTATCTGACCATCTTCAACGAAACCCCATTGGCTGCCGTGCTACCAACCCGTGTGACGTTGGAAATCGTGGACACGGAGCCAAGCATGAAAGGCCAAACTGCCTCTTCATCCTACAAGCCTGCTATGCTTTCAAACGGCATCCGCACCATGGTGCCTCCTTATATCGCGACCGGCACACGAATTGTCGTCCTGACTGAAGATGGCTCTTACGTTGAGCGCGCAAAGGACTAAGCTGTAGGCAGACTTTTAAGGTGGAGGGTTTCAAATGCGCCAAATTCTAGTTTCCGGTTTGGCGCTTTGCCTCGCAGCCTGTGCGGCAGGCCCAGCGGCCATGCCCACAATTGCGCTAAAGCCCGCCGCAGACAAACCCGAAGCTAGGCCTGCGGGCGTTTGGACGCATGGCGGTATGATTGCGGCTGCTAATCCTTTAGCCGTCGAAGCTGGCCTTGAGATCCTGCGCGCCGGTGGATCGGCTGTAGATGCGGCAATCGCCGTACAGACGGCGCTGGGTCTGGTTGAGCCCCAATCAAGCGGGATTGGTGGCGGTTCCTTCATGCTACATTATGATGCCGAAACTGGCGATGTGGTGGCTTATGACGGTCGCGAAGTCGCCCCTGCCGGCGCGACCGACCGTTTGTTCCTCGACGAGGCAGGTATCCCCCTGTCCTTCTGGACCGCGGTAAAATCAGGCCGCTCGCAAGGCGTGCCGGGGGCCATCGCCATGCTGGATATGGCATGGAAAGAGCATGGAAAATTGCCTTGGAACCGCAGCTTCCAGCCTGCAATCAAATTGGCAAACGACGGCTTCAGGATTTCGCCACGCCTGCATACAGTTGCCAGCCAGCTCAAGCGCATTACCGAACCCGGTGCCGATGTTGTGTCCTATTTGATGGATTCATCGGGAGCTCCACTGTCCGCAGGCACGCTTTTGAAGAATGCCGCGTATGCAGACACGTTGACGCAGATTGCTGAACAAGGCCCGAAGGCGTTCTATGAAGGCCCGATTGCTGCCGATATCGTCGCCCGCTCAGGTCAAGCCCCCATGCCGGGCACCTTGTCGCTGGAGGACATGAAAGCCTATAAGCCCAACAAGCTCCAACCCATCTGCCGCGCGTATCGCGAGCGTAAAATGTGCGGTATGGGGCCACCGTCGTCCGGCGGGATTGGGGTCATGGCCACCTTAGGCACTTTGGAAAATTTCGACATGGCCGGGACAGGGCCAAGTGATCCACTCGGCTGGCATCGGTTCATTGAAGCCCAGCGTCTGGCCTATGTGGACCGCGACACCTACGTGGCCGACGACCGTTATGTGGCGGTCCCCATCGCAGGCCTGCTCGATGCGACCTATTTGAAGAGCCGCGCGGCTCTGATCTCCGACACATCAACCATGAAGACGGTTGAACCCGGTGAACCCCCCGGGTCTGTGAAGCGCGGTCGGGATGCAACGGGCAATGTGTTTGGCACCACCCATTTCGTCATCGTTGATCAACGCGGCAATGTCGTGTCCATGACCACAACCGTCGAGAGCCTGTTTGGCTCGCAGCGCATGGTGCGCGGCTTCTTCCTCAACAACCAATTGACCGACTTCTCCTTCCGTAATGTCGATGCGAAGGGCGATCCGATTGCGAATGCGCCTGCGGGTGGCAAGAAGCCACGCTCAAGCATGGCACCCACGATTGTGTTCGATAAGGATGGCCACTTTGAACTGGCAGTCGGCTCGCCCGGCGGCAATGCGATCATCGCTTATGTCGCTAAAGCCATGGTGGGCATGCTGGACTGGAACCTGTCGCCACAAGATGCAGTCGCGCTACCCAACATCGTGGCGCGCTCCAGCCCAGTGGCGCTTGACCGCACCCGGGCCAGCCCTGAATTGATCAAAGGCTTGGAGGCGCTTGGCCAAACTTTCCGCGATGGTGGCGGGGCCGAAGGCTCTGGCCTGCATGCGGTTCGCCTCACGCCAGAAGGACTGGTTGGCGGGGCCGATCCGCGCCGCGAAGGCGTCGCTCGGAAGCCTTAGAGCTATAAACACACACAAAAACCAGCCCCGGGAGCACGGCCATGTTTGAGAACTTGTTTTCACTAGAAGGCCGTGTCGCCTTGGTCACGGGCGGCTCTAAGGGCATTGGCCGCATGATCGCCGAGGGCTTTTTGGCACAAGGTGCCAAGGTCTACATTACAGCCCGCAAGGCGGATCAATGCGTGATAGCGGCAGAAGAAATGTCCAAAGGTGGGCGCAGTTGCATCGCCATTCCGGGCGATATCTCGACCCTTGTAGGTGTGAAAGCCTTGGCAGACACCATCACGAAACTAGAAGACCACCTCAACATTCTGGTCAATAATGCTGGCACGATCTGGATGGCCCCGCTTGAAACTTACCCAGAAAAAGGTTGGGACAAGGTGATGGACCTCAATGTCAAAAGCCCGTTCTTTTTGGTTCAGGCTTTGTTGGGTCATTTGAAGGCGGCGGCAAAGCCCGGCCAACCCGCCAAAGTCATCAATATCACCTCGATTGATGGCATCACCGTCAACTCGGTCGATACCTATGCCTATCAAGCCAGCAAAGCGGCATTCGCGCATCTGACCAAGCGGCTCGCAGCTGATCTGATCAAGCACAATATCGTGGTCTCTGCTTTAGCGCCCGGGGCATTTGCCTCCGACCTCAACATCATTGCCCGCGACCATGGCGACATGGTGGCCGCAGCGATTCCCGCAAAACGCGTGGGCACGGCCGAGGATATGGCCGGGACCGCGATTTATCTCGCGTCACGCGCAGGAGACTATATGGTCGGCGAAGCTGTGATTATCGACGGTGGGCTGACTGCGATTGGACGTGGTCAAGGGTGAGGAATTTCGCCCTTGGGTGGCCAGCAAATTTTCATTTGTGCAGGCTGAACCCGCGCCCTTTTGTCTAGACGGCCTTTGCCCACGGCTGGGCCCCGGCTTAGGCCTTAGTTGATTGTTGTTGTGCGATTTCGGTCGTCAAGGGCCGCGCAACACGCTTTGGCGAAGCCGCCCTTGAACCCCGAAATCGCGCAAAAAGAATAAGGTCGCGGATTCGATGCAAGGAAAGCAACGCATTGAACCGTTCCAAAGCTAGACTTTTTCAGAAGCCGCAGAAGCCAACCGTTCCTTCAAGGCAACGCTGGCCCGTGTCTTCACGCTTTCGCTGCGCAATTGCCCACAGGCTGCTAAGATGTCGCGACCGCGAGGCGTGCGGATGGGCGCAGAATAGCCCGCACGATTGACGATATCGGCGAAGGCATGGATCGTCTTCCAATCCGAACATTCATAGGCCGTGCCCGGCCACGGGTTGAACGGGATCAGATTGACCTTGGCTGGCATACCCGCCAACATTTTGACCAGTGCGCGGGCTTCGGCTGGGCTGTCATTCACGCCCTTTAGCATCACATATTCGAAAGTTACCCGCTTGGCATTGTTCAAGCCGGGATAGGCGCGGATGCCGTCCATCAATTCTGCCAGCGGGTACTTCTTATTCAGCGGCACCAATATGTCACGCAAAGCATCATTCGTCGCATGCAAACTGATGGCTAACATCGCCCCCGTCTTATTGCCGAGCTCTTCTAACTTGGGCACAACGCCCGAGGTTGACACCGTGATGCGGCGGCGACCAATTGAAATCCCTTCGCCATCGCTGATCAGATCAATCGCTTTGGCGACTTCATCCAAATTATAAAGCGGCTCGCCCATGCCCATGAAGACAATATTGGTCAAGGCGCGATCATCGGTGGTCGACGGCCACTCGTCTAGGTCATCGCGTGCAATCATCACTTGGGCAACGATTTCAGCTGCCGTCAAATTGCGCACAAGCTTTTGCGTGCCCGTGTGACAGAAGGTGCAGGTCAGCGTGCAGCCGACTTGACTGGACACACACAAAGCACCAGAGCGCGCCACATCGGGGATAAAAACGGTCTCAAACTCGACCCCTGGTGCCGAACGGATCAGCCACTTACGCGTGCCATCGGCAGACACCAGTCGTTCGATGACTTCTGGTCGATCCAGACTGTGATGGGCCTCCAGCAAGGCGCGCAGATCCTTGCCAATGTCGGTCATGATGTCAAAATCGCGCGCGCCAAAGAAATAGAGCCAACGCCAGATTTGTTGAGCGCGCATCCGGGCCTTTTTGGGCTCTACCCCCAAAGCAATCACGGCCTCGCGCATTTCTGCCAAGGTGAGGCCCACAAGCGAGGTCCGTGTCAAAACGGGCGGCGAAACAACGCCGGCTGCCGCGCTGTGGCGGTGTGAAAGGTCAAGAATGAGTGTCATAAAAGGCCCCTTAGCACGGAAAAAGCGGAGCTTAAAGCAGACCGCGCCTCCGCCGTCACAGAACCGTCATACTGTGACCTCGTGACTCTGACAGCAAACCCGCTAAACAGGCTGAGCATGATCGCTTGCGGGGAAGTATGACAGCTCTAGTTCTTGAGGCCAAAGGTCTGTTTCGAACCTATGGTGCCCGTAAGGCACTGAATAATGTATCTATTACGGTCCAGCCCGGGGAAATGGTGGCACTGATTGGGCCATCAGGCTCTGGCAAGTCGACGCTTCTTCGCAATGCCACTGGTTTGATCACCACCGATGAGGGCACTGGCGAAGTCAATTTGCTGGGCATTTCGGTGCAAAAGAATGGTAAATTGTCTGACTCGGTGCGCCAAGCGCGCGCCCGTGTCGGCTTTGTGTTTCAGCAATTCAATTTGGTGGGCCGCCTTAGCTTGTTCCAGAACGTCATGCTGGGCTCTTTGGGCCGCCTACCATTCGTGAAAGGCTTCTTAGGCCAATGGCCAAAAGCCGATCAAGAGCGCGCCATGCAGGCCTTAGCCCGCGTGGGGGTTGCCGATTATGCAGCCCAACGCGCCAACACCCTGTCTGGCGGGCAGCAACAGCGCGGCGCGATTGCGCGCGCTCTGGTGCAAGGGGCAGAAGCCATCTTCTTGGACGAACCCGTGGCCTCACTAGACCCCGTGTCTGCCCGCAAAGTGATGGAGCTGTTGCGTGACCTTAATCAGCGTGACGGAGTAACGGTTATCGTCAGCCTGCACCAGATTGATTATGCGACGAAATTCTGTGATCGGATTGTCGCACTGAAAGCCGGGCAAATTGTCTATGACGGCCCAAAAGACGGCCTCACGCGCGACCGCCTGATTGAAATTTACGGCGCTGAGTTCGACGAAGAAACAGGTGATGCAGCCCCTAAGGAAGAACCTGTCCCAGACGTCGCCAAGCCAGGCCATCAGAACATCTTGGAGAAAGTGGTGCAATGGAGCTTGGCTTTGGGCATGGTGATCGGGGGGACCTATGCGCTTTGGCAGCAAGCCAAACCAACGATTGAGGCAGACATCAATTTCTCCATCCTTGCCACCGAGAATAGTCAGAATTTGGGTGCCCGATGGAAGCCATTTCTGGCTGATATGGAAGGGCAAACCGGTCTGAAAATAAAACCTTATTTCCAGACTGGCTATGCACCTCTGGTCACCGCCATGCAATTCGGTCAGACCCAAGTGGGCTGGTTTTCGAACAAGCCAGGCTGGGAAGTCGCCAGCACAGGCAAGGCCGAAGTGTTCCTGCGCTCTTCCGACCCATCAGGTGTGGATGGCTATAATTCTGTGGTGATTGTGAACCAAAAGTCGACTTTGACTTTAGAGGAGCTTTTGTCCTGCGACCGCACCAAAGATTTTGGGATGGGCGATGCCAGCTCGACCTCGGGCACGTTGGCACCGATGACCTACTTGTTTGCGCCGCGCAACATCAATCCATCCAATTGCTTCAAGACGGTTCGTTCTGCCAATCATGAAGCCAATGTGCAGTCTGTTGCTGCAGGGCTTTTGGACGCTGCAACCAACAACTCCACGTCGCTGCAGATCTTGGGCGTACAAGATCCGCGTCTCATCGGTAAAATCAAAGTCATCTGGACTTCGCCTACTCTGCCAGAAGACCCTATCATTTGGCGCAAAGATCTAGACCCTGTGAAGAAGAAAAAAATCAAAGATTTCTTCCTCAATTATGGCCGGCAAGGCAACAAGGCACAGCAGGATCGCGAGCGGGCGATTTTGGCTTCGCTCAGCTTTGGCCTGTTCCAGCCCGCCACTAACGACCACCTTCTGCCGGTCCGGCAGATGCAAGCAACTGAAGATCTGATGCAAGCCCAACAGTCAGGCGATGTAGGCAAGATTTCGAAGGCGAAAATTGCCTTTGATGCCATCCAAGCAGAGGCAGAAGCTGCCAAAGGCCGCACCCTGCCCCTACTGCCAACAATTCCAACCGAAGGCTATGCCGTTGAAGGAAAGGCGGTCCAGAAATGAGTGCGACCCCAATTAAACCGAGTGGCGCTGTTTCGCATGGCCCTGTGCCCGCCCCACCAACGCGAACTGCAGCAGACAAACTCTATGACCTCTTGGTTTGGGGCGGCATTTTCTTGTTGCTGGTTATCAGCTTCGGTCCCGCTGAAATTTCCAAAGTCACACGACTTTTTACCAACTCGGAGAATATGCAGACCTTCACGACGCGCTTGATTAATCCCGACTTCTCGGACTGGCGCGTTTATGTGCGGGAAATGTGGCTGACCGTTCAAGTCGCCATTTGGGGCACGTGCTTAGCGGTCATCATGGCCATTCCGTTCGGCTTTATGTGCGCATCCAACGTGGCACCGTCTTGGCTAGTTTGGCCAATGCGGCGCTTGATGGACTTCTTGCGGTCGGTGAATGAGTTGGTCCTTGGCCTGATATTTATCGTAGCTGTCGGCCTCGGCCCACTGGCGGGGGTGTTAGCTATCGCGCTACATACCGCAGGGGTTCTAGCCAAATTGTTTTCGGAAGCGGTGGAATCGATCGACAGCCGCCCAGTTGAAGGCGTGCGTGCCACGGGTGCTGCCAAATTGCATGAAATTATGTGGGGTGTGCTTCCCCAAGTTGCCCCGCTTTGGACGTCGTATGCGCTCTATCGATTTGAATCCAATTCGCGTTCGGCCACAGTTTTGGGTCTTATTGGCGCTGGCGGCATCGGGATGAAATTGATGGAAAGCATGAACAGCTTTCAGTATGAGCAGACAGCTGCTATCGGCATTATTATCGTAGTTGCTGTCACCTTGATCGACATGCTGAGCCAAGCCATGCGTTCCAGACTTCTGTGACTGCTGACCTAGTTACCGCAAGATCAGTTTAGATTCCGTCGAACAGAGCATCCGAATCGCCTTGACCCAAGGATGCAATCTGGGTGTTAAACAAGGCATCGATATCGTCTTGGGCAACTTCTGGACCGTTGAGAGCTGGACCGTTCAACAGGTTTTCGCGCTTGCGCTTGTCTTCTAAGGTCTCGTCAAATTCCCCATCTTCCACACCCATCATATTGGCAAAGCGTTCTAATCGCTGCTCGATATGGGTCAGGGTGTCAACGACTTTTTTAATGCGCTGGCCCGTCATGTCCTGGAACGTGCAGGCTTCGAAGAGTTCCATCATTTTTTTGGTCACAAAGGCATTGTAAGCAACAGGATCGCTGGAATCTGCAGCGATCACATCTTCTGCAACTGCCATAATCAAGTTTGTGGCTTCAGCCGTTTGATGAACAACGGCATGAAGTTCTGCCCCAGCACCGGGAATACGATCTTCAGTTAGATTATTTGGACGCAGATGGGAGATTTCAAGACGTGTATGCTGGATGAAGGATGAAATGTAGCGAATCTCATCAAACAAACTCTTGTCGATTGAGGCAAAGGACATCTGCATGGCCTCACTCATTTGCAAAGTCAGGTTCAGAGCTTCGCCCAAGCGAGGGTTTACAAGTTCCGCGCCCTTTGGTGCCGTAAGCGCATCACGAGCTTTGGTAGCAACTTCAAGTGCAGGCATCGTCAACCCCTTCGCAAAACAAGAACTTAAAAATCGCCTAGAACAGAAGTGATCTTGGCTTTCAGGGTTTCGGCGTTGAACGGCTTGACGATATAATTGTTCACACCCGCCTGCTTGGCAGCGATCACGTTTTCCGTCTTGGATTCAGCGGTCACCATAATAAATGGTGTAGGCTTCAAAATTTCATCGGCGCGCACTTCAAGCAAAAGCTCAATTCCGGTCATAGGTGCCATGTTCCAGTCTGAGATCACGAGGCCATACCTGGTCTTTCTCATCTTCTTAAGAGCTTCGCGACCGTCAGCTGCTTCATGGACATTCTCAAAACCAAGATGCTTCAAAAGATTGCGAATGATGCGAACCATTGTCTGATAATCATCAACCACCAATACTGGTGCGTTCCTATCTACTGCCATACAACCTCTCAAGGTGGCTTCGGCCACTCTAACCCCACGATTGACGCGCTTTTACTAGTTGAGCGCTAAAGAAGCGTGAATCACGTTCCAAAGAAGGACATCCCATGCCAAATCCTGCAGCAGGCTATTTTTTCGAAGAATTGAGCATCGGTCAGATCGCCGAATCTGCTCGTACGGTTACAGAAGCAGACATCCTCATGTTCGGTGCGGCCTCAGGCGACATGAACCCTGTACATTTCGACTCAGAGTTTGCCTCGACCACCCGATTTAAAGAGCGTATCGCCCATGGCATGCTGACGGCAAGCCACGTATCAGCCCTCATTGGCATGCGCTTGCCGGGCCCGGGCTCTGTCTATGTAAGCCAAAGTTTACAGTTCAAGCGGCCTGTAAAAATTGGGGCCACGGTCGTCAGCCGCGTTGAGATCACCCAGCTCGATCCTGCGAAAGGCTTTGTTACCCTGTCGACAACCTGTCTGATCGCTGGCAAAGCGGTTCTCAGTGGTGAAGCTGTTGTGATGGTCGCAAAGCGCGAGGGATAATGCTGAGTTTTGATACGCGGTCACTCATTCCACCAAATGCTCAAAGGGCGAGTGTAGCGCTGGGGGCTTTTGATGGACTCCATTTAGGCCATGTTGCGGTTCTGCGCGCGGCTCAAGAGGCATGCCCTGACAGTCCGCTAGCAGTAGCAGCCTTTGAACCCCCGCCCAAGTGCTTTTTCGCCGGGCCGGACAAGCCATCCTTCCGCCTGAACACGCCAAGGCTGCGGGCAGAGCGGGCGGCGGATGTAGGGGCACAAATCATGTTTGAAATCCCGTTTGATGCCGCCATGGCAAGTTTGGCGGCAGAAGATTTCATAACCGACATTCTGGTTGCCAAGCTGAACCCCCGTCATGTCACTGTCGGCCATGATTTCCGCTTTGGCTTTGACCGGCGCGGCGATGGGGCTATGTTGCAAGCCATGGGCGTCATGCTGGGATTTGGTGTCAGCATTGTCGAGCCAGTGCTGGACCACAGCGGCGTGCGCTATTCCTCCACCCGGGTTCGTGAAGCTTTGAGAGCTGGCCATCTAGCCATGGTCACCGCTTTGTTGGGGCGACCGTGGCGAGTGGAAGGGATTGTCCAACACGGCGAGAAACGTGGCCGCTCTATCGGCTTCCCGACTGCGAACTTCCATTTGGAAGACCAACTTGCGCCTCGATTTGGGGTATACGCTGTGCGCGTTAATCGCCTTGGCGATCAGGCTTGGCACAGCGGCGTAGCGAATTTTGGGCGCACGCCGACAACTGGCCTTAGGCAACCCATGTTTGAGGTCAATATCTTTGACTTTGAGGGTGACCTATATGGCAGCCGTTTAGAAGTTGGTCTGCACGCTTTTCTGCGCCCCGAAATCAAGTTTCCTGGCCTGCCTGAACTCATAGCCCAGATTAGTCGGGACGCCGAAGAAGCCGCGCAAATCCTGTCCGTGGTTGCTTAGGACAGCACTGCGCGACGATAAGCCTCCATCAGGCTGTCCTGATCGCGGCCAAGGCGATAAATCCAATCCCACGTGTAGATGCCGCTCTCATGGCCATCGTCGAACACAAGACGTAGGGCATAGCGGCCAACAGGCTCTGCTCGCTCAATACCTACATCTTGCTTCCCAGCCACCCATTTCTTGCCAGCAGCAGAATGGCCTTGCACCTCGGCTGAAGGGCTTTCCACGCGCAACAGCTCGAAGGGGATTTCAAAGGTGGCCCCGTCGTCAAAGCTGGCCTTAAGGCACTTGGCCGCAGCCTGAAACCGCAGCTCAACTGGCCAGTGCCGATCCGGGTCAGCAACCGTCTCTTTAGGCACTATTGAGTTCACGCGCTTCACCGGCTAACATAATTGGCACCCCATCGCGGATAGGATAAGCCAAGCGCGCCGCCTTTGACACCAATTCGCCGTTATCGCGATCATAGGTCAGACGGGTACGCGTCACTGGGCAAACGAGGATCTCCAAAAGGCGCGGGTCAATCTCGCGCCCTTCACTAGCTGCGCTTTTAGGGGCATCCGTCATTGTAGGGGTCTCTCCTCATCCTCAGCATCATCGCCGCGGCCACCTTGGTCCATGTCTAATAAGGCAATCAAGACATCGCGTCGATCCTCGATGGTCGCTGCTTCTAACAGCGCCTGCTTCTCAATCGGCACAAAAGGACAAATCGCTGACAATGCGTTCACCAAAGGCTCGGCCTGAGCTTGATCGATCGAACCCCAATCTGCTTTCAGATTGTTGCGCTCAAGATAGGCGCGCAAGGCTTCCAATAGGCCCGTGCGGTCAAAGCCCGCGAGTAAGCCAGGGGTCTTCAAATCATTGGCAAAGCTCTGCCAATCGGCGGTGACTTGGCGATAAGGCTTAGATGATTGATACTCTCGGGCGACCGCAAAACGGCAAATCCCGGTCAAGGTGATCAGATACCGACCGTCATCCGTCTCTGAAAACGAGGTCAACTTACCTACACAACCAACCCGGGACAACCCGGGCTTCTCGGGGTCACCCGTTCCATCGGGCTGGATCATCCCAATCAGGCGATTTCCGGTCAAGGCATCATCAATCATATTGAGATATCTTGGCTCAAAAATATTCAGCGGCATTTGCCCGCGCGGAAACAACAAGGCCCCCGTCAGCGGGAAAACGGGAATGGTTGGCGGGAGGTCTGTGGGTTTACGATAGACATAACCTGCCACCATGAATTTGCCCTCGTTCAATCGCCTCAATGGGCCTAAGAAAATAGGATGGCTGACAATTTGCGTCGTCCATGCCGGGTCACTTCAGCCATAGGTCCCGCCGCATCAAAGACTTTCAGTAATTGCTTGCGGGCAGCGTCGTCCTGCCAAGTACGGTCCTGCTTGATGATGAACAACAAATGCTCCACCGCGCCTTCAAAGTCCCCGGTCGCGATATGGGCCTTAGCCAATTCAAATCGGGCGGCAAGATCTTCAGGTGCCTCAGCCAAAGTCTCGCTTAAAGTTGCCGGATCCCCCGCTTCAGCAACATCAAGAACCAGATCAATTTGAGCCTGCACGCTGATCACATCGCTGTCTTTCGCTTTGGCTCTGGGAATAGAGGCCAAAATCTTTTGCGCCTTATCTAACTCCCCTCCCATTACATAGACCCGGGCCAGACCTGCCAGAGCCTTTGGGTTTTCGGGATCCAAGCTGGCAGCTTCTGCGTATAGTTGAGCCGCACCACCAAGATCGCCCAAATCAAGGCTTTCTTTCGCAGAGGACAATAGCTCGTCCACACCAGCTGGTTGGGCACCGACCAAGCGATCGACCAAAGCCTTAATCTGGCTTTCAGGCTGGGCCCCCATAAAGCCGTCCACTGGGCGGCCTTTGTCGAACGCAAACACGGCAGGAATGGATTGCACCCGTAACTGGCCGGCAATGGCTGGATGCTCATCAATATTGATCTTTACAAGGCGGACCTTGCCATTCGCGGCACGCACCACTTTTTCCAGCGTTGGGGTCAGCGTGCGGCAAGGGCCACACCACGGGGCCCAAAAGTCGACCAGTACCAGCGTGTCCATCGAAACATCAATAACATCAGCCTTAAAGGTTTTGTCGCTGCCATCCCTGATCCAGCCCGTCGGATCGGCTGTAGGGTCTGATTTGGATTTTGAACTGCCTAAGCCAATAAGGGCCATGGATGTGTCCGTGCGGTGCGCACGCTCCTCTCATACTGCGGTCTCGACTGCGGTGTCTTCGAGATAGAAATGGGCTTAGCCCAGTCAGGTTGCAAGCGGTCGCCTGTGTTTCATAGGCTTTAAGTCCAAGGCCGAGCTTGAGGTGCCTCGCCCCAGAAATCACAACGATAAGCCCTCCCACCCCAATGACGGATGAACACCGCCAGATCCGCTTGGGAGACCGCGGTCGTTGAATCATTCTTCAAAGGATGAAAGTTAATCGGCTCTGACGCCAATAAGGCCTCATCCAGCACCAAAGTGACCTTTCGGCGCGGATCATTAATCAGCGCAAAAAGTGTCACAGAGCCCGGCGTGACGCCCAAAAGCTCCAGCAAGTGCGCCTCACTGCCAAAGCTTAGGCGCGCACAGTCCAAGGTTTTATGCAGCTGATTTAGGCGCACCTGCGTCTGACCCAACGCACAGACCAGAAAGAAGGCCCCATCCTTATCTTTCAGAAACAGATTCTTCGTGTGCCCACCGGGCAGAGCAGCCTTGATGTCCGCTCCCTCTTCCACGGTGAAAACAGGGTGATGATCCAGCGTGTGGTGCGAGATGCCCAAACGGTCAAAAAGCGCGAACAGATCAGCGCGGGTGGCGGGGTCAGAGGCTGTAGCAGTCATGCCCATGCTGTAACCTATGCCGACTAGCTGCATCAAGCACGGCACTCCCCCCTTGCACTTCAGCCAGCTCTAAGGCATATGCGCGCTCCTTACGGAGGACTTGTGCCTCCGATACCCAAGGACGCGGGCGTAGCTCAGGGGTAGAGCGCCACCTTGCCAAGGTGGATGTCGTGAGTTCGAATCTCATCGCCCGCTCCATTTTTTCTCAATAAATTCAAAATTTTAGACGAAATGTGGCTTGGTAGCTGGCCAAGCCAAGCAAGCCATTTTGGCCCTAAAAGTGGGCCAGCTACCACCCAGCTACCACTTTTTTTGGCTGCATTTTAGGTGAATTTTTTGCAGTTGAGCCTAGCTGGAGCGCGCGAAAAGCCCGCTCAGTTCACAAAAGTGTCTATTGCCTGCAATCAATTTGCGGATCGGATAGGCGATCGACCGCAGTTTGCCAAATGAGTTCGCCCGAGATTGAGCCAGGAGGCATTGGCAAATTGCGTTCTGGCTGGCGTGAGGGCACAGAGGTCATCGCATAGTAGCCCGCTCGCTAGCGACTTGTTTTAGCCAAAAGGGGAAGGTCTGCTTTGGGGTGGGATAGGGCAAAAGCGGACGTCCAAAGGCGGGCCACCGCGAATATCGCGGTCGCCAGCGGCATTGGTGATCGCGCACTCCAGACTGAATACACCATGCCGCGCAGAGCGCGTTGCTTCAATCTTCGGAGGAGGTGACCTCAATTTATAAGGGTCAAGAACTTGCAGTGGCTTCCAATGAAGCTAGTGCATATTTCCCTGTCGGGCGAAGTACAAGCCAGCGCCACCGAGCACCGCGATAAGAGTCCAAGGATAGGGCGCGGGTGTGCTCCATAGGGCGCTGTTGCCAAAGAATGCTAAACTGACCCCGAGGATCGCAAAGCCCACGCTTAAAAATGTCCCGAAGCCGGCAAGGGCTAAGTGCTCAATTTTGCGGCTTCCCGCAAAGAACATCGCCGCCATTGCAATCAGTGCCACAGAACCAACATGCCACGAGAAATGATGGAGCCATATCACTTCTGCAGGCAAATCTACTTTGTGAAGTGGATCAAGGACTTTAGGGGCACCTAATATCTCGTGAGCCAACATCGCTACGATACATAGCACCGCTGCAATTCTAAAACACCACTTCGCTGAGTTCATGCCTGCCATTTCGCTCTCCTATTTGTATTTTGCGAAACAAGCTAAAGACCAAGTTTCAACAATGCGCTGCGCGCCTTAGGGCGCATTCCATCAAGGGAATGCACCATGGTCAAGCAATTCCCGCGCTTCTTCTTGTGGGGCCTTAGCCAAACGACTCGGAACGGTTCAATGCGTCGCTCCGCTTGCCTTGAAGCCGCCGGACAATTTTTTCTGCCTAAGTCAGGGAATTAAGAGGTGCAATCGGCTTCTTCGACGCGCGAAGCGCGCCTCTTGACGCCCCATCTTGCGCGCTCAAACTCGACTTAAGCCTTTGCGTAGGCACAGCCTGCGGCAATGGCGTTCCGAAGCGAGATTGTGCTAGCCCATTGTGAATAGATTAGGTTAATTGCGGACCGTCACGTTTTGGCTACTTTTGGCCGATTGCTGCTGGTCCGCTTAGTGGCGCGGAACCTAATAAAAACTGCCGACCCGGAATTAGCATGATGGCTAACCAACGAGCCGAGGTTGACCTAGCCCCCAAACCCGAGTCTTGAATTCGTAAAGCACGTCAATCTTGAGGACTCTGCAAATATCTGGCCGGATTCTAACGGGTTGGTTCACCATGCTTGCACCGACAAGGACTGAATTGAACAAAGAGCAATCGCTGCTCGATCCAGATGGGCACCTCGTGGTGCTCTATGAATTGGGGAATTAAACTTAACGTGCGACGCTTTGACAATTTCTCTGGGCCGCAGCGGGCGAAGCGCGAGGCACTACGTTGTATCAATTGTAGGCAGATGAGCCACATTTATCGCTAATCGACCATTGCGTTTGAATAGTGCTTGACAGCCCAACCGCTAAGTTTAGCGTGCGGAGTTGTTTGCGTGACAGTAAAGTGGCAGTTTGGTTGCATGTTCTTGAACAGAAAACGCTGCCTCCAGCCGGACCAGACTTTTGCGACACTACCAGCAATAGAGCAGTAACGACGCCGTCAAAAATGGAGCCCGCGTTGTCAAAAAATCAGGGAATCTTGCGCCGAACATTCGCAATTGTGGCGCTGGGTTTGGTTGCTATCACTGGAACGGCAAGCCTGCCCGCAGGAGTTGGAGCACAAACCACAGCGACGCCTCCATCCTATCGCGGGGAGATACTCTGGGATCGTTACGGCATTCCCCATATCTACGGGGCTGATCAAGCCTCAGTCTTTTACGGGTTCGGTTGGGCACAGGCGCGCAATCACGGTGATTTAATCTTGAAACTGTTTGGCGAGGCCCGAGGTCGGTCGGCCGAATACTGGGGTGGGTCGGCTAATGTCGATAGTGATAAGTGGGTCGTCGGCAATGGCGTGCCCGCGCGTGCCATAATTTGGTATCGACAGCAGACACCACAATTTCGCGCGAGTCTTGATGCCTTTGCAAATGGGATCAACGCCTATGCAAAGGAAAACCCAGACAAAATTGCCCCGGCGATGCGCCAAGTGCTGCCGATCACAGGGGTTGACGTCGTGGCCCATGCCCACAAGCTGACCAATTTCAACTATGTTGCACCCGCCAGCCGTGTCTATGGCGAAACTGCTGGTCCGGCATCGGGGTCTAATGCGTGGGCCGTCGCGCCGTCGCGCTCAGCAAGTGGCCGAACAATGCTGCTGGCGAACCCTCATCTGGGCTGGCCCGAGAGCCAATTGACCTACATGGAGGCTCATCTCAATGGACCGGGCATCCATATGTATGGTGCCACACAAGTTGCACTGCCCGTGCTGCGCTTTATGTTTAATGAACGTATGGGCATGACCAATACAGTCAATAACCAACTGGCCTCCACAGTTTATGAACTAACTCTCAAAGATGGCGGTTATCTGTATGATGGCGCTGTGCGCGCCTTCGAGACCAGCAACGCGACCATCAAAGTACGCCAAGCCGATGGGAGCGTGAAGGGGGAAATCATGGCCTTGCGCCAATCGGTTCATGGACCGGTATTTACACGTCGCGACGGCAAGACCGTTGCGCTGCGTGTGGCAGGTCTGGATCGACCCGGTTTCTTGCAGCAATATTGGGATATGGCGCGGTCTAAGTCGCACACAGAATTCTTGACCGCGATGCGTCGGCTACAAATTCCAACATTCAATATTGTTTACGCGGACCGAGCTGGACACATTGCCTATATTCATAACGGCGCAATGCCAAAGCGTGGGCCGGGCGATTTAGCTTTTTGGCGCGGTCTGGTGCCTGGTAATAGCTCATCCAATCTGTGGACTGATATTCATCCCTTCGCCGATTTGCCCCAAGTTATAGACCCTGCGTCGGGGTTTGTTCAAAATGCCAATGAACCGCCGTGGATTGCCACTTGGCCACAAACAATTCGCGCGGCAAATTATCCAGCCTACGCGGCACCTGCGGGGCCGATGTCACTGCGCGCACAGAATTCTGTTGCAATGCTGATTGAAAAACCGAAGCTCAGCTTCGAAGATTTTATGTCGCATAAGCTATCGACACGTACCACGATGGCAGACCGGGTTTTGCCCGAATTATTAGAGGCCGCCGAAGCCGAAACAGACCCACAAATTAGAGCGGCAGCGGAACTTTTGAAGGCATGGGATCGCCAGTTTAATGCCGATAGCCGTGCTGCACTGCTGTTCGAAACCTGGGCGACTTTGTTCGCCGGGCCGCGGTTCTTGGGCGAAGAAAATTATGCCACGCCGTGGCAGGCCGACGCCCCCATTACCACGCCGCGCGGATTGAAAGACCGTGCCGGTGCTGTCGCAATGTTGAAACAAGCCGCTGCCCAAACAATTGAACGCTATGGCGCACTAGACAGACCTTTCGGTGAAGTTTCAAGGTTTCGATTGCGCGATAAGGATGTACCCGGCCATGGTCATGTCGGTGGATTGGGCGTTTTCCGGGTGATGACTTGGAGCAACATGCAAAACGGTACGCGCTTGCCAGTGCACGGCGAGACTTGGGTTTCGATGGTGGAGTTTGGCCCCAAAACGCGTGCGCTTGGCCTGATGAGCTATGGCAATGCCAGCCAGCCCGGCACACCGCACCGTACTGATCAGCTTGATCTGCTTAGCGCAAACCAATTCCGCAACTTGCCCTTACACCGCGCCGATGTCGAGGCCATCACAATCGAACGGACAAAAATTAACCCAACCCAGCGCTTAAATCAGACGCAAAATCCGAGGAAGAAATCATGATCCGTCGTTCATTACTCGCTATTGGTCCAGCCTTTGCCATTAGCGCCATTGCCTCATCGCAATCCTTTGCCCAAGCCGGCCTCAGTCGCCATAGCGGGACTTGGCGGATTGATGCCTCAAGATCGAGCTTTTCCGACGGAACCTTTCCGCCCAATATGAGCTTGACCATCGACATGACGATCAGCAATGGCCGCATTGTATATGGGTCTGTTAATGACACCAACAAGACCCGCCCCCCGTCCTTGACCAATTTCGACACGACACTTGATGGCGTGCCGTCAGCGTTTCTGGGTCAAGATCGGTTCAACAAAATCTCGGTTCTCCAGCTCAATCCCAATGAATTCCGGATCATGAAAATGAAGGATGATGATGTGATAGTCGGTGAGTTTTGGACGTTCATGCGCGATCGGCGGACATTGGTTCGCCGTGGCGTAGGCAAGAATGCGACCGGCAAATCCCGTGTGTTCGAAGAATATTTTGTTCGTACCGGACCACCTAAAGCGCGCAACTAATCTCCAAAGTGCGATTAAGCTTGGGACCGAGGTCCAAGAGAATGGTGACCGTACACATTCGAAAATCAAGGAGGACAAAAGTATGTTAGTAGAGCCAAATTCACGCAGTTTACGTTCAAGGTCCGGTCTCGCAACGCCAAGCCAGAACCGGTTCCTTCAGTCGGCCTTGATCGCAGCTGGTGTTACCTTTGTGCCGGTTTATGCCAATGCTCAGCAAGCAGAAGCAACGACGGATCGGGAGCGAGAGGTTGTGATCGTCACGGGCGTGCGGGGATCACCCAGAACGGTAATCTCAAGCCCAACGCCAATTGATGTCTTAAGTGCTGAAGACATTGACCGGGTCGGACGCGCGGGCACTTTGCAAGCTCTTTCGTCGTTGGCACCTTCTTTTGTCGTGCCCACTCGGGCCGGAGGCGGCACGGCAAGTGTAATCTCAACAGGGGGCTTGCGCGGACTCAATCCTGATCAAACCCTGATCCTTGTGAACGGCAAACGCCGCCACAAAACCTCCTTGATTAACTCGGTTTCCGCGCTCTATTTGGGGTCAGTACCAGTGGATTTGGACTTGCTGCCAACCGCCGCCATTGGGCGCATAGAAGTTTTGCGTGATGGAGCGGCGGCTCAATATGGTTCTGACGCAGTTGCGGGCGTGATTAACATCATGCTCAAAGATCAGTCAGAAGGCGGAACAACGGCGGTTAGTTGGTCGCAGAATTTTGACAGGGAAGATGGGCAAGTCTTGCAATTGTCCGGCGTGGTCGGCCTCCCCGTATTCGGCGACGGATCACTAACGCTCGCCTTCTCGTCCAAATCACAAGAGCAATCCAATCGATCCACCCCTCTGCCGACAAGCCTTCCGGTTTTCCGGCCCAACGATCCCCGTGAAGCAACAGTCGACCGGATGATTTTCAAAACGTATGGGCAATATCCACAATCGGGTCTCAACTTATCTTACAATCTTGAAGTCCCGGTTGGTGGCGTTGAACTCTACTCATTCTCGACGCTCAGCTTCCGCGAGTCTGAGCTCCCCTTCACGCCGCGCCTCAATAATAGTGACCGCACAACAGGATCCAACACGTCACTGCCCGAAGTCTATCCCAATGGTTACGTTCCCACACTTGTGATCAATGAGAATGACTATGATATAGCTTTGGGCCTGCGCAGCGATAATGAGGGTTGGGATTGGGATATTTCAGTCAATTACGGCAATAACAGAGCCGACCAAGATACAATCAACAACATCAATGCCAGCCTTGGACCGTCGAGCCCCTTACAGTTCAATGTCGGCGTTCTGGGGTCGACGGAATTGGTCTTCTCCGCAGATCTTACGCGTGCATTTAAGACAGGCGTTGGTGACCTACAGGTTTCCTATGGTGCACAAATCCGGCGCGAAACTTATAATATCGAAGCCGGGGATCGCTTAGGCTATATAACTGGCACCAATGACACTGTTCTCAGTGGTTATGTTATACCGGCTGGTCAGCCTTTTGCGGGGCAGCGGCCACCAGGGGGAGCGCAGGCGACGCCAAGTTTCCGGCCAGAGGATGAAGCCAACGCATCGCGCGGCAATTATGCTTTGTACGGCGAGCTTGGGCTCAATCCATCTGAGCGCTTCTTTGTGGGCGTTGCGGCGCGCTATGAAAGCTATGATGACGATAGCGGCGACACGCTGACCGGGAAAATCAATGGGCGGTTTGAAGTTACCGATCAGATTGGCCTGCGGGCTGCCATTAGCAATGGCTTTAGAGCGCCCAGTTTGGCGCAGCAATATTATGCCTCCACCACCAATCAGTTTAGAACCGTGAATGGTGTGGCAAATGTGGCTTTGTTGATTAAGACTTTGCCCGTTGGATCCCCTCCCGCCAAAGCATTGGGGGCAACCCCGTTGACGCCCGAAACGGCCAACAACATCAGTTTTGGTGCTACATATAATCCCAATCGGAATTTCTCCCTGACCATTGATGCCTACAAGATTGAGGTTGATGACCGAATTACGGTTACCAGCACTTTGGCGGGGGTCGACGCTGCTGGTGCTTATACGCCAGTCAGCGCGATTTTGCAGGCCAATGGGCTCAGCCGGGAACTAAGTGCGCAATATTTCACCAACGCGATCGATACCACTACAGAAGGCTTTGACGTAGTTGCGTCGTGGCGCCAAGATCTCAGGAACCTTGGCCTCATTCGCTGGAGCTTCGCCTATAATCACAACGAAACCTCATTGCGATCGGTAAAGCCAAACCCTTCGCAACTCGCGCCACTTGGTGCCAATTTTGTATTGTTTAACCGCTCATCTATCCTAAATCTGACCGATACCACGCCTACAGACAAATATGTGATTGGTAGCAATTGGACGCTCGGTCGGTTCAACCTCAATCTTCGAGCAGCCCATTATGGTGAGTTTAGCGTGCCCAGCACGGTTGTTGCCAATGACCGCACGTTCGGATCCAAATGGATCTTTGATACCGAGGTTACCGTAGGCCTCACCAAACACTTTGATCTGACTGTCGGTGCCAATAATCTGGGCAATGCATATCCAGACGCAATTGGTATCCTGAATGCCAATTTGGGGATCGGACAATATCCGACTTCCTCCCCTTATGGCTTCACTGGCGGATCCTATTACGTGCGACTGGCGGCGAACTTCTAGTGCGTAATATCTCAAAACTCTTCGTCCTGGGCGGGTTTGCTCTGGCAGGCATGCTAACCGCCTGCACCAGCACAAGTGCTGTTTCAGATGGTAAAAGAAACCAGAGGGTGGGCAGCGTTTTTTAAGACTGCCCAACTTGTCCCCAAATGGTGGTTATTCCCGCCGGTAGGTTCATCATGGGATCACCCGAAACCGAACCCGTTCGCGACAGGGATGAGGGGCCGCAACGCGAAGTTACAATCGCACGCCCCTTCGCCGTCTCCAAATTTGAAGTCACACGAGGCGAGTTTGGCCAGTTTGTGCGTGAGGCGGGTCATGTCGCAGCGACCAATTGCTCAGTTTGGGTTGGCGCAAAGTCAGAGCGGGTGCTGGCGAAAAGCTGGCAAGATACCAATTACCCCCAGAAAGAAAGCCACCCCGTCGCCTGTATCTCTTGGAACGACGCCAAAGCCTACGTTGATTGGATTGTGCCAAAAACCTCGAAGCCCTATCGACTCTTGAGTGAGGCCGAGTGGGAATATTCAACGCGCGGCGGCTCCACGGGTAAATACTCGTTTGGCGAGGACGCCAATGAGCTTTGCAAATATGGTAATATTGCTGATGATGCTGCCAAGGCGGCGGGCGGCTTGGCGACTTGGACTTATGCCAGTTGCAACGACGGTTTTGGTATCGGTACCGCACCTGTCGGTTCATTCAGGCCTAATCAGTTCGGCTTGTATGACATGCATGGCAACGTCTGGGAGTGGGTCGAGGACTGCCACAATGCAACCTAAGAAGGCGGTCCAATCGACGCCCCCCCTGGGTCACACAAAACTGTGCCGCTCGGGTCGATAGAGGCGGCGCGTTTTACAATAACCGTGGCACCAATCACTCGACGGAGCGTGCTCTGTATCCAGCCCCCGCTAATAGCGGCAACATCGGCCTACGTTTGGCGATGAGTCTCAATTAAAGCCAATCCAAATGGAGTTCAAATTGCAAAATCCCCTCTTAACTCTGATTGCTTTTAGCCTATTGGCGGCCTCATGCGCCCATGCGCAAACTGTAGCGCCCGTTGCGGCCGCTCCAATTGTTCGCCATCCAAATGCGCCGCCGGCCGGCATTCTTGCGGCTGTCAGCGTCCCGCCAGGCGCTGAGACGCTGATGCTGATGCTGATGCTGATGCTGAGCGGTGCGGTTCCTTCACCCATCACGCTAGGCACAAACAACAGCCTTGAAGCTTTTGGCAATACCGAAGCTCAAGCGGTGAATGTGTTTTGCAAAATCGAAGCGACCCTTTTGCGTTTGGGTTGGACAATGAATGATGTCGTGAAGCTACAGGTTTTTTTGGTCGGTGACCCAAAGCTCGACGGCAAAATGGATTTTGCAGGCTTCAATCTGGCCTACCGCCAGTTCTTTGGGACCACTGCAAATCCTAATATTGTTGCGCGTTCAACGATGCAGATTTCTGGCTTGGCCAATCCTTTCTTCTTGGTTGAGATCGAAGCGACTGCCGCTCGCATAAAGCCTCCGGCTCCGCAATAGATTTGCAATCGCATTCTCATCCGCGTTCCAATGCAGTTTGCCCTATTGGTTTTCACTTGGCGCGCGCAATCCAAATGTCGACATCAGCAGTCTTTGGCGCATTCGATTGTCGCAAACCACTATTTGATTGTACTTTCTCCGCGTGATTCCACCACGGACTGGGTGAACAACCCAGCGCATGCCTCACGATGATCAGAATGGCTAAACTTGGCCCATCTTTTCTGCAGTTACGTAAGAGTTTGCGTCCGCTATTGAGACCCATATGGAATGGCCCAAATGACCACCCTTGGCGCATCTAGGACCGGCGGCATTTCGGCAATAGTTGGCCGAAAGCGGCTGGTCTGCTTTGGAGAACGCGGACGTCGAAAGCTGCCGTTCTTAAGCGAACGGATTATCCAGATAATTGGCTGAAGTCTTGGGGAAGGGTCACGTACAGAAAAAGTTCGGCGTGGACCTAACTGAGTTTGATTTTCAGCGATATTTCCCAGTTGAATTCATTGGAACCACTTTTTGCCATCATTGACTATTCAAACGGCAGCCTTTTTTCTTGGTATCAGGGCGGCCAATGAAGCACCGCTTTATCTTGAAGGGAACTGAAATATCGCGCTCACGCAGCGTCTGAACGGTTGCCAACAACAATCCAACAGGGCGTCCTAGGCGAACAAATCCAGCAACCGCTAGAATCCCGGCTTCACGTCTCGGTTATCACAAGCGCTTAAACCCTGGCCCCAGCCGTGATCCCGGGGCCAGGCAAGCACTCATGCTTACTTGGTTGATGTTTCTGGACGGGGGAGTGCCAACACCTCGCGGGGTGCGGACAGCTCGGCAAGAATATCATCCGCCTTGGTTACTTTGCCGCCGATCCCAGCTTCAAGCAGCTGACGATCCAGATCAGCACCAGATTCAATCATTGCCATCTCTTGACCCGCCTCAAGACGAGCGGCCATGTGGGCTTGCCGGTCACGGATTCTGCCAAGAGATTCCACCGCGCTGCCAAGTCGGGAATTAACCCCCGCGTGGGAGCTTGCGATCGCCTTTTGCGCACGCTGGAGAGAATCGGTTGCCTTGACCGCTTCAATTTCCCGCTTCATGGCAGCAATACGCTGTTCGGTTTCCTTAACGGTGCGCAGCATCACGTCCTGCTGTTGGCGCATATTGGCAAAGTCTGTCTCATCACGGCCGAGTTCGGCGCGAACGCCTGCCACGCGTTCTGCCAAGCCGCGTGCTAGGTCTTCTCGCCCGCTGGCCAGCGCAGAGCGAGCATTGGCAATATCACGTTCTTCTTTGGCTTTATTTTCGATGATGCGTTTTTCAATCCGCTTGGCAGTTGCCATCATCCCAGCCAGGTTGCTGCGCGCCAGCCCGAGTGAGTTTTCAGCGTCGCGCAATTCTTGGTCTAGGATGCGCATGGCTTGACTGTCCGCTACAGTCTCAGCCGCTTCGTTCACACCTCCGCGCAGCGCGGTGAACAACTTACCCCAGACACTCATTCAGGTTCTCCATCTGCTTGGATCCATTCAGCGATCCACTCTGCAGCTTCAACTGCATTGGTTGCCAGAACAGCGACTTCATGTACTAAGAACTCGGCATCTGATCGAGCCGAAACGGCACCAAACAGCTCATACCATTCCGCGTCACCTATCTTCGTTATCCCAAAGCTAGAGAGCGGAATTAACTTGTGCATGGACAACACGCGGCGTTCGAACTGCGGCCGCGCTGGAATCGTGTCACAAGCAGTTAGCAGGACGCTACACAGCACTTGGTCACCGCTGACCGCCATCAGCACGTCCAAGTCTCCGCGCTCCTTGAGGGTCACTCGAAGCACTTCACTGCCCGGCTCAATTGAAACGTCGACGTCGCCAAGCGCTTCTGGATCAGATGCGAACAGGCTGGTGAGTGACGCAATGTCCCATCGGGTTAGAGGGTTTGCCCAAGTGTCAGCCATGCGAGAAACTCTTTTCTATTTTACAGCTCTTGATAACTTTCAGTGCAATCTGCTACGTCTGTAGACAACTATTTTTGATGACTTAATGAAGAACAATCGGCAGATCAAGGGGGAAATCAGTGCCGCTGTTTATACGTTTGTGGCAGAGCATTTATTTGTCAATTGCCACGCTGTCATGGGCTGTGCTGGGCACGCTGTTTATTGGTCACGGCCTTCTATGTTACACTCTTTTTTCCTTTGCTGGCGAAGAGAAATTGACCCAAAGCGTCATCGCTTTTGTGTATTTCTATATGACCACTGCGACGACGGTGGGCTATGGTGACCTCTCTCCGGGAAGCGATGCCGGGCGGCTGGTAAATGTTGTTGTGGTCTTCCCAGGCGCAATCGCCCTGTTTACGATATTGCTCGGAAAGGCAATCGCATCTATCAGCGCATTTTGGAGGCGTCGCTTGCAAGGCTTGGGAGACTATTCGGAGCGGACAAAACATACCCTTGTTGTCGGGTGGCAGGGCGCGCGGACGCGCCAGTTGCTTGACGGTCTCCTGCAGGACTGCCCACCTCACACGCCGCGGATCGTTTTGCTAGCGCGCGGGCTCAGCACCAACCCAATGCCAGATGTCATCGATTTTGTGCACACCGAACAACTCGGAGATCGATCCGTCTTTGTGCGGGCAGGTGCAGATGGTGCAGACACGATCATCATCCGCGGCGAGAATGATGACGAGACACTAGCGGCTACTCTTGCCGCGCGCAGTGCCGCTTCCAAGGCGCACATGGTCGCCCATTTTCAAGAGGCAAGCGCTGGCGATCTGATCCGTCAGCAGATGCCCGATGTCGAAGTCGTCACATCCATCGCTGCCGGCTTGCTGGTGCGGGCAGCACGTGACCCCGGTGCCTCACAGTTGGCCGCACTGATGTTCGACAATCAAGCGATTGATACGGCTTATTCGCTCAAAGTGCCTGCAGAGATTGCCCCGATTGTTTATCTGGATGCTTTTTTTGGCCTCAAGCAGCGCAATGGCATCACCTTGATTGGCTTAACTCGGGCAGATGCGCGCACGGTTGATTTGAATTGCAAGACCGACTGCCTGATTCAAGGGGGCGATACATTGTATTACATCGCCGACCATCGCGTGCTTTCCAGCGCGGTGGACTGGGCAGCGCTTACCGTAAAGGAGGCGACGTGATAGGTGGTTGGTTTAAAACGGGCAACAGCGCCCCTTTACCCCAAGAACGCGGGCCGTTAGCCTGTGCAATCGGCGGGGTACTGGTCATTGATACACTTGGCATTGAAGCGAGCATGGTGGCCGGAGAGCCCGCCATGGGGCCACCGACCGGTGGCAATTTCATTGTGTGCGCCGTGGGGGTTGCGCGGTTGGACGCAACAAATGAGTTAACCCGTTATTATGATGATGATCACCGTATGGTCCAGGTGATCGCGGCGCCTGGTGGGGGTCGAGACACAATCACCGACATTAGCCTTTATGCCCCGTGGGACAGCGTTGTGCCTGCAGGTCGTGCGGAGTGGGACCGCTGGACCGGAACGAACGGACTGATTGGGGCACCAACTTATGACGCCGACGGGATCATGTTCACGCGTTTCTGGGGCAGTGGAAACCATCAAGCAGACCTTGTGGAATTCGTCGAAACTGTAGATGATGGTAGTGATACTCGCGAAATCCACCAGCGGTGCATGCTGTACGCGCGCGATGTGGGCGAAGGGCAGGAGATGCTTCTTTTAAACATCGAGCGTGACTTGTCCCAGCAAGCGCGCGATGAGGGTGCGGCGGTTAGTTTCATCATTGGATATGGGCTCGGAACAGCCGATATTGTGTGCGTTTAGAGCGCCAGGAAAAACGGAGAGATTATGTTCGGATATGTATCAGGCTTACCCGCATTCCTCAGCTATTTTGGTACGGGTGTGGCGCTCATCATTGTTTTTTCCCTGATCTATAAGCTCGTCACACCGCATAAAGAGCTCGCCCTGATGCGGGATGGCAATGCTGCTGCCGCGACCGCTTATTTGGGGGCGCTCTTGGGGTTTAGCCTTCCGCTGGCCTCAGCTGCGGCTAATTCAGTTAGCCTTGTGGACTTTGTTATCTGGGCTGCAATTGGCGGGATTATCCAGCTCGCCGCCTTCGGGCTCGCCTCTTTGGCGCAAAAGGAGCTTTCGGCACGGATTGCAGCGGGTGAAATCGGTGCTGGCCTATGGGCTGGGGGCGTTGCGGTCATTACAGGCCTGCTCAATGCCGCCTGCATGACCTATTAGTTCGCGCGAGAGGGAATCAAGCCATGGCCGACACCTCATTTTCCCGCCCTGCCCGGAGACGCTTCGCGCCCCATGTTCGGGCCAGCCTCGCATGGGGGAGCATTGCTGTGGCCAGCCTTGGCCTTACCGCGTGTGACAGCCCATCGCCACCTCAACTTCAGGACGCGCGTTTTACCACGGTTAGCGAATGCGTGAATGCGGGATATCCAGATCGTCTCTGCGAAGCGGGCTACAGCGCTGCATGGCAAAACTATCAAGAAACCGCCCCAAGGTTCACGACCAACCAGAGCTGTGAAGAAGAATGGGGCGCAGGCCAATGCGTTACGCTTACTGCTGCGCCAGCCGAAGTTGCAAGCGCGTCGAGCGGGAGCGTGTTCGTGCCGATGCTGGCGGGGTTCATGGTTTCGCAGGCACTGCAGCAGCGGTACCGAGAGGGCGGCGGGGCCATTTACGGAGGCGGTCTGGGGTATGGCGCACCCATCTATCGAGATCGCAGCGGCACGCCGGTTCAAATCGATCCTCCATCCACTGCCGATACCAAGGCGATCCCCCGTCCAGTGAATATGAACACAACGTCGGTGGCGCGCAGTGGCTTTGGTGGATCCTCCAGCGGGCGCAGCTTCGGAGGCTAATTGTAGGATGGACCGCATTCTCTTGCCCGAGCGGCCAGATTGGCGTGACAAAGCCCGTGCAGTCGGTTTCGGTTTCCACGAGATGTATGGTGAGCCTTATTGGTTTGAGGAAGCTGCATACATTTTCAGCCTCGCTGAAATCGAGGATGAGATTGAGGCACCCACTGAAGAGCTGCACGAGCTGTGCATGGCCTTGGTCGAGGAGGTTGTCCATCAGCCGCAGCTTTTGCGGCGGCTCGCGATCCCTGAGACACACTGGGAATTGATGGCCAAGAGCTGGCAAAACGGCGATCGCCACCTCTATGGCCGGTTCGATCTGGCATATGATGGAAACGGTCCTGCAAAACTCCTAGAGTATAATGCCGATACGCCCACCTCCATCTTCGAGGCATCGTTTTTCCAACACAACTGGTTGATTGACCAGATCGAGGCAGGCGTCCTGCCTTCAGGCACCGATCAGTTCAACATGCTCCAAGAAAGCCTAGTCGAGGCGTTCTCGAGCTTTGCTCGGGACCGCATTTTCCATTTCGCCTGTGCCACCGACAACGAAGAAGATCGCGGCACGAGTGCCTATCTGATGGACTGTGCGAGGCAGGCGGGCCATCAAACCGAACTCATCGACATTGCTGCGATTGGCATTGATGCGCAGGGCCGCTTCACGGACCTCTCCGAGCGTACCATTGATAGATGCTTCAAGCTCTATCCGTGGGAGGATATGCTACGCGAACCTTTCGCACCCCACCTCGTGCCCGGGGTTTTCATAGAACCTGCGTGGAAGGCTATTTTGTCGAACAAGGGCATCTTACCTCTCCTATGGGAACGACATCGCGGCCATCGCAACCTCCTGCCCGCTTATTTCGCAGATGCCCCTGGCGCTGATACTTTGACAGATGCTGTCTCTAAGCCGCTTTTCTCGCGGGAGGGCGAAAACATTACGGTAATCCGGGGCGGCGTTATCACAGACCAGACCGACGGCGACTATGGCGATCACCCGCGGGTGGTTCAAGCTTTTGCGCCGCTGTTTACGAAACAAGACAAGCATGCAGTCCTAGGCAGTTGGGTCATTGGCGATCGTGCGGCTGGGCTCGGCATGCGCGAGGATACAAGCCAGATAACGCGCAATCTCTCACGCTTTGTACCCCATGTGATTACCGCCGAAAAAACATGAGCAGCCCTAGGTAACTGCCGTGCTCTCTTGAAATCGGACCATCATAGGTTCTGACCAGAGCCCCATTTGGTCCGTCGCCTGAATGTAGAGCCCAATCGCAAATCGTTTGGTTTGAGTATGTCCGCTTTCGAGCTTGAGAAAATTGCGCGTTAGTGACCTAGTTTGGCGCAAAGCAGACAAGCCACTTTGGTTGAGCATGGGCGGCCGATGCATCTGGTTAGCCGAACACGACTTACTGCCTTGGATATATTTGCAGGTAAGTCAGCTAAGTCAGAGTGCGGCAGAGTGAGTTGGATTTGAGGTAGAAATGCAAGATATAAGAGGGCGACTTGCCTATGCTTTCAGCATAATGTTTTGATTGATGTTTTTGTAAGTCATGTTGATGGGGTCATAACTTGCAGTGTGTCGTGGCATGTAAGTCGTTTTAAGTCGATGGTGCGGCCTCCCGAACGGGACGTTTGATGATGATTTTATGGCTAGCGCGGCGTGTCTGCTTTGCGCCACTTTCTGCCGCTTTCGGCGGTGGTGGGCTGTCGATAGCCGACAAGGCAGTGAGACTGCTTTCGATCGCTTGCGGGGTGATGACAACCACTTGCGCTCAATAGGGCATTACCGATCACCCACGGGCCTATTGCATCGTGATAGCGGTCTGGAAGGCGGGACGCGCGGCGATGCGGGCGACGTAAGCTTTGAGGTTTGCCATTTCGTCAGGAACGCATCCAACCCGATTGCTCATAAAGCAGGCGTGCCCCAGCATAATGTCGGCACCAGAAAACGCGCCGATCAGATAGTCTTTGCCGATCAGAGCCTCATCAATCGGGGCCAGCGCGTTGGTCAGCAATCGCTTTGCTTGCCCCAGCACGGTTGCATCGCGGCGTTCTTCGGGCAAGAGCAATGTGTGCACCACAATCGTGTTGACGGGCGGCATGATCATCCCCTCGCAATAATGGAACCATTGCAGATAAGCGGGAAATTGCGGATCGGCCACTGTGGGCTTCAGCCCACCACTTCTATGGCGTTCGATAATATAGTCGACGATAGCGCCTGACTCAAAAATCGAAACATCGCCATCTTCAAGCACCGGCACACGGCCAAGGGGATGGCGTGCGCGATGTTCATCCGATTTCAGCGCACTGGGATGGAACGCCATCTTATTGATCTCATATGGCAGTCCAAGTTCTTCCAGCAACCAAACGATCCGGCCAGCGCGCGAGTTAGGCGCAAAATGAAGCTTAAGCATAGTCAAATACCTTTCACGAAGAGCGGCCTATGGAGCGCGTCAAACTCGCGTTCTCCCTCGCAGTCATGAGGTCGAATTCAATCGGGCGTGCCTTACATAATTATTGACTGATCAGTACAGAATTGCAATGCTGGAATCTTGTAATTGGTTTGATCACGAATTGGATCATCGACTGGCGCTTGGGGATGAATATGATGATCGCAGTCTTGATCATGCACGGCCTGCTTGCAGTTACCCTGCTCGGTGCAATCACTCACCAGTGTGTATCGGCACTCCGAGCCAAGCCTGCCCGCACCCTGTCTTTCGTCGACCGCTACACGAGCGTGAACCAGCGGGTGTTCACATGGGCGGTTGTGATGCTGTACGCGACGACGACCCTCTCGGGGGCGATCATCTACCCGTCTTACCGGTTGAATGTGCGCGTCCCATTCGAGGAGATGTCGTTAGGTTGGGCAGTGGGCCTTTTTGAGCTGAAGGAGCATTTCGGCGGCCTTGGGCTATGCCTTTTGCCTCTCTATGTTTGGCTCTGGCAACCGCAGCAAACGCAGAGCCACGCCCGCGACCGGCTTGCAATCACCGTGATCCTTGCCTTTATCGTGTGGTGGGACTTCCTAGTTGGCCACGTGCTCAACAATATCCGGGGTCTGCCATGAGATTGCGCTTCTCGCCCATCATCTTCATGCTGGCCTATTGCCTAGTCTATATCGCGGCCTTGTTGTGGGACCTGCCTGCGTTCCTCTACTATCCCCTGCACGGCCAACTGAGTTGGGGCCCTGAGGTCGTAAAGGGTCTGGGACCAGCGATGGCTTGGTACGGGATCATGGCCGAAGCCGCGTTGGTTGCGGCTATCCTAGCCGTTATTGTTCCAGATCGCTGGTTTGCCAATCGTATGCAAAACGTCCTTTGGACTGTCCCTGTGGCGGCCATGGTAATCTGCACCTTCCTGATGAGGACCTTCTTTGGATGAGACGACGCGCCATAATGACCGTGCTCGTGAGCCTCTGCACCCTAGCCTGTGCTGGCGGCGCTTGGGCGCAGTACACCTATAACCCGAACAATCCAGACGAGCAGGGGTCAAACACCCGGTATTTTGGCTCTGTGAAGGATGAGAGCGGCCAGGCCCTAAAAGGCGTCGCCATCTTGGTAAAGCACGCCTATGTCTTCACAAGCGACGAGGCTGGAAGATATGTCGGCTATGTTCCTGCCGACCCTTCGCCCAAGCCGGTCGTGATCGGCTGCGCCAAACCCGGCTACACCCTTGTGCGCATGACCAAGCGCGCAGGCTCAACGAGGCAAAAACTATGGGTCCAAGCCGACTGCATCTTGCGCAAGGCACGTTAGCGGCACTGGCCTTGGGGGCCGCGGTCCTCTTACAGGGCGAGCCACCTGCTGCCAGCCCAAGGTCCGAAACTCTATTAGCGGCCAGCGTTGAAAGCCTGCGCCTCGGCGGCGATGTGACGGCGCAAAGGCGACATATGTGGACGGCTTTTGCGGAGATGGTCTCTGGCAAGGAACCGGCCTTTGTTCACTGGCAAGGAGAAGGCGGTGTCTTTGGTGCCGAAGCGGCGGCAAAGAGACCCGGAGGCATCCAAGGCTTCTTAAGGCCCAAGAGCATCGGCGGCGACCCGCATTTAATCGGCGCGCCGATAATTGCCTATAACCTTTTCAATCCCGCAGCCTTCGCACACATTCGTGATCAGGGCCTTTATCGCAAAGCGACGTTGGATCGGCTGCAGCTCACGGGCAAGACCGGATCTGTGCCGCCTTTCCCTGCCGCAGCCATCGTGATCAAGACCGCTTGGTGGCCTGTCGCGCCAGAGGGCCTGACCGCCATGCCCGTCTGGGACCCCGAACTCAACCCGCCGGACCCCAACGGCAATCCCCACCTAGGGTGGGCGCGGGTCGTGGCGGTCGATCCCGCGAACCTCTCCCGAGGCAAAACTGCGGCTGTCCAATTCATAGGCCGATCCTTTCCCCAAGCGCGGCGTGTCCAGCTCGAGGCATTCCATCACGTGGCCGTGGATGCGGCAATGGCCCAGCAGCTCGCCCTAGATTCGGAGAGCAACCGCACAGCCATCCTTGCGCTGGGTCGCCCCATCGCCGTCAATGACCGACTGGCGCTAGTCGGGATCAATATGATGACCCACGAACAGCACGACTGGGTTTGGGCAGCTTTTTGGTGGCATGACCGGCCTGGGGTCGGCCCCTTTGCCGCAGACCGTCCATCCGATCTGCGTGGCCCATGGCGCAACTACCTCATGCAAGTGGCTTTTGACGCCGAGACGCCAAGGGCGTCTGACGGAAGCGCTCATATCTGTTTCAACCCTTGGCTAGAGGCCCGGTTCCCCGACCATGGAGAGGGCGGTGGAACGGTCAGCAACTGCTTGGCCTGCCACCAGCGCGCCAGCTATCCAGCCGCGCCCTTCCTGCCCGTCACACGCGGCGCACCCAATGTGCGCGAGGATCCAGCTCTCGCACCCGACCGCCTAAGGACCAGCTTCCTCTGGTCGTTGACCCTACACGCTCAGCAGGACTAGACGACGCCTCAGGTGCCATGCGGACCAAAGCAGACCTGTTGAGTTCCCCCCTGCTCTACCAACGGTCCCGCCAATTTTAGGTTCAGCGTCCATGGTAGCTCGTCTGTTCAGAGGGGTGTGGCTTGCAGCAGACGCAGCGCGGTATCGATTGCCTCGAGGCTTTGACGGCGCGGGAGTTTGCGGCGGCTTGCCACCCGGACGCCTTCATTCACCAGCATGAGGTAGGCGGCGTATTCGGCAGCGCGTGCCGGAGAATAGCCAGCTTCGCACAGGCATTCTTCGAATAGGGTCTGCAATTTCGACAGCCATGCGCTCGCCGCCACGGCCAGTTCGTCGTCTATCCCTGCGAGTTCGATGACGGTGTTGACTGCCATGCACCCAAATCCTGCTTTCGATCCCTCACCATGGTTCAGGCTGTGTTGCAGGAAATACTTTATGGCATCCATCGGCGGGTGTTTGTCCCTGATCCTCTGGACAATGGCACTGGTTCGCTCCGCGAAAAGGTTGAGGCACTCAAGGAACAGGTGCCGCTTGTCTCCGAACACGGCGTAGAAACTGCCGCGGCCAATCTTCATTTCATCCAGGAGATCCGAAAGGGATGACGCCTGGTAGCCATTGCGCCAGAAGAGCTTCATTGCGCTCTCCCTCGCAGTCATGATGTCGAACTCTATAGGGCGTGCCATACTTAATTATTGACTGATCGGTACAGAATTGCAATGCTGGAATTTCATAATTGGTTCGATCACGAGGAAAAGCGCATGAAGAAGTTGTCTTTGATTATTTTCATGAGTTTGGCACTCGTAGCCTGTTCGGCAAAGGAGTCTTCCAAATCTGTGCAGGGTGTAACCCCGGGGCTGTTGACGGGGGTCGTGAACGACGGTCAGAGCAAACCGCTCAACGGTGTCATGGTGCGGGTGACCAATGAAACATCGGGAATCTCGCAAAGCGTATTCACCGATGAACAGGGTCGATACGAACTATCGACGGGTTTGACTGGGGACGTCACGGTCAGGTTCCGCCTACCCTATTACCGAGACGAGACGAGCAAGCTGATACTCACCGCTGGGAAGTCTGTCGAGCAGAAGGCGGTTCTGGAGCCGATGACCGACTTGGCTGAGATTTCTGAAAGTCTGCCATCGGCCTATCACTTCGGGAACCTTGCCTTTGACAAGGATCCAAAGGCGATGAACAGCCGTCAAAACCTGCAGCGCGATTGTGCGGGCTGCCATGCCTTGGGCAATAGCGTCACCCGTGCACCGCGGCCACCTGAACAGTGGGCCGAGGTGACCAAGCGCATGCAGGGTTATCTTGGCAACCCGGACCCCAAGCTGATCGAGAGCCATGCTACGCTGCTGTCCGCGGGGTTCCGGGGGCAGGCACCAAAGGTGCGTCCAGTGTTTCCAGTCGACGCCGAAACCCAGCAGGCTGTGATCCATGAGTATAGACTCGAAAACACCATTTTTCCCCATGATGCGGACATCAACCCTGTCGACGGGCTGATGTACACAGTCGACCGCACGGCGAGCCAGATGGCGGTAACAGACCTTGTTTCGGGAAAGTCTGTCTTTTTCGAACAGCCGCCGTCGATGCGTCCCGCCGTTGGCGAAGGGGACAGCTATTCTGCGCGCTCCAAGGATCCGGGTCCGCATTCCTTGGCGTTGGGCAAGAACGGGTACTGGTACACAACCAATGCTGGGTCCGACGAGATCGGCGTTTTCGATCCCAAGACCCGGACGTGGAAAGCCTCATTCGTGCTGCCTGAGCCCGCACGTTACCCCCATACAATCCGCATTGGCCGCGACGGCATCGTCTGGTTCACGCTGGCGGCATCGACGCAGGTGGGCCGACTTGATCCGGTCAGCGGGGACATCATGCTGATCTACCTGCCGAAGCTCACGCCACTCGGGGGATCCGCTGGCACCGTGCCCTATGGCATTGATATCAGCCCCGTAGATGGGCGCATCTGGTACGCGCGCCTGTGGGGCGACAAGCTTGGCGCCATCGATCCCACGACGTTTGCGGTAACGGAGTTTGACTCGCCGGTCGAAGGGCCGCGTCGTCTTCGCTTCGACGCCAAGGGTAAGCTTTGGGTAACGGGCTACAACGATGGCATGATCGCCAAGGTTGATACGCAGAGCATGAAGAGCGAGGTCTATCCCATGCCGGAGTTTGCCGTAGGCTATCGCCCGGCCCCCTATGCACTTGCGATTCACCCCGTCACGCAGGAGGTCTGGATCAACGAGACCTTGACGGACCGCGTGTATCGTTTCCTGCCGAAGGAGAAGCGGTTCATCGTTTACCCCATGCCACTGCGCGGCACCTTCACCCGTGACTTCACCTTCACGGCGTCCGGGTGGGCCTGTACCACCAACAGTCCGATCCTGAATGCGGCACTGGAAGGCAATGAGACAGAAGTGATCTGCATTGATCCAAGCGGAGCAAAGGCGCGCAAATGACCTTATTGTTCGATCTTTCGCTCTACTCAGCTATTTCGCTGATCGGACTGGCCTGGACCCTGCTGACGCTCTTTTTGATGTTTTCGCCAACGGGGCAGAGGTTGCTGTCTAACCCGCTTGGGATTGCTGTTGCCGCAGCCGCGCTGTTTCCCTCGCTCTGGTTGGTGACGTCTCAGATCAAGGTGCTGACGGCGTTTACAGGCGGTATCCCGCCCCTGGACGTGCAATTTGGTTACCACCAGCCCGAAATCGCCAAGTTCGCTCAGGCCCTGAATGAGGGCGGCCGCAAGATGTATGCTCAATTCCAGCTTGGCGCCGACACTCTGGCTCCTCCCGGCTTCTGCTGTTTCCTGATGAGCGTCTACCGCTCAACGGTCCGATCACGGGTCGTGCGGACGCTCTGTGATGGAATGGCGTTCGTCTATCTCGTGTCTGTGCTCATCGCCAACACCTTGATGCCAGTAATTATCCTCAACTATCCGGCACAGGACGGGGTCGTGCTGTCGACGCTGTATTGGCTGGTCCCGTTCTGTGACACGGTGAAATACTCCGTGCACGGCTTGGCTTGGCTCATCATCGTGACCGCCTGGCTCTTTCAGCTTGCGGGCATACTAATGGCCCGCAAATCGTCGCGACCTACTTCCCCTTGAGCATTCCACGACTGACAATGACGCCATCCGAAGTTTAGAAATCTGCAACGCGCTCATTTCTGCAACGCGCTCATTCTAGCTGAGTGATTACCAGTCGCCTCAAAAAACTATGGCCGGCAACGATCGAGCTTCAAATCAAAGGAGCTCAGCTAAGGTTAAAAGCCGTTCCGCTCTTGACCAGGCGAGTGTAACCGAAGTTCGTTGGAGAAGAACTTGGGTCTGACCCAGTCGACTGGTCCGGTGCATTCGCTGTGAGAATGTGTTCGCTTGAACGTCCGCTTTCGGCCAGCTATTGCCATAAAGCTGTCGGTCTCAAATGCGCCACGGGTGGTCGATAGAAGCTGCGATTGCGCGGCCTAAATTGAGCTGTAGTAACATCAGTGCAGCGGTGTCCGCTTTGAGCATCTGCCCGAAGAGAGCAAAGCGGCGAAACCTGAATGGTTAGTGGACCAGAAGACCGCTAGCTCAGTGCGGATTGTGCGTCCGAAACACTGAATCTTGTCCAACGTTCATTTTTCACGACGTGGATCACTGATGAATGACCGGAAATGAGATCGGCATTTTCAATTTCTAGGCACTGGAATTGGCCAATCAGTTTGGCATCGCCTTGCTCAAGCCGCACAAGGGCAAGTCTATTGGCATCTTCGTTATAGCCACCAGCCAGCAGAACGATTGCGCCATCGACAGCCAATGCTTTCGCGCCAAAAACTTTATTGGTCCAAAGTGTCTTCTGCCCACCTTTAACGCGTAAAATGGGAAACTCAGAGTAGAAACATGCCCAGACTTCATCCCCAGCCACTGTGAGTGCATAACACTCGTCGATAAATGATTGACCTGCTGCCTCACTATCATTGTAGGACCAAAGTGGTTGGCCATTGGCGGCGAATTGGACAATTCCTCCAGAACCCGCAGAATCGCCGAAGACGCCCTCATCGAAATAGCCGATCCAAATTGTCCCATCTTGAGCACATCTGATATGCTCTATTCCATCGCCAAGAGCGAATGAACCGGTCGGCTGACCATCCTCGGCTAAGATATGCGCATTAAATTCGTTGTCACCGGCCCGCGCCGAGGTGACGAGCCAGCGGCCATCTGGAAAGCGATCAATTATGGGATAACGAACCAACGGAATACTGATGGGGTCGCTTGCGTCGAGTTCTGTGACAAGAACAAGCTGAGCCTTGCCATCCCAAAAGTCCGGCATCCTTTGAGAAAGATGCTGCTTGTCCCCGCTTGCCATCCAAGCGCGGTACTCCGCGTTAACATCGCGGTCCGTCCAAACCACCGCCAATGCGCCGTCCGACAGAAGATAGTAACGGTAGACGAACCAGCCTTTTGGAGTGAGAGGAAGCGGCGTAGATTTGGAATTGATCATGCATCATGTGTTACACCCCTAGGCGATCGCTACAAGCCCATCGCTAATTGCCGTTCTGGGGCATGATCAGTTGCGCCCCTGCGCTTTCCTGCCGCTAGAAGTTTGGTTTTATCTTTCAGATGAATGGCCGCTTTAGAAGTCCAGTCCCCCCAAAGCAGACCATCCCCTTTCGGCCAACATCAGTCACTTAGGCGCATTCTTTGGAGCCACTTTGGCTAGCCGCCCACCGCTCTGAAAAGCTGGCCCAAAACTTGCTGCACTCTCGATCCGAACGCGGAGATGTCTAATGGGAAGACGGCTCAGGGCAGATGTGGATCAGCGCCAGCTTGGTTTGTTTGGCGAGAGTTTGGCGCTTTGCCTAAAGCCAAGGGCGGTGAAAGCGTTGCCCGCTGCGGCTGCCCAGCTTTCCAAATCTGATGTCTCATCGAAGCATCCTCCCGCGCCGGTCAAAGTAGAACCGCCGCCGCGCAAGAGCCTCGGGACCCTTCCCCCAGAAGTCGTGCGGCCAGTCGAAGCCGCGTCGCTATTGTCGGTCTCACTCAGCCTATTGAAGAAATGGCGGATGCGCGGAGATGGGCCACGATTTGTGCGATTAGGCGGCAGAGCCATTGGCTATAGAAGGACCGATCTGTCTGACTGGATTGCTGAAAGAATAACTTAGGTAGCTCGATTGATTAAGACAGTGCCGTTTCATGCAGGAATAGACGGGCTATTATTCCGGATTGGCTGCTCTTTCATTCCGGATTGGACGGTAGTATAGACTTGTCCCTACAAGAATCAGCGCACTCTAGCGACCGCCCCGGACATCAAGCTTATGACACGCCAACTTCTCTCTCGCCACGCTGCCAACCTAGTGGATATCGCACTTACTGATACACGTGTTGTCGCACTCGTAGGGCCACGACAATCGGGCAAAACAACACTGGCTAAGGCGATAGCCAAACGCGAAGGTCTGGAGTTTCTCACCCTCGACGATAACCAAACCCGCGCATTTGCGAACTCAGACCCAACCGGCTTTATCCGTCGCCTAGATCGGGCCGTAATCGACGAAATTCAACGGGCTCCCGATTTAGTCTTGGCAATCAAACAAACGGTTGATGAAGATCCGCGCTTCGGCAGGTTTCTGATCACGGGATCGGCCGATCTATTTGGCTCAAGCGTTACGCCTGACTCGTTGGCTGGCCGTGTCGAGACCATTGAATTGTTGCCGTTGTCGCAGAGCGAGCTTGCCCAATCAGGACCATCTCAGTTTCTGGATAACGCCTTTGAAGGACTCATCACGCGTCAAGCTAACAAGTTCGCCACGACCAATCTAGCCGAGATTGTCCTTGCCGGAGGTTATCCAGAGGCGCTTGCTCGCGCCAATGCCAAGCGTCGCTCAGACTGGCTCTTGTCGTATGCCCAATCACTTGCTTTGCGGGATGTGGGCGAGCTCGCGCTTATCACGAAGCCCGATCAGATGTTGGCGCTGGTCAACAATCTGGCTGTGCGAGCAAGCCAATTGCTCAACCTTTCAGCATTGGGGAGTACGATTGGGGTAGACGCAAAATCTATCGAAAGATGGCTTGGCCTATTGGAGCGCCTTTTCCTTTTAACACGAGTGCCAGCATGGCATTCCAATGCCCTGAAGCGGCTAGTGCGCGCCCCCAAGGTACACTTCTTCGATTCTGGTTTGGTTGCAGCGTTGCAAAATATTGA
>CALRXH020000021.1:0-48378 GCA_943372135.1 Maricaulis salignorans | reverse complement strand
AGCTCATCGCCTTCGCACCACCAGCCTTCGCCAGCGTCATCGTGATCGCCGCCGTCAACGTCGTCTTACCATGGTCAACGTGACCAATCGTACCAATGTTGCAATGCGGTTTCGTACGTTCAAACTTTTCCTTAGCCATTTTTGTCTCTCAGCTTTTCATAAGTTGGGTAAAAGGGGTTTGGGATTAGCCAGCAAGCTTGGCAAGCACTTCAGCACTCACCGCCCGTGGCACTTCTTCATAGTGGTCGAAGGACATGGAGAAAGATGCACGGCCAGAGGAGAAGGACCGCAAATCATTCACATAGCCAAACATGTTGGCCAGAGGAACCATCGCGTTAACGACGTTAGCGTTGCCGCGCATGTCTTGGCCTTGGATCATCCCACGACGCGAGTTGATGTCGCCGATCACCGAACCAGTGAACTCTTCTGGGCTGACGACTTCCACTTTCATAATGGGCTCAAGCAGACGTGGATCGCCATGTTGCTTCAACTCACGGAAAGCAGCGCGAGCGGCGATTTCGAACGCCAAGACGCTCGAGTCCACATCGTGATAGGCACCATCGACCAACGTTGCCTTCAAGTCGATTAGCGGGAAGCCCGCCAACAGACCGTTTGCGACAGAATTTTCGAGGCCTTTGACGACGCCTGGGATGTATTCCTTTGGCACCGAGCCGCCGACGATTTGGCTTTCGAAAGTGAAGCCGGTCCCTGGATCACCTGGCTCAAAAATGAGCTTGATGCGGGCAAACTGACCGGTACCACCGGTTTGCTTCTTGTGGGTGTAGTCGATTTCAGCGCGCTTGTTGATCTTTTCGCGATAAGCAACTTTTGGCTGACCGACGTTGGCGTCCACGTCATAGGTACGACGCAGAATGTCGACTTTGATGTCCAAGTGCAATTCGCCCATGCCACGCAGGATGGTTTGGCCGCTTTCTTGGTCGGTCGACACGCGGAACGATGGATCTTCGTTGGCAAGCTTAGCCAAGGCCAGACCCAATTTTTCTTGGTCGGCTTTCGACTTAGGCTCGATCGCGATTTCGATCACAGGCTCTGGGAATTCCATGCGCTCCAGAATCACCGGCTTCAAAGTGTCGCACAAGGTATCCCCGGTACGGACTTCTTTCAGACCCGCAAGTGCGACGATGTCGCCAGCATAAGCTTCCTTCACGTCTTCGCGGTTGTTCGCATGCATCAACAACATGCGGCCAATGCGTTCTTTCTTGTCGCGCGAGGAGTTCAAAACGCCATCGCCGGTCGAACACTTGCCCGAATAAACGCGGCAGAATGTGATCGTGCCGACAAATTTATCGTCCATGATCTTGAAGGCCAGCATCGAGAAGGGATCTTCGTCCGTTGGCTGGCGGGTCGTTTCTTCGTCAGTCTTGAAGTCGATCGCTTTGATGCCTTCGCGGTCAGCTGGCGATGGCAAGTAATCCACAACCGCGTCCAACAGGGGCTGCACACCTTTGTTTTTGAAAGCAGAACCGCACAGTACGGGGTGGAATGCACGGCGGCGAACAGCGGTGCGGACCAAACGACGAATGGTATCTGCATCGGGCTCGACGCCTTCGAGATATTCCATCATCACTTCGTCGTCCATTTCGACAACGGCTTCAAGCATCTTATGACGATACTCATTAGCTTGGTCGAGAAGATCTGCGGGAATTTCTTCCTCGTTGAACTTCGCGCCCAAGCTTTCTTCCAACCAGACGATCGCCTTCATGGTGATCAAGTCGATCACGCCCTTGAAGTTGTTTTCCGCGCCAATTGGCAATTGCAAGCACACGGGCTTACCACCCACGCGGGTCACGATTTCGCTGACGCAATTATAGAAGTCGGCACCGATCTTATCCATCTTATTGACGAACACGATGCGGGGCACGTCATACTTGTCAGCTTGGCGCCAGACGGTTTCGGTCTGAGGCTCAACACCTTGGTTGCCGTCGAGCACGCATACCGCACCATCCAACACGCGCAGCGAACGCTCAACTTCAATGGTAAAGTCGACGTGTCCTGGGGTGTCGATGATGTTCAAGCGCTTGTCGCGCCAGAAGCAGGTGGTCGCAGCGGACGTGATGGTGATGCCGCGCTCTTGTTCTTGCGTCATCCAGTCCATGGTAGCCGCACCGTCATGGACTTCGCCAATCTTGTGGGACTTACCGGTGTAGTACAAAATGCGCTCAGTCGTCGTGGTCTTGCCAGCGTCGATGTGCGCCATGATGCCAAAGTTGCGATAGTCAGAAATCGCGTGGGTGCGAGGCATTGAAAAACCCTTTCAGGGGAGCTCGTGGTTTTGCTGGAATTACCAGCGATAATGCGAGAATGCGCGGTTCGCTTCAGCCATCTTGTGCGTGTCTTCACGCTTTTTGACAGCCGAACCGCGGTTCATGGCGGCGTCGGTCAACTCACCCGCAAGACGCTCTTGCATGGTGGTTTCGTTGCGCTTGCGCGCAGCGCCCACGAGCCAGCGCAGAGCCAATGCCTTGCGGCGCTCTGCACGAACTTCAACAGGAACCTGATAGGTTGCCCCACCCACGCGACGCGAACGCACTTCGATGGCTGGAGAGATATTATCAAGAGCATCATGGAAGACCTCCAAAGCGGACCGCTTAGCGCGCTTCTCACAGAGATCGAAGGCACCGTAGATGGTCGATTCTGCAACCGACTTCTTGCCTTCATACATGATGTAATTCATCAATTTTGTGACATCCATATCCCCGAACTTCGGGTCTGGCAGGATATCGCGCTTTTCGGCGCGGCGACGACGTGACATGGGAAAACCTCGTGTCTAGACTTTTGGAAGCAGGACAAAGCCTGCAAGAAACCAATCCGTTTGTTGGCTGTTGCGGAGCAACTTTTGAGCCAACGAACAAACCAAGTGAAATAAATAAATGGCCCTTGCGATTTATTTCGGACGCTTCGCACCATAATGCGAGCGGCGCTGTTTACGATTCTTGACGCCCTGGGTATCAAGAACGCCGCGCAGAATGTGGTAGCGAACGCCTGGCAAATCCTTCACGCGACCGCCGCGGATCAGAACCACCGAGTGCTCTTGCAAATTGTGGCCTTCACCAGGGATGTAACACACCGCTTCCGACCCCGAGGTCAAACGAACCTTGGCAACCTTACGCAGAGCCGAATTCGGCTTTTTTGGCGTGGTGGTGTAAACGCGGGTGCAAACACCCCGGCGTTGAGGGCAGCCTTTCAGGGCTGGAACCTTGTTGCGCACCTTCAATGGTTGGCGCGGCTTACGGATCAACTGGTTGATCGTTGGCATGTTTCTATAACGCTCCTGTATAGCCGACGGATGGGTGGCTATTACCCTCTTTCCAATGCGCGTCCCGCCAAAGCCAGTAACCCGGGCGGATAAGCTGCGCGCGCAGCCCTGTCTTGCAGCTTCCAGAACCCAAACGCCAAAACAAGCAAAGCCACCGTCCCCCTTGGTCCGGTGCGCCATGCGCGTGACGATCACAGTGTCTGGAAAAACCCGTAAACCTAAGCCATGCCCTGCGGCACCCTGAGACTCAGAGGCTTTCTTTGGCGGCGTTCCTATAGCCGGATGGCATTTGGGTCAAGGTGGGGGTGCAGTGAGGTCTGGTAATCTGAAAGTTGGTGCGCGTGAGCCATCAGCTGCGTATCTGACCTTGTCTACTTGCGCGCCTCTTGGTGCGCGGTCCTCAGAAAATGTAGGCCCCCAAACTTGCGCGGAGAGAATTGTTGGGCGGCTTAAAGGCAAGCGAAGTGCGGCCATGAACCGTTCTAGAGGGAATTCCTTCGATCAGGCGAGAACTAAGAGGCTCTTGTGTGCCTCCCCTACTTCCGCATCGGGCTAGAGAATTTGGCGTCGGTGAGCAAGGCGTGGCGCTTGAGGTGGTGGAGCTGGCACTGTTGCCCGTCGCATTGGTTGCGGCAATCGAGCAATCATAGGCCGTGCCATTGGTGAGGCCAGTGGCATCAATGGGGCTTGCGGTACCGATGCCGGTACGCGCCGTCCCACCCCTGCCCTGCAACTGGCCGTATAGCTGGTGATGCCAGACCCGCCAGTCGCGTTTGGAGCGGTAAAATGGACTTTGATCATGGTATTGCCAGGGTCCAGCGCCACCAAGGTTGGCGCACCCGGCACCGTCAAGGTTACGCCGCCGCCACTGACAGAGGCCGCTGCGCCACCGCCACCGCCACCGCCCCCGCATCCTGCCAAAACCCCAAGACTTGCAAGGGCCAAAACGGAAACGACAGAGGGCGACATTTTGATTGGCAGCGTAGACAACCCCGAAATATCGACACGAGATGCGCTGATAACGGGCGAGGCCTAAGATTCTGACGCGAAATAATTACATTTTCTCGCGAAGATGCGATATCCATCTTCGACTGCACATCAACGACAAAAACATCAAGGGCAAAAAAAAGAGGCCGCATCCAGTGAGGATGCGGCCCTTCGAGGCGGCCTCTTGGGGGGAGGAGACACCGATTAGCGTCCGAGACGCGAAACCATCGAATGTCCGCAGCGGAGGCTCGCTGCCACTTCTAAGTAGGGGTGCAGGCGCAGAATAAAAAGGGTCGCGATGGTTAAGCTGGGCTGCAAAAATGCATGGCTAAGTCTGGGACTACAGCGGAAAGCTCTGCATTTGAGCTCGTGAAAGGCTTTCCCCGCCCCGCGCGCTGCCGTTAGAGTGCTGAGATGGATTTCCTCTTGGCTTGTATAATCGCAGGTTTGACTGCGTGGGGTATAACACGTCTCATGATGGCTTGGGCGATCCCTGACGCGCCAGATGCCGCACGCAAATTGCACCGTACCCCAACGCCAACTTCGGGCGGGGTGGGTATCATGGCTGGCACGATTGCAGGCCTTAGCGTGGCGTGTCTATTTCTGCCTATTTTCTCGCGCGAACTGGCCCTTTGTCTGACTTTGGCGTTGGCGGGAGGCGTGCTCGGGTTCTGGGATGACCATGCCGCACTTGGTCCGAAAATCAAGCTCGTCATTATGCTGGCGATCACGTCCTCCTTTGTAATCTGGGGCTTGCGGCTAGAAGCGCTAACCCTTTGGCAGGGTATCCAATGGGAGATGGGGCCAATCCTCGGCGGCCTCGGGACCCTGCTCTGGCTCCTGGTGATCGTCAATGTGGTCAATTTCATGGACGGCGCAAACGGCCTGTCGATTGGTTCAAGCATGCTGGGCCTCGCATTTTTCAGTTTGTTGTGCGGGCTCTCTAATGTCACCGGACCTACCAATGTGCTGGGTGCAGCCAATTACGCTCTCGTCTGTGCGCTGGCCTCGTGCGGCTTTCTTTATTGGAACGTGACCGGCGGGCGGATTTTTGCTGGCGATTCAGGGGCGCTATTTGTCGGCTTGACCATTGGCGCGCTGGGCGTTTGGGCAGGTACCCAAGGTGTAAGGCCCCTCTCTACTGCCACCTGCTTTCTGCCACTCTTAGCCGACGCGATCCTGACCATAGTTTGGCGTGTCCTTAAAAAGGCCAACTTGCTCAAGCCCCATGCCGACCACGTCTATCAATTGGCCATTCGCACTGGGCGGCCTCATTTACAGGTGGCATCGCTTTACTGGCTTGCGACAGGGCTTTGCGGGGCGGTCGCAATCTGGGCTTCCAGCTTGGGCGATACGGCCATCAGCCTTGGTTTCGCCCTGTGCCTCCTCTCTCTTGTGGCGGTTCTCGAAAGCAGGCGCGCCCATTATCTGGCGATCTTGCTAAAACAGGATGGCTAGTGCCTGTCAATCTCGCTAAAAAAACTACAAAAACATAGATCTCACGTGCATCGACACGGCTGGACGAGACCATCAAATCAAGTAAGGTTAACGCATGGACTGGGACAAGCTCAAAACCTTTCACGCCGCCGCAGATACCGGTAGCCTCACTGCCGCCGCCGAAAAAGTCGGGCTGTCGCAATCAGCGGTGAGCCGCCAAATCGCGGCGCTTGAAGATGGCCTGGGCGTGCCCTTGTTTCACCGCCATGCGCGGGGCTTGATTCTGACCGGGCCAGGCAAAGTGCTGCAACAATCCACGGGGCAAATGGCGACCATCGCAGCGGTGGCTGAGTCCAATCTGAAAGATGCGCGCGATCGCCCCCAAGGTGAACTCATTGTTACGGCCCCGATTGGCATCGGGGCGACGTGGCTTGCGCCCCGCTTGGGCGGATTCATGGACGCCTATCCTGATGTATCTCTGCGCCTGCTTCTCGATGATCGTGAACTTGACCTGACCACCTTGGAAGCCGAATGCGCGATCCGCCTGTGGGAGGCCACACATGCGGACCTGATCCAGCGCAAAATCCTGTCAATCACCACCTCGCTTTATGCCTCACGCGAGTATGTCGCCAAGCACGGTATGCCCAAGACGCCAGAGGATTTGGCCAATCACCGGGTGATCGCCTATGGCGCACGTGCTGGTGACCCGATGAAAGTGCTGGACTTTGCCCTCACCTTGGGCCGCGAAGAGCATCGTCCCCGTGAGGCGGCGCTAACCATCAACAATGTCTCGGCTTTGGTGAAGGCTGTTGTAGCAGGCCTCGGCATTGGTGGTTTGCCGGACTATTTGGCCCAAGCCGACACAGGGCTCATGCGGATATTTCCCGAGACTGACGGTCCCAATATCGACGTCTTCTTCATCTATCCCGCAGACTTGCGCCGATCAAAACGGATTGCTGCTTTCCGGCAATATTTGTTGGAGCAAGCGGTAAATTGGAAGGGCTGAGGCGTAAACTGCCCTGCCCTCCCTTTTCGATGAGTTAGGTCTTGGTGACTGCGGCGGTCTGTCCAAACAGAGATTTGGCCGCCGCCTTCACGTCTTCCTTGGATTGCTCGCCAGCCGGCTTGCGCAAATCAGCGCCCACCGCATTGCCAGCAATAACCGCTGGACGGGCATCAATGGCTTCAAACCAAGCTTTGACATGGGGGAATTCTTCGAGGTCTTGACCGAATAATTTCGCGCCACGAACCCACGGATAAGAGGCCATATCCGCAATAGAATAGTCGCCAGCCAGATAGGGAGTATCTTTAAGCTGGCGCTCCATAACGCCATACAAACGATTGACTTCGTTGGTATAACGGGTTTGGCCATATTCGATGAGTTTAGGGTCATCGACCAGATTGGGTGCATAGAGACGGAAGTGGCTGGCTTGACCCGACATGGGCCCAAGTCCGGCCATCTGCCACATCACCCACTCGTCGACTTTGACGCGGCCGCGCTCATCCCGGGGATAGAACTGACCGGTCTTGCGGCCGAGATATTGCAGAATGGCACCGCTCTCAAATACCGAGATTGGCTGACCATCTGGCCCGTTTGGATCAATGATCGCCGGCATGCGGTTATTCGGGCTAATCGCAAGAAATGCTGGCTCAAATTGCTCGCCCTTGCCGATATTGACGGCCTTCATGACATAGGGAAGCCCCATTTCTTCCAAAGCAATGGAGATTTTCCAACCATTCGGGGTTGGCCAATAATAAAGTTCGACGGGGCCTTGACTTGGCTGCGACATGAGCATTTTCCTGTTTTATGACCCAGGACTTGCGCCGGTTAGCCTCAAGTCGGGTTTCGCCATCTTAAGCGCAAGCTGGGAAAATCGAACAGGGCCTATTTGAATTTCTTAACAGTGGACGCCCTACTTTGAACCTGTCCCTTCTTCTTCGAACTGAAACAAGGTTTCAAATGGCACTGACAGCGTCCTAGCCATGCGAAACGCCAATTCTAAGGATGGCGCATATTTCTCGGCTTCAATTGCCAGAATCGTCTGACGCGTCGCGCCGACAAGATTGGCAAAGTCCTGTTGTGTTAGGCCCGCCTGCGTGCGGAGCTGCCGAATCTGATTGAGCACACGGCCCTTCGCGACAGCCATTAGCACAAGCGGCCTAAAACAAGGATCATGACTTGCTTTACCCCATGACAGAGAAACAAAATCGAGATCAGTACAAAAAACAATGTCGGCAGATGTTGGATGTTCAAAGTCCAGTGCGCGGTAGGCGGATAAGTCGATTGCAACAGGATTTGCCAGATGAGCACATTGATTGCACAAAACCCCACAAGCAGGCCAAATCGATCTGCTCGAGCAATGATTTGTTCGTCCCGCTCGTCCTCCAATGCCCCCTGCTGGCGCATGTAATTTGCCCAAATACTTACAGCACCCTCACCCACAGTGCCGAGGCCCAGAACAAATAACCAAGTCCGCCAGATATGGCGCGCCTCTTGGTCAGGGATAGCCCAACCATCTGTCATATTGGCTGTCAGATAGGCGAAGATGCAAATCCCAATCGCGAGCGATAAGCCAGCCCTTTTTTCCGCAAGTGTCATGTGTAAGACCTTTCATCGTGCCAAAATGACAAAGATGTTTTACACGCCTGATCTACGGCCAGGTCAAGTCAATGTCAAACATCTTATACATTCCCTCAACCAGACCAGCCTGAGACGCATTGACGCCTTGAGGTTTCGCCGCCCCTCCCGTAGAAGCCAAGTCCGTTTTGGAGCTCCTCGCCATGCCAGAATCAGTGATCAAACCCGTATCCATGAAAACCTATGACACAGACTTTGCCGGGTTTTCGAAAGAATTGGGCGGTTGGTTTGAGCGGTTTGGCTTTGCCATCGTTGCCGACCATGGCGTGGATCAGAAGATCATTGACGCCACTTTGGAGAAGGCAAAGGCATTCTTCAACTTACCGGTGGACGTCAAAAAATCCTACAAGTCGCCAGTCGGTGCGGGTCAGCGCGGCTATACCGCCTTTGGGGTAGAGACCGCGAAAGATCACACCATCGCGGATTTAAAAGAATTTTGGCACCAAGGCCGGGATTTGCCTCAAGATCATCGCTTTGCAAGCGTTATGCCCCCCAATGTGCCCATGCCAGAGGTGTCCGGCTTTGATGCCGGCCAACAGGCAATGTTTGAAGACTTCGACCTGTTGGGCAAACGCATTTTGCGGGCGATTGCTGCCTATCTGGACCTGCCGACCGACTATTTCGACAACAAGGTCGGGGAAGGCAATTCGATATTGCGCACCCTGCACTACCCAGCGCTCGGCCCCGACGTCACGCCGGGGGCCATCCGCGCCGGAGCGCATGGCGACATCAATGTGATTACCTTGCTGCTGGGTGCTGAAGAACCAGGCCTGCAATTGCTCGATAAATCAGGCCAGTGGCAGGCTGTCACGGCCCCCGAGGGCTGCGTCGTGATCAATATTGGCGACATGCTAGCCCGCCTAACCAATGATCGCCTGCCCTCGACCGTCCACCGGGTGATCAATCCAGAGCCAGAGCGCGCGAGGTTTGCGCGCTATTCCTCGCCCTTTTTCCTGCATTTTTCGCCGGACGTTTTGATAGAAACCCTGCCGATGAATGGTCCGATCAAGTACGAACCGATCAACGCACAGGACTTTTTGGAACAACGGCTGCGCGAAATTAAGCTCGCCTAGCAACCCTTCCTTAAGACAGTTTACCAAATCAGCCTAGATTATTGGCATATCGGCTGTAAACGCTCTGACTTTTGCGCCTTTCGGGCAACACTTTAGAAGCCTTGCAGTCGAGAGCCCAAAAAACGCGATGCGCGTGTTGCAGGTTGAAAGCGAGCAGTCTAACGATATTCCAGACCAAGATGTCGTTATCTTTGGACAACAAAGGCCAATCCCCGGTTCTACTTGGGTTTGGACCAAAAAATTCTTTTGGGGAAACACACATGCGTTCAAACACCACTTCCAAGTTCACCAGACTTGCGCTGCTTTCGTCCATTTGCTTGGCCACGTTTGGCTTCGCTAACCTTGCGCAGGCCCAAACTGCTCCTGCCGCAGAAGCGCCCGACCAAGACACCGAAGTCGTTATCGTGACGGCAACCAAGCGTGAAACCACGTTGCAATCCATCCCGGTTGCAGTTTCGGTGACCTCCGCAGACACCATCAGCAAAGCCCAAGTCCGCGACTTGAACGACATCCAGACCCTGGTTCCGTCGCTGCGCGTCAGCACCAATCAAAGTTCAACAAATGCAACCTTCATCATTCGCGGCTTCGGCAATGGCTCGAACAATGCAGGTATCGAGCCCTCCGTCGCTATTTTTATCGATGGTGTCTATCGGTCGCGTGCTGGTGCTTCGATCGGTGATCTTCCAAACCTTCAGCGCGTCGAAGTGTTGCGTGGTCCACAATCCACCCTGTTCGGCAAGAACGCATCTGCAGGCGTGATCTCGTTGGTTACCCGCGAACCGAAGTTTGAGTATGGCGGTTCGGGTGAATTGAGCTACGGGAATTTCAACGCGATTGTTGCCAAAGGCGATATCACAGGCCCGCTAGGCGAAAATGCGGCCGGTTCGTTGTCGTTTGGCTATAACAAACGCGATGGCTATGTTGAAAACATTGGCCTTGGCGTGAACATTAATGACCGCAACCGCTACAATGTGCGCGCAGATTTACTGATCAAACCAAGTGACGCGCTCAAGGTTCGCTTGATTGCAGACTATGACAAGCTCGACGAGTTGTGCTGCGCTGTGGCCAACGTATTGAGCGGCCCTGCAAGCGCGGCCATCAAAGCGATCGGCGGCAGGATCGTTGAAAACTCCTCGTTTGGAGACCGTGTGTATTCAGACGTGCCGCCAACCAACATCATCGAAAACAGAGGCGTTTCGATGCAAGTCGATTATGACTTCGGCAAGTTGGCGTTTACTTCGATCTCGGCCTATCGCAATTCCCATGGTGAGCAAGACGGCGACGTCGACTTCACCAGTGCCGGCTTGGCAAGCGTCCCTCAAATTCTTGATATTGACACACTGACACAGGAATTCCGTTTGACGTCAAATTATGACGGTCCGCTCAACTTCTTGCTCGGTGGGTTCTTGTTCAAAGAAAAAATCAGTCAAGAATCTGCGGTCGTTTATGGAAAAGATTTCCGCAATTATGTGCTGGCTTTGACTGGCGGAGCTAACTCGCCAATCCTGCTGATCGAGGCAACAAACAGGCTCCCAGCTGGTACTTATTTTGCTAACGGAACCGGAATGGAAGAAAAGTTTGGTTTGGATGCAGACGCTCAGTCGGTGTTTGGCACCCTTGATTTCAAACTCAATGAAGCCTTTACTTTATCGGGCGGGTTCAACTACACCAAAGACGCCAAAAAAATTCGTACCGATGTGAAAGCAACTGAACCATTCGCAAACCTCGATCTGGTTGTGTTTGGCGACAGTTTCTATAGGGGTGCCTTGACGCCAGCAATAGGGGCAGCAGGTGCCGCTGGCTATGCGCGCTCGATCGCCGGGGTAGCATGCCCCCAGCCGGCATCTCCCGTTGGTCTGCCAACGTGTAATGCTTTCTTGGGGCTAACTGCGGTTCAGTTCCAGCGTCCATTCTTGAACGTCCCAAATGCGGTTGAAAGCGGTCGATCGAATGACGAAGGCACCACCTACTCGGTGCGCCTTGCATGGGAAATCAACGACAATTTCAACGCTTATGCCAGCTATGCAACCGGCTTTAAGGCAACATCGTTCAACCTGTCACGCGATTCCAAGCCATCCCCAGCGGACTTCATTCCCGGCAGCGCCATTCTAAACCCGCCACCTTCTAACATTCGCAATGCTGGCTTGGCTCTAACAAACTTGGGAACGGGCAGCCGCTTTGCTGGGCCTGAAGAAGCATCGGTCTATGAAATTGGCTTGAAAGCACGTTTCCCGAAGGGTGCATTTAACCTGACCTTGTTTGATCAAGCCATTGACGGCTTCCAATCAAACACCTTCACAGGGACAGGCTTCATTCTGGCAAACGCCGGTAAGCAGTCGACCAAGGGTGTCGAATTTGATGCGACTTATCGCCCCATTCGTCCGCTCATCCTGACCTATGCAGCCACCTATCTGGATCCGTTGTATGATGACTTCAAAGGTGGTGCTTACGGGGATTATACCGGCCGTACGCCAGCAGGCGTTGCAGAGTTCACCTATAATGCGTCGGCAACCTTCATCCAGCCAATGGCTAATGATAGCCGTATCACCTATCGGGCAGACTACTTCTGGACCTCGGAAACACAGCTGAGCCAAGGTCTGAACCTGAATCCGGCTTCAGCGTTCCCGGCAACCCAAGCAGGCCGTGATGCCCGTAATGCTGCCAACTTGAAAGCAGCCGAACCCTACACCTTCCAACCAATCAGCCTCAATGCCAGCGTCACGTTCGCAACGAGCAATGGCTGGGAGTTCACCGCTTGGAGCCGTAACCTGACGGATGAGCGGTTCTTGACCACCATCTTCGACAGCGTCGCTCAAGACGGGTCCATCTCGGGCTACCCAAGCCCACCACGGACCTACGGCGTGTCGGTGAAGCATATCTGGTAAGCTCTGGCTGACCTGGAGTAACATTAAAGCCCTCAACCTTCGGGTTGGGGGCTTTTTTGTGCTTCGGAACGGGCATAGCGCACAGGCAAAAGACATTGGGGTCTTTCCATTTGCGGCAATCAACCTAAACCCTTCTGCCATGAACCAGCCCGATGATCTCCTCGCCCTCGATTTATCCACGGAACGCGATCTTCCCTATCAGGCGGGCAGCCCGGACGCCCCTGCCCGGGCACCGAGACCCAAGGATGCGGCAACGCTGATCTTAATCCGACATGCCCGATCGGGCCCCAAAGTCCTCATGGGTCGTCGGGCCAGTGGCCACAGTTTCATGCCCGACAAATATGTGTTCCCCGGTGGCAAGGTGGACCGCAGCGACCGCTTTGTTGACGCCCATGACGAATTGCATCCTCAATCGGCAGAGGATCTCTCAAAAGCTAACAAAACCCGGCACCCACGCGCCTTTGCCTTAGCCGCCATCCGCGAAACCTGGGAAGAGACCGGCCTGTTGATTGGCAAGCCAGCCGCTTTGGCGTTGCGGACGCTCGATGCAGGCTGGACCAGCTTTGCTGCCGCTGGAATTGCCCCCCACCTCAGCCCGCTGCACTTCTTTGCCCGCGCTATTACACCGCCCCAGCGCCACAAGCGATTTGATGCCCGCTTCTTCATCGCCAATGCGGACGAGGCGCTTTATGACATGCGCCCAGCCCGCGACGGTGCTGAAATGCAGGACTTACGCTGGTTCAGCCTGGAAGAAGCTTTCAGCCTGGATCTGCCAAATGTGACCCGCTTTATCTTAACCGAAGTCCAAACCCGCCTTGATGCGCCTGATCAGCCGCACGCCCCGGCTTTCCTGCGCTGGGGTCGCACTGGGCCCATGATGGACCGCCTATGAGCGAACCCAGCATGAGTGCGGCGACGTGGGCTGGCATCGGTACCGCGCTCAGCTGTGGTCTGATTGCGGCTGTCGGGATTGCCATCAATGCCCCCTTGTTTGCCCTGACGCTGGACGACACAGGCATGTCCGCCACCGAGGTCGGCTTCCTCATGACCTTTGCTGGACTTGCAGGCCTGCTTTGTACCCCTGTGGTCCCTTGGCTAATGGGGCGCTTTCCTGTGAAGGTGATTTTGGGTGGCGGCCTCTTGGCCTCCAGCGCCATGTTTCTGCTTTACCCTATGACAGATAACATCTGGGTGTGGACCGCCATCCGCTTTGGCTTCTCAACATCTCTAACCATCATCTTTGTGGCCTCTGAAGCGTGGTTCTTGGAACTTGCACCCGCCCATCTGCGCGGTCGTTTGCTGGGGCTGTATGCTGCAACCTTTGCCGGCGGCTTTGGTGTCGGTGGCTTTGTCATCGCCCAATTGGGCCATCAGGGCCCCGCTACGCCCTATGCTGGTGCAGCCATCATGGCGCTGGCCACCCTGCCCCTCCTCTTCTTCAAGACACCAGCCGCCACCCGGCCAGAAGGGGCTGAGGCCAAGCCCTCGGCGCTGTTTGCCCGCCTGATGATCGCGCCTGCTCTCTTTGTCCCGGCCTTTGCCATGGGTGCGATTGAAACCAGCGCGTTCAACCTCTTTCCCTTATGGGTCCGCGAGGTGGGCTTTGAGGACGCGGCAGCGGGCTATTTGATTGCAGCCAGCGGGCTGGGCAATATTTTGCTGCAAGGCCCCATAGGGATGCTGGCAGACCGTTATGGACGCACCTCGACCTTGTTGTGTGTCGCCATCATCGGCTTTATCGGTCCTTTCCTGCTGATGACCGTCAAATCACCCGCAGAGGCCTATGCGATTTGCTTCTTATGGTCTGGCTGCGTCACAGGCTTTTATACCTTGGGGCTGATGGGCCTTGCGGAGCGCTTTGGGAAAACTGAACTGGCTGGAGCAAACGCTGCCTATGGCGGCAGCTATGGAGTTGGACAATTGATCGCACCCTTGGCCGGCGGCACACTCCTGCAAACCCTTGGTCCTTCGGGCTTTCTGGCGGGCCTTGCTGTCATGGCGCTTGCGCCCATTCTGGCCATCGCTGTGCAGCATCAAGCGCAGAGAAAGTCTTGACCTTTGCTTCAGTTTAGGGTCTAAGCGCCCCCTCAGATTCACCCATACCGCAACCGCGGGAGATTTATCATGGCCAAACCGGCCTCCATCAAAATCCGCCTGAACTCGTCTGCTGGCACTGGCTTTTTCTATGTCACCAAGAAGAACGCACGCACCAAGACTGAAAAATTGCGCATGAACAAATATGACCCAGTCGTGCGCAAACACGTTGAGTTTGTCGAAGGCAAGATTAAGTAAGCTTCACCCTTTGGTGAGATCGCCCATATAGGCGCGCTTTGGCTTTCCAGAGCGCGCTTTTTGTTTGGGCTCCTTGCCCCTTTTTCCCAAGAAGGCCGTTCGGGCCTACATCCCCAATTCCAAGCGCTCCAGCCGCTTGATCTCGTCACGCAGGCGCGCGGCCTCTTCAAACTCGAGATCTGCCGCTGCAGCCCGCATCCGCTTCTCAAGGTCGGCCAGCGCGGCTTTAAAATTATGCCCGGCAGTTCCTGACACTGGCTGGGCCTCGGCCTTGTTGGCCCTGCCCTTACCCTTGCCTTTAACAATGTCTGTCGCATCCCCATCAGCACCTAGACCAATGGTGACACCTTCCTTGCCGTAAGGGCTATTGAGAATATCATGTATGTTAGAGCGGATAGATTGCGGCGTGATGCCATTGGCCTCATTCCATGCCACTTGTTTGGCACGCCGGCGATCGGTCTCATCGATTGCACGCTTCATGGAGCCGGTGATGGCGTCGGCATAGAGGATGACGCGACCATCGAGATTGCGTGCCGCCCGACCAATCGTCTGCACCAGACTGGTCTCGGAGCGTAAGAAGCCTTCCTTGTCCGCATCGAGAATACAAACCAACTGGCACTCGGGAATATCAAGACCCTCACGCAACAAATTGATCCCAATCAAGATATCAAAATTACCGAGGCGAAGATCGCGGATGATCTCAATCCGCTCGACTGTATCAATATCACTGTGCATATAGCGAACTTTCAGCCCCTGCTCATGCATATATTCGCTCAGGTCTTCAGCCATCTTCTTGGTCAAAGTCGTCACCAAGACGCGCCCGCCCGCCGCAATGGTCGTGCGTGATTCGGCAATACAATCATCAACCTGGGTAAAGCCTTGGCCCGTCACGGGGCGTATCTCGACAGGTGGGTCGATCAGCCCGGTCGGGCGGATGACTTGCTCAACAAATACCCCGCCGGTCTGGTTCATCTCCCAAGGTCCGGGCGTTGCCGACACGCTGATGGTCTGAGGCCGCATCGCATCCCATTCTTCAAACCGCAAGGGTCGATTATCCATGCAGGAGGGAAGCCGGAAGCCATAGTCCGACAACGTCTTTTTGCGGCTATAATCGCCACGGAACATGCCGCCGATTTGAGGAATGGTCACATGGCTTTCATCGACAAACACAAGTGCATTATCGGGGATGTATTCAAACATAGTTGGCGGCGGCTCGCCTGGATTGCGCCCAGATAGATAGCGGGAATAATTCTCAATCCCGGCACAAGAACCAGTTGCCAGCAGCATTTCCAGATCAAAATCGGTGCGCTGTTTCAGGCGCTGGCCTTCAATCAACAGGCCATTCCCCTCAAACCATTCCACGCGGGCCTTGGCCTCAGCCTTAATCTTCTCAATCGCTTGGCTCAACGTGGGGCGCGGTGTTGTGTGGTGGCTGTTGGCATAAACCTTGATGGCTTCCAGCTCGGCTGTCTTCTTGCCCGTTAGCGGGTCAAACTCATGGATCGCCTCGACTTCATCGCCAAAGAAAAGGATCCGCCAAGCCCGGTCCTCATAATGCGCCGGAAAAATATCGAGCGCATCGCCTCGCAAGCGAAAATTGCCGCGCGCGAAATAAATATCGTTGCGCTTATACTGCAGCGCCACCAAATCGCGCGTCACGGTTTGTGGGTCTGCCCGATCACCAGGCTTCAAGACAAAGGTCATGGATGAATAGCTCTCAACCGAGCCAATGCCATAAATGCAAGAGACCGACGAGATGATGATTACATCGTCGCGCTCCAAAATGGCACGGGTGGCCGCATGGCGCATACGGTCGATCTGCTCGTTGATGTTGCTCTCTTTCTCGATGTAGGTATCGGTCCGCGGTACATAGGCTTCGGGTTGATAATAGTCATAGTAGGAGACAAAATATTCGACCGCATTTTGGGGGAAGAAATTCTTGAACTCCCCATAGAGCTGCGCCGCGAGCGTCTTATTATGGGCGAGGACGAGGGCTGGTCGCTGCAAGCGATTGATCACTTGCGCCATGGTAAAGGTCTTGCCAGAGCCGGTAACGCCCAGCAGCACTTGGTCCTTCTCTCCTTCACGGGCTGCTTCACATAACGCCTCAATGGCGGCCGGTTGGTCCCCCGCTGGCTGATAATCGCTAACCAATTCAAAGCGCTTACCCCCTTCGAATTTCTCGGGCAAATTGGGTCGATGGGGCTGCCACGCGGGCGGGGCCTGACTGCCGCGTGCATCCAAAACATTATAATCAAAATCATAGACAAACGGATCACCCGAAAACTCGACCCCTGTCACTGTCTGGGCATTGGGCCTAGGATCATCCAGCGCATCTGCCTCAGCCCGTAATTTCTTGATATTCTCCCATGCCTGCATCTTGTCCGTGGTGGGATGGGCATTGGGCTTACGAGGTCGAGAGGTAGGGGTACGCGCCATGGGGAGAACATAGGGAGAATATCAAGGTTTGTGTAGGGGTTTAATCAATGGCGTAAAATTAAAATCATGCACAGCAATACCGGCCAGTGCCATCCCGGATAGCTTCAGCCAATTCGGGGATCTCGTGGCGCAAATCCACCAAGGTTCCCGCTAGCGCCTCACCTCCGTCGCCCCAAGGGGTGAGGGTTGTGCGCTCACCAAGGCACACAAAAACACCCCGACTTTTCAGCCGGGGCGCTCTTGTTTCCAGGCAATCGCCGCTGGTCTTATTCAACCACGGTCGCGACAACACCTGCACCACCCGCCGGGCTTACCCCCGGCAAATCAATATCTGTTGGTGCAGGCAATCGCCTAAGGTCTTATTCAACCACGGTCGCGACAACACCTGCACCACCCGCCGGGCTTACCCCCGGCAAATCAATATCTGTTGGTGCAGGCAATCGCCTAAGGTCTTATTCAACCACGGTCGCGACAACGCCTGCACCAACGGTGCGGCCGCCTTCGCGAATGGCGAAGCGCAAGCCCTGGGTCATCGCGATCGGGGTGATGAGTTCCACCATGATCTTAATGTTGTCGCCCGGCATCACCATTTCAACGCCTTCCGGCAACATGCAAATACCAGTCACGTCAGTGGTGCGGAAGTAGAACTGAGGACGATAATTGGTGAAGAATGGCGTGTGACGGCCACCCTCTTCCTTCGTCAGGATGTAGGCTTCTGCTTCAAACTTCTTGTGTGGCTTGATGCTGCCTGGCTTACACAAAACCTGACCACGCTCCACACCAGTCCGGTCCACACCGCGCAGCAACGCACCAATGTTGTCGCCAGCCTGTCCAGAATCCAACAGCTTGCGGAACATTTCAACGCCCGTCACCGTCGACTTGATGGTGTCGCGGATGCCCACGATCTCAACTTCTTCACCAACCTTCACGATACCGGTCTCAACCCGGCCGGTCACAACCGTACCACGACCCGAAATCGAGAACACGTCTTCGATTGGCATCAAGAATGGACGATCCAACGGACGCTCTGGCTGAGGAATATATTCATCAACCGATGCCATCAAAGCCAAAATTGCTTCTTCGCCGATCTTTGGGTCACGGCCTTCAACCGCAGCCAAAGCCGAGCCCTTGGTAATGGGGATATCGTCGCCGGGGAATTGATAGCTGGAAAGCAGCTCACGCACTTCCATCTCAACCAATTCCAGCAATTCTTCGTCGTCAACCTGGTCAACCTTGTTCATGAACACGACCAATGCCGGCACGCCAACCTGACGGGCCAACAAAATGTGCTCACGGGTCTGTGGCATTGGACCATCGGCCGCCGAAACCACCAAAATCGCGCCGTCCATCTGCGCCGCACCCGTGATCATGTTCTTCACATAATCCGCGTGGCCCGGGCAGTCGACGTGGGCATAGTGACGGTTCGCCGTCTCATATTCCACGTGTGCCGTGTTAATCGTGATACCACGCGCCTTTTCTTCTGGCGCTGCATCGATGTCCGCATAGCTCATCGCCTTCGCACCACCAGCCTTCGCCAGCGTCATCGTGATCGCCGCCGTCAACGTCGTCTTACCATGGTCAACGTGACCAATCGTACCAATGTTGCAATGCGGTTTCGTACGTTCAAACTTTTCCTTAGCCATGGTCGTGCCCTTCGTCTCTGGTAACGTAGCGCCTGGTAGCGCTACAAAATTCAAAAAACTGGAGCGGGTAGACGGGATCGAACCGACATCCTCAGCTTGGAAGGCTGCTGCACTACCATTGTGCTATACCCGCATCCGATTTCCCGAACCGACGAGCCCCAGGTTGACCATCCAAAGATCACGATTCGGGTTGTCACTGGTGGTGAGGATAGGATTTGAACCTATGTACTCTCTCGAGGGCAGATTTACAGTCTGCTGCCATTAACCACTCGGCCACCTCACCAGGTGACACCCAATCGCAACCGATGCCAGCACATACCGCAACGGCGTTTCAGGAGTTCCAAACCTTCCTGCCGGACATGACACACTTCATGCATCAGTCACGGCAAGCCGCTCTGGAAGGGCCGCGTTATAGCGATGGGCGCTCCAAACGCAATGGCGATTGTCTGTGATCAAGCAGATGAGTTTCACTTAAGTGCAAGATGGGCCCATTTTGGCACGCAAGACTACCGCGTAATTTGCTTCCCAAGGAACCAATAGACTTTGAAACCGCCAGAGCCCAGCTTGGTTACGCGGGAGCTGCCTTTCAATTTGGCAATCGAAACGTTCCCCGATCCAATGATATTGATCTGAGGGTCCACGACGGTGCCGCCGTGACGAATAGTGCCAGAGCCTGCAATATTGGCTTCAAGTCGCGAGCGGCCTGCTTGGATGAAGGTATCACCAGAGCCCGCGAGATCCAATTTCAAGTTCCCTTTGACTGGCCCAGTTTGATAATCTCTGGGGTTTGCAAGGCTCGCATGTAAGCCACCGCCAACGCTTTGGGTGCGACAATCGCCGGAGCCTGCGACGATCAGTTCCAAATTGCGGGCAACTTTGCCGAGCGAGAAATCGCCACACCCGATCATGGTAATGGTGGCACCACCGACATCGCCGGCTTGACCACGAACCAAAGAGCGCTTGATGCGAAGGCCCATAGAGCTTGGCCCGGTTACCACAATTTTCGGCAAATCCTCCGCCTTATAGCGCACACCATCAATCTTGATCGCTTCGACGCGTTGCCCGTTATGGCTATAATTGCTGCAACTTGTACCCATATTACGCTGAACTGGCCCTTTGACATGCAAAGTAATCCAATCCCGCTCTGTCACAGCCGATAAGTTGGCACCGGGCGTCACTTGGTCGTTGAAAGCAGCCCCCGAGAAGGTAGGAATCTCCACTTGGCCAACGACCCCATCTAATTGCGACAAACGAGCTTGCCCGTCACTCTGGTCTGCGACAATTTGAAAGCCGAGCACGGGGCAGCCCGCAGTCCAATCATGGAACTCACGCCCAACCCTTGTTTGTGTATCAGCATGTTCTTTTAATTCCTGTCCGTCCTTGGAAGAGATTCCGCAGCCCCTATAGGCGACAGCGCAGACCTTTTCCCGTTAAAGGAACGTCATGACTAAGAATTCACGTTTTCGCCCAAGAGAAGGTGGCCGCGATGGTGGTCGTGACCGTCCTGCAGCCGCGCCGTGGAAAGCCAGAGGTCCCCGCCCCCCTCGTGAAGAGAAGCCGAGCGATGGCAGTCAATGGATCTATGGCACCCATGCCGTTCTCGCGGTTCTCGCCAATCCCAAACGCAAAGTGCTGGAGCTTCGTGCCACCCGCAATACGTTGGAAGGCCTTGAGGACGCACAGATCGACAAGAGCAGGATTGCCCTGACCGATGGCGAAAACCTATCCGCCCTGTTGCCGCCCGGTGCGGTGCACCAAGGCATCGCGGTGCGTGTCCACCCGCTGGAAAGCATAGGCCTTGACCAAGCGCTTCCCCATGCCCATGGCATCGCGCTGATCCTCGACCAAGTTACCGATCCGCAAAATATCGGGGCGATCTTCCGGTCTGCGGCGGCCTTTGGTGTGCGCGCCATCATTCAACAGGACCGCAAAGCGCCGCCGATCACAGGATCACTGGCCAAAGCGGCTGTTGGCGGCATCGAATTGGTGCCCGATGTCCGGGTGGTGAACATTGCCCAAACCATCGTGCAATTGGCCGAGGATGGCTGGATGACCGTTGGGCTGTCGGGTGAAGCGGAACAGGATCTGGCTGAGGTTCTCGATGGATCCCCCGTGGTGCTGGTCATGGGGGCGGAAGGCAAAGGCCTGCGGCATTTGGTTGGGGAACGCTGCGATCGGTTGGCGCGCATCCCGATTGATCCACAAATGGAAAGCTTGAATGTCTCCGCCGCTTCCGCCATTGCGCTTTATGCTGCCCATATGGCCCAAACCAAGAAGTCGATTGGGTCGTGACGCTTGAAACCATGTTCAGTGAGGGCGTTACGCTCTTGGAAATTCTGGCAATTGATGTGGCGCTCTCGGGCGACAATGCCATTGCTGTCGGTCTGGCAGCAGCGGGCTTACCCTTAGAGTCATAAGACAAGCAAAGTCGGAAAGCCATCTTTTGGGGCTTGGCTGGCGCGGTCGTGCTGCGGGTCCTCTTTGCGCTGATTGCCTCGAAGCTTTTGCTAATTACGGGCCTGCAGCTTGTGGGAGGCCTACTGCTGGTGTGGGTTGGCTGGAAACTCTTAACGGAATTGCGCGAGCAAGATGCTGCAGATACCGATCATGATGGGATAGCAGACCATCCGACCGCCCATCCCAAGACCCTGACGAGCGCGATTATCACCGTGATGATCGCAAATCTGTCGATGTCGCTCGATAATGTTCTAGCCGTTGCTGGCGCGGCGCAGGGCCACATGGTCGTCTTGGCATTAGGCCTCTTATGCGCGATCGGCTTTATGGCCTTTGCAGCTGATTTAATCGCCAATCTTCTGCAAAAGCACCGCTGGATCGGCTATCTCGGCGTCGGAGTGATCTATCTCGTCGCCGTCAATATGGTGTGGCATGGCGGCGGGCAAGTGTGGGAATTCCTCGTCGCAAGAACGGGTTGAAATAGGCGACTAGGCCAAAGTCTTCGCGACGGTCTCGACACAAACAGGTGTTGTTTGCCACGACGCGACAAACCGATACACATCCGCGCCTAACGTGGCCCACGGATAGAAGCTGACGCCTGCGACCTCTAATGCGCGCACGTGACCGGGTAGCAGGCGAACAAACACTTCATTGCCGGCTATAGGGGCGGCAAGGCTTGCCCCCGCCCCCTCAAAGCACGCCCCGAGACCCCGTGCCATCCTATTGGCCTGGCGCGCAAGGTCTAGCCATAAGTCGCCCTCCAACATCGCGACAGCTTGCGCCGACAGATACCGGTGCTTGGAAAACAGCTGCCCGGCCCGCTTGCGCAAATAGGGCGCCGATCGAGTGCGGGCTGCGCCAAATAAGATCAGGATTTCAGCCGCCACCGCGCCATTCTTGGTCAGGCCAAAGCTTAGGGCATCAACCCCTGCCCGCCAGGATAAGTCACTGGCAGAGGCACCGGTGCCGGCTACCGCATTGGCAAAGCGGGCCCCGTCGACATGCAAAGCCCAGCCCTGCTTCACGCATATGGCGCTGATCTCGCGCAGATGATCTGGACTATAGCTCTGCCCTGCCTCGCTCAAATTGGTCAGTGTGATGGCGCGCGGCTGCAGTCCGTGAACAAAGTCCGGACTGTGGCGGGCTGCAACGGCTTCAACGTCTTCTGGCTGAACAAGCAGACCTTTTGACCCTAGTGCCACAAGGCGAGAGCCGCTGGTAAAGAATTCAGGGCCATTACCTTCATCCTCCAGAACATGGGCATGGGGATGGGCCATAATCGCCGCCCACGGTGGAGCGAGGGCGGACAACGCCAAGCCATTGGCTGCCCCGCCGGTTCCAACAAAATAAGCATCAAGGTTGCGGGTCTCAAAAACCTCGTACAGAAGGTCTAAAGCCCGCAGGGTCCAAGGATCGTCGCCATAGCTGCCACACAGGCCCTGATTTGCCGCCAGCATGGCTTCTAGGACGCGGGGATGGGCGGGTGCTTGGTTGTCGGAGCCGAACATCAGGCGAGGCCCGCATCTGCCGAAGGCCGCACTTTCACCGCATCGCGCCAGCGCGCAATATTTGGGTGGATTTCCCACGGCTTGAACTTGACCAACCTAGCGAACTCAATCGCGGCGAACGCGGTGATGTCAGCTATCGTGAAACGATTGCCCGCCACATAGTCGCGCTCGGCCAGATCTGCATCGAGCCAGACCATGGCCGCTTTTGCTTTGTCAGAAGAAGCTTCGGCAAAATCGTGAAACTGCGGCTTTTCCAGCACGGCCAACCCCGGATGGCCATGGCGAACCCAGTTCGCAAGCGGCAAAAGGACGCCCCACTCAACCCGGCGGTCAAACATTTCAATAAAAGCGCGTTCTTCGGGCGTCTCGCCCATTAAATTGGGCTCTGGATGGAGATGTTCAAGGTAGGAGCAAATGGCGCGGCTTTCGGTCAGAAAACGGCCATCATCCAATTCCAGCACCGGTACCAGACCCATGGGGTTCCGGTCCAAATGATCGGGCACTTTAGTCTCGGTGGCGAGGTCGAGTTGAACTTTCTCCACACTCTCCCACAGGCCCTTTTCGGCCAGAAACATGTGAACCCGGCGCGGATTGGGGGCGAGTTTGGCAGTAAAAAGTTTCATCACAAAGCCTCTGAGAACTAGTGGACAAACACACCCATGGGCAAGGCAGCCACAATGGTGGCCGATAAGCAGGTTGCCAAAAATCCGGGGATCAATGACTTCCAAGCAAGCTTCAGGATTTCATTACGCCGCTCTGGCATCAACACAGTCATGCCACCCGTCATAATCCCGATGGAGCCAACATTGGCAAAGCCGCACAAAGCATAGGTCATAATCATGCGCGAGCGCTCACCCAAAGCTTCTACAGGAATATTACCAAGCTCGATAAAGGCAACAAATTCGGTAAGGAAGAGCTTGGAACCTAAGAGGCCGCCAGCTTTCTGCATGTCTTCAGCTGGGATGCCGATGATCCACGCAAGCGGCGAGAAAAGGTAACCAAAGATGCGTTGCAGCGTGAGCGGGCCACCCCATTGGTCGCCAAAAACGGTCAGAAAGCCATTGGCGATCCAGACAAAGGACACAAACACCAAGAGGAAAGCGCCAACATTGACGACCACCATCATGCCGTCCTGTACGCCCTTGGTAATGGCGTCCATGGTCGATCCATATTTGAGGGCGGAGCTGTAATCCATGCCGTCCACATATTTGCCAGGCTGTTCTGGGATCATGATACGGGCCAATAAAATCCCGGCAGGCGCGGTGATGATGGAGGCGACCAACACATGGCCAGCCGCATTCGGCAAGGTGGGTGACAAGATAGCAGCATAAGCAACCATGGTTGAGCCTGCGACCGTAGCAAGCCCGACCACCATCATCATGAACAATTCCGAGCGGGACAGCTTATCTAGATAGCCCTTTATTACAATCGGGCTTTCCACCATGCCCATGAAGATATTAGCTGCAGTGGCTAGGGCAGACGCCCCACCCAGCCCCATGGATTTCTCAAACAGATAGCCAAAGCCGCGGGTTACCCATTGCAGGATCTTCCAGTGCCACAAAACGGCGGACAATGCGGAGATGACGAGGATGAGCGGCAGGACTTGAAAGGCAAAAACAAAGGGGGGTGGCGCGCCGGGCTTGGCCAATTGGTAAGGGGCTTCCCCCCCTCCCAAATAACCAAAGACAAATTTGGTGCCTTCAATCGTTGCGGCATTGAGGCCATCGACCACGGCATTGACCCCGTTCAAGAAACCTTGCGAGGCTGGAACCGCAAAGAGCAGAACCAAAAGAAAGGCCTGCACGGTCATCGCACCTAAAGCCAGCCGCCACGGGAAGGTCTTGCGGTTCTCGCTCATCGCCCAACACAGTGCGATGATCAAACCCGCACCCAGGATCGCGCGCGCATTGTCCCAGCCCCATTCCATATCTGTTACCCCATTTTTCTCGGCTTAGATTTCTTGCTTAAGGCGGAGAAAGGCAAGGGGGAAGCGCAATCGACATCCTTGTGCAGCATATCCAAGTCAGGCACGAAATCGAGGGTTTTGTTGACAAGACTTTCAGTATTTTAGGCTAAACGTGGTTCTGTGAGCAGGCCTTTATATCATCCAGCGGCAGATTTTCTGTCCTCGCCCCGTCAACCGGCTGGCCAAGCGCTAGCCGATGCGCAAGCGGGTGCGGCGCATCCGGACAATCGATTGAAGTTATTAATGATCGACTTTGCCATGTCGCTCTATCTGTTTTGTTGCTTTGGCTCGACAGTCGCCTTTGTGATGAAGGTGCAGCATCTGAAAGAGGCACCAAGTTGGTCACTTTTGATCTATGCGCCCACGGTGCTGCTGACTGCTTTGGCGATCGCCTATAAGCCCCTCATGGCGCTGCGCACAGCCTTGGTCGGCGGACCGTTTTTCCTGTTCATCCTTTGGACCTTTGCCAGTTTCCAATGGTCGAACCAACCTGACCTGACACTTCGGCAAGGCCTGTTGATGGCTGTGACCTATGGGGCAGCCTGTATGATCAGCCAATATTTGAGTTGGCTGCGCCTCGCCCGCGTCCTTGCAGGCCTCTTCGCCTTGCAAGCGGTAGTATCGGCAGGTCTTGCCATCCTTACCCCACAATGGGGCGTAATGAGCGAGATTTATCCAGGCGCATGGTCAGGTATCTGGAGCTTTAAGCAGACTTTGGGAGTTGCTATGGCGGTCGCATCAGGTGGGGTCATGGGCTATACTCTGATGCAGCCCAAAGCTACTGTTTGGACTGCCCCGGCCCTCGTGCTCATTGTGCTATGTGCCTTTAAGAGTGAAGCAACCACAGCTATTCTGGTGACAGGGCTCGCCATGGCGATGCCAGTGGCTGTGTGGCTTGCCCAAAAACATCCAAGCGCCGCAGTCCTATCGATTTGGGCGGTGGTTTCATGCCTCTCGGCTTTGTTTCTGGTCATTACAATTCTTGGCCCCCTTGTGTTCCAGCTATTGGGCAAGGCCCCCACCCTGACAGGGCGCACCGACATTTGGCGTGCGTTGGCCGAACCGATTGCAGAACGACCTTGGTTTGGCTGGGGCTATCAGGCATTTTGGACCGATACTTCTCTGACCAGTCCGGTTGATAAGATTGAGTCCTTTCTGGATGGCTTTAGGCCCCCTGACGCCCATTCAACACCAATGGATATCCGCTTGCAATTGGGTATAGTCGGCCTGATCCTGATTGGTTTGACCTTTGCGAGGACCTGGCTTCAAATCCTGCTACAAGCTGGTAGGGAACCTGCCATGATGCCGATGATCGGGATCTTTACTGCCATTACTGCCATGGCTTTCACCGAATCCATCGGACTCTATCCGATGGACGCCATGACCTTAATCGTCCAATTGGTGATCGTAAAAACGGCCCTGTCAGCCTGGAATAACCCCAACAGCGCGCATGGCTAGCCTTGGATGGCTTAATACGGAAGCAAACAAGCCTCCAGGGGAATGCGTTGAAATTTACCCTTCCAAGCCACCGCCCTGGCTGAGCGAGCTCACACCAGGCGGGGCTAGAAATGGCGCGAGCGACGGGGCTCGAACCCGCGACCCCCGGCGTGACAGGCCGGTACTCTAACCGACTGAGCTACGCCCGCGCTGTTTCCTCAAAACCGTTGCGTTACCGCTTCAGCAAGGCGGGCGTGATAGACTCCTCCCCTCAGCGGGTCAAGCGATCATCGCAACTTCGTTGCAGGAAAACTGTAATGAATAGGTGACCCCACACTTCAATGCTAAACAAGGCCAATCAATCCAGGGCCCTATCCCCACTTTAGTGCTTAAAGCCCCGATGAATTCAACCAGAGCCCTGACTAGGCTTTGCACGCGTCAGCAAGGGGATCACCAGAATTGACAAGGCCAAAAAGCCCGCAATCAAAACAAATAAATTATTGAAGGTCATGACAGCCGCTTCTCGGTTGAACAACTGAACCTGCTGGGCCAAAGCAGCAATCTCTGGGTTTGCGACCCCCCGCGCCGAGAGATTGGCGGCAGAGGCTGCCAGCCGATCGGCGAGGAGCGGATCACCGACATTCATGGCTGAACCAAGTTCTGTGCGATGGAACACAGTGAAATAGTCGTTCATTGTTGAGAGAACCGCCAAACCGATTGCCCCACCCAAATTTCGCGTCAGATTAAACAGACCTGAAGCGCTCTGGATCTTGTGCGGTGGCATCGTACCCAAAGCGATGGTCGACAAGGTGGCAAAGCACAAGATTAGCCCACTACCGCGCATAGCCTGCGGCCAGAAGAAGTCCCAGAAGCTCGATTGTGCCGTCAAATGGGCCTGGAGAAGGCAAGAGCCCCCGACAAGGCTTACACCGACAAATATCGCAAGCCTTGGATCAACCCGTATGATAATTTGTCGGGCAAAAGGCGCACTGATCAGCATGAAGACACCGGTCACAAACATGACTTGACCGATCTGAAGTGCATTATAGCCGCGCACTTGGCCCAGAAATAATGGTTGCAGATAGACTGAACCATATAGGCCGATACCGACTGTAAAGGCGAGGAGCGCGCAGACGGCGAAGTTCCGGTCTGTAAAGGCATCGAGTTTCACAATTGGTTCTTCGAGTGTGAAAGCGCGCCAGAAAAACACGCCGCCGCCAGTCAACATTGTGGCCACGAAGAAACCAATCTCGCTGCTCGCGAGCCAGCCTTGCCGCGGTCCTTCCTCCAGAACAATCTCCAGCGAGCCTAGGAAAACGGCCAAAGCGATCAGCCCGATGATGTCGATCCTGCGCAGCAGGGGCCAATCTGGAATCTTCAGCGGGATCAGCATGAAACAGCCAATCGCGCACACAATGCCTGGCACCAAATTGACCAGAAACAACCAATGCCAACCCAGCGCACTGGTAATAAAGCCACCAAGGGCTGGCCCCATCGCGGGAGCCGATGTCATGATCATGCCCATCATGACATTGACGGTCGCTCGGTCCTTTTCCGCAAACAGCAAAAAACCTGCGGCAAAGGTTGTGGGCATCATGAACCCACCCATAAAGCCCTGAATGATACGAAAGAACACCAGTGTTCCGATGCTTTGTGCAAAAGCGCAACCAATAGAAGCAAAGGTAAAGCCCAGGGCAGCGGCCGTGAACAAGTTACGGATGGATAATGCACGGCCCATAAAGCCCGACAACGGGATCGCGATAACCTCGGCGACCAAATAGGAGGTTTGGATCCAAACCAATTCGTCTGCACTGGCCGAAACACCGGCTTGAATCTCCCGCAGCGAACTCGCGACAATCTGGATGTCAAGAATGGCCATGAAATTACCGAGGGCCATACAGGCAAAGCCAATCCACAAACCGACTGTTGGTTTGGGATAGACCAGGCCACCTGGCCCAGTGGCTGGAGTGGCCGCCACCTCCCCGCTCATTTTTCGGACACCTTGGGCGCAGTTCCAACCTTGCGCGTGTCAACGTCGACGACCGCCGAAAGACCAGGGCGTAGAATGCCTTTTGCCCGCCACTCTGGGTCAATTTTAATCCGGACCGGTACGCGCTGGACAATTTTGGTGAAGTTACCAGTGGCTGTATCGGTAGGCAGTAGCGAGAATTGCGAGCCCGACGCAGGTGCAACGCTTTCAATCGTGCCAGTAACCTTTTGGTCTGGGAAAGCATCCACTTTGACGGTTACCTTTTGTCCGGAGGCTAACTTCCCAATCTGGGTCTCTTTGAAATTGGCAACCACATAGACCTGATCGAGCGGTACCAGCGCCATCATGATGGTGCCAGGGCGCACCAATTGGCCCACTTGCACCGTACGATTGGCGACAATGCCAGAGACGGGTGCTGTAACTTCCCCATAGCCTTGGCCAAGTTTAGCGGCATCAAGGCGAGCTTGGGCGGCAAGGACGGCGGCATCAGCCGCCTGAATAGAGGCTTCAGCCGAGCCAATAGCGCTACGCCCCGATGCAGCTCCAGCCGCCGCGGCTTGCGCTTTAGCGGCGGCACTTTCTGCCCCCGATTGAGCACCCAAAGCGCCTGCCCCGGCCGAACCAACGTCATTGCTGGATTTGGAGCGTGAGGCGCTCAAAACGGCCACCTGTTGGCGGGAAACTGCGACCGCGGCGCGCGCTTCTGCCACCCGGGCGGCGGTGGCACTGGCTTGGGCTTCAACTTGATCCAAGCGTGCTTGTGAGACAAAGCCTTGCTTGGCCAATACGGCAAAGCGGCCGCGATCGGCTTCTGCGACTTGATTGGCAGCCTCAGCGGCGCGTAACGAGGCTTGGGCTTGAACCACGAGGTCAGACTGGGTTGCCACTTGTTCGGTAGCGACAGCCAGACTTAGCGTGCGGCCGCGTGCTTCAGCGCGGGCCTGATTGGCCAAAGCCACTGCCTGCCTTGCACCAGCGGCAGAGGCTATGGCTTCCGCGCCCATGCGGTTGGCGTCTGATGCAATACGCCGCGCTTCGGCCCGAGCGCGTGCCGCTTCGGCTTTAGCGCGCGATAAATCGGCATCTGCTGCTGCCACGCTGGCTTCTGAATCGCGCGGGTCCAAGATCACCAGGGTGGCCCCTGTCATGACTTTCGCATTGTCATGGGCATCAATCTTGCGGACATAGCCCTCGGTCTTTGCCGCCACCATGGTGATATCGGCCCGCACATAAGCATTATCGGTCGAGACGTGGTAGCGTCCAACGAGTAGCCAGCTGCCAATCGCCCATAGCACGCCGAGGCCGACTATGCCGCCTATGGTGGACAGAATAGTCTTTGGGTTCATGGCTTCACTCCGTCGACATGCTGCGACGGGACAGCCGCTATGCCATTTAAAAACAAGTCGAAAGTAGCCTCGACCAAAATTTCCATCGGTTGGCTGGCATTATGGGCGGGAAATGCCTGCCTGCGCAGAATTTCAAACACCAAGGGGGACACCAATGCGCGGGCAGCCAAAAGTGGCTCAACCTGTCGAAACAGGCCCGCATCCATGCCTGCTTGGATCAATTCCACCAAAGCACCTTGCGTACGTTCGATCAAAGTCTGGTGGTAGAATTCGGCCAAGTCTGGAAGGCGTAAGGCTTCAGCCAGAATGATGCGTGGCAGGGCGGCCACCCGCAAATCGTGAAACGAAATCGCCCACATGCGCGCGACATGGCTAAAACCCGCAACGGGATCGTGCTTTTGATCTTTGGCCGCGGTATCAAAATGGGCCTGAAGCACACCAATTCTCTGCGCCACGAGAGCCTTAAACACATCATCCTTTGACGGAAAATAGAGATAGATTGCTGCCTTGGATAAGCCCGCAGCCTTGGCAATGTCCTCCATGCGCGTGGCGGCAAAGCCATTCACGGCAAAGACGTCTAGGGCAGCCTGCAGCGCTTCGTCAGGTCTTGCTTTTGGTTTTCGCGTCCATTTGGGCTGATTGAAAGGCGCATTGATCACGTTCATGTGATTATATAACTGATTGGCCAGTTAGTCGTCGAGTACTCTTCCGCTCGCAGGCGCAGAAAACGGTGCCACAACCATCTTTGCATCATTGAGAAGGGAAAGGAAATGGTGGGCGGTGACGGTCTCGAACCGCCGACCCTCTCGGTGTAAACGAGATGCTCTTCCAACTGAGCTAACCGCCCCACATCGCTTCCATAGGGGCAGGAGGGGCCTTGTGGCAAGGCCCCTCCTGCAGCCATGATCGGGGTCGAAGCAGAGCATTGGATAAAAAATATGGCCCTGACTTATAAGTCAGGGCCTCTACTATTTCGAGCTGGTGGACGCTTTAGTGGGCTGTCGCCCCCGCGGAGTCACCGGCATCAGGCAGACGCTTGGCCAAAGCCGCCGCGGCATCCTCAGGATTCCAATCGATCGCGACGATGGGTCGGGTAAGCGCATGGACCAAGACCTCATCAGCGGTCGAGACCGGAATGATAGTCAGACCTTGTTTTACATTCTCTGGGATGTCTTCAAGGTCCTTCTCATTTTCCTTCGGGATGAGCACGGTCTTGATGCCAGCCCGCAGGGCTGCCAACAGCTTTTCCTTCAAGCCACCGATGGGCAGAACGCGACCGCGCAACGTGATCTCGCCTGTCATTGCGACCGAGCGCGACACCGGATTATTGGTCAACAAGCTGACAATGGCCGTCATCATGGCGACCCCAGCCGATGGTCCATCCTTTGGCGTTGCCCCTTCGGGTACGTGCACATGGATGTCGGTCTGGTCAAACAAGGTTGGCCTGATACCAAAGTGGGGCGCGCGCGCTTTGACATAAGAGCTTGCTGCAGAGATCGACTCCTTCATTACATCGCGCAGGTTACCCGTCACGGTCATGCGACCCTTACCGAACATTTGCACCGCTTCGATGGTCAACGTATCGCCGCCTACTTCTGTCCAAGCAAGGCCTGTGACAGCACCGACTTGATCCTCGGTCTCAGCCTCGCCAAAGCGAACTTTGCGTACCCCTAGATAGTCTTTGACAGTTTCAGCGGTGATCGCGATTGTTTCTTTCTTATTCTGGCTGATTTCGCGCACGGCCTTGCGGGCAAGATTGGAGATTTCCCTCTCGAGGCTACGAACACCAGCTTCACGCGTGTAGTAGCGGATCAATTCGCGCAACCCCTCGTCTGAGAGCGAAAATTCTCCAGCGCGCAAGCCATTGGCGTCGATCTGCTTTTGCAAGAGGTGACGTTTGGCGATCTCAACCTTTTCATCCTCGGTATAGCCAGGAATGCGGATGATCTCCATGCGGTCCAGCAAGGGCTGGGGCATGTTCAGCGAGTTGGCCGTGGTGATGAACATCACATCCGACAAGTCATAATCAACTTCCAGATAATGGTCATTGAACGTGCTGTTTTGTTCGGGGTCCAAGACCTCCAACAAAGCAGCTGCCGGATCGCCGCGATAATCGGCACCCATTTTGTCAATCTCATCAAGCAAAAAGAGCGGATTAGCGCTTTTCGCCTTTTTCATTGACTGGATGATGCGGCCCGGCATCGAGCCGATATAGGTGCGACGATGGCCCCGGATTTCCGATTCGTCGCGTACCCCGCCCAGAGACACGCGAACAAAGTCTCGCCCAGTTGCCTTGGCGATGGACTTACCAAGCGAGGTCTTACCCACGCCTGGCGGGCCCACGAGGCACAAGATCGGCCCACGCAACTTATTGGTACGCGCACCCACGGCGAGATATTCCAAGATACGCTCTTTGACTTTCTCCAAACCATAATGATCGCCGTCGAGCACCTCTTCAGCCGCATCAATATCCTTTTTGGTCTTCTTTTGCTTGCCCCATGGCAAAGCGATCAACCAATCGAGATAATTGCGCACAACCGTTGATTCTGCCGACATCGGGCTCATCTGTTTCAGCTTTTTGAGCTCAGCTTCGGCTTTGGTGCGGGCTTCCTTTGAGAATTTGGTCTTGCGGATCTGGTCTTCCAATTCCTGAAGCTCATCACGGCCTTCGTCTTGCTCACCAAGTTCGCGCTGAATCGCCTTCATTTGCTCATTGAGATAATAGTCGCGCTGGCTCTTCTCCATCTGCCGTTTGACGCGGTTACGGATGCGCCGCTCAACCTGCAAAACGCCCATCTCGCCTTCCATGAAGGTAAAGATGCGCTCTAACCGTTTGGTCGCGCTAAAAATCTCGAGCAATTCCTGCTTTTGTTCCAGCTTGATCGCCAAATTGTCAGCGATCACGTCAGCAACTTGGCTGGCGGTTGGCAATTGGCTTAGGCCGGAAACGATTTCTGGAGGAATTTTGCGGTTGAGCTTTACATAATTCTCAAATTGCTCCGTCGCCGTGCGGGCCAGCGCTTTGGCTTCTGGCGTATCGGCGTCGATATCTTCGATTTCTGTGACTTGGACCGTGAACATGGGCTCGGTCGCATCAAAGCTCTCAATCGAAACGCGCGATTTGCCTTCTACCAGAACCTTCACAGTCCCGTCGGGCAATTTTAACAATTGAAGCACCGAAGCGATGACACCAATCTTGTGGACGTCGCCGGGCCCCGGATTATCGGCGCTGGCATCCTTTTGGGTTGCCAGCACAATTTCCTTATCGCTGCGCATCGCTTCTTCCAGCGCCCGAACCGACTTTTCACGGCCAACAAAGAGAGGCGAGACGCGATGCGGGAACACGACGATGTCGCGCAGGGGAAGAAGGGGAAGAATACGTGTCTTGGTCATTCAGTTTCCTTAGACTAAACCTGAGGTGCCCTGGAGCAACGCCCGCTCTAGCTGTATCAGTTAGTGCGGAGAAGCTGTTGCTCCAATTGAGAGTTAGAGGGCAACTTTGATCCAATGGATCAAAACGCGCTCCAAGGGGAGATAGGGCGACGTAATGCGGGCTTTTGCAAGTCCGCGATGATGTTAGTCCACAAATGGATGCGCCTAGGGCTGCGTTCAAGGCCCAGCCTGTTTCCGGGATTGTGTGGAGGGCTGAGGAAGTGATCTCGCCCCTGCCCTTTGCCTGCCAAAACGATACTTGCTTCGGTGCGCGCGGCACCCTAGGGATAGTGAAAAAATAAGCCGTGAAACGCCGCTCTGGAGGGAATAATGCGCACAAAAACAGCATCTGTGATCGTCTTAGCCTGTGCCCTTGCCGGGCAAGCCCACGCAAAACCGCAAGGCCTTGAAGCCAGTATCACGCGCACGACTTATGGGATCCCCCATGTCACGGCCAAAAATTGGAAAGGCATTGGCTATGGCGTCGCCTATGCCTATGCACAAGACAATTTGTGCCTTTTGGCTGAAGATTTTGCCACCGTGGCGGGCGAGCGATCCTTACATTTTGGGGCCAGAGAGAAAACAACGCTGGGTTTTGACCCTTTGGACAATCTGGCCTCAGACACGTTCTTCCGCTCCAACTTGGATCTTGCGACCCTGCGCCGCGATGGCTTGCAGACCAGCAAGATTTCACGCGACCTCAGCGAAGGCTATGTTGCCGGCTATAATCGTCTGTTACGGGATTTGGGCCCTGACCGAGTGCCCGAAGCCTGTCGCGGCAAAGCTTGGGTGCGCCCTATCACCACCGATGATATGTTGCGCCTGACCGAAAAGAACGCCTTACGTTCGGGCGCTTTGGTACTGGCCCAAGCCATCGCCTATGCCGCCCCTCCCCAAGAGGTAAAGCCTGATAAAATCGTTTCCCTTACCTTGCCTGACACCGAGGCCTCGGGCTTAGGCAGCAATGGCTGGGCATTTGGGGCCGAGACCACCTCCAACGGCCGTGGCCTGATCGTCGGCAATCCGCATTTCCCTTGGGCCGGGCCGTCGCGGTTTTATCAACTCCACATCACCATACCGGGCGTCGTGGATGTGATGGGGGCGACATTAGCCGGCTCGCCCCTGCCCACCATTGGCTTCAACAAGGATATTGCTTGGACCCATACGGTGAGTGCGGCCAAACACACGACCGTGTTTGAACTCACGCTCGATCCAGCAGATCCAACCCGCTATCTGGTCGATGGCAAGAGTGAGGCGATGCAAGTCCGAAAGATCAGCGTGCCAACCGCGGACGCGGTGGTCCAACGCACTGTCTATTTCAGCCGCTTTGGACCCCTTCTGGTGGTGCCAGCCGCAGGTCTAATATGGACGAAGGAGCGCGCCTTCGCGCTGCGCGATGCCAATAGTGGCAATAATCGCCTGATTGACGCTTGGGTTGGGATTAATCTGGCAAAAAACGTTGACGACATCCGGGAGTCGGTCACAAAAACCCTTGGCATCCCTTGGGTGAACACGATCGCAGCAGACCGTTATGGCCATGCGCTCTTGGCCGATGTCACGGCAGTTCCCAATGTCTCGGCTCAAAAGATCAAGGATTGCGCCACCCCACGCTCTGCCCCCTTGGCGCAGCGCCTAATCGTACTCGATGGCAGTAAATCGGCCTGTGATTGGGAAGTTGCACCGGGCACCCCTGCCACCGGCCTGATGCCTGCTACCGACCAAGCGATTGTCGAGCGGCGCGACTTTGTCGCCAACAGTAATGATAGCTATTGGCTGACCAATCCCAAGAGCCCCTATCGTGTCTTATCTCCAGTTCTGGGCACGGCAGAAGTCGCGCGCAGTCTGCGCACCCGCTCCGGCCTGATTGAGATTGATCGCAGGCTGACCGGCACCGATGGTTTTACCAGCACAAAGGTCGATCATGAGACCGCGCGCGCCATGCAGTATGCTAACAAGAGCCTCGCCGCGGAGCTCACGCTCGATGCGGTTCTGGGACTATGTGCCGACCAAGCTGATCTAGACGCGGCCTGTCAGACGCTGAAAAGCTGGGACAGACTTTACAACAACGATAGCAAGGGGGGATATCTTTTCTGGGCCTTCTGGGAACTGGCGGACAAAATCCCCGGCAAATGGACAACGCCCTTCGATCTGAAGGACCCCGTCAACACCCCACGTGATCTGGTCACGACCGGACCTGTTGCAGATCAGCTTCGCGGTGCCCTGCGGGGGGCAGCAGAGCGTCTGACCAAGGAAGGCTACGGCTTGGATGTGGCGTGGGGAAGCGTCCAATTTGTGACGCGCAATGGCGAGACCATCCCCATTCATGGTGCCCATGGCAATCTGGGCGTGCTGAACGTGCAAGTCTCAGACAAGGTCGGCCAAACCCTCGTCCCCCGCTCTGGCACCAGCTATCTGCAGATTGTCGGTTTTGATGACAAAGGCCCCGTGGCGGATGCGATTTTAAGCTATGCCCAGTCGACAGACCCCGCATCGCCTTATTACGCCGACCAAACCAAGGCCTATGCCGAAAAGCGCTGGAACCGCCTGCCCTTCACCCCCGCCCAAATCGAAGCGGCAAAAGTCGGCGAGACTGTGAAGCTGAAGGAATAAAGCCCATTAGCCCTTCATTGGCTGAATGAGACACTGGGGGCCAAGATCAGAGACTTTCTTGACCCCCATCAGCGTCATATTGGTACGCATCTCTGTTTCAAAGAGCGATATCAGACGGGTTACACCTGCCTCCCCGCCTGCAGCCAAGGCATAGGCATAGGCCCGCCCGAGCATCACTGCATCAGCGCCAAGCGCTAGGAAGCGCAGAACATCCACCCCGCTGCGTATACCAGAATCAGCCAGTATGGGGATGGTTTTAGCCACTGCCTCAACGATCCGCGGCAAGGCTACAGCGGTCGACAAGGTGCCATCCAATTGACGCCCGCCATGGTTGGAGACCACCACCGCGTCGGCCCCAAACTTGACGGCGTCGCGGGCATCGTCAGGGTCTAGGATGCCTTTGATGATGATCTGGCCCTGCCAACTGTCGCGGATCCATTCAAGATCTTTCCAGCCGATACTGGGGTCGAAGTTGGCCCCAAGCCAGCCGATATAGTCGGCTAGACCTATGGCTTGGCCACGATAGGCAGATATATTGCCAAGATCATGCGGCCGCCCCAGAAGGCCAACGTCGACCGCCCAACGCGGGTGCATCATCGCTTGGGCCATTCGGCGCATACCCGCCCAAGACCCCGACATGCCCGAATGTGGGTCGCGGTAGCGCGATCCAGGCGTTGGCATATCCACCGTGAACACCAAGGTCGTAACGCCTAAGGCTGACGCCCGCTGAAGCGCATCGGCCATAAAGCCGCGATCTTTCAAGACATAGAGCTGGAACCAGAGGGGTCGCCTTGAGGCAGCTGCCACTTCCGCCAAGGGGCAGACGCTGACGGTCGAGAGCGAATAGGGAATACCTGCTTTGGCGGCAGCTCGTGCTGCTTGCACCTCTCCCCGCCGCGCCAACATGCCCGATAGGCCAATAGGACCCAAGATCATGGGCAATGCGAGATCTTGGCCAAGAAGCTTTGAGGATAGGTCAACCTTGTCCACGGCGTGCAACACGCGCTGTCGTAACAAGAGCCGCGACAGGTCCGATTTATTGGCATTAAGAGTTGTTTCGTCCAGCGCGCCACCATCGACATAGTCAAACAGGAAGCGCGGCAAGCACTGCTGCGCTGCGCGCCGAAAATCCTTTGGACTGGCAATGATCATAAAGTCCTGCCCCTTCAAACTGCTTAGCCTTCAGCTAAGCACAGGGCTGGGCAATCAGGCAAATCCGCCGCTGGCATCTTTTTGTTGGCAGCGCACCAAACGGCTGGTCAGTACCGCTGCTTGGCGATGCTTCACCGCTTCGCGGTAATCTGCGTCGGTCACCATGGCCAGAAATGCCCCAGCACTGGGATAGTTTGCTATGAAGATCGTGTCCCAAAATTCTGATTCTGGACCAGTAAGCATGGCTTGCATGCTGCCACGCCATACGACCGCTCCGCCGAGGCGGCTAAAGATTGGATCGCTAGTACGGCCATATTCCTGATAGGCTTCCGCCCCGGTCCGGCCCAGACTAGCGTCTGGATGATCAGCCGGATATCGCGCGAGCGGGCGAAATCGAACCTGATTAAGCATCCAGATTGGCTCATCGCGTGGCAGCGATTTGAACAAGTCAAAGGCTGCCCGCGTTGGATCGACAAAGGCCTCTTGCGTCATGTGGGAGGTCGCCTTTTACTCAGCCTGCCGCGGCCGGGGCTGCCTGTTCGCGCCGCTCTGAATAGATCAGCAAGGGCTTGGCGCGGCCTTCGATGACTTCGCCATTGACAACGACTTCTTCAACGCCTTCATAGGATGGCAGGTCGAACATGGTCTCCAACAGCACGCCTTCAAGGATCGAGCGCAAGCCACGCGCACCGGTCTTGCGCGCGATCGCCTTAGTAGCCACACAACGCAAAGCTTCCTCAGTGAAGGTAAGCTTGGTGTTTTCCATCTCAAACAGACGTTGATACTGCTTGATCAAGGCATTCTTCGGCTCTGTCAGGATTTGAATCAAAGCAGCTTCGTCCAAATCTTCCAGCGTTGCGAAAACAGGCATGCGGCCAACGAATTCGGGGATCAAGCCGAACTTCAAAAGGTCTTCAGGCTCACATTCACGCAGCACATCGCCGGTTCGGCGATCGTCTGGACTGCGCACATTGGCACCAAAGCCAATGCCAGCCCCGGTGCCACGTCGCGAAATAATCGTATCAAGGCCCGGGAAGGCACCGCCCGCGATGAAGAGAATATTGGTGGTGTCGACCTGCAGGAATTCCTGCTGGGGATGCTTACGGCCACCTTGTGGCGGCACAGATGCAACCGTGCCTTCCATCAATTTCAACAAGGCCTGCTGCACACCCTCACCCGACACGTCGCGCGTGATGGAGGGGTTGTCAGACTTGCGGCTAATCTTATCGATTTCGTCGATATAAACGATGCCGCGCTGGGCGCGCTCAACATTATAGTCAGACGCCTGCAACAGCTTCAAAATGATGTTTTCAACGTCTTCTCCGACATAGCCGGCTTCGGTCAAAGTCGTCGCGTCAGCCATGGTGAAGGGAACGTCGATGATGCGGGCAAGGGTTTGGGCCAGCAAGGTCTTGCCGCAGCCGGTTGGACCAATCAGCAGAATATTGGACTTCGCCAGTTCCACATCACCATTCTTTTGGGCGTGTGCGAGGCGCTTGTAATGGTTGTGCACAGCCACGGCCAAGACGCGCTTGGCATAGTTTTGGCCGATGGCATAATCGTCGAGAACGTCCTTGATTTCCTGCGGCGTGGGCACACCATCCTTGGATTTCACTAATTGGTTCTTGTTCTCTTCGCGAATGATATCCATGCAAAGTTCGACGCATTCATCGCAGATGAAGACCGTTGGCCCTGCAATCAGTTTGCGGACTTCATGCTGGCTCTTGCCGCAGAAGCTGCAATAGAGCGTATTTTTTGAATCACCGCTGGCTGCTTTGGTCATATCTACTCCAGTCCGTCACGGTGCTGATAAAAGCAGCCCCCGACGGTCGCTCCAAAAAGCTTTGTCCAGTCTTGCACAGAATCTGTCAACGATCCGTTGCAAAACTGAAGCAATTATGTGCACCCGCCATAGCCCAAGCAAAAACACTAGAGCGCGGGCTAAAGAGCGCGCTTAGCTTGCTAAACTTGGGTCTTCTCGCTTCACAAAAACTTCGTCTACGATGCCGAAGGCCTTAGCTTCCTCGGCCGTCATGAAATGGTCGCGGTCCAAAGTTTTCTCAATGACATCATAGTCCTGCCCAGTATGCTTGACGTAGATTTCGTTGAGACGCCGTTTGGTTGCCACAATGTCTTCGGCATGGCGTGCGATGTCGGTTGCTTGACCGCGGAAGCCACCAGAAGGCTGGTGCACCATCACACGGGCATTTGGCAGCGCGACGCGGCTACCCTTTTGTCCGGCGGCAAGCAGAAGCGACCCCATTGACGCAGCTTGCCCCATCACCACGGTGGATACCGGTGAGCGGATATACTCCATCGTGTCATAAATCGAAAGACCAGAAGTAACGACGCCACCCGGGCTATTGATATACATAGAAATTTCTTTCTTTGGGTTCTCAGACTCCAAGAAAAGAAGTTGGGCGCAGATCAAAGCAGCCATGCCGTCTTCGACCGGGCCGGAGACAAAAATGATGCGCTCGCGCAACAGGCGAGAAAAAATATCGAAGGCCCGCTCGCCACGCGAACTTTGCTCGACAACCATCGGGACCAAGCCCAGCGCGCGTGTTATATGATCGGTCATAAAAGCCTCTTTCAGAACACACCAAATGCGTTCTGGAACATTAGATATTGGCCCGCTTCGCTTCGGTTGCAAGGAGATGTTGCGGTTAAAGCGGTTTGCAAGCAGTGAATGAAGAAAAGGTGAAGCTGAATTGTAAAATACACAACCACTTACACAACACTGGCAAGGCACTGGCAAACAAGGCGCAGCTTCAAATTAACTTCACTGATAGAGGGCATTCAAATAAGCCGCGATGCGGACCCCCGCCTGCATGAGGCGCCTGTCCAAAGCCTCATTTTGCTGAAACGCATATGTGTAACCCAACCGAGTATCGGCAGGATAGATTGTATCACGCAAAGCGGCGCTCTCGGCCAACCAAACCAGCGGGTCGGCATTGGCCCAGTCTTTGAGGTTTTGAGGTGTGATCCGGCGCGACAACCAAGCCGTCATTTCAGTATAGGATAATTGCTGGCGGTCGACCAGATTGCCATCCCAAACCGCGTGTAAATTGGTATCCTCGCGGCCAAATTGAACCTTGACGTCATTGCCGCCGCGATCGGTTCCATTGCCGACATGTAGCGGCTGGTGCAAGTCACCTATAATATGAATGGTAAATCGCAGGGCCAATTGCTGATCCGCCAGGCTGGCCTTTGGATCGCGCAGCGTCTTTGCAAAGCCTGCCAATGCGCTAACCCCATCCCCTTCCGCTGGTGCACCAACTTCCGCGTAGGTCTTCCCCGCTGGAACGGTTACATAATGCCACGGGTTTGCCGTTTTTTGCCAGAAAACTTCGGGGCTGGAGCGCATTTCATCCGGCCAAGTGGAGGCTTCTGCCAATGACTCGGTGCCTAAAACGGCTCTCACAGCTGTGGCAGCTTTCTTAGACAACAGGGGCTCACCAATGGCACCGGTCACGCGATGCCCAATCTGCCCCCATGCGAATGCGGGCGAGCCGCCTAGAAACACCAACATTACGACCAGAAACCCACGCATATTCTTGCCTCTAACCCGTGCTGCACCCAAGAAAACCCAGGATCCCGGGACTTGCTTTTAGGGAGTGCGCAAGACGGCTTCAAGACAATCACAGGCCCATACATGGCTGTCGCTGTCAAATCCTGTTAGAAAGTGGTTCGAAGTATTGCTCCTTGCAAGCTGTTACATTTATTCGCGACCTAGAAGCGCGATTTCAGGATCATCATGCCCTTCCCAACTCTGCCCGCCGTCTTTGAAGCCGCTTTGACGGCGCAAGGCTATGGCGAGCCTACCCCTGTTCAAGCCGCTGTTCTGGCGGAAGAACGCGCTGACGCAGACCTTTTGGTGTCGGCGCAAACCGGTTCTGGCAAGACGGTTGCCTTTGGCCTGTCAATTGGCCCTACACTTTTGGCGGGCGAAGCTCGCCTTGGCCGAGGTGGAGCGCCCTTAGCGCTGGTCATCGCGCCGACCCGCGAACTCGCCCAGCAAGTCGCCCGCGAGCTCGAATGGCTCTATGCCAAAGCTGGCGCACAAGTCGTCTGCTGTGTCGGCGGCATGGATGCGCGCCAAGAGGCCCGCAAGTTGCAAGCTGGCTGTCACATTGTCGTCGGCACGCCCGGTCGCCTGCGTGACCATATGGAACGCGGCCGGGCAGACTTCAGCGCACTTCGCGCCGTCGTGCTCGATGAGGCGGACGAAATGCTCGACTTGGGCTTTAAGGACGATCTAGAGGCCATTCTTGACGGGACCCCGGAAGAAAAGCGTACCCTCCTCTTCTCCGCCACCTTGGCCAAAGACATTGTCACCTTGGCAAAGCATTATCAGCGCAACGCCATCCGCATTGATACGACCACACGTGACGTGCCCCATGGCGATATTGAGTATCGCGCCATTCGGGTTGCACCAAATGAACTTGAACTAGCGGTGGTGAATGTGTTGCGCTTTTATGGCACCGGCGGGGCCCTTGTGTTTTGTGCAACGCGCGAAAGCGTTCGACATTTGTTTGGGAGCTTGCGTGAGCGCGGCTTTTCAGCCGTAGCCTTGTCCGGTGAGCTATCACAAAAAGAGCGTACTGATGCGCTCCAAGCCCTGCGCGATGGCCATGCACGTGTTTGCGTCGCTACCGATGTAGCCGCGCGTGGTCTCGATTTGCCGGACCTAAACCTCGTGATCCATGCCGAACTGCCACAGAATAAGGCTGCCCTTCTGCACCGCTCCGGCCGAACAGGTCGTGCTGGGCGCAAAGGGACTTCGGTTGTGCTCGTCCCAACTACACGGCGCAAAAAGGCCGAACAATTGATACATTCTGCAGGTGTGTCGGCGACTTGGTCGGGTCCACCAAGTGCTGAATCGATCCGCGCAGCCGACCGCGACCGCTTGATGAACGACCCGATGCTGAAAGAGCCGGCAAACGAGGAAGATGTTGGCCTCGCGGCAGCACTGCTTGAAGCTGCCGGCCCAGCACAGGTGGCAACGGCTCTGATCCGCCTCTACCGCTCACGTCTGCCGGAGCCTGAAGATGTATTTGAGCCTGTGGCTGAACCCCGCGGCCAACGGCCAGAACGCGGTGAGCGCCCCGCCCGCTTGGCCGACCGACCAGAACGCGACCCGCGTGACTTTGGCGGTCAAGAGGGCTCCGGCGCACCTTGGTTCCGCCTCTCGGTTGGACGCAATTCGAATGCAGACCCGAAATGGCTGATCCCGCTGATTTGTCGGCTTGGCCATGTCACGAAGAATGATATCGGCACTATCCGCATTTTTGACCGCGACACCGTTTTTGAAGTTGATCCCCGCGTCGCGGACCGGTTCATGCAGGCGGTCTATAACCATCCAGATGATGCAATGCGGATTGAGCCTGCCAATGATCCTGGAAATGCCAAGGGTGCACCGCGTCGCAATGGTCCGAAGAGGAGCACTAAGAAGGGTAAGCCCAACGCGCCAGTCGCGTCTGGCGAACGCGGGCCCCGAGGCATTGTCGGGCCACCCCGCACCAAGGGCGGCCCACCACCATTTGGGAAGAAGTCATTCAAGAAGAAAGTGCGGATGGACTGACGAAAGGGATTGCTTTCCTCACCCACCAAACATTTGTTGTCCCCGCTGGTACCAGTGCGCAGAGCGGGGACCCAGGGGGATGAATTGGTGCAAGGTGCCAGATTGGCCGGGGTCATCTGGGATAACAAGAACGCTTCAGTCCAACCTCAACTCAAAGCAGCTTGCGCCGCAGCCAGGCGCGCGATGGGCACCCGGTAGGGCGAGCAGGACACATAGTCGAGGCCAGCCTTTTCGCAAAAAGCGATCGAGGCAGGGTCGCCGCCATGCTCACCACAAATCCCCAACTTCAGGTCTGGGTTGGTAGCGCGGCCACGGTCGCGAGCGATCTTGATGAGGTCGCCGACGCCAGACTGGTCCAAGGTTACGAACGGGTCTTTTTCAAATATACCCTGCTCTACATAAGCCCCCATAAAGCGGCCGGAATCATCACGGCTGATGCCCAAAGTGGTTTGAGTAAGGTCATTGGTACCAAACGAGAAAAAAGCTGCCTGACGGGCAATCTCGTCTGCTTTGAGCGCCGCGCGTGGTAATTCGATCATGGTGCCAACAAAATAGTCAATCTCCATGCCTTTATAATCCATGACTTCGCGGCCAATCGCATCCACGCGGTCTTTTAGAATTTGCAATTCTTTTTCCGTTGCCACCAGCGGAATCATAATCTCTGGCACAGGGGCTTCACCTTCAGCCTTGGCGACTTCGATGGCGGCCTCAAAGATGGCGCGCGCCTGCATTTCATATATTTCAGGATAGGTGATCCCGAGCCGGCAGCCGCGGTGACCCAGCATGGGGTTGACTTCATGCAAATCCTTGGCGCGTTCCAGCAATCTATCCTTGTCCAGCCCAGTTGCATTGGCCACGGCTTCGACATCTTCCAAACTATTGGGCAGGAATTCGTGTAGCGGCGGGTCAAGCAAGCGGATCGTGCAGGGCAGCCCCTTCATGATGGTGAAAATCTCGACAAAATCGCGGCGTTGCATCGGCAATATCTTGGCTAAAGCCAAGACACGACCCGCTTTTGATTCCGACAGAATCATCTCGCGAACTGCCGCAATCCGGTCTGCATCAAAGAACATGTGCTCGGTGCGGCAGAGGCCAACACCCTCGGCCCCAAACTCGCGTGCTGTGCGCACATCGAGCGGGGTTTCAGCGTTGGCGCGGACCTTCAGGCGACGAACCTTATCGGCCCAGACCATAAGAGCGGCAAAGTCGCCAGACAGTTCAGGCTGTTCCATCTCGACAGCGCCAAGCAGGACTTCGCCTTTCGAGCCATCGACAGAAATGATGTCACCCTTTTTGATTTCACGACCGCGCACTTTGAAGACGCCGGCTTCTTCGTCGATACGGATCTCACCTGCACCCGAAACGCAAGGCCGGCCCATGCCGCGCGCAACAACGGCGGCATGGCTGGTCATACCCCCGCGCGAGGTCACGATGGCTCGGCTTGCATGCATGCCGTGAATATCCTCTGGACTGGTCTCTTCGCGGATCAAGATAACCGACTTACCGGCTTTCGCCATTTCTTCAGCCTCATCGGGGTCAAACACGACCTCTCCGACCGCTGCACCCGGCGATGCGGGCAGACCGACGGCAATCAAGTCACGAACAGCGCCTGGCGCAATCGTAGGGTGCAGCAATTGATCGAGCGCAGAAGGATCGACCCGCATGACAGCTTCATTCTCGGTAATCAGGCCTTCAGCGACCATGTCGACCGCAATTTTCAAAGCAGCTTTGGCCGTACGTTTGCCGTTACGGGTTTGAAGCATCCACAATTTTCCGCGCTCCACCGTAAACTCGATGTCCTGCATATCTCGGTAATGGCCTTCCAACTGGCCATAGACCTGCACCAACTGAAGGAACACCTCAGGCAAAGCCTCTTCCATGGAAAGACCGCTCTCGCCCATCGTTTCGCGTTGTACGCGGGTGATGGATTTTGGCGTGCGGATCCCTGCGACTACGTCCTCGCCCTGGGCGTTGATAAGATATTCGCCATAGAACAAACGCTCACCGGTAGAAGGATTGCGCGTGAAGGCCACACCAGTAGCCGAAGTCTCCCCCATGTTACCAAACACCATGGCCTGGACGTTGACAGCGGTTCCCCAGCTTTCGGGGATGTCGTGCATTTTGCGATAAAAATTGGCGCGGTCATTCATCCAGGAGCGAAACACCGCACCAACGGCACCCCATAATTGGTCATCCACATTCTGCGGAAATGGCTTGCCTAGCGCGGATTCAACCGCAGCCTTGTAGTTGACAACCACTTTCTCCCAATCTTCGGCAAGAAGATCGGTATCAATCGTATAGTCGTTGACTTCCTTATAGCTCTCGAGAATATCTTCAAACATATGGTGGTCGAGCTCCAACACCACGTTGGAATACATCTGAATAAACCGGCGATAGCTATCAAAGGCAAAGCGGCGATTGCCGGACTGGGCCGCCAAGCCTTCCACCGTCTCATCATTCAGGCCCAGGTTCAGGACGGTGTCCATCATGCCCGGCATAGAAGCACGCGCGCCAGAGCGCACAGAAACCAGAAGCGGGTTTGCAGCGTCGCCAAAGCCCTTGCCAACCGTCGTCTCAACCGTGGCCATGGCGGCCTTGACTTCATCGCCAAGCACGTCGGGGTATTTCTGGCCCAGCGCATAAAAGGCAGTGCATACCTCTGTCGTAATGGTGAACCCTGGAGGAACGGGAAGCCCGATCTTATTCATTTCCGCAAGGTTCGCGCCCTTGCCACCTAAAAGATTTTTCATGCTGGCGTCGCCGTCGGCGAGCCCCGCCCCAAAGCCAAAAACCAATTTATTCATGCAGAATGTGCCTCAAGTGATTCCTGCGCTAGAAGCGCGTGTTAACGGCCCTTCTAAGGCAGTCCAGTGAAGTATCAACCCACACAAACGCCCAGAGCCGCCGAAGTGTGTCGCAAGACACACACCCGTTTGGGTTTGTAGTTTTACAACACGCAAAATTGTCCATTATGCGGCCACTAGATAGGATTCAAACAAGCATGGAAGCAAAAGCCGGTCACTTATTTGTGGCTGGAGCCACTACTGATACAAGGTGGCGGAACTAGGTGCCCGCGAGCTTTGAGAAGTCAGCAACCCGCTCGCTCACCTTCCGCAATTTTACCAATAGGGCCAAGCGGTTCTGACGAGTATCCGTATCAGCATCATTGACGAGGACACTCTCAAAGAAGTGGTCGACGGGGGCACGAAGGCCTGCCAAAGCGCCCATTGCCGCATCAAACTGCTCCGCCGCCAAGGCCTGCTCCAGCTGCCTTTCAGCCTCGACAAGCGCTTGGTGGAGACCCTGCTCAGCGGGTGCCGCCAATAGAGCCTCAGAAACCTCGCCCTGCGCTGCAGCCCCGTCTTTCTTCTCTTCCGCCCGCAGAATATTCGCGCCACGTTTGAGCCCAGCCACCAGATTAGCCCCGTCTTCGGTCTTCAAGACCCTGGCCAAAGCCGTTACCCGCGCAAGGATTCGCACGATGTCATCGTCGAGAATGGCGAAGGCTGCGTCCAACACATCAGGCGCAAAGCCTTCATCGCGAAGACAAACCCGCAGGCGTTCCAGGATGAAGTCGAGCAAGCCATTGGCTTTGGTCTTCTCTGCAAGAGCAAAGCGCACCCCGCCTTCACGCACAATACGAATCACTCCTAACGCCGCGCGGCGCATGGCGTATGGATCACCTGAACCCGTTGGTTTCTCGCCAATGGCAAAAAAGCCGATCAGGCTGTCGAGTTTATCGGCCAAGGCTACTGCCATTGCAACGGCCTCGCGAGGTACCTGATCGGAGGGTCCTACGGGTTTGTAGTGGTCGCGGATGGCGTCGGCGATGACACGGCTTGCGCCATCCCCCGTACTCCCCTGCAACACGGGGGGGCTGTCTGCAAAGCCGATTGAGTTAGGATTGCCCTTTCCATCCTGCCGCAATTGATAGTATCGACCCATAACCCCTTGGAGTTCCGGGAATTCACCTACCATTTCGGTTGTCAAATCTGCCTTGGACAAAAGAGCGGCGTATTTGGCATCACCCACAGCGGCACCCACCAAGGGCGCGATCTCGCCCGCCAGCGCGACAATACGGCGTACCTTATCTCCCACGCTGCCTAGCTTGTCGTGGAAGACCAATGTGTCGAGTTTGGGTACCCGGCTTTCCAGCGTTGCTTTGCAGTCCAAATCCCAGAAATAGCGCGCATCATTCAGGCGCGCAGCCAGAACACGCGCATTGCCAAGTGCAATCTGTTTGCCGCCGTCAACTGCCTTCACATTGGAGACAATGATGAAATGCGGCGCAAGGCCACCCGTTTTGGGGTCACGAACGACGAAATATTTCTGATTCACCCGTAAAGTCAGGCGAATGACTTCAGGTGGCAGGTCCAAGAAGCCGGGATCCATATCGCCCATAATCACATGCGGCTCGTCTACCAGACCGCAAACCTCTTCCAAAAGCCCTTCATCCTCAATGAGTTCGAGATTTCGTGCCTGACAAAGGGTCTGGGCGTCTGCCCTGATCTGAGCCTTACGCTGCTCTCGGTCAAGGACAACATGGGCATCGGTAAGCTTGGCCGCATAATCCTCGAATTCCCTGACTTCAAAAGGAACGGTCCCATGAAAACGATGGCCCTCGCTGACATTGCCGGCGACAATACCGTCCACATTGAACGGCACAATTTCGCCGTCAAAAACAGCCAAAATCCGATGCAACGGCCGCACCCAACGCAATGAGCCTTCGCCCCAGCGCATGCTTTTCGGCCACGGGAAATTGCGGATGATAGTGGGTATGATCTCGGCCAACGCATCGGAGGTCGCGCGGCCTGGCTTGACCAGATCGGCAACGTAAAAATCGCCCTTCTTAGGGTCAGAAACCACCCGGGCCTGGCCAATATCGGTTAGCCCGGTGCCACGTAAAAAGCCATCAATGGCTTGGGCGGGCGCATTCACTTTAGGACCCTTGCGTTCTTCATTCACTTCAGCCGTTCGCTCTGGCAGGCCCGCAACCACGCCAACCAAACGACGCGGCGCGCTGAATGTCTCCAGCCCCTCCGGCAAAAAACCAGCTTCGGTCAAAGCATCCATCAGAAGTTTTTTTAGGTCTTCCGCTGCCCGCTTCTGCATGCGTGCCGGGATTTCTTCAGAGAAAAGTTCAAGTAAAAATTGAGGCATGGATCAAACCGCCTCTTCGCGGGCTGGGGTCTGCGTTTCCGCCCACAGGACGGCACAACCCTTGGCTTGGTCGCGGACGCGCGCAATGAAGCTTTGCCGCTCCGTTGGCGAAACCACGCCGCGTGCATCGAGCAGGTTAAACAAATGCGAGCATTTCAAGGCCCAATCAAAGGCGGGCAGTGCCAGATTCTTGGCCCGCAAATGGGTGCACATACGCTCTGCATCCTCAAACCAGCGCTTAAGCATAGCAGGGTCGGATTCTTCAAAGTTAAAGGTCGATTGTTGGCGTTCATTTTCCAGGAAAACATCGCCGTAAGTCACTCCAAATCCATTAAAGTCAATATCATAGACGTTCTCCACGCCTTGTACATACATGGCTAAGCGCTCCAGACCATAGGTCAACTCGCCCGAGACAGGCTTGCAATCAAGACCGCCTACTTGCTGGAAATAGGTGAATTGCGAGATTTCCATCCCGTCGCACCAAATTTCCCAGCCAAGCCCCCATGCCCCGACGGTTGGATTTTCCCAATCGTCCTCGACAAAGCGAATATCATGCAAGCTCGGATCAATCCCGATTTCATAGAGCGAATTGAGGTATAGCTCCTGCAAATTTGGCGGGTTCGGCTTCAGAATGACCTGATACTGATAGTAATGACCGAGGCGATTGGGGTTTTCCCCATATCGCCCATCCTTTGGACGTCGCGATGGCTGCACATAGGCAGCGCGCCATGGTTTTGGGCCCAAGGCGCGCAAGGTGGTTGCCGGATGCAAGGTCCCTGCCCCAACTTCACTATCATAGGGCTGAAGGATGACGCAGCCTTGCAGAGCCCAATAGTTTGACAAGGTCAAAATAATATCTTGAAAGCTCGCCACTTTGCCAGCGGCAAGCGCCCGCGAGCATGGCGTTTCGCGCGAGATGGCTTGGGGAGAAGTAGAAAGGGTCATGACGTTGTGTGCATAAAGCGCATGCGGCCCCGCTTGCAACAAGCGGGGCCATATTTAGCGCAGAAGAAGGCAGGAACTTGCCTTATTCCTTCAAACGCAGACTGAAGGTTGACCGTGCGATGA
>CALRXH020000020.1:0-49210 GCA_943372135.1 Maricaulis salignorans | reverse complement strand
CATGGAAAACGTCAAAACCGAGTGGCAACTCATAGCACTGGCCTATAATTGCAAGCGCCTCGCCAAACTTGGGGCCATCGCCTGATGTCGTTCCCATTTATCCGCCATCAAATCTGGACGCAATCTAAGTTGATCGACAGGCTGCTAGGCTGCCCGACAGGTTTGGTTGATGAAGTCGCGGTGGGTCGGGAAAGTCTCGGCCGTTTGCGACATGAGTGTTTTCAGATTGGCCAAGTGCCGATCCGCTTCCACATGGGGGCGGGTATCAACCAAGGGATCATAGCCCTCTGGCTCCACAAACTGGCCCATATAGACCGCCAACCAGCTTGGATTGAGGAAGAGCTCCGGTCCGTCTGAAACCATTCGCCCATATTTACGGAAATGGGCCATCTTGTAGGCGAGTGTATCTGGCAGGCTCATGGACGCGCAATAGCGCCAAAGCTCGCTATCATCCCGCTCGGTTGCGCAATAATGCAGGATAAGAAAATCACGGATGCGTTCCCACTCATAGGTGCTCAACCGATTGAACTCTGTCTCCAGAACGGGATCGACGGTTTTTTCGGGGAATAGCGCGAGGAAGCGGGTGATGCCTGTTTGGATGAGATGCAGGCTGGTTGATTCCAGCGGTTCCATGAAGCCGGCCGCCAGACCGATCGCGACACAATTTTTATGCCAGATCTTCTTTCGCTTGCCAGTCGTGAAGCGCAAGGGACGTGGATCGGCCAAGGGCTTGCCGTCCAAATTGGCCAGCAACGTCCGCTCAACCGCCTCGTCTGCGATAAAGTTGCTGGAATAGACATAGCCATTGCCGATGCGGTGTTGCAGCGGAATGCGCCACTGCCAGCCCGCTTCCCGTGCGGTCGAGCGGGTGTAGGGGGTAAATTCGCCACCATGTTCGCAAGGCACGGCCAACGCGCGATCGCATGGCAGCCAGTGGCTCCAGTCCTCGTAGCCAGCTTTCAGCGCGCCTTCGATCAGGAGGCCACGGAAGCCCGAGCAATCGATAAAGAAGTCGCCCTCGACCTTGCGACCATCTTCCAGCGTGACATGGGTGATGCGGCCCTCCTCGCCGTCGAGGCTGACCTCGCCAATTTTGCCCTCCATCCGGACAACCCCGCGCGCCTCGCTATAGGATCGCAGGAACCGGGCATAGAGACCGGCGTCAAAATGATAGGCATAATCGAAAGTTGACTGGATCAAGCGGGGATCCTGGGTCGGCGGCGCAAAACGGCCGCGTCTGGCGACCTGCCAGGCCATGGTAAAATCATCGAGGGAGCCCGGGTTCCGGCCTGTCTGGTGCGCCCGCAAATAATATTGATGCAGCGGCACCATATCAAAGTCCGCGCCATAGGTTCCAAACGGATGGAAATAGTGATGGCCCTGGCGGCCCCAGTTCACAAATTCGATGCCAAGCTTGAACGAGCCTTGGGTGCGGACCACGAAATCCTTCTCATCGAGGCCCAGTGACCTGTTGAAAGCCTTGATCGGCGGGATGGTCGCCTCGCCGACGCCGACGGTGCCGATTTCGTCGGATTCGACCAGGGTAATGGTGCACCCTCGCCCGGCAGCGTTGGCAATGGCAGCCGCAGCCATCCAGCCAGCTGACCCGCCCCCGATAATAACCAAGTGCTCAAGCTTTTTGCTCTGACCCTGCATCCTGCCCCCGACCTCGTCCTGTGGGCGCGCCGGCTTCAGGCCCGTGGTCCCTCATCCGCTTCAGCTACCCAGTCATTTGATATAACCACAACAGTGGAGATGACGAGTCCCGGATTGTTGCAACGCTGCACCAGTTTTGCAACTTCGGCTTAATTACCAGCAGCACCAGCCACTTTCCCATTGCACAATCGTTGTGATTTTGTCATGTAGCTTTCCTACATGCTCACAAATAAATGATTGCTGAGCGTATTTTGATAGCTGATTCAGGGTTTCTGGAGCAGTTTTAGGAGCGGAATATCGTTGGGCGGCCTGCTAACTGGCTGATAACCGGCGTGTTCTGAAGGGAATCACAAGCGGGTCCGTTGCGGTCGGATCAGCTTATTTGGGAGGAACCGCGATGAATATACACACCCAATCACGCCCTGGCGTGTCGCGCGCTCGCTTATTGGCTGGTGCAGTGTCTTCGGTTGCCCTGTTGGCAGCCATGAGCGGGACAGCCCATGCACAAGCTGCTTCCACCACAGAAGTATCGGACAAGGATGTCGAGACCATCGTGGTTGTCGGTATCCGTCGCGGTATTGAAAACTCCATCAATGCAAAGAAAACTTTGAGCGTCATCGCCGAAGTCGTCTCGGCCGAAGACATTGGCAAGCTGCCAGACGTCTCCATCGCAGAATCGCTGGCTCGTTTGCCAGGTGTGGCGGCGCAACGTATCGACGGTCGCGCTTCACAATTGTCGGTTCGTGGCCTTGGCCCTGACTATACCACCACCTTGTTGAACGGCCGCGAGCAAGTCTCGGTTGGCGACAACCGGGGTGTCGAGTTCGACCAGTATCCATCGGAATTGTTGGCCGGTGCTGCCGTCTACAAAACCCCGACCGCAACCCTGTTGTCGCAAGGCGTCGCGGGTACGGTTGATCTTCAAACCATTCGTCCTTTGAAGTTTGGTCGTCGCCAGTTCGCAGTCGGCGCGCGTTACGAGCAAAATGACGCTGGCGCTTTGAACAGCGGCACGTCTGACACGGGCAACCGGATCTCGCTCGCCTATATCGACCAATTCATGGACGGCAAGCTCGGTGTTGCTTTGGGCTACGCCCATATGGAATCGCCCTATCAGTCGAACCGCTATGAGGCTTGGGGGTATCCATCCAATGGCGCAAACTTCATTATTGGCGGTGTGAAGCCCTATGCTTTGTCGGGTAACATCACCCGCGACGGCTATATGGGTGTGATCGAGTTCCAGCCATCGGAAACTTTGACCCTGTCGCTTGATGGTTATTATTCAAAATTCAATGACGAGCAGATCCTGCGCGGCATCGAAATTCCGCTATGGTGGTCGGGTGCGCAATTGCAGCCAGGCGCAGTTGTCACCAACGGCATCACCACCTCCGGCCAGTTTAATGGCGTAAAGGGCATCATCCGTAACGATGTCCGCGCTCGCGAAGCCGAGCTCTCCGCTTTGGCCGGTAAGGTCGAGTGGCAGTTGAGCCCAAAAGACTCGGTCGTGTTTGATCTCAGCTGGTCGAAGGGTGATCGCATCGACACCGATATCGAATCCTATTCCGGTACTGGTCGGGGTAGCGCTGGTGCAACCGACAACCTTGCCTTCTCGACCGCTGAAGCAGGCCGTTTGGTGTTCAAGCCGACCCTGAACTACGGCGACTACAACACGATCAGCCTGACCGATCCAGGTGGTTGGGGCCAGGCCGGCTATTTCAAGGCACCTGGCACGGTTGATGAACTCAACACGCTCAAAATTGCTGCTAAGCACGAGTTTGGTGGCGACACTGCATTTAAGTCAGTTGACTACGGTGTTGGCTATTCCGACCGCAGCAAAGAAAAGACCGTGAACGAGTGGTTCTTGGATTTGGCGGGTGGTGCCAGCAGCGTTGCCATCCCTACGGCGTCACGCGTTGGTCAAACCAATTTGTCATGGCTGGGCCTTGGCAATGTCGTCAGCTATGACCCGCGTGGGTTCCTGGGCAGCGTCTATTCGCTTCGTCCAAACACCGCCGCAGACGTTGCGATCAAGAGCTGGCTGGTTGAGGAAACCATCCTGACCGCCTTTGCCAAGTTCAATATCGAAAGCGAAATTGGTGGTTTGCCAGTGACCGGCGATATCGGCTTGCAGGTCGTCAACACCGAACAGAGCTCGACCGCTCGCGGCCGCAGCAACGCGTCGGCTACCTTGGTCACCAAGACCGAAGGCACGGACTATACGGAAGTTCTGCCTAGCTTGAACCTGGCCTTTGCTTTGGAAAATGATGCCAAGGTCCGTGTCGCTTTGGCTCGTACCCTGTCGCGTCCACGTATGGACCAGATGAATGCGGCCTTCAGCTACAGCTATGATAGTTCGATCGTTGCAACCCGCGGCACGCGCTGGTTCCAGAATTCGGGCAACCCATTGTTGGAGCCAATCTTGGCCCAGGCAGTCGACATCAGCTATGAAAAGTACTTTGGTCGCCGCGCCTACTTTGCGTTAGCCGGCTTCTACAAGAACTTGGAATCCTGGATTGTCGATAGCGTCGAGCGTCCATTCAACGCAACCGGCCTGGTTGTTCCAACCGGTGCGCCTGCAAGCCCAACCAACATTGGTATCGCAAGCTCGCCCGGCAATGTGAAGGGTGGTTTCATCCGCGGTTTAGAATTCACCGCTTCGTTCCCGTTCGACCAGTTCGTACCCGCTCTTGAGGGCTTTGGTGCCAACTTCAGCGCGACCTACAATGACAGTAGCGTCAAGCCGATTGGTGGTCAGCCTGCAACCAAGGTTCCTGGCCTGTCCGAACAGATCTTCAACACCTCGGTCTATTATGAACGCTATGGCTTCCAGGCCCGCTTGAGCAACCGCTATCGCTCAGAATTCCTGGGCTCAGTTGTGGCTTTTGGTGCCGGTCTTGAGACCCGTGAAATCATGGCTGAATCGGTGCTCGATGGCCAGCTTGGGTACACCTTCCAATCGGGTCCTCTGAGCAATGTGTCGGTTCTGTTCCAGGTTAACAACATCACGGACGAGCCCTTCGCCACTTTGGTGGACGGTGATGCACGTCGTGTGAAGGACTACCAGGAATATGGTCGCACCTTCCTGCTTGGTGTGAACTACAAATTCTGATCCCGAGTGATCGGTAACACGATAACCCCCGTCGGCTTGGCCTGGCGGGGGTTTTCTATGTTGTGATTTGCCCCGACCGGCGGCCTGTGTCAGGCAGGTGGCCATTTGGCGAGGAGACAAGAGTTTGGACACCCAGGCTGTTGAGACGATTGTGATTGTGGGCGGCGGCACTGCTGGCTGGATGACCGCCAGTGCGCTCTCGAAAGTCTTGGGCCCGCGGGTTGAGATTGTCCTGATTGAAAGTGAAGAGATCGGCACAGTGGGTGTGGGTGAGGCCACCATCCCCCAGATCAATATCTTCAACGCAATCCTTGGCATTGATGAAAATGACTTTGTTTCCAAGACCAATGGCACGTTCAAACTTGGCATTGAGTTCGTCAATTGGCACCGCCAGGGCGAGCGCTATATGCATGCCTTTGGCGGCATTGGCCGTAACCTCGGCTTTGTGCCCTTCCACCATTATTGGATGCGACAAAATCTGGCTGGCAGAGAGACGTCGCTTTGGGATTACTCCGCGGCGACAAGGGCTGCCTATGCCAACAGGTTCGACAGGCTGGAGCGTTTGGGTGGCTCGCCCCTGCCCGGGCCGACCTGGGCCTTCCAGTTTGATGCTGGCCTTTATGCCCGTTATTTGCGCGGCTATGCAGAATATCACGGGGTTAAGCGAACCGAAGGCAAGGTGCGGTCCGTAGAGCTTGATAGCCTCTCAGGCTTTATCCAGTCCGTTACGCTGGAGACCGGCGAGGTGGTGTCTGGCGACCTTTTCATCGATTGCTCGGGTTTTCGGGGCCTCTTGATCGAAGGGGCATTAGAGACAGGTTATGAGGACTGGTCGAATTTCTTGCCGTGTGACCGGGCCCTCGCGGTGCCGTGTGAATCGGTGGCGCCACTGACGCCCTACACGCGCGCGACAGCCCGTCACGCTGGCTGGCAATGGCGCATTCCGCTGCAACACCGCATTGGCAATGGCCATGTCTATTGCAGCGCGTTTACCTCAGATGAAGAGGCGGAGCGGGTCCTGATGTCCAATCTCGACGGCAAACCCTTAGCAGATCCTAGACCACTCAAGTTTGTCACCGGCCGACGCAAGAAGCTGTGGAACAAGAATTGTATTGCCGTCGGCCTTGCCAGTGGCTTTATGGAGCCTCTGGAATCCACCTCCATCCATCTGATCCAGTCTGCGGTGAGCCGCCTCATTACCCTCTTTCCGACGAAGGCCTGTGACACGGTTTTGAGCGATGAGTATAATCAGCAAGCGATTGAGGAATACGCGCTGATCCGCGACTTCCTGATCTTGCACTATCACGCCAATGAACGCACCGATTCCCCGTTCTGGCTGCATTGCCAACACATGGCGATCCCCGACAGCTTAAGCCACAAGATCGAGCTTTTCCGCAAAACCGGGCGGATCGAGCGGCGGGCCAATGATTTGTTTGCAGAGCCTAGCTGGCTGCAAGTGCTGCTCGGTCAAGGCATTGTGCCTGAAAGCTATCACGCTTTGGCGCGCGACCTAACCGACGAGGATCTCGACGGCTTCCTGGGCAATCTATCCACCATCATTGCCAAAGCGGTGGATCACATGCCCAGCCACGAAGACTTCATCGCCCGCCATTGTCGCGCACCCGCCTCCTGAATCCATCCCCTTCAACCCTTATGATTTCAGTGTTAAAAGGATCCCTATCATGTTCGGCCAGTCTCCCCACAGATGTCTCTGGATCGCTCTGGGCTGTGTCTTGGGCTTTGTTACGACACCTGCTTTGAGCCAAGAAGCCTCCAAGGCCAGCCTGCGTGCCGAACTTGCGGGACCATCGGCCATTTGGTTGCATCTTGAAGGGGCTGAACGCACCTTTAATCCTGCCGATTGGCGATTGCTTGACCACGCCAATCAGGAAGTGGCAATCGCCTCCATTCTGCCAAATGACCTTAAGACCGCACTTCTGGTACCTGCGCAGCCGATTGATATCCGCGCCTCCTACCGATTGGAACTGAAGACGGAAGGATTGAGTGCACGTGTGCGGCCCGATGCCTGGTTCCGCACGCTCTATTCGCCCAAGCCCCTTGGGGCCAATATCGCTGCAGACGGCCAGTCGACGCATTTTGCAATTTTCTCCCCACGGGCCGAGAAAGTCCGCCTCTATCTTTATGATCGAGCCGAGGCAAAGCCTGAGGAAGCAAAGCGCATTATCGATATGGTCCGCGACGAGTCAGGGGTTTGGGAGAGCACACTCGAAGGCAGTCTGGCTGGCAGTTTCTATGACTTCACCGTCCATGGAAAGCCCGGGCCAGGCCGGTACTTCTATGAAACTGACCCGGTCCATATTTCCGATCCCTATGCGCGTGCCAATGCTGAAGCTTACGGAAAAAGCCGGGTGATGGCGAAGACGACGCCTGCGACACCGCTCGCCAAGGGCCGCCCCAAAATGGAGGATGTGGTGGCGTATGAAGTCCATATTGAAGACTTCACGCGCCAGTTGCCGGTTGCCGATACTCTAAAGGGTACGATCCCGGCCTTCACTATCGCAGGCTTGCGCAGTAAAACGGGCCAGAAGATCGGATTTGATCATATCGTGGATCTGGGCGTGAATGTTGTCCATCTGCTGCCGATGCAGGAATTCCTGCATTACCCAAAGCCCGAATGGCAGGCAGCCTTTGGCAATGATCCAGAGATGAAACGCTTAGGCGTTGCCGATCTCAGCTACGAGTGGGGGTACCGGACCACCCATGCGTTTGCGATTGAAAATACGTACCGGAAAAAGGGCACCGATTTTGGGGCCGAGCGTGCGCAATTCCGCGATCTTGTCCAGGCCTTCCATGATCGCGGCATTGCCGTCATTATCGACATTGTCCCCAACCATACGGGAGAGAATATGGACGGCCGCAATATGCTGTTCAACTTCAATGTGCTGGACCGCGACTATTATTATCGTACCAGTGATTCGGGTCAGCATATTGGTCCCTTCGGCAATGAGGTAAAGACCGAAGATCGCCCGATGACCCAACGCTGGGTGATTGATCAGGCCAGGGCTTTGATCGACGAGTTCGGCATTGATGGCTTTCGCATCGATTTGGCAGGCCAGATTGATGAGCAGACCCTGATCGCGCTTCGCAAGGAGCTCGGCGAAGATGTCATCATTTATGGCGAGCCCTGGATTGATGTCTCTGACCCGATCGTGCGCGCCAATCCAGATTGGGACTGGTACAAGGAAGATGCGCCCATCACCTTTTTCCAGGATGATACCCGCAATGCTTTGGTCGGCTCGCCTTTCCGGTTGCTGGATAAGGCGACAGACCGTGGCTATGCCGGGGGCAATGCCAGCCAGCGCAGTCAAGCCATGCTGGCCATCGCCAATGGTTGGAAAGAAGAAGCCCGGTCGACCAATCGCGGCATCAATTACGCGGACATCCACGATAACTGGACTTTGGCCGACCGCTTTGCTGTCAAGGACTGGAATGGCCTTGAAGGGGTCGAGGAGGGCCCGTACCGTGTGGCGGCAGGCCTATTATTGACCAGCCTTGGCCCGATCGTGCTCCACGGCGGCTCTGAAATGCTGCGCTCGAAAGGCATGGTCGGTACCGAGGAGATCATCCGGCAAACGGCGACAGGGCCGATTCACTTCAAGGGCCGCCAGGACACCTATAATGTCCGTACACCGAATGAATTTGTCTGGTCCGACCTTGATCGCTCGGCGAAAACCGGTGCGCCGAACGATTTTGTCGCGATGAACCAATGGTGGCGTGGTCTGATAGCCTTCCGCAACAGTGATATGGGCCGTGTCTTTCGCACCGCCAAAGCCCCTGCGCCGGACTATATTGAATGGATCACGCCGGAGGACCCCAGTCTCCTGGGCTATCTGGTTGATCAAAAAGTACTGGTCCTGACCAATGTGGGAGCAAAGCCTGCCACTTTCTCGGCTGTCGATTTGCCTGCCGGACGTTGGCAGAAAATCGCCGATGGCAAAGAGTTCGACCACATCAAAGGCGTGCGCGGCAAGGATGCCAAACTCGAGGGCGGCAAAAGCCTTGCCTTGGAAAGCCCCGCCCAAACGCTCCAAATCTGGGTGCGCCAGAGTGACTAAAGGATAAAATTATGGATCGTCGTACCCTGATTGCTGCCACAGGCGGACTCATGGCTTCCACCCTGATCCCACAGGCATCTGATGCCGGTGAGGCGATGATTGTCCGCTATGAGGCGATGGCGAGCCGCTTCACCGGCGCTCGCACGGTCAGCGTCTGGCTGCCGGCAGATTATGGTAAGTCCAAACGCCGCTACCGCGTTCTCTACATGCATGACGGACAGAATATTTTTGGTGCCAGCCATGCTTTTGGCGGGCAATCCTGGCGCATGGATCTGGCGATGGAGGCGCGCCAACGCGCAGTTGTTGGCAGCGACGCCATTATCGTGGGGGTGTGGAATACATCCACGCGGCGCCAAGACTTCTCGCCCGCTGGGGTGGAAGCGGCAATGGATAGCAAGCTTCTTGCGCGGACGGTGGAAGAACACGGTGGCCCGGCCTTGAGCGACGGCTATCTGCGCTTCTTGGTGGATGAACTGAAGCCCATGATTGATCGCGATTATCTAACCAGGCCGGAAAAAGAGTCTACCTTCATCATGGGCTCCAGCATGGGAGGCCTGATCTCGCTATATGCAATTTGCGAATATCCTCACGTTTTTGGTGGAGCCGGCTGTCTTTCAACCCATTGGACGCTCTTGAGTGCCGCTGAAAGCTACAGCAAGCCCGACCTTGAAACCCCGGCGATGATCCAGGCTTTTGCCACTTACCTGAAGCGCAAACTGCCGAAAGCGGGCCAAAACAGGATCTGGATGGATCATGGCACGCTCAATCTGGATGCCTTCTACCAGCCCTATCAGGTGGCGATGGATCAAGTGTTTAGGGATCGGGGCTGGCAACAAGGCAAAGACTTTGACAGCAGGGTTTACGAGGGTGCAGACCACAATGAGGCATCCTGGCGGGCACGGATCCATGAGCCGCTCACCTTCCTGATGGACTAATCCACCGGTCTCGGCGGCATCTTTTGCTGCGACCCTGGAGGAGCATGCCTTCCCAAGGCTGATAAATGCAATATGCTCACCCTGATCATACAGGAAAAAGGGGAGCGAAGCGCCAATGGACACTGAAAAGCTAATGTTTCGTGCCGGCTTAATGTCTGGTGAGCGTATTCTGGTAACCGGTGGTGGCACGGGCCTGGGCAAGGAGATGGCGGAAGCCTTTTTGGCGCTTGGGGCGAGCGTCTATATTCTGGGTCGCCGCGGGGCTGTGTTGGAAGAAACGCGCGATGAGCTGATGGGCCGCCATGGCGGCAAAATCGTCGCGTTGCCTTGTGATATACGTAATGCTGAAGCGATCCGCGAAACCATTGACCTGATCTGGGCCGATGGCGGCGCGCTCACGGGCCTTGTCAATAATGCGGCGGGAAACTTTATCTCCAAGACCGAAGACCTCTCGCCGCGCGCCTTTGATGCGATCGCCAATATCGTCTTTCGTGGCACATTCTATATGACGCTGGATATTGGCAAGCGCTGGATTGCCGAAGGCAAAAAGGGCAATGTGATCAATATTCTTACCACCTGGGTGTGGAATGGTTCAGCCTTCACGGTTCCTTCTGCCATGTCCAAATCCGGCGTTCGCGCCATGGCGGAGTCGCTCGCCGTGGAGTGGGGCCGCTATGGCATTCGTTTCAACAATATCGCGCCTGGGCCTTTCCCGACCAAGGGCATGACAGAACGTCTATCGCCTGGATCGAGCATGGAAAGTGGAGAGCGCATGGCAAACCCCATGGGTCGGGTCGGAGAAATGACCGAACTCGCCAATCTGGCCGTGTTCTTGATGGCCAAGGGTGCCCATTATGTGAACGGGCAGACCATCGCAATTGATGGGGCAGCTTATCAGGCCACGGGCGGGAACTTCTCAGGGCTGCGGGCGTGGGATGATGCCCAGTGGGAGGCCGTACGCAGCATGATTAAAGCCAGCAATGACAAGGACAAGGCTGCACGTACCGTATAAGCTGCACGTACCGTATAAGCTGCACCCCCCTTATTCTCGACTGTGATCTGGACCTCTACGATGGGGTCGCTTTGGTGCTTGCTTGGGGGTGGTTGCTTGGGGGCGCGCGACCGTTGCCACCTATGGGGCCTGACAAGGACGCCGGCATCGATCGATGCACGTGCATTCCTTATACAGACCCTGGATTCCAGGTCAGCTCGGACAATTCGTCTCGCGGTGAGCGGACCGCTCACTAACATTGCGGGATTGATAAACAGGGCACCTGAAACCAGCCGCTGCCTCCCCAGTGCGAGCACGTTGACGCTTTGTTTGATCAAACTGCCCAGGGCGTGGCTGAGCCAGCTCTTTAGGAGGTCCAACCGTGCAAGCTTTGCGTATCTTCTCTATGACCGAACCAAATTTTCCAACCATCATCGTGCTGGGGGCCAGTGGTGCGATCGGTAGCGCCTTAATCGCTACCCTTCTGGCTAGCACGCACACGCGCTCCATCTTTGCTCTGAGCCGCCGGCCTGTTGAAAGTACGGATCCTCGCGTAACTGCCCTGGCGATCGATGTCGAAGACGAGCGCAGCCTTAGGGCTGCGGCTGCGACCTGTCAGCTCGAGGGCGGTGTAGATCTGATCATCAATACGATTGGTATTCTCCATGAGGGGGAACATATTCGTCCGGAAAAAGGCTTGAAGGAGCTTGATCCTGAGACCATGGCCCGCTTGTTCCGCATCAATACGATTGGGCCTGCCCTTATCATCAAGCATTTTTCGCCTTTGCTTGCCCGCGACCGGCGCGCCATCATTGCCACCCTATCTGCACGGGTGGGATCCATCAGCGATAATAAGGCAGGGGGTTGGTACAGCTATCGAGCGTCGAAAGCGGCCTTGAACCAATTGATCCGCACGGCTTCGATCGAGCTTGCCGCCCGTCGCCCGCACCTTATGTGTGTCGGTCTGCACCCTGGCACTGTGCGCAGCGCCATGTCCGAACCGTTTCTGCAGCGCTATCCTAACAATGAGATCTTTGAGCCGGAGATCGCCGCTTCAGCGCTCCTCTCTGTCCTGGGCGGCCTTACCCCGGCACAGACCGGAAAGATCTTCGCCTGGGACGGGCAGGAAATTCAGCCCTGATCTTTGAGGGACCGGCAAATGGCACTCGTGTTCCGCCAGTTCTTCCTGTAGGTTTTGCGCGGACCAGGAGGAGGACGGGATGACGCATCGCACAATTACCGGCAAGATTGCCTATACCTCGAAGAAGCCGCACTTGATGGATCAGGCGCGCGGTGAAGAGCATTTTCGTTTCACCCATCACGGCGATGGCCAAACCACCCTGCGGGCCCATTGCTTTATCGCCGAACCTGACCCTAGCGTGATGCGCGACATCATTTATTCCATCGATGCCAACCGTCGGCCGATGGATTGCCATGTCCGCCTGACTGTGGGCGACACATTTATGGGCTCGGGTTGGTTCCGCTTTGGCGACAATTATATTGAGTGCGAGAGCTATGGGCCAACCATTGGCAGGGTATCCCAACGGGTGGACCTCACCTCGCCGATTGACGGCTTTGGCACCCACCCGATTGTGGCAGACGGATACTTTCTAAGCCTGCATGATTGGGAGGCCAAAACACGCCATAGTTTCAACATGTATTTGCCCTCGCCCGATCATCGCGGCGCAACACCCCCGTTCCTGGCACCGGTCCGGATCGATGGGCTTTATCTGGGCAAAGAAGAAATTACGGTCAAGGCAGGCACATTTAAAACCCGCCACTTCCAATTCCTCGATGATGGCTCCAGCGGCATGAGCAGCGAGCACCCCGTCTATGACGTCTGGATCACCGACGACAGCGACGCCATCTTTGTTCATGGCGGCGTGGGTGGCTATATGCAGACCTGGTATGAGTTGGTAGAGCTCAAGCGCTAGATCGCGTCTCGTTTTCTTGAAAACGAGGTTGCGATCTAAATTTATGATTTAGGGCCAGTTTTACACCATTTTTCGATTCCGAAAAATGGTGAACGGCCCTAGCCAACCGAAAACGGGCTCAGTGTCGTGATGATGGTCAGTGTTTGGTCCGCTAGTTCCACAACCCCCAATTCATAAGGGTCTGCTGCGGTGAAGGATACGCCGCGAGCCGTTACGGGTTCGAGGCAAAAAAAGCCTGCGCCAGGCGGGGTATAGAGCTGCAGCCGCGTGCAAGGCAAGGCGGTATCATCCACCAGGATTGATGCGCCCACCTCAACCCCGTGCTCTGCCCATTTAATCCGTGCACGGCCATTCCAGCCTTCAAAGCAATGATCGAGATCCAGGCTGGTTGCATCGACGCCTTCTGCCAATTGGTCCACGACCCGCGGGCGGGCCAAATGGCTGGGCAGCGCCTCGCCACTAATCTCCCAAAGCTGGGCCGCACACAATTGGATCTCTGCGCCACCGGACAGAAAATAGGGGTGAGGCCCCAAAGAGGACGGGAAGGGACGAGAATCGCGGCTTGTTACCGACAGCGTGAGTTCAACATGATCCTCAAACAGATTAAAGCGCTGGCGGCTCTCAAATGCCCAAGGCCAATTGGCGTCGCCTGGATGGATCAAGGCCATCTCGATCGAGGTTTCATCTTCTGCGACGACCGACCAGGGGGTGCGCCAGCCAATGCCATGGAGGGGATGGGCGCCACCGGCCATATTGGGCGGAATATCTGTGGAGACCTCGCCCCAGTTAAACGTGCCGCCCACAATGCGGCTGGCATAGGGCGTCATTGGAAAGGAGGAAAGGCCCAAAGGATCCCTGGCCGCCACAGCGCCTGCGACAGCGGGCCGTAATATCGGTTTTCCGTGCCAGTCCAGGCGTGCAATCCCGCCGCCCGCCAGGGGTGCTATGGAGAGATCAAACCCGTGGGCAGAGAGTTCGAGAAGGTCGGCTGTCATCAAGGCCCTCTATGTTGCCCGCGCAATCCGCATCAAATTGGTACCGCCCTTGGTACCGAACGGCAGGCCGGCCACGATCACAATGCGATCACCCGGTTTGGCCGTGCCCACTTTCGACGACATGGCCGAGGCGACGATGGCCATATCTTCCACGTCTTTGGGATCTTTGGTTACACGCGACTCTAGTCCCCAGACCAGGGCCAGCTTGCGGGCTGTGCGAATACTGGGCGTCAGCACCAGGACGGGTTGCAGGGGCCTCTCGCGTGCGACACGCAGCGCTGTGGTCCCGGTTGCGGTGAAGGCGACCAGACAGGCTGCTTTAGACGCATTGGCAGCTGTTCTGGCCGCTGCAGATACAGCATCGGGGACCGCGTTCTCCGGGTTGGCATGTTCGGCATCCATCAAGCCCGGCCATCGCGGATCGGCCTCCACCCGCTCTGCGATCCGGCTCATCACCCCAACCGCTTCCATCGGGAACTGGCCGGCGGCTGTTTCAGCCGACAGCATCAAGGCGTCTGTGCCTTCATAGACTGCGTTGGCCACGTCGCTGGCTTCAGCGCGGGTTGGCGCGGCAGCAGAGATCATGCTCTCGAGCATTTGGGTTGCGACGATGGTCGGCACGCCCCTTTCGCGCGCCATGCGCAGGATCAGCTTTTGGGCGACCGGCACATCTTCGGGGGCCAATTCTACACCCAGATCGCCGCGCGCCACCATCACGCCGTCGCAATAATCCAAAATCTCGGCAAGGCTATCGAGGGCAGCGGGCTTCTCAATCTTGGCCAAGCAGGCTGCCTTGCCATTGACGAGCTTGCGCAGCTCCGCCATGTCGGCTGGGCGCTGAACGAAGGAGAGCGCAACCCAGTCTACGCCGAGATTCAAGGCAAACATCAAATCCTTGCGGTCCTTGTCGGTCATGGCCGAAATCGGCAACACGGCTGTTGGCACATTGACGCCCTTCCGGTTTGATACGGGCCCGGGCTGAATCACCTCCGTTTGCGCCCAATCAGCGCCATGCTCGAGTACCCGCAAGCGCACCCGTCCATCATCGATCAACAGATCATCGCCTGTTTTCAAGGCAGCAAATATTTCCGGATGGGGCATACAGGCGCGCGTAACATCGCCGGGTGCCGGATCACGGTCGAGACGGAACAAGGCCCCTTTTTCCAGCTGCACCTTGTCTTGTGCAAACGTCCCGAGCCGGAGCTTTGGCCCCTGCAAATCCGCCAGGACCCCGATTGGACGCCCCGTCACCTTTTCTGCCGCGCGCACATGGTTATAGGCTTGCGCATGATCTTCATGGCTGCCGTGGCTGAAGTTCAAGCGAAAGACGTCGACGCCGGCCTGTGCGAGAGCCAGGATCATTTCCGCAGAACGGCAGGATGGGCCCAAAGTAGCAACGATTCGGGTACGGCGATTGCGGATCATGATTTTTTAAATTCAGCGGCGATGCGGGCATTTGCCTCGATCGTGGCAAAGTCGCCAGCGCTGATCATCTCGGGCGTTGCAATCCAGGTTCCGCCGACCGCGATCACGTTGGGCAGCGAGAGATAGCTTGCTATCTTGTCGGGCGTTACTCCGCCCGTCGGGCAGAAGCGCGCATCGGGCAAGGGCCCGGCGAAGCTTCTCAGCGCAGCAGCCCCGCCCGATTGTTCGGCGGGGAAGAATTTCAAAACACCAAAGCCTTCTTCCAGGCGGCTCATGATCTCGGTCGCCGTGGCGACACCCACCATGACATTGGCATCGGCCTTCAAAAGCGCGGCGCGCAGGCCGGGGCTTGATCCGGGCGTCACAATGAAGTCTGCGGCAACTTTAAAGCAGGCTTCAACATCCCCCTCGCTCAGAACGGTTCCCGCACCGATTAACAAGTCCGGTGCGGCCGCCTTCATCAGCGCGATGGCTTCCAGCGCAACCGGGGTACGCAGCGTGACCTCCAGGTTTTTCAGGCCACCTGCCTGTAAAGCCAAAGCGAGGCGTTCGGCTTTGTCGAGGTCTGCAATCGTCAAGACCGGAATCAGCGGGGCGGCTCTCAATTGGGATGCAAAGCTGGTCATCGACTTCTCCTGAGCGAAAAATTATCGTCGGTGCTTGGGGGCAAAAAAGGCAGCGCCTTCCAGAGCAGCAAACGCATTTCGGGTGCGCCTGACTGGAATAGTATCCAGATAAGAGCTGATGGGGCCGCGCTCTAACAGCCGGGCAACAAATTCTGACGTGCGCATGAAGGGGGCCAGGGCTTCAGAAACCCCGCCCGCGATCACGCAGCCGCCGCGCGCCCCGGTTGCCAGAATGGCGTTTCCGGCAAATGTCGCCAAAGACCGGATCATGACTTCAACCGCTTCCACCGCACAGGGATCATCGCCTGCAATCGCGGCGGGGCCAATCTCATCGCCACCCTTTAGCCGCGCCACGCGTCCCTCGAGTTTGGCGATGGCCCGATAGAGCCGGTCGAGGCCCAGACCAGAAACCAGGCTCTCATAGCTGATATAGGGCAAGTCTTCTGCGACCACTTCCAAGATTTGCCGCTCGCGCGCAGAACAGGGCGCATAGGCCTGATGGCCGCCTTCGGTTGAAATGACGCTCCAGTCTTTGCCGTCGGGCACCAAGAGCGCCATGCCAAGGCCGGTGCCGGGCCCTAAGACCACAATGGGGGCACCTGGCTGAGCCTCTCCCTCGATCAGGACTTCAAACGCATCGTCCTTATTGGCGGGAACGGCGCGTGCCTGGGCTGCAAAATCATTGACCAAAGTCACGGTCTCAAAGCCAAAGCGAGCCCTGGTTGCCGAGGCTGAGACCACCCAGCTGGAATTGGTAAAGTGGACTTCGTCCGCCCCGGTTGGCCCGGCCAGCGCAAATACGGCCGAAGACGGCAAGGTCCGGCCGTCCTTTTGCCACGCCTCGATCGCATCTTCCAGGCTCGGGAAGGAAAGCACGGGCATACGCTCGACATGAGAGAGTTCGACTTGGCTGTTGGAATCAATGTGGGCAATGGCCAGGCGCACATTGGTGCCTCCGACATCGCCCACCAGAATAGCTTGTGCGCTCATGCGTCGGCCTCGGCTGCTTGATGGGTTTGGTCCTGGGTCGGGTCCAAGATGGTCTCCTCGGGGTCCATGTCTCCAAAGGGCATGGCCCCGTGCTCGGCATGGCTGACAAGGGCGCGGAACATGGAGAACATTTCCCGTCCAAACCCACGGCTTACCCCTTCAACCACAGTGGTATCAACTTCACGCCCCTGCCAGATTTCGTCCGGCACCAGCGCATTTAACGTGCCGGCCTCGGCATCGACGCGCACCAGATCGCCATCGCGGATTTTACCGATCAAGCCGCCCGACTTTGATTCCGGGCTCACATGAATAGCGGCCAGGACTTTGCCGGACGCGCCAGACATGCGGCCATCGGTCACGAGGGCAACCCGAAAACCGCGGTCTTGCAAAACGCCCAGGGGCGGGGTCAGTTTGTGAAGTTCAGGCATGCCGGTTGCGGCAGGACCTTGGCCGCGTACGACCACCACGACATCGCGGTCTAGCTCGCCTGCCTTAAATGCCAGATGCAGGCTGGCCTGATCCTTAAAGACCCGGGCGGGGGCTTCCACGATGCGCTGCTCGAGCTTGACGGCGGAAACTTTCACGCAGGCCCGACCCAAATTGCCCTGCAGGACGCGAAGCCCACCATCCTTGGAGAACGCCTCTGACACGGGTGCTAACACGGACGTATCGCCACTTTCGGTCGGGGCTTGGTGCCATTCAAGGCCGGTATCGGTCAGGAAAGGCTCTTGGGTATAGGCGTCCAGCCCTCGGCCGGCGACTGTCAGGACGTCGCCATGCAGGAGGCCGGCGTCCAGCAATTCGCGGATCAGGAAGCCCATGCCACCGGCAGCGTGGAAATGGTTCACGTCGGCGATGCCATTGGGATAAACACGGCACAGAAGCGGCGTGACAGAGGACAGATCGTTGAAATCATCCCAGTCGACAATCAGGCCTGCAGCCCTTGCAATTGCTGGAATATGGATCATTTGATTGGTCGAGCCGCCGGTGGCACACAGGCCAACAATGGCGTTTACAATGCTGCGTGCATCAACCACATGGCCGATCGGAATATAGCTCTCGCCCAATTGCGTGATCTGGCTCGCCCGCTTGGCGCAAGCTTCAACCAGGGCAGTGCGCAGGGGCGTGTTGGGATTGATGAAGGCTGTGCCCGGCACGTGCAGGCCCATAATCTCCATCAGCATCTGGTTTGAATTGGCGGTGCCATAAAAGGTGCAGGTGCCAGCGCTATGATAGCTTTGCGATTCTGCTTCCAGCAAGGCGTCGCGACCGACTTTGCCTTCGGCGAACAATTGGCGGATGCGGGCCTTCTCGGGATTGGGCAGGCCGGACGGCATAGGCCCGGCGGGGCAGAAGATCGAAGGCAGCCAGCCATGGCGAAGGGCACCGATCAGAAGACCTGGCACGATCTTGTCACAGACACCCAGATAGATGGCGGCATCGAATGTGTCATGCGACAGGGCGATCGCGGCACTCATGGCGATGGTATCGCGCGAGAAAAGCGATAGCTCCATCCCCTCAAAGCCTTGGGTGATGCCATCGCACATGGCTGGCACACCGCCTGCGACTTGCGCCGTCGCCCCGGCTTTGCGCGCCGCTGCCTTGATGATGTCGGGATAGGCCGCCAGCGGCTGATGGGCCGAGAGCATGTCGTTATAGGCTGTCACGATGGCGATATTGGCCCAGCGGCTGTTCTTCAGCATCTCTTTGTCTTGCAGCGGGCAAGCCGCAAAACCATGGGCCTGATTTGCGGCGGCGAGACGTGCCCGCGCTGGATCGGGTGACCGGCGCCGGTCTATCAGATCCAGATAGCGTTGCCGGCGTGCCTTGGATCGCCCCTCAATGCGGGCAGTAACGGCAGCAATCGTTGGATGAAGGGACTTGGGCATCGTCATCACTCCCACTCACTCGGCCCAAAGTGCGATGCACCCGGACCTTGTGGCTTCTATAACTGCCCTTATGGGCGCGATTGTGACAGGGCGCTCAAGGGCTTGTTGAAGAATGTGCCTTTTGTCAGTTCCAAACACCAGAAGCAGGACTTGCCGGGCTTCAAGCACGACCGGCAACGTCAATGTCATGCGCGCACCATAGGGTGCCGCAACCGGGGCAGGGCTGGCATCCACGCCCAAGACGGTCGCGGGGCTTTGTGGATCAAGACAGGCAGCCAAATCGGGAGAAGCGGGAAACCAAGAAGCCGTATGCGCATCCAGTCCCATACCCAACACAACCGCATCAAATGGGCGCAGGGCACGATAAACCTGGTCCAATTCTGCTTCAGCCTGCTTGGGGCTGGTGGTGGGCCGCTTCATGGCGAAAATCGTGACCCCTGTCGCTTGAAGAAGAGCGCGTTCAATCATCGCCTGATTGGAACCCGCCTGATCCACATCAACCCAGCGGTCATCAACCAGCGCGACATCGACTTTTGACCAGTCAAGGTCTTTAGCGGCAAAGGCACGATAGGCAGGCTCCGGGCTAGAGCCGCCCGACAAGGCAATACGCGCGCGCCGTCCCTCTGCATGGGCACCCCGGACGCTCGCTTCCAAGGCTGCCGCAAGGGCCTCCTCCGCTGCCGGCCGGCTTGGGAAACTCAAGACTGGAAAGGTCGTCGTCGCGGTCATATCAGGTCACGCCACTTGCGACCGTCCCGGTCCATCAATAGAGCGGCCTGCAGCGGGCCGTCGCTACCCGCAGCATAGGGGTCGGGCTGGGTGCCTGCGCGCTCCCAGGCGGCAATCACCTGATCGACCCATTCCCAAGCCGATTCCACTTCATCCTTGCGCATAAACAGCGAGAGGTTTCCGCGCACGACGTCCATCAAGAGCCGCTCATAGGCATCGGGATAGCGCAGGGTGAAGGCGGTCTCGTAGGACAGATCAAGCGGGACTGACTTGACGCGCAGGCCCCCTGGTCCCGGCTCTTTGATCTGCAGCCACATCTCCATGCCTTCATCGGGCTGGAGGCGCATCACGAGCTGGTTCGGCTCGCCCCCATTGCCGAACAGGCTGTGGGGCGGTGGCCGGAAGGTCACGACAATTTCCGACCGGCGCGAGGGCAGACGTTTGCCTGTGCGCAGATAAAACGGCACGCCAGACCAGCGCCAATTGGCGATCTCTGCCTTGAGGGCGACATAGGTCTCTGTCACGCTGGTGCGATCCGGGCCCAAATCTTCCAGATAGCCCTTAACGGGCTCGTTTTCGACAAGGCCCGCACGATACTGGCCACGCACGATGTGGCTGGCAATTTCGGCGGGTCCAATGGGGACGAGTGCTTGTAGCACTTTGATCTTTTCGGTGCGAATGGCGTCTGCATCGACTGAATTGGGCGGCTCCATCGCAACCAGGCACAAAAGCTGCAGCAAATGGTTCTGCACCATGTCGCGCATGGCACCCGACTTGTCGTAATAGTCGCCACGGCTGCCGACCCCGATGGTCTCGGCCACAGTGATCTGCACATGGTCGATCGCGGCGCGTGACCACACGGGTTCAAACAGCGCATTGGCAAAGCGCAGCACCAATAGGTTTTGCACCGTCTCCTTGCCGAGGTAGTGATCGATCCGATAGACACGATCTTCTGAAAACACTTCTGCCACGGCGTCATTGATCGCCTTGGCCGAGATCAGATCCCGACCCAGTGGCTTCTCAAGTACCACCCGCGAGCCTGGTGAAGCCAGGCCCCTATCGCGCAATTGGGCGCAAATGCCGCCGAAAACTGACGGTGGCGTCGATAGATAGAAGACCCGAACCTTATCTTCCCCGCCGGCTAACGCGTGCGCGAGATGATCCCAAGGACCATCTGCCTTGGTGGCGTCGAGTGCCACATAATCAATCAAACTCAAGAAGGCTTGAAACGCTTCCCCGGACGGATCGCCCTTGGCCAAAGTGGCAAAGCCTTCGCTGACCGTCTTGCGAAACGCGTCCCTGGTCATCATTTGGCGGGCCACACCTACGATGCGGCTATCGCTTGGGATTTGGCCATCTTTGAAACGATGGAACAGCGAAGGAAAGAGTTTCCGCAGGGCCAAATCTCCGGAAGCACCGAAAACGACCAGATCAAAACTGGGGACAGGGACGAATTCAGCCATTCTTGCGCTCCACGGGAACATCGAGGTTAAAGGGATTTGTCGCACAATACAGCGTCAAATCAGTGTTTTTTTCTCAAGGACGCGCAGCAGTCTTCAAAGCCTGGATGCGCACAAGGCCCGTGCTCAAGGGCGGCAAGTCCAGTTCGAGCCCTGAAGCTTTCTCTTGGACCTTGATCTCGCCAATCATCAATCGAGCTCCCCCAAAATCCCCGTCCGGCAACGCGCCTTTAGCCAGGCGGACGGTCTGAGGACGATCAGAAACAGTCATGACAAACACAAATTTTGCCCGACATAAGGTCAGTAAACACATGGATTGCGCCAGCATCGGTAAGGCGCATTGTCTGCCCGGCGAAGTCCTGATCGCCAGTACTGACACGTGCGTGGCCTAGAATGACAGTCATTACGCTTCTATCACCTCGCCATCGTCACGGTCAGTCCAGGAATAGTCAGCTTTGCCCAAGCCTGATCAGTGGTAAGTGCGGGAAGGCCTTCGCCAATCGCCAGCGCCATACATGTTCTATCACCGAGTCCGTGACCATAGTCCTTGGTAGCTTCATAGAGCTGAGCCGCCGCAAAGGCGTCCTCTGGGGTATGTGGCCGCAATTCGAGATGGAGTGCTTCGATCATTGCGCGTGCTATCTCAATCGTAAATCCACGCACCAATAAGGCTTTTACAACCTCCTGCAGATTGACCGTCGAAAGCAATGCGTCGCCCACATAGTCAGCAATGACGTCAGATCCAGCCTCGTTGCGCAAGAGAGCGATAACGGCTGAGGCGTCAAAGACAACACGCGCCATCTTAGTTTTGCTCGTCGTCAGCTTGATCGTGAGCCGCCTCGATCCGTCGCTCTTCTATGAACTGTGCGCTTGATTGATCGGCGATCACATGCGCGCGGTACAGCGCTTGAGCGCGCTTGATGCTTTGACGCATCGAACTTAGTTTTACCTCATCGCCGTCTACGGATAGAATGATAACACCAGCGCCAGTTACACCCAGAACATTACGCACAGATCGGGGCAGCACCATCCGGCCATTTGTGGCAATACGAACATCTATCACTTCTTGCATAATTGACACACCCTAAGTTAATGTCACAAACACCGTATATGACATATCAACTGAGCGGTCCATAAAATTATCTATGCCCGCACCTTCGCCAAAATATGCTGTCTCGCAAACGGTCAGTCTGTGCACGACACCCTATCAGATCAGCCTTTCACCCCGCCCGCAGTCAGGCCCGACACCAGGAAGCGCTGCAACATCAAGAACAGGGCGACCACGGGCAATGAAACCAGAATGGAGCCTGCGGCAAAATAGCCCCATTGCGAGGAATATTCGCTGACAAAGAACCTCAATCCGACCGGGGCGGTATAAAGTGCCTCTTCATCCATGAAGGTGGCGGCGAGAATGAATTCATTCCACGCGGTCATGAAGCTGAACAGGGCCGTCACGGCCACAGCAGGGCGGGCCAAGGGCAAGACGATCTGGAAGAAAATGCGCGATGGCGAACAGCCGTCCATAATTGCGCTTTCCTCAATCTCGATGGGGATGGAGTCGAAATATCCTTTCAACATCCAGACACAAAACGGAATGGCGGTCACCGAATAAACAATCACCAGCGCCCATACGGAATTGTCCAGATCCAGCCAATCGACAATGATCACATAGAGCGGGATCAGCATCAGGGTGCCTGGAAACATTTGGGTGACAAGAAACAAGGTCATGCCGAACTCGCGGCCTTTGAAACGAAAGCGCGAAAAGGCGTATCCAGCCGAACAGGCCAAAGCGACACCAAAGACAGTGGTCAAAGCGGCGACCAGGAGACTGTTCAGCATCCATTGAAGGAAGGGTTGATCGCGCAGGACGCCAATAAAATTATCCACAGACCACTGGGCTGGAACCGGCGTTGCCGCCCGCATGCGGTCCCAAAAGCCCGGGTTGGCTGGCAAATCTGCCAAACCGATATTCTGGGTGCCAGAAAACGCCAGCGCCAAAACCCAGAAGACTGGATAGAGCGCGAACAAAGTGATGACAATCAAGATAGGATGCAGCCAAAGTGGCGCGCGCTTTTGATCCGAGGATGTCATTTGTTATTGGCCTCCGTGGCCGAAGTCGCGCGGATTTGGAACACACCATAGATCAGCAGAATTAGGAAAATCACGACCGAATAGGCTGCGGCATAGCCGTATCGATATTCCTCAAACGCGATCCGATAAGCCCGGGTTACCAATATTTCATTGGCCCCCGATGGTTGGCCCGCGCTGACCAAATAGATCACGTTGAACATATTGAACGTCCATACAACTGAGACGATGATGGCCGGCAAAAGGGCGGGTCGTAAGCTTGGCAAGGTGATGAACCAGAATTGTTGCCACGGCGTAGCCCCATCAATACGGGCGGCCTCATACATATCTTCATCGACCGCTTGTAGTGCCCCCAAAGCCACCACCATCATGAAGGGGAAGGACAGCCAGACATTGGTGGCAAGGCCGGTGACAAAACTGGGGCCCACAGCATCAAACCACTGCACGGGCTGGCCGCCAAAGGCCTGGATGGCTTGGTTGATTGCGCCGAATTGGGGGTGGAACATCCCCTTCCACGTCAGGGCTGTGATATAGTTTGGAATGGCCCAGGGCAGGATCAAAAGGGTCCGATAGATTGCAACCCCGCGCAGCCCTTTGATCGAGAGGAGCAGCGCCATCGCGAGGCCGATCGACACCCCCAAAACGACGTTTAAAGCTGTCCAAACAATGGTGACCCCCAAAGTCCAGTAGAAGTTTTGATAGTTGAATGCTGTCCCGGACCCACCGAAGTTAACATCGCCCAGAATGCTTGTGTAATTGGCCAGCCCGACCCAGCGATCACTCCAGCTGGCCCCCTGGTTCAACAAGGTCGTGTCGGTGAAGGAAAGAACAAAGCCGTAGAGGAAGGGGAAAAAGGCTAAGGCCAGCATGCCGATCATGGCAGGTGCGACATAGGTATAGGCGGTCGGGTTTTCTTTGAGCGCGCGCCAGGTGGAAGAGGCGGCACCAAAACGGATGAAGGCCCCAATCATGCCACCAAGCCCTCCCAGGAGAAGGAGCGAGTTTGTGAGGGCGGCACCATCGACAGCGCCAGCAACAACCCCCGTATCAAGACGCGCGGCATCGCCAGCCGGCGCAAGACTGTTGGAAGCAGCCACCGCGCGCATGGCCCCATCAACTGCCCGAGCCGTGGTATTGAGAGTATCAAGCAGTACTTGTGCCGTGCTTGCCAAATTAGCTCCGGTCAATTGCCCTAGCACCCATGCCACGCCAAGCGGGAGCACGACGCTGGCCCATGCGCCAAGCTTGTGATGGGCAAGGCCCAAACCCACAAAGACGAGAACACCTAAACCGATCGCCCCCCACTGAAGCAAGGAAATCAAGGGTGGCCCAGTGGTTTGGGACGTGTGAATAATCTCGACCATGCCAATGCGTTGCCCGGCAAGGATTAGGGGTGCCGCCGCATGGGCCCCTTCGGCTGCGGGCTTCAATTTTGCGCCAGCCGCCGGCAAACCAAGGATCAAATCGAACAAAGGCTTTTCGCTTAAGCCTAAAGGTCGTGGCGCAGCTTCGCCCGGCCAATTGCTGGCAGACAATTGCTTGCCGTTTCCCATCACAAGGCGGTAGCGGTCCCCTTCCCGGCCAGAGCGCTTGAGCACATCTGCCATCATTGACCCGACGGCTTGTTCACTTAATCCCGCCTGCAAGCCAGACGCGCCAAGCTTGGCCAAATCTGACGCAGTGGCAAGGGCAATAGCGCCTGCGGCAGCTTGATCGCGTTGCTGGGCAGCTTGCTGCAAGAAGAACAAAGCTCCGGAGATGACGATTAGCAGAGCAAAGAATACCGCGCTTAGATAGGTTTTCATGCCCGTCCCCCCGCCTGGGAAGCCTTTAATGCGTTGATCGCCGCCTGAACCTCGCTCTGACAATCATTCCATGCTGATTGTGACGTTGTTTCCATTTTGGTGAACCGCTTCATGGCTTTGTCAGCCGGCGACCAAACCAGCGTCATTTCCGGCAGGTTGGGCATGGGCAGCGCGAACGCCCCTTGGGCCTTAAAGGCAGATATGATGGGGTCGCTGGCTATAGCGGGTAGTCGATAGGCCGCGTGCGATGCCGGCAATTGCCCGCCCTTCTGCGCCATGATGGCAGACGCCTGTGGCCCCGCCAGGAACCTGGCAAATTGCCAGGCTTCATGTTCGTCTGCGGTGCCCGCAGCCAGATAAATTGCCTCGATGGTCATCCAGGGCCGCATCGGTTTATTGTCGGCCTCCGAAATCATGGGCAGAACCGCAATTCCCAGATCAATGGACTTGGAGGCCTCGCCCAGAAACCATGGCCCGCTCATCACCATGGCGGCGCGCTCTTCATTGAACAGGGCCGTGACCAGCGAGTTGGCAGGATCGTCTGGCAAGAGATTGAGTTCGGATCGCCATGTGCGAACCAGGTCTGAGGCTGCGACATTGGCGGGATCGTTCAAGATCAGATCGCCTGCCGCATTGAAGGCACCGCCTCCAAAGCCGTTGGCGATGCCTGCATGAAAAAAATAATCGTCATAAGCATAGGCAAAGCCAAATCGGCCGCGGGCTTTGTCGGTTAGTTTGGTCGCAATCTCGACAAGCTCAGCGGTGGTTCGCGGTGGCCCATGCACCATCTTCTTATTGTAGATTAAGGCCGCTGACTTGAAGTTCAGCGGCAAGGCATAGGTCACGCCCTTATAGGTTGTGGCATCGAGCATGCCCGGCAAAAAGCCCTGGCGATCCTCCTCGCTCAGGAAGAAGTCGATGGGCGCAACGGTGTTGCCGCTCTCGACCCAGCCACCCATGCGGTCATGGGGAAAAATAAACAGGTCCGGGCCCTTCTTGCGGGGGACCGCTGCGGAAATCTTGTCGGCGAAGGCATCATTGGGTACCCCGACACATCGGACGGGTCTTGTTTTACCTGCTACTTGTGCGGAATAAAGCGCGGCAACTTCTTCAAGGGCGGCTTTCTCGCGCCCGCGGTAGGAATGCCAGACCACCAGAGCGGGACGTTTTTTAGGTGCGGATTGGCCGCAAGCCGCCAGAAGCGCTGTACCCGACAGTCCAAGGCCTGCGGCCAGAAAAGACCGTTTGGTGGGTGATCGCCCATGATGGGTGCGCCAGACCATCTCTTACGCCTTCTCGTTCAAGCGCAAACCGGTTGCCACATCAAAGAAGTGGGCTTTGTCTGAATCAGCTTCGACCTCGACCCTCTCGCCCAATTTAGGAATAGGTGCTTCGCCCTGGCTTTTGGCGATCAAGCTTGTGCCATCCACATCGAGATGGGTGAGAACTTCGTGGCCTAGGGTCTCGACCATTTCGACCCGGCCCGTGAAACGGGCTGGTTTGTCAAAGCTGCCCTGACCAACCAGACGGACGTCCTCCGGCCGGAACCCAATTAGCACGCTGCCTTCTGTTTGGCTGGACGGCTCCCACCGCTCCGGCATGGAGAAGCCCGGCGATGCCGCGTGAGAAACCGTACGCCCTGCCAAGTGGGCTGTCAAAATGGACATGCTGGGCGCGCCAATGAAACGGGCGACGAAGAGGCTGGCGGGGCGATGATAGAGTTCCAGGGGCGTGCCGACTTGCATCAAATTGCTTTGACCAGCTTCGGCCAAAGGTGCGAGGACAGCAATCCGGTCTCCCATGGTCATGGCTTCGGTCTGGTCGTGGGTGACATAAACGGCGGTGGTGCCCAGACGCTTTTGCAGACGCGAGATTTCTGCCCGCATGCCTGTGCGCAATTTGGCGTCGAGGTTTGACAGGGGCTCGTCGAACAAAAAGACTGATGGATCGCGAACAATAGCACGGCCAAGTGCCACGCGTTGCCGCTGGCCACCGGAGAGTGCCTTGGGCTTGCGGTCCAGATAAGGCTCCAACCCCAGGATTGCGGAGGCCTCTTGAACGCGCTTATCAATTTCGGCCCTGGGCATTTTTCGCACTTCAAGACCGAATGCGACATTCTGGCGAACGCTCATATGGGGATAGAGCGCATAGGACTGAAACACCATGGCGACATCGCGGTCTTTGGGCTTTAGGTCGTTGACGACCCGGCCAGCGATTTTCAAGTAGCCGGACGAGACTGATTCGAGGCCTGCAATCATCCGCAGAGCGGTTGACTTGCCACATCCTGATGGGCCGACCAAAACCATGAACTCGCCATCCCTGATATCGAGGGACAGGCTCTTGATGACATCCGTTTCGCCATATCGCTTCGCGACGGTTTCAAAAGTGATGCCTGCCATGCCGTTTTCCTGCCCGGGTTTTATCGGCAGAAGCTGGAAATTTCAGTCGCGGAGGACCCATCAATCGAACCGACAAACGCCTGTCTGGCCCCTGTCTGGAACGCACATGCCAGTCCCAGGCCGGGATAAAGATCCAGCCAAGTTCCTTCCTCTCCCCGACTGCAGTTTCCGCCCTGTGGAGGGCACGCCTGCCGTTCATTGGTTTTGGTATTGCACATTTGATGTAGCAAAACTACAAAACCTGCGCAACACGCGTCCAAGGATGGTATTGGGCGCAGACTATTCGTATAAATCAAGCCAACAAACAAAAGGCGGGAGGGAAAAAGCGATGATCATCAGTCAGATCGATTCCCATCTTGCCCAATTGCGTCCGTCTGAACAGCGTGTCGCGCGCTTTGTTTTGGGTCGCCCGACGGTGGTGGTTGAAATGTCGATCGCCGATCTGGCCGAACGCGCCGATGTGTCCGAGCCCACAATTATGCGCTTTTGTAAGGCGATTGGTTGTATGGGCTTTATGGACTTCAAGCTGAGCCTCGCGCGCGATCTGGAGCGCCGCACCTTGTCGATGAGCCGGCTGAACCCGCATGTGAAGGGCCATAGCGGCCTTGGTCAGGCCTTGTTTGAACAAGTCGCCAAGACGCTGGCTCAAAAAGTTACTGGTCTTGCCATTGACGAGATCGAGACGCTTTTGGAGATTTGCGCTGGCAGCGGGCGAATCATTGTGCTGCACAGCGGGGCTGAGACGCTGTTTGCTGACACGCTGGTGCGTGCTTTGCGCGGCTGTGGCCTGGAAGTTTGCGATCAAACCACTGCAGACTTCAGCGGGCGGCGTGATAGCATCCTGGTCATCGCGCTGAAGTCGAGTGTACGCATCGCGCAGGTGGAACAAAGCTTGCGGGAAATTTGTGCGCAGGGCGGAAGGGTTGCGCTCATAGGCCATGCAGGCTTGCCCGCGACTCTCTCGCTCGGCCAGTTTGATGCGAGCCTCGCTGACTATATTGCTTATGCTTCTGTGGTCGAGGCCATTGCCCTTGGGGTCGCGGCGCGCCTTTCCAAGAGCGGCCATTTTTCACAAGCGGATTCAGAAATGCTTCAGTCGCAGCGCGAAAACGCCTATGCCGATGCCCGCCGCCGGGATCGGCAGAGCGCGCATAAGCCAAGCATGGATGCTGCGATTTTTTGGGAGGATGCGCGCTAATGGCTGCCAGGACGACGCGGGCAAACCCTCTTGGGGCAGATCGAAACGGCGTGACAACCCTACCGCCGTTGCTGGCAGAGGAGAATGACGTGCTGGCCTTGGTCGCAGGGACGCACACTAACCCCTTTGCCTTCCTGGGCCCCCATGCAGAGGAAGAGACGCGCGAGATGAATGTGCGCTGTTTTCTGCCGGGTGCGGAAGGGGTCACATTGGTTTGTGAAGGTCAAGAGCTCTTTGTTCCCATGACCAAAGTGCATCGAGACGGGCTCTTTGTGGCCAAAATCGCCCAATCAAAACAAAGGCTTTCCTATCATTATCTCGCGACCTGGGATGGGGAGGAGAGGCGCCTTGACGATCCCTACCGGTTTGCAGGCATTTTAAGCACGAAGGAAATCCTTCGCTTCCGCCAAGGCCAGCTCTGGCGGGCTTGGGAATGCCTCGGTGCCCGCCCGATCATTTTGGATCATGTCGAGGGTTTTGCATTTACGGTTTGGGCCCCCGCTGCCCGGCGTGTCTCGGTTGTTGGTCCCTTCAATAATTGGGATGGGCGTCGCCACGTCATGCGAAAGCTTCACGATGCGGGTCTCTTCGAGATTTTTATCCCCGGCCTTTCTGCCAGCGACATCTATAAATACGAGATCATCGGTGCAAACGGCGACCTGCAGCCTTTGAAGTCGGATCCATTTGGTCAGGCCGCAGAGTTGCGGCCAGCGAATGCAAGCCGTTTGGTCGGTGCGCCCAAGCAAGTCGATAGCGACCAGGCCTGGCTGAACACGCGCCAGGGCCGACAGGGTCTGGATGCGCCGATTTCCGTCTATGAGGTGCATGCGGGTTCGTTCCGTCGAAAACCGGAGGAAGGTAATCGCCCGCTGACCTATGGAGAGCTTGGCGATTGGCTGATCCCTTATGTGTGCGACATGGGATTTACCCATGTCCAATTTATGCCATTGACCGAATATCCGTTCGACGGGTCGTGGGGCTATCAGCCGGTTGGTCTGTTTGCCACCACCAGCCGCTATGGCACGCCCGATGAGTTTCGCGAGTTGGTGGCGCGTTTGCACGCCGCTGAAATTGGCGTTCTGTGCGATTTCGTCCCCGCCCACTTCCCGGTTGACGGCCATGGCCTGAACCGTTTTGACGGCACGGCGCTTTATGAGCATGCTGACCCGCGCCTTGGCTTCCATCCCGATTGGAAGACCAACATTTATGACTTCTCTAAGCCCGAAGTTGTCAATTTCCTTGTCTCCTCGGCGCTGTTCTGGTTGGATCGTTTCAAGATTGATGGCCTGCGCGTCGATGCAGTCAGCTCGATGCTCTATCTCGACTATTCCCGCGCCGAGGGCGAATGGATCCCCAATATTTACGGTGGCAACATCAATTTGGAGGCCGTCCAATTCATGCGTCGCCTTAACGAGATGTGCTATGGCGAGGCTGACGGCATCATGATGGTGGCAGAGGAATCCACCGCTTGGGCTGGCGTCTGCAAGCCCACCTATGACGGTGGGCTTGGCTTCGGGTTCAAATGGAACCTCGGCTGGATGCATGACACCCTCCAATATATGAGCCGTGACCCCATCCACCGTGCCTGGCACCATGGGGAGATCACTTTTGGGCTGGTCTATGCGTGGTCTGAGAACTTCATGTTGGCGCTCAGCCATGATGAAGTGGTCCACGGCAAAGGCTCGATTTTTTCGCGCATGCCAGGGGATGACTGGCAGCGCTATGCGAACTTGCGCGCCTATTATGCCTTGATGTGGGCCCATCCTGGCAAGAAACTCTTGTTCATGGGGGCCGAGTTTGGCCAAGTTGCTGAATGGAACCATGAAGGCAGCCTTGACTGGCATTTGCTGGATCAGCCAAAGCACAAGGGCGTTCAGGCGCTGGTTCGCGATTTGAACAAGCTTTATCGCGCCTCGCCGGCTCTACACCAGCGCGATTGCGACCCGTCAGGCTTTGAATGGGTGCAGGCAGACGCGGCGGATGTATCGGTTTTTGCCTTCTTGCGCTGGAACCATGACCGCTCAGAAAAACTGCTCGCCCTCATTAATATGACCCCGGTGCCACGGGTTGAGTATCGGGTGGGCGTGCCCCATGGCGGGGCTTGGAAAGTGATCTTGAATACTGATTCTTCGTCCTATGACGGGTCCAATTTCGAAGGACCCGACCAGGTTGAAGCCCAAGCTGTGGCGTTTAATGGCCAGCCCGCCTCGATCGTCCTGACTTTGCCGCCGCTAGCGGGCCTCTATCTCGTTGCGGTATAGGAAGCGAATTCCCAATGGTGCTGCGACTGGAACCAGGCAACCCTAACCAATTGGGGGCGACGCCCGGTGAGGGTGGTGTAAATTTTGCGCTGTTCAGTGCCCATGGGGTGCGCGTCGAACTGGTTCTATTCTCTCGCGATGGTAGCCAGGAGATTGCCCGCGCCGACCTTCCTGCCCGCAAGGGCGATATCTGGCACGGCTTTGCCCCCCGGCTTGGGGCCGGTACCGTCTACGGCTACCGGGTGCACGGCCCTTATCGGCCTGACCAAGGCCACTTGTTCAATCCCTATAAAGTCCTGCTCGACCCCTATGCCAGAGCCGTGGCGGGTAAATTCCAATGGGGACCAGAGCATTTTGGCTATTTTTACGAAGGCCATGACCCAGATGGTATGCCTGATAATCGCGATAATGCCGCAACTTGCTTGAAAGGGGTTGTGGTGGATCCAGCCGCTATGGTCCCACTGCCTCGCCACAACGCACAGCCTTGGGGCGAGACGCTCATTTACGAACTGCACGCCAGGGGTTTTACCATGCAGCTGCCTGGCCTGTCGGACAAAGAGCGTGGGACGTTCGCAGGCCTTGGCAGTCAAGTGGCCCTCGACTATTTGTGTGCGCTGGGCATCACAACGATTGAGCTTCTTCCCATCCATCAATTCATCCACGACCGGTTTTTGGTCGACCAGGGCCTGAAGAATTATTGGGGCTATAATACGCTCAATTACTTCGCACCCCACCAGGACTATGCCCTTGGAGATCCGATCAAGGAGATGCGGGGATTTGTTCACGCCGCCCATGCGCGCAATCTCGATGTCTGGGTGGATGTGGTTTACAATCACACCTGTGAAGGCAATCGCCATGGCCCGACGCTGTCCTATCGCGGCATCGACAACGCGTCTTACTACCGCCTGAATCCGCAGGACTTGAGCCGCTACGCCGATATTAGCGGCTGTGGCGCGACGCTCAATGCCGCCCATCCCCGGGTACGCGATCTGATTGTGGAATCGCTGGCCCATTGGGTGCAATGCTATGGCGTGGATGGCTTCCGCTTTGATATCGCCCCCTCGCTCGGCATGGATGGGACTGGCCGGTTCAGCCAGGAGGCACCGTTCTTTGATGCCGTTCGCCAAGACCCGCGGCTTAAAGACGTCAAGATGATTGCGGAAGCCTGGGATGCGGCAGGGGGCTATTATGTCGGCGACTTCCCGCCTGATTGGGCGGCCTGGAACGGCCAGGCCCGTGATTCCATCCGCCAGTTCTGGCGTGGCGATCCAGATCTGGCGCGCGATTTTGCCAAGGCCCTGGCCGGCTCGCCAGACGTCTTCCGCAACAAGGGCAAACCGGTTGAGGCCAGTATCAATTTCGTGGCGTGCCACGACGGTTTCCCGCTTTTGGACCTCACACGTTATGCCCGAAAGCACAATCACGCCAATGGCGAGAATAACCGCGATGGTGGCGACCATGACTTCTCGGCCAATTACGGGGTCGAGGGCGAAACAACCGACCGTGAGATTGAAGAGCTACGCGAACGCCAAGCACGCAACATGCTGGCCAGCGTCTTTTTGAGTTTTGGGACGCCCATGGTGTTGGCGGGGGATGAAATGGGCCGCACGCAAGGTGGGAACAACAATGCCTATGCACAAGACAATGCCATCAGCTGGCTGGATTGGCGCCTGCCTGGTTCGCGTCTCGGGGCCCGCCGCCTCACGTTTACGAAACAGCTGATCGCGTTGCGCAAGGAAATGTTTAGAGGCTTCCCGGCGGGGCACCCCAATGGTCCGGGCGAGCGCGAACCTACCATTGCGTGGTGGAGCGTGTGGGGCAACCTCATGACCCATCAGGATTGGATGGACGAGACGACCCGGTGTTTTGCAGCGGTTTACGAACCGCGTGGCTGGCTGATCCTGTTTAATGCGAGCCTCGAGGATGCGGCCTTTATCCTACCGCCAGCGGGCATAGCCATATGGCGTATGGCACTGACTACAGCCGACCCCATCCGTCCAACCCAGGATCAAGTTGCTGCGGGCGGCCAAACCATTCACCTTCCTGCACGAACGTTGATCGTGTTTTCCCGTGACAGCTCTAGAACAATTGGAAAGACCGGACATGGCTTTTGAACGCGTCAGCGGCATTTTGCTCCATCCCACCAGTTTGCCCGGCCCCTACGGGATTGGTGAAATCGGCGATGAGGCGATGGCCTTCATCGATGCCCTGGCAGAGTCGGGCCAGAAGCTGTGGCAAATCCTGCCAATCAATGCGACAGGCAACAATGCGAGCCCCTATTCGGCCACCACAACTTTTGCCGCCAATCCGCTATTGATCGACATAGACGCTTTGATAGAGGCCAAGCTTTTGACGGCTGCAGAGGTGGCGCATTTAAAAGCTTTGCCGCAAGCCAAAGTCGATTATGGGGTGACGGTCCCTGCCCGGCTGGACGTTTTGGCTCTGGCAGGCAGCCGCTTAGCCGCAGAGGCCGATCATCCTTTGGCCACTGGCCTTCAGGCATTCAAGGCCAGGCACGGCGCAGCGTGGCTGGACGATTATGCCTTGTTTGAGGCCATTTCGGTTTCACGCCAGCGCCAGGGCTGGATGCATTGGCCCGATGACCTGCGCCGCAGAGAGCCCCAAGCACTCGCCCAAGCGCGTGCGTCTCTGGCCTCACAGATCGCCGCGATTGAGGCTTTGCAATTCCTGTTTGATGTGCGCTGGCAGCGCCTGCGTGCGCATGCGGCCTCAAAAGGCATTATGATTATCGGCGATATGGCCATCTTTGTCGCCCACGATTCGGCTGACGTCTGGTCACGGCCAGACCTCTTCAAGCTCGACGCCAATTTTAACACCCGCGTGGGCGCTGGCGTTCCCCCGGACTATTTCAGCGCGACGGGCCAGCTTTGGGGCAATCCCATTTATGAGTGGGACAAAATGGCCGAAGATGGCTTTTCCTGGTGGGTCGCCCGCATGCGCCGTTTGCTCGATTTTGCCGATGCGGTGCGGATCGACCATTTCCGTGGCTTTGCGTCTTGTTGGGAAACCCCTGCCGGCGAGACCACCGCTATTAACGGCCAGTGGGTCGATGTGCCAGGTGATGCCCTGTTCACCTCCATCATGACGGCCCTGCCCGACTTGAAAGTCATTGCGGAGGATTTGGGGCATATTACCGAAGATGTTATTGGCTTGCGCGACAAATTCGCCTTCCCTGGTCTTAAAATCCTCGAGTTCGAGTTCGGTGACGGCCCGCCTCGCGACGAGCGCCATCCCTACCACTATCCTGCCGCGACGGTTTGCTATCCCAGCACGCATGACAATAATACTGTGATTGGCTGGTTCAGGAATGATGGTCGTGAAGCTGGCGAGCGCGAGAAGGATGCGCCCCGCGAAGCGGCTGCGGCCCTGGAACTCCTTGGCGGGGACGGCAGCGACCTGCACTGGCGCTTTATTGAACTGGCCATGCAATCTGGCTCCAACCTTGCCATCATCGCCTTACAGGATGTGTTCGGCCTCGATGGCCGTGGCCGCATGAATACGCCAGGTACGATCGACGACAATTGGAACTGGCGTTTTCAGGCGGCTGACTTTACCCCGGCCGCTCGGGAGAGGCTGCGTGACCTCGCCAAAGCATACGGACGCGAACCGACATGAATGCATTAACCCCGGACCAGGAAGCGCGTCTCGGTCACTGGTATGATCATATCAGCGCGATCTTTCTCAAGCGATTGAGCGCCGAGGCAGGGCTTTTGCCTGCCAGCACGGCTAAAACGGTCCATGGGGATTATGCGCACGCGTGGGTGCGCGACAATGTCTATTCCATTCTTGGGGCTTGGGGCCTTGCGTGTGCCTACAAGCGTCTAGCCCCGGGGTCGCCGCGGACAGCCCAACTTCAGACCAGTGTCATTGGTTTGATGCGCGGTCTCTTGTTGGCCATGATGGGGCAATCCGACAAGGTTGAGCGGTTCAAATATACCCAAGACCCCCTCGATGGCCTGCATGCCAAATATGATGCGGCGACCGGAAGGCCCGTGGTCGGGGATGCCCATTGGGGCCATTTACAAATCGACGCCACGTCCCTTTTCCTGTTGTTCCTGGCGCAAATGACCGCTGGTGGGCTCAAAATTGTCGAGACGGCCGATGAGGTCGATTTTGTGCAAAACCTCGTTCATTATATCGGCCCGGCCTACCGTATTGCCGATTATGGTATCTGGGAACGCGGTCGCAAGTCCAATGACGGTGTCGTCGAGATCAATGCCAGTTCAGTCGGCATGGCCAAAGCTGCACTGGAGGCCATGGACGGGCTTGAGTTTGCCATTGAAGGCCGCGGGCCTATCCAGGTGCCTGGCGATGATATTGCGCGCGCGCGGGAGACCCTCCACGTCTTGCTGCCTGGCGAGTCCGCGTCGAAAGAGACCGATGCGGCCCTGTTGGCGGTGGTAGGCTGGCCGGCTTTTGCCATTGATGACAAGGTGACGATCGCCCACACGCGCGGACGCATCCTGGATCGACTTGCCGGGCGTTATGGCTGCAAGCGCTTCTTGCGGGATGGTCACCAGACGACCGTGGAAGATGAACATCGTCTGCATTATCACGCGGGCGAGCTGTCGAAATTTGCCAATATTGAATCCGAATGGCCGCTGTTCTTTACCTACCTTCTCGTTGACGGCGAGATGACTGGCGATAAAAAGGGCGCCGGCATCTGGGCGGATCGCCTTGCGCCCTTGTTCCAGATGCGTGATGGTCTGCCGCTCCTGCCCGAGCTTTATTATGTTGAAGCCGATGCTGTTCTAGCCGAAGCCGCCGCACCGGGCAGTCAAGACCGCAAGGCCAATGCCAATCTGCCGCTTTTATGGGCGCAGTCGCTCTGGGCGTTGGGGGCCATGCTGGGGGAGGGTTTGCTTGCGCCGGAAGACATTGACCCCTTGGGTCGTCGCCATCATCTGAACCGCACACATCAGCCTGAAATCGCTTTTGCCATTGTCGCAGAGGATAGCGAAACCGCGACAAAGCTCCAAGCACTTGGCCTGATCTCAGATCAGATGTCAGAGCTTGGTAGTGAGGTGATCATTCGCCCGGCAGGGGACTTGGTCAGCGTGTGGACCCGGATCGGGGCGAATGCAAACCTGCGGCTAACCGGCCGGCCAGAAAAACGCCTTGGTCCGCTGGCCAATGCCTATGTCTATCAGGCCGAAGGCCGGGCGGTGTTGTTTTCGGCGACCTTGATGGAGGCCCATGACCACCATATCCGCTATGATGCGGCTGCGCGGGCGCGCCGTCTTCGCGGTGACTTGCGGTATATCGCCCGGCACTGGCGCGGGCAGGATAATCCTGTCTTTATCCTCTGCGTCGACGCAACCGCCATGCAAGGTAGCGGCGTCGAGCGTCTGATTGATCTTCTCTACGAAGTTCAGCGCGGTCAGGTTGACTTTGCGCGCACGAAGCTGGTTCGCATTAGGGACGTGCTGGGGCCCGGGAGCAAACAGAAGTCGATTGACACTCTTTTGTCACCGCACTTGAACCTGGACGATTATCCCCGCCTGCCGGAGCTGTTGGACAACGGGTTTGGGCGCAGTCTGGATGAGGCAATTGCCTTAGGCGACCAGACAGAGGTGGAGCGCACCTATCAAGCGGCGGGTCGGGCAGGGGATTGGGCGACGGCCCGCCGCGGTGCCGCTTGGCTTAACCGCACCGATCCGCGCCTGCAGGATTCAGCCAAGGACATTGTTGTGCGTCTCAGGCGCTTGGGGCTTGGCGAAGGACGCGTCATTACCCGGCCGGTGCCCGAGAGCGAGCTGGTCACTATGATTGAAGAGGGTCTCCATTCGAAGTTGCATGCTGTGATCGCGCAGGAGGTTTTGCAAGCCTTGGGTTTGTTTAGCAAGTCAGATTCCAATGCGGTGCGCGGCATGCGGACCATCCGCCTGGCCGAAATTGTCGCGCGCCTTGGTCAGGAGGAAACCGGGGGCATGGAAAATCTGGCCGCAGAACCACCCAGCGTCCTGTTTGACCGGGTGAAGGCTATTTTGCTGGAGACGCCGTCCGTGCGGGCGGTCGTTTCCCCTGCCCCGACATTCGCCTTGACCCCTTCGTCCCGGGCGATCGGGGATGATTGGGAACAGTGGCGGCAGCGTTTGGGTATTTTGACCCGGGTGGGCAGTGACTTTTTCGCACGGCTCTGGTCGTTGCTCCATGTGTGTCCCGGCATTGTATTTGGGGCCAATAATCGACTGGATGCGGCTGTCGCTCGGTCTGACCTCACCGCCTGGGAGAAGGATTTTGCCCTCGAGATCGAAGCTCGTCTGGAGACAATTCCCGACCCTGCCTACCGCACCTTCTGCCTTGAGGCGCTAAATGTCCTGGCTAACCGCCACGAGCGCGATCGTGACTATTATGTCGCGCAGGACATCATTCTCGATGATTTGATCCGAGACGGGGTAGCGTGGATATGGCGGCATTCGGGTAATGGCGAGCCGGACTGGTCCCGTGGGGAGCCCGTCTGGGCGATGGCCCGCGCTGCCGATGCGCAGACGATGGCGCTTGCGCTCTATGCTTGTTGCGAGAAGGATAGATTGAGTTTTGAGCCTGCTTTGTGCTGAGTGGGTCGGGGCTGTGCGTCCGCGTGCGCTTTGGATCCGCGGGCGAACGCCCGCTGGACGTCTATTCAGGCCTTTTTGAAGGTGCTTGCCCGTCTCATTGAAGCCAGTGATGGCCGAAGCTGCCATCTTCGCCCACATAGGCAAACCGTCGGCCCGATGCGTGGAATGCAAGGCTCAGGATCGACCTGCGCATCTTGCGGGGATCATCGGTTAATTCATTGCGGGGGCGGGTGCCGGCTAGAAAGCCGGTTTTGCCGGAAGAAAGATCGACCTGATCTACTCCGCCATCGGACCAGCCAACCAGAGCCCGCTCCTCGTGCACGGCTATGGCGGTGACCAATCCCAAGCGGGGTCGGTACACACCCGCAGACTGGCCCATCGGTCCCTTCCCGGCCACGACTGGCCAAGCCAGAAGTGCAGGTCCCCCCGAGGTCAGAAGGACAGAGCCTGTTTTGTTAAAGACGAGGTGGCGCGGCTTGGCCGGATAGCCGCCCATTTTAAAGGCTTGCCCGTCGCGAAGTCTCCAGCCCGCGAGGGCTGGTTCAGAGAGGCCGACAAACAAGAAGGCATCATCTGCCCCATAGGCAACAGAGACCGGCCCGCCGGCACAGGGGATTTCCTGCACCAATTCCCCAGAGGAAAGATCAAACAGGCTAACGCCTGCGCTGTGGGTGACAGCAAGCTCCTGCCCGTTGCGGGCAAAGGTGAGGGCCGTGGGTCCTTTTGGCGGGCGCAGTTCCTGAACCATACCATTGGGGCCAAGAGTATGGACAATTTGCCCCGCCGCGACGGCGACCGAGCTGCTATCTGCCCGGATCGCCAGTGAATCCAGCCATTTGCGCGGGACATGCAGGCGTTCGTGTAGGCTGCCTTGGTTGTCGATCTCCACCAGCCTGCCGTCATCGCCGCAGGTCCAGATGGACTGACCGTCCGGGCTTGCCTGCATAGCCAGCATACTGCCATGATGACAGGTGAGGTGTTGTTCCCCCAGTTTCAGCGTGCCATCGCCAAAGCCAAAGGCGGGGCTGTCGCCAAGCCAGGCGGCTCCAATTCCCGGTGCTGGATAGGGCAGGGGCCCTTTTTGGCGCTTTGACACAGGCATCTCCAAGCCGGATCGCGTTTTTTCCTTTGGGATCGATCTTGTGCTCGCAATCTACATTGGAGCAACAAGTCATCCCCTTGTTCCATTTCACTTCGAGCGCATCTGGTTCATTGAACCAGATGCTTGATTTTGGTTTAGCGCGCAACCTGGTTCAATTTGAACCAGACGCCTGATTTTGGTTTTAGCGCGCAACCTGGTTCAATTTGAACCAGACGCCTGATTTTGGTTTAGCGCGCAACCTGGTTCAATTTGAACCAGACGCCTGATTTTGGTTTAGCGCGCAACCTGGTTCAATTTGAACCAGACGCCTGATTTTTGTTTTAGCGCGCAACCTGGTTCAATTTGAACCAGACGCGCTTTGGTCCAGTTTGACCTTGAAAGCCTGGACATCAGAGCCTTTTGGCCGCTCTATCGGGGTCAGCCAGGCGGGGATGCGTCCGTTCCTGAGTTCCATCATCAGGCCCTTGGGTCCTTCGCGCGACAAAATAGCGACTTCGGCTGACTTCGTACAAATGGCGACATAGCTTGCACCAAGGTCCTTCGCCATGGCCCTGGCATCGTCGGGCTTTGCCATGAACAGACGATAGGCTGCCAGATTGCCTTTGTTATTGCGATGATAGGGCCCTGCCAATACCTTATGCGGCGTTGTTAGCAAAACGCGTGCACCCATATCAATAGGGGCCACAACCAGACCGGGCGGTTGCCGTTTAAGGGAACTGAAGGCCCGCTCGGTAAAACAGCCCGCGCCACCGCCGGTTGAAAACCTCGTGGGCTTGGGCTCAAAATATTCGGCGACCTTAGATCCAACAAGGCCTGGAATGATGGGATTGGCGATGGCTGCCACAATCAAGGCCGTTCGCAAATTGACTTGTTCGATCAGCTTGCCAATCAGGGCGGCTGCCATGATCCCCGAAACCGTGGTTGCAAGGCCGGCAGAGCGTCCTTGCCAGAAGACGGCGAGCCCGGCGGACACAAAAATCGTCAGCGCCGCGAGGATCCACAAGTCTCGCTCTTTGTCCTTCGCCCATATAAGAGCGACAATACTGGCAATGCCTGCAATGACTGGAAACAGCGCAAAGGCAAGGGTCGTACTCAACTTGGCCTTCATCAAAGGTGCGGTTTCGGTCACATTATTGAGCCACAGGCGCTTCAGCAGCGGGTCAATCTGGTCGTAAGGCGGCACGATCACTTCCTTGAAAACCACCACGCCCGACAGAATGATCCCGCCAATCACCGCCAATAGGAGGAGACGCGCGACGATACCGCCTTTGGGATCCAGTCGCGCAATGGGCAGAAGAGTCGCTAGGGCCAAAAGCAATCCACCCAGCAGCCCCAAGACGACATGGCCACGGCCGATGGCATCATTGACGGGTGCCGCCCATTTCACTGCCGGGACCGTGGCAACAAAGCAAAGCGCCAGGCCTAAGCCTAGGCTCAAGGCAAACCAGCGCGTTTCATTTTGTACTGACGCGCCGCGAAGGGCCCAGCGCATCGCCACCCAGCCAATCAGGACAATCTGAAGGGGTAGGGCTTCCAGGCCGACGCCAATGCCCAGGGCGATGGCGATCCCGCTCAAGGCCGCCAGTCTCTTTCCACCCGCCACCAGCCCCCACAAGGCTGTTGCGAGGAAAATCAGTTGTAGCCCGTGGTGATCGACGCGCCCGGGAAGAAAATAGGTCAGAGCGGCAGGTGCGCAGGTGATGAGGAAGATGGCGGGGAGGAAGGCCTTCTTGCCGCCCAGGGCCACCGAGGCTTTCACTCCGATGATCACATAGATCACACCCAGCCACACCGGGGTCACAAAGGCCGCGACTTTTTCGCCCATGGATTGGCCAGCTATCAGATTGGTGATCAACATCGTCAAAGCGAGTGGCAAGTCGGCGATACGCGACCAATGGATATTGCTGACCGGGTGCTCGGTGAAGCGATGCTGGGAGACGTCAAACCAGGCCTGACCGGCAAGCCAATCGCGGACTTGCAGCACGCGCATGGCGTCATCATTATCGACCAGGTTCCAGGCAGAAACGCGCGTCCAGTAGGGGCTCAGCAACTGGTAGGAGGCAATCAGGATGGCGCCAACAAGACAGAGGCGCAACACAAGCCTGGCGGTTGATGTTTTGGGGGCCTGTCCAGTCGGATTTGAGAATTCAGCAAGAGACATCGACTTCTGACACCCTAAGTTAGGTCGCGCCAGACCTGCATAAAGTGCACTGCGGTTTGTGAACAGAAGCTGGCATGTGGGAATTCCATCTGACACAGAAGCCTGAATCTGCGATGAAGAGCAATGACGGATGATACAGTCTGTTCAGGCGAGGGCTTTAGTGCCGCTTCAAGCCTGAGACCCGATACTGGGCCAAGATACTGGGCCAAACCATAAGAAAGTTCCTGAGTGAAGCAATCTGATCTCTTTACGGCTTCCTCAACTTGGGCGCGCGCCTTCCGCTTTGTGGTGGTGGGTGGTTTGGCTTTTGTTCTCGATGCAGGGCTGGTCTTCGCCATGGTTCGTCTGGGATTGGATGTCTATGTCAGCCGTGCGCTGTCCTTGATAGGGGTGGTGTTCTTCACCTTTGTTCTCAACCGGCAAGCGACGTTTGCGGCAACGGGCTGGCCCGGTGTGCGGGAAATAGTCTCCTATGTGGCGGCAAGCCTGGTCGGACTATGGATCAATTATCTGGTCTTTGTCGGCGCCACTTGGGCGGAGCTCCCCTTGCTCCTGGCAATGGCGGCAGGCACGATTGTGGCTTCCATCTTCAACTTCCTGGCCTATGGGAGGATATTCAAAGCCAAGCCCGATTAGCTTTGGCTTAGGAGATGGTGCCAGTGGGCGACAGATACCGGTTGCACAGACAGCCGGGGCGACTTTACCAAAGCCAGCTCAGTCAGGGCGGGATCGGCCTTGATTGCGGCGAGCGAAATCGGCTGCTTTAAAGGCTCGCACGCCATTACATCGACGGCAATCCACGCAGGGTCGGTCGGGTCACCATAAGCGGTTTTGATCACTTCGACGATGCCGACGATCTGTTTCTCGTCGCCTGTATGATAGAAGAAGGCCAAATCCCCGACCGCCATTTGTTTCAGAAAATTCTTGGCCTGATGGTTACGCACCCCTGTCCAGGGCTCACCCCTGGCCCCTCGTGCCACTTGGTCGGCCCATGAAAAACCATCGGGCTCGCTCTTCAAAAGCCAGTAGGCCATGGGTATAGCTCCTTACTTCAACAAACTTTTATCAAAACCCTCTACCAGATAGCTGGGCTCGTGTGGCGAGTCACGTCATACGGGGCTGGTTTAGGAGAGCCATTTTGACTCAATCCAGCACGTTGATGTGGTCTGAGGCACATAGCGCCGGTCAGGTTGTTCGTCGCCAGTTTCAAGAGAATAAAGGCGTGATGCGAGACCTCGGCGCACGCCTGCGCGCGCGAAAGCCCCGCCTGGTGCTCACGTGCGCGCGCGGGTCTTCCGATCATGCTGCAGGCTTTGCCAAATATGGGATTGAAACAAGGCTGGGCGTGCTGGTTGCCTCCCATGCGCCTTCCCTATCCTCGATTTACGCTAAACCGCTGAGTGACCTCGATGGGGCGCTATTTTTGGTCATTTCTCAGTCCGGCAAGAGCCCTGATATTCTGGCCTCCATCGCCTTTGCAAAAGAGGCTGGCGCTTTTGTTGTGGCGATGGTCAATGATGCCGGGTCACTTGCTGCCCGGGCTGCCGATGTGTTTGTGCCCTTGCATGCGGGCCCCGAACTGGCTGTAGCCGCCACCAAATCCTATATCGCTTCCTTGTCGGCTATCGTGCATTTGGTGGCGGAGTGGAGCGAGGACGCAGAATTGCTGATGGCACTGGAAGCGTCTGGCGATCACATCAGCGAAGCGTTTGGGCGCGACTGGTCCAGCCTGGGTGACGCGCTTTTGGATGCCAAAAGCCTGTTTGTAATCGGCCGGGGTCTGACTTTTGGGATTGCCCACGAGATGGCTCTCAAATTGAAAGAGACCAGCGCCCTGCACGGGGAAGCCTTTTCAGCTGCTGAAGTGCGCCATGGACCGATGGCGCTTGTTGGAGCCGGCTTCCCCGTCATTATGATTGCTCCTATGGACGCCGCAGCTGCCAGTTTCTCCGCCTTGAGCGCGGAGTTCACAGCCCGTCATGCGAGGGTCTTTGCGTCTGGCGGGCCATTTCCTGGAGCTATTGACTTGCCGACGCAGGCAGGGCTTCATCCCCTCGTCGCACCATTGTGCCAGGTTTCTTCCTTCTATGCGTGTGCCGAGGCTTTGGCCCGCGCGCGCGGGCGAAACCCTGACGCACCGCCCGGGCTTAGTAAAGTTACGCAAACCCGATGACTTCTTTCGCCCTCCTCAATGCGTGCCTGGCGCTTGGCGAGACATTCTGTGAAGGCCAGAGCTTACTTGTGCGCGGCGGCTTGATTGAAGCCATTGGGCCCGACCTGGCTATACCGGCAGGCTATGAGCGCCATGATCTGGCGGGCGACATCCTCGCGCCGGGATTTGTCGATATCCAGGTTAATGGCGGGGGTGGTGTCTTGTTTAATGACGCGCCGAGCGTCGAGACCATCGCCACCATCGCAAGGGCGCACGCCAAATTTGGTACGACTTCGTTCTTGCCGACTCTGATCTCCGATACTTTTGAAAAGATCGCCCGGGCCATTGAGGCCGTGGATGCAGCGATTGAGGCAGGGGTTCCGGGAATAATTGGCATTCATCTTGAAGGGCCCTTCCTCAATGCCGGCCGCAAAGGTGTGCATGACGCGTCGAAGTTCAAAGTGCTCGACCAGGAAGCCATTGAGCTGTTGACCCGCTTGAAGCATGGCAAGACTTTGATCACCCTGGCACCTGAAACAGCGCCAGCCGGCACGATTGGCGAGCTTGTTCGTCGCGGTGCAGTGGTTTTTGCCGGGCATAGCGAGGCGAGCTATGAGCAAATTGTTGCAGCCGAGGCCGAAGGGCTTCGGGGTTTCACCCATATTTTCAATGCGATGAGCCAGCTTTCCAGCCGGGCTCCGGGCGTGGTTGGAGCGGCTTTATCCAGCCCGGCTTCTTTCTCGGGTCTGATTGCCGATGGGGTGCATGTTCATGGTGCCAATATGGCTCTGGTTGCCCGGCTGCTGGGGCCAAAGCGGACTGTTTTGGTCAGTGACGCCATGGCGACCCTGGGCTCGGACCAGGACTGGTTTGAGTTGGGGGGGGAGAAGATTTTTGCTCGCGGACTGACATGTTATACATCTGATGGGGTGTTGGCAGGCTCAAACCTTTCCTTGCACGATGCGATTGGTGTGATGATGCGCCAGACGGGGCTTGCATTGGGCGACGTGTTGCAAATGGCCAGTCTTGCTCCTGCCTTGGCGATGGGACTCGACCGCGAGGTCGGTCGGCTGGCTGTGGGAGCACGGGCCGATTTTGTGCGACTAGATGCAACGGCCAATCTGGTGGCGGTGTGGCAAGGCGGGGTTCAGCGCTGATGCCCGCCCTGTCAGACCCCCGCTTTTCGAGTCCCCGCTTTTCGAATCCATGCCTCTATGCCCTTGGCGGCGTGCCTGGCGCTCGAGAAGCAGGCCTGTAAGAGATAGCCTCCGGTTGGGGCATCCCAGTTGAGCATTTCACCGGCAACAAAGACCCCCGGGCGTGCCTTCACCATCAGGTGTTCGTCGACACTGTCCTGATTGATCCCGCCAGCGGTTGAAATTGCGCGCTCCAGGCCGGCCATGCCTGTCAATTCTATTGGGACTGACTTCATCAAACGTGCCAGCCCCATGGCTGAATCTGGCAAGCGATTGGCTGTCGCCTCGCGCATGAGCGCAATGGCGGGAGGAGCCAGTTTCACATGGCTTTTGAGCGCTGTGGAAATCGACTGGCCTGCTTTGGCTTTAACAAGCCGCCTGGCAAGTGCTTCGGTCTCGATATCGGGTCGCAGATCAATCCGGATGTGGCCGGACCCCTGTTTCAGGGCTTCGCGCAGTGCTGGGGAGAGGGCGTAGATTGGCCCACCTTCAAGGCCGGTATCGGTGATAACCAGGTCACCGCGCGCGGCTGTTTCACCCAGGCGGACTTCGACATTTTTAACGATTGCGCCGCCAAACCCTGCCCTGAGCGTTGCGCTCCAGTTTGCATGCACCCCGACATTGGAGGCTTCCAACGGGGTCATGCCGACGCCAAGCTTGCCAAGGACGGGTGCCCATGTTCCATCCGAGCCAAGTTTTGGCCAGGACGCCCCGCCCAGTGCCAAAAGGGTCGCTCCACTGGCGTGCTCACTACTTTGCCCGTCACGATGGGCAAATTGTGCGGCCCCTGTTTGGGAAAATCCCGTCCAGCGTGCGCTGGTGGTAATGGTGACGCCCAAGGCCGCGAGCCGCTTCAACCAGGCGCGCAGGAGCGGCGAGGCCTTCAGGCTTTGGGGGAACACCCGCCCACTCGACCCAACAAACACGGGCTGTCCCAGTTCTTCCGCCCAAGCCTTGAGATCATCGGGAGTAAAGGCATCCAGCCACGGGCCTACCCAGTTCTGCGCGGTGCCATAGCGTCGCGTGAAGTGCGCGAGCGCTTCGCTATGGGTGAGGTTGAGGCCGCCGCGGCCTGCTAAAAGAAATTTCCGCCCCACCGACGCCATGGCGTCATAAATCTCTACGCGGTGGCCAGCCTTTGCCAGATAGTCCGCGGCAAATAGGCCTGCGGGGCCGGCACCAATGATGATAACGGGCAGGGGCGGGTCTTTGACTGAGGGCGCGATCATGGGATATTTCCAGGGGAGATCTTGGATGGCAGGTGTCGGGTGGGCCTGTCCATCGTGATGCCGCTAAAGGCCGTTCAAGCGACCTTCGGCTTGGAGAAGTGCATCACCTCGTCTTCCAGTTTTCCAAACCGGAAGGCCATCAGATCGAGCGCATAATTCTGGTGTACCTTCCAAGGCGCGACATGGCCTTGCTTGGGGAAGCTTTCCATTGCGCGGGTGACGTAGCCGGATGTGAAGTCAAGCCACGGCGCAGGCTCCAGGGCCTCACTGCCTCTTTCCGGCAGGCAGGTGGTCTGGCCGGTGGCATCGAGATGCTTGAGCAGGCGACACATATATTCGGCTGTCAAATCGGCTTTAAGCGTCCAAGACGCATTGGTGTAGCCGAATGCTGAGGCAAGGTTTGGTACGCCACTATACATCATGCCCTTGTAGGAGAAGGTCTTGGAGAAATCGACCGCTTTGCCGTCGACTTGAAACGGCACGCCGCTCAAGACTTGCAGTTGCAATCCGGTTGCCGTGACGATGATGTCGGCGTCGATCCGCTCGCCGGACTTTAAGACAATGCCGGTTTCGTCAAACCGCTCAATTCGATCGGTCACAACACTGGCCTTACCGGCCTTGATGGCGGTGAAGAGGTCGGCGTCTGGCACCAGGCACAGACGTTGGTCCCAGGGATTATAGCTTGGCGTAAAATGCTTGGCCATGTCGAAATCGGCGGGCAATTCCGCTTTGAGCAATTCCAGCAAGCGTTCCTTCACCCGGTCGGGATGTTTGCGGGCCATGGAATAGAAATACATCTGGAACAGCACATTGCGCCACCGGATCAAGCCATAGGCCAGTTTCCCCGGCAGGACTTTGTTAAGCCAATTGGCAAAGGCATCTTCGCCGGGTCGTGAAACCACATAGGTTGGTGACCGTTGCAGCATGGTGACATGGCCGGCTTGGTGGGACATAGCGGGCACCAGGGTGACAGCGGTTGCGCCACTGCCGATGATCACGACTTTTTTGCCGCTATAGTCGAGTTTGTCCGGCCAGAATTGCGGGTGGATGATTTGGCCTTTGAAGCTCTCTTCTCCCGCAAATTCTGGGCGGTGGGCTTGGCTGTAATTGTAATAGCCCGTGCACATATAGAGGAAGCTGCAGGTCAGGCGACCTTTTTTTTGGGTCTCGCCAGAGGTGTAATCAATGGTCCAGCGCGCTTTGGAGGAGTCCCACGCCGCTGCTACCACCTGATGGTTCAAGCGAATCTTGTCCTTGATGGCATGTTCGTTGGCTGTTTCATGGAGATAGTGCAGGATCGATGGTCCGTCCGCGATCGCCTTGGCTTCGGTCCAGGGTTTGAACGAGAAGCCGAGGGTATACATATCGGAGTCCGAGCGAATGCCTGGGTAGCGGAACAGGTCCCAGGTGCCGCCAATGGCGGAGCGACCTTCAAAAATTGCATAGCTTTTGTCGGGGCATTGGCTTTTTAGGTGGTAAGCTCCGCTGATGCCGGAAATGCCGGCACCAACAATCAGCACGTCGAGATGTTCCAAGGTGACAATCCTATGAGCATGATCTGGATTCTACGCTGGTTGCGCGATCCTTTGGGCCATCGTTATGGAGCGGGGAACAGACGTCAAGGAATAAAGCTTCAGCGCGGGGCCCGTTTGGCCAAAATGCGCTGTAGAGTCCGGCGGTGCATGTTCAGGCGGCGGGCGGTTTCTGACACATTATGCCCGCACAGTTCAAACACGCGCTGAATATGCTCCCAGCGCACACGGTCTGCGCTCATCGGGTTGGCTGGGGGGTCTGGCAAATGGTCGCTTTGCGCCATCAGGGCTTTTACGACATCATCAGCATCGGCAGGCTTGGACAGATAGTCGACCGCCCCGGCTTTGACGGCTGCAACTGCAGTGGCGATATTGCCGAAACCCGTCAGCATCACCACCCGCGCATCGGGGCGCAGCAGGTGCAATTCTTCCACCACCGAAAGCCCTGAACCATCTTCGAGGCGCAGGTCGAGAACCGCAAATGCGGGCGGGTCGTTGCGGACACTTGTCTTGGCCTCTTCGACGCCTGCAGCTGTTGTAACCAAGAAGCCGCGGCTTTGGAGGGCGCGGGCCAAACGATTACGCAGGGGCGCGTCATCATCCAACACAAGGAGAGTACGATCCGGGAGAGTATCTATGGCAGTGTCTTCGACCATGATTATGTGTGAACTCAAACGAACACCACCGCAAGTGACAAGAAGTCGCAGGCCTTTAGATCGCGATCTGGTTCAAATTGAACCAGGCGCTTGGGGTCATGATTTCGCGGCGATGGCTGACAGGGGCCAGACCGTCTCAACCACGCCACCTTCTCCGGGGCTGGTGCCATTCCAGAAAGAGACTTGTCCACCCGAGCGTTCCAGCAGGGTTTTGGCAATGAAGAAGCCAAGCCCCATTCCCTCGCGCGCATTGGCGGAGGAAGAGCCTTGCAGGCTGGTTGACACATAGGGTTCCCCCAACCGGTCGAGGATGGCTTCATCAAAGCCTGGTCCATCATCGGTAATGGTTATCGCCACACTGTGTTCGTCCCACTTGGCAGAGATTGTGACGGCTTGTTTCGCATAATGACGTGCGTTCTCGAACAGATTGCCCAATCCATAGAGGATAGCGGGCTTGCGAGTGACCATCAGCTCGCCCATGCCCTTTGGGCTTTGGATATCAAAGAGCACGGCCTTGTGGCTCATTTCGGGGTGCCGCGCGGTCACTTCTTCCAGCATTTGGCCAAAGGGCAGGGTATCGGTTAGCGATACGGGGGTTTCCTTCTGATTGGTCAGGTTGCGGAGAATTTCCCGGCACCGCTGGGCCTGGGACAGGATAAGTTCAGCGTCTTCCATGTCGAGGCTGTTGGGTGCCAGCGAGCGCAACATTTCTTTGGCCGTGACCTGGATGGTAGCCAGAGGTGTGCCCAATTCATGCGCGGCTGCGGCGGCAAGGCCTCCCAGTGCCGCCAGTCTTTGTTCGCGCGCCAGTACCTCTTGCGTCGCGATCAAGGCATCGGCGAGCTGGCTTTCTTCTAACGAAACACGCCATGCATAGCTCGCCGTAAAGACCAGGCCCATGATGATCGCTAAAGCCATGGCGGATTGATAGAGCCCCGGCATCACGAAGCTGCCGGCAGGAAGCCAGGGCAGGGGATAGGCATAAAGGGCCAGCACACAGACGCTCAAAATCGTCACAGCAATGATACTGAGTGTCCAGCGGGGCTGCAATGTTGACGCAGCAATGGTGGCGGGCGCAATCAGAAGCAGACAGAACGGGTTGGCGATGCCGCCGGTTAGATACAGCAGAAGTGCCAGTTGGAGCACGTCAAAGGTTAGTTGCGCCGCTGCCTCCCATTGCCGCACCAGCCGCTGGCGAGGCAGGCCAACCATGAGGACAATATTGAGTGTGATATTGGCCGCGATTGTCAAAAGACAGGCAAGCAATGGCAATTCAAACTTGAAGCCGAAATAGACGATGAGGACGGTGATGAATTGCCCGATCAAGGCAAACCAGCGCGATCCAACCAGGGTTCGCGATCTGAGACGCCCTACAAATGGTGCATTGACCGCAAGGGCGGCAGCGATAATTTCTTGATCTTTCGATAGATTGTTCATGCGATGAGCATAAGCATCCGATGCCATTCGTGTAACGCCTTTTGCTGGATCCTCATGAGGTAGATTGCCGCATCACTTTAAGCGCCGATGTTTGTCGCATGCAAATTGTTTGGGTCGAGCAATGACCATTGGACAAATGTCTGCCAGTCGCACCGCGCCTTGGCCAGTCATTGCGCTTAGAGGTGATTCCCAATGACGGTTTGTTTGATTGGCCTGCTTTTGGCGGAAGTGTCGCATTGGAGACCGACAAGAATTGGCCGGGTTTCGACCTGAAACCATCGCCCCAAACGAGCCTCACACTGAATTGGGATGGCAAAGCAGCAAAAAAAGCCATCATCGCCGTCCTGCGAAAGCTCATCGTGCTCGCAAACGCACTACTGTCAAAGAGCAAATCTTGGACGCCAAAACCAGCTTGATGATAACGGATACTCTAAACCGTCAACTCACTCGATCGCGTCTCGTTTTCTTGAAAACGAGGTTGCGATCTAAATTTATGATTTAGGGCCAGTTTTACACCATTTTTCGATTCCGAAAAATGGTGAACGGCCCTCGATCGCGTCTCGTTTTCTTGAAAACGAGGTTGCGATCTAAATTTATG
>CALRXH020000019.1:0-50527 GCA_943372135.1 Maricaulis salignorans | reverse complement strand
AGTGCGCCAGGTCATTAGCCGGCAGCCAATCCCTCAAATCAGGTGGCAACAAAAACGATTGGCTACGGTCGTCAGAGATGAATTTGGACATGCCAATCTATACAGTGATTTGCGAGTTATGCGACAGGCTGCTAGATCGCGTCTCGTTTTCTGAAAACGAGGTTGCGATCTAAATTTATGATTTAGGGCCAGTTTTACACCATTTTTCGATTCCGAAAAATGGTGAACGGCCCTAGTCTTGCCACCATCAGATACAGGAGGGCAGGTCGATGCGGGAACCGGGTTTGGATAGGGATTATCGCCAGGCAGGATTTGGTGGACAATTGGCCTGGGGTGAGAAGCCGGCGCTTGTTTTGGTTGATCCGGTTTTAGCTTATCTCGATCCCGACTGTCCCCTTTATGCCGGTCAGAGCGCGCACGATGCCCTGGCCGCCATGGTCGCTTTGCGCGCCATGGCTCATGAGCATGCTATTCCTGTGGTTCTGACGGGTGTGAGCTTTCAAAAGGGGGGAGTTGACGGCGGGCTCTTTTTCAAAAAGGTGCCGGCATTGAAGCATTTTGAGGTTGGAAGTCCGGTAGCCGCCTTTCCAGAAGCCCTGACACCTGGCCCAACCGACATCGTCATCATGAAAAATTACGCGTCGGCGTTTTTTGCGACGTCTCTGGCTTCAACGCTCCACGCGCTCAAAGTCGATTGTGTCCTGATTGGCGGATACTCGACTTCGGGCTGTGTGCGGGCAACAACATTGGATGCAATCCAGACGGGGTTTGCCCCTTTTGTGGTCAGGCAAGCATGTGCAGATCGCGACCTTCGTCCCCATGAGGCCAATCTCTTTGATCTTCAGGCAAAATACGCCGAGGTTATTGAGTTGGAAGACGCTTTGGCTCGGCTGCGGGCTCAGTGATCGCCTGCTGCACGCGGCCTCGACTGCTAGGGCCGTTCACCATTTTTCGGAATCGAAAAATGGTGTAAAACTGGCCCTAAATCATAAATTTAGATCGCAACCTCGTTTTCAAGAAAACGAGACGCGATCTAGCAATAGCGGGACAATGGATCAGGGAGGCGAGCGAAGCGTCGGCGATTAAATCGCGTTAGCAGACCTTAGCGCCTCGATCTTGGTGTCATCATATCCCAGAATGTCGTGGAGAACATCTAGGGTATGAGAGCCCATGTCTGGCCCTGTCCAGCGGACATTGCCCGGGGTTTCGGATAATTTGGGAAATACATTCTGCATCTTGAACGCCCCTAAAACGGGATGTTCAACCTCGACGATTGCTTCGCGTGCGGCAAAATGCTCGTCTGCCAGCATTTCAGGCGCACGATAGATCCGCCCGCATGGCACCCCGCCCGCTTCACAGGCTGCTTCTAGGGCCTCGCAGGTTTGGGCCTGTGTCCAGGCGCCGATGATCACATCAAGCTCGCCTTGATGTTCGCCCCGGGCGATATGGGTTGCATAGCGGGGGTCGTCTGCAAGTTCAGCCCGGCCCATGAGTTCCGCCAAACGACGCCAGACTGTGTCTTGATTGGCGGCAATGATCAGCATCCCGTCACTGGCGGGGTAGATGTTGGACGGGGCGATTTTGGGCAAAATCGAACCGGTCCGTTCGCGCACATACTCACCGAATTGAAAGTCCGGGATGAGGCTTTCCATCATCGCGAAGCAGCTTTCATAGATTGCCGCATCCACCACCTGGCCCCGGCCGGTTTTGCGTCGGTGCTCGAGGGCAGCGAGGGCACCAATGGTCGCATAGGTCGCTGCCAATGTGTCACCAATCGAAATGCCGGCCCGCGAGGGCATGCGATCGGGTTCGCCCATCACATAGCGCAAGCCACCCATGGCTTCGCCAACGCTTGCATAGCCAGCCTTGTGACTGGACGGGCCGGTCTGGCCATAGCCTGAAACACGGATCATGATGATGCCCGGGTTGATGGCCGAGAGAACATCATACCCGAGACCCCATTTCTCCATCGTGCCGGGTCGGAAGTTCTCCAGCACAAAGTCTGCCTCGGCGACCAGATCTTTCAGAATCTGTTGCCCTTCAGGTGTTCGCATATTGGCGGTAATGCATTTTTTATTGCGGGCGACGATTGGAAACCACAGACCCTGGCCTTTTGGCTTGATCGTACCCCAATCGCGCATGGGGTCGCCCTGGCCCGGGGGTTCGATCTTGATGACTTCCGCGCCAAGATCGCCCAATAGCTGCCCGCAGAAAGGCCCTGCGAGCAACACCCCCAGTTCGATCACACGCAAGCCCTTAAGGGGACCCGTTGCCTCTGCTCCTGCTAGGCTCATTGCGCGGCGATCTTGTCACTAATCCGCCCGCGCCAGACAGGTTGGATCGGTGCCGGCAGGCCTGTATCGGCCTCGCACGTCTCGCGCAATTTTTCGATTCCTGGTCCAAATTCAAAGACCTGGAGAGGATCACGGCTCGCCCTCAGCTTGTTGCGCAAGTCAGTGGTGGCGCCTTCATCAACGACCCCGTTTTCATCACAGACAACGCCGTAATCGCGAGCCCCTGCCACTGAGACAAGGCCACCCCTAACTTCAAGGCCGACGAGGGCGGGGTCACGCTCAAGCGCATCGCCCCAGCCGCCGCCACCCCAGGTGACATAGTGCAGCTCGTCGCCCTTCTCCACGGTCACACGGTCCATTTTTGATCCGAGCGGGATGGCTTGGCCATCGGCCTTGACCAGCTTTTTCCAGGACCGTGCCCCGGGTTGGCCGCCATTGACGCCCCAGGGCGGAACGAACCAGCGATCATCATGGATCGAGATCGTGCCATTCTCGAGGAAATGATACACCATATTGATGCCATTACCGCCCCGGTTCAGGCCGGCCCCGCCGGAATCGACCGCGCACTCGTATTTCTCGATGCGCATCGGGAAGTAGCGCTCCAAAAACTCGTTCGGCACATTGGTGAAGCCTGGCCATAATGAATGGCCATCGGCGCCATCGCCCAGGAAGCGACCTGGAATGCCGCCAAATCCGATCTGGAACAATTGGAACCACTCCCCATCGGGATGGAAGCCCGAATACATCAAGTGGGGACTGGACGAGAAGCCGGCTGCACAGAGGAAATCTGGTTGTTTTTGTCCCAACAGGGCACCTAGAACATCAAAGATACGCCCCAACGCATGGGTCCGGCACGAGAGTGCGGCCGGGAACTTGGGCTTCAAGAGTGATCCTTCGGGGATGCGTACGTCAACGAGATCATAGAAGCCGTCGTTGAACAGGATCTGGGGATCAAACACCATGATCATATAGATGCCGAAGAACATCTTGAACATGTTTTCGTTGAGATAGAAATTGATGCTCGAGTCCGATTGGGGATCTGTGCCATCAAAATCCAGGATTACGCGCTCGCCCTCGCGCCACATGGTGCATTTGATTTTGAAGGGGCCGGCACCTTTGCCGTCGTCACAGATGTAATCTTCAAAGAAGACGGGTTCTTCGCCAATGGCCTGGCCAATGAGAAATTGCATCGCGCGGCGATTGCGGTCTAACAGGTCATTCATGGCAGAATTGACCTGGTCGTCGCCAAATCGCTCGCACATTTCAACCAGCCGGCGTGCCGCGACCCGGCAGGCTGCGACAATGGCAATAAGATCGGCGCGGTACCATTCCGGCATCCGGCTCTGATGGGTTGCAATCTTCAAGATATCCTCTTGAAGGACGCCTTTTCGGTAGAGCTTGACCGGTGGCAGGCGCATGCCTTCTTCAAAGATGGACGAGGCGTCCGTGGGCAGAGAGCCTGGTACTTTGCCGCCGACATCGGTCATATGGCCAAACATGGCACCCCAAGCCACCAGGCGGCCATCGTGGTGGATGGGCATGATGACCAGTTGATCCGACGTGTGGCTGATCGCGCCTTCACATGAATAGGGGTCATTCAACAAAATGACATCGCCTTCTTCGATCTCGCCATCATAGCCTCGCAAGAAGCCTTGCAGGAACGAGCCGAACTGACCGACGACCATGCGGCCTTGTGGATCGGCAATCATGGGGAATGCGTCACCTTGTTCGCGAATGCCCGGAGAGAGGGCGGTTCGAAACAGGGTCGCATCCATTTCGACACGTGCGTTGCGCAGTGCGTTTTCGATAATGTCGAGCGATACGGGGTCGACCGGGGTACGAAGGAAGGGGCGGGGCTTGGTTTCAAGTATTGTTGCGGGCATGGCAGGCTCCTAAATATCGTGTCAGCTTCAAGCGAGCGTTGCAGGTGCTAGGCGGGATTGATCAGAATATTTCCCAGTGCGTCGACTTTGGCGACGCAACCAGGCAATACCAATGCGGTGGAATCCATTTCTGTGATGATAGCGGGTCCGGATATGACATCCCCTGCACGCAGTTTTGCGCGATCATAAATCGCCCCATCCTGCCAGCCGCCGTCGACCCACATCTTATGATCGGCCAGGCGGGCAGAGGCGGCATCGCCATTGCCCTGTTCGATGGGTGCCACCGGCAATTCCAGCGCCTTGCCAAGCGCGACACACCGCAGATTGACCAGTTCGTGTTCGGTTTCCATGTTGAAGGTGAACAGCCGGCGATGTTCTTCATCAAAGGCGCTCGCGAGTTTTTCCACGCCGCCAGCGACAAAGTCGTCCAATTGGACAGCCATTGGCACTTCAAAGCCCTGGCCGTAATAGCGCACATCAATCTCGAACTTGAGGCTGATATCTGCTTCAGAAATCCCATCGGCAAGCAGGGTGGCTTTGGCCTGATCGGCCATTTCCGACAAGGTGGTATGTACCTCTGTGTCGGTTGTCTGGGATTTGCGCTTGGAGAAGCTGCGCGCTGTTTCTGCGCGCGACCGGGTGGTTGCATCGCCTGCCGCACATAAAACGCCCGGGCTGATCGGCACAATCACTGGCCAGGAACCCATCAGTTTGGCAACAGCGTTGGAATGGAGCGAACCTGCCCCTCCAAAGCCCATCAAGGCAAACTCGCGCGGGTCATAGCCTTGTTGAACGGAGATCATGCGCAGCGCGCCGAACATATTCTCGTTGACAATATCAATGATGCCGCGTGCGGCCTCCATCAGATCGACACCCATGGCATCGGCCACTTTCTGGACCGCAGCGATGGCTGCTGGCTTATCCAGTTTCATCCGCCCGCCCAGCAATTCTTCCGGCAGATAGCCCAGAACCAAATTGGCGTCAGAGACGGTTGCTTCCGTGCCGCCCCGGCCATAGCAGGCAGGTCCTGGCATGGCGCCCGCCGATTGGGGCCCAACCCGCAGAGCTTTGGTCAGTTCAGGAACGTGGGCAATAGAGCCCCCGCCCGCACCAACGGTGCGCACGTCAAGCGATGAGGCGCGAACCGACAAATGGGCGACTTCGGTGGTGCGTTGCAGGCGTGGTTCGCCATGTTCAATCAAGGCCACATCGGTGGAGGTGCCTCCGACATCGAGTGTCAGAATGTTTTTAAAGCCGGCGTTTTTCGCGACAAAAATCGCGCCGGTTACCCCGCCAGCTGGTCCAGACATCAACAGGTTGACCGGCTTTAGTTCAGCCGCCTGTGCGCTCATCAAGCCCCCGTCGGAGCGCAGCAAGGATAATTGGCCGTTCATGCCCATCGAGGTAAGCTCGGCTTTAAGGTTGCGCACATATTTTCCCACCACGGGGCGCATGGCTGAATTGGCGACGGTGGTTAGCGTGCGCTCATATTCATACATTTCGGGCAGAATTTCATGGCTCAAGGAGATGGGCATATCTTTGCCGAACACCTCGACCGCAATTTCACCCACCCGCTTTTCATGGCTGCCGTTTAGATAGGAGTTCATCAAGCAGACGGTCAGGGCCTGCACGCCCCTGGACTTGAGCTTTAGAAGTTCGGCGCGGATATTGGCCTCGTCGAGGGGGCGGATTTCCTGGCCCTGGGCGTCCATTCTGCCAAAAATCTCAACTGTGTTTTCCAGAAGCGCCATTGGCGTCGGCTTTGGCCAGATGATCCAGGCTGCCAGGCCGCCTGGTACAAAGGAGCGGGCGACCTGCATGACCTGGCGATAGCCCTCGGTCACGATCAGGCCAACAATGGCACCTTTGCCTTCCAACACGGCATTGGTGGCCACTGTTGTTCCGTGCAGGAAGACGCTGATATCGCCTGCGCCTATGCCGGCATCCTCGCAAATCTGCTTGGTGCCCGAAACAACCGCAATCGAAGGGTCTTGGGGCGTTGACGGTGTTTTGCCCCGCCAGGTTTGCCCGTTGGCCTCATTAAACAAGAGGAGGTCGGTGAACGTCCCTCCAACATCAACACCAAGACGATAGGACATGAATTGCTCCAGTGATAATTAAGCGATTAGGGACAAGGGAGGCGGGAAATTGCCGGCGCGGCTGACCATTGCAGGCAGCGCCCGGCCCATCATATCGGTCAGCCAGGTGCCTGTTTCGATCAGTCGATCCAGGTCAAGGCCGGTCGCCACCCCGGAACGGGAAAGCAGATAGACCAGATCTTCAGTGGGTATATTGCCTGTGGCCTTGGGTGCGAACGGGCAACCGCCCAAGCCGCCCAGACTTGAATCCAGGGTCGCAATACCGGCTTCATAGGCGGCCCAGGCGTTAGCAAGGCCTGTATTGCGGGTGTTATGGAAATGCGCGCGCAATGGGATGTCCCCGGTCACGGCCCGCACGGCCTGCACAAGGGCGGTTACTTGGGAGGGCACGGCTACCCCGATCGTATCGGCCAAAGCAATTTCGCAAGGCTCTGCTTCTGCCAAAGCTTTCGCCATTGCCACCACCCGGGCTGGATCAATTTCGCCCTCGAACGGGCAGCCGAAAGCGGCAGAGATTGTCACTTGTCCGCTGCGTCCTGTGGCCTTGGCACGTGCCACAATGGCTTTGGCGATCCGGACGCTATCGTCGCAGGTCTGGCCCTGGTTACGCATCGCGAACGTATCGCTGGCAACCGCCACAGCGCCCAATTGGTGGACTTTGGTTGTGAGCGCGCGCTCTGCCCCGCGCTCATTGAGCACCAGACCTATGTAAACCACGTCGGAGGTTTCAGGCAGTCCGGCCATCACCGCCTCGGCGTCGGCCATTTGCGGGACACGGTGGGGGTTCACAAAGCTTGCCGTTTCAATGCGCTTGATACCCGCGCCAATGGCCTGGTTGATCAGCGCAATCTTTGAGTGGGTTGGCACGAGGTCCGGCTCGTTTTGTAGCCCGTCACGCGCACCGACTTCGACGATTTCCACTGGCCGCATGCTCTATTAGCTCTCTTCAAAGGCGATCTTCTGGCCCCCATGCCCGGGGGCGGGAAAGAGGGTGGTTCAGGATAGAGTGGCGAAACGCACAACTGGCGCGGATAGGGCGCGTAGCCCGGAGTGCGCTAAAAAACCGGACGGCGCCTCAGGCGCCGCCCGGGACTTCCTGGTTAGAATTTGAAGCTCAACTCAGCGCCAATGGTCCGTGGTGTCCCTTTGGTGACAAAGTTGAAGGTCAAGCCTGCCGGTGGTGGCACATTGAGAACCACCCCGTCGACATTGTATTTCTCGTCGAGAAGATTACGCGACCACAAGCTTGCTGTCCAGTTTTCACCCGAGATTGCAAGGCGCGCATTCATCAGGTCCAGAACAGGGCGGACCGTGCCGCGGGTGTTTTCGGTATCAAACCACATTTCACCGGTTTGATTCCATTCCAGCCGCCCGACCAGATCAAGATCATTGGCAATCTTGTGATCAAACTGGACGCCCAAGACGATGGAGTGCTCCGGGGTAAAGGGGAAGTTCTTGCCAACTGAGGCAGGCACTTCGTCATTCTTGCCGATTTCGGAATTCAAAATCCCGGCACCGCCAAACAGTTTCCAATTGTCATTGACACGGAAATTGAAATCAAACTCTGCCCCCCGGATTTCGTTTTCCTGCACGATGGAGATGACGCGTGCCAGGGAGAACGGGAAGAACTGGAAGAAATGTGCATTCTCGACTTTGGTCGTGAATGCCGCACCATTGAGGCTCAACCGGCGGTCCAGCAGGACCGATTTGAAGCCGGCCTCGAACGATTTTGATGTCTCTTTCGGGAAGGCATCCCGCACAGTTGTGTTGGTCTTGCCATCAATGGTCAGGATCGCATTGCGGCTACCCAATGCATTGAACCCGCCCGACCGGAACCCTTCGCCATAGGTCCCATAGAGGCTAACGGCCTCGTTCGCCTTGTAGCGAAGCGAGATACGAGGCTGGACTTGATCGAACTCGGCTGTGCGCTTGGCACCGATGGCCGCGACTGCTCCAACCACCGTATTGGTGTTTTCCCGCTCTTCCTTGTCATATCGCAATGCCATGGAGAGTTCCAGCTCTGGCGATAGGTCGTAGGCGGCTTGACCAAAAACCGCCCAGGCGGAATTGTCGTTGTCGCCGCCCGTGCCTTGGGTGCCTGGTGCGCCATTTTTGAGAACGGGCGCGTTGCGGACCGTTTTGCCGAAGCCGACATCACCGGTCAACAAGAGGATATCGCGCTGGAACGAGATGATATAGGCACCCACAATATAGCGGAACCGCGCTTCGCCGTCGGAGGTGAAGCGGACTTCGGCGCTGGTGTCGCGTTGATTGCGCTCTTGATATTGTGACCCGTCACGATCGGTCGGCCCATAGCCTTCATAAAGGCTGGGGTCGCCGAAGAATGCACCCGGGGCCGGGTTTACAGCGCTTGGCGGGCCGAGCAAACCGAAGAGCGCGAGATCTGCCGCCCCTTCCCCGCCCATGTTCTCATCAAGAGCGTTGTGTGCGACAAACGCCGAGACGACGCCATTGGCAACATCCCAGGTCATTTTTGCAGAGACGTTCCAGCGGTCCTGGTTGTTGAAGGAAGCCAGATTGCCGACATAGGGAAGCGAGGTGTCCCCGGTATTCACGCCCGTGGCAAAGCCCGGGGTAAACGACAATTGGTTATTGAAGGCGAAGGCATAGCCTTCGATCTGGCCCCAGCCTGCCTGGAAGTCGAGTTCGACGGCATCACTGACATCCACAATCAAGCGACCACGCAAGAGTTTTTCGGAGAAGGGATCTTCTTTCGCTTTACGCGTGATGTTGTCAAAATAGCCCTTGCGGTCGCTGACATGGGCCGTAATCCGGCCATAGACATTTTCTGCCAGCGGACCGGAAATATAGCCACCGACCTTAAATTCTTCCCCTTCAATTTCGTAACTTGCGTTCACCTGGCCCTCAAACTGGTCCCGCGGCTTTTTCGTGTTGACCAGAATTGCGCCACCCACGGCATTGCGGCCATAGATAGAGCCAATGGGTCCCTTGATGACTTCGATCCCTGCAATGTCTGACAATTCCTGGTTGAACGCGTTCGGATTTGGAACAAGAACGCCGTCAAGCACATAGGCGAAGGGGGGCTCTGTATCGCGCGGTTGAATGATCCCGCGAATATGGACCTGCGTCTCGCCGACATTGGTTGTTTGAATGAACGACACATTTGGCGTCAGAGCGATAAAATCTGAAGGCCGGTCAATCCCTGCATCCTCGATCTGGATGGCCGAGAAGCTTTGCACCGCAAGGGGTACATCTTTTGCGCTTTCCTGACGTTGACGGGCACCGGTGACGACGATGACATCACTTTCAATTGGTGCCGTCGCTGACGGACCAGGTGCTGCTTGCGCATTGGCATTGGATACAATGGCACCCGATAGCATGCCTGTTAGCAAAAACGTCGAAAGCGACAAGCTCCGCTTGAAACTAACCTTTTTAATCATGAAAACCCCCATTTTTCGCATTGCATGCCGTTCCAGATGGCCCTGACACATCCGAACCCCCCATGCTAGCAAGATTGCTGCGGGATACAACAGAACAAGTCGCCAATTGTCAATCTGCCCTTCTGGTGGACAAATTTTGTGCAACTGGGAGCGATCGACACCTATTTGGGCAAGGTTGGTTTGTTCCCGCTCCGATCAAGGGACGGGGCCATCGCGGTGGCGGTGCTGCAAACCCGCTAGATCGCGTCTCGTTTTCTTGAAAACGAGGTTGCGATCTAAATTTATGATTTAGGGCCAGTTTTACACCATTTTTCGATTCCGAAAAATGGTGAACGGCCCTAGCTAGATCCGCCGTGTCGCCTCCAGGGCGATCGCATGCCAGGCGGCCAGGATATGGCTGCGCATGACAGAGGCGGCCCATGCGCTGTCGCGTGCGCGGAAAGCTGAAACCAATTCAATATGATGACCAGCGCTGCGGATCAGGGCTTCCCGGTCATAGCGCATGATCGTGCGCACCGAGAGCGGGATATGGATGACTTGTTCGAGCATGGAACTCAGTCGTATGCTTCCCGCCGCGGCTACAATGATGGTGTGAAATTGACCATTGAGTTCGGCAAATATGGCCCGGCCGTCGTCCGCCCGCCCCGCGTCCGCTGCGGGTCCCACAGCCTGCATCATCTGGTCGGCAAGCACGACCAGGCGATCGAGGTCTTCTGCACCAATCCTGGTTGCCGCGCGTTCTGCCGCGCGCGTCTCTAAAATGGCGCGCAAAGAAAACACATCTTCCAGCTCTTCCTGGCTCCAGGTCGGAACCACGGCACCCAAATGCGGCCGCCTTACCAGAAGGCCTTCAGAACTCAGCCGCCGGATCGCTTCGCGGACGGGGGTGCGACTGACGCCTGCGGAGGCTGCAACTTCGGCCTCCGGCACGTGTTCACCTGCCGGCACGCCGCCATTGAGGATTTGGCTTTTGAGATAGTCATAGGCCTTTTGGGCGGCAACAGACATTTTAATTCCTTTGACCGCTGACCCCGGAAGCTTTTTGGGGGAAGCTTGTTGGGGCCTGGTGCACCATTAGGTGTGGGTATCTGTGACGTTTGCGCATGAAGGCTATGGCAACACATGTGTGGCGCACTTGCAGCCTTCAGCGCTCGAATAGACTGACCGGAGCTTAAAAGCTAGCACATGATGTGCTGGGTCGACCAGAAAGAAAACGGCGGCACAGAGCCCTGAGCCGCCGCCTTGCAATCCCCCGATTGCCCCGCGATCTGTGCCGGGCCTTGGCCCGGGCACAGGATCAGTAGCGGTAAGTATCTGGCTTGAAGGGTCCAGATTCTGGAACGCTGATATAGTCCGATTGGGCCTTGGTCAGTTTGGTCAGTTTGGCACCGACCTTGTCGAGGTGCAGCATGGCGACCTTTTCGTCGAGGTGCTTTGGCAACACATAGACCTGGTTCTCATACTTGTCGGGGTTGGTGTGCAACTCGATCTGGGCCAGGGTTTGGTTGGTGAAGGACGCCGACATCACGAAGCTCGGGTGGCCGGTGCCATTGCCCAGATTGACCAGGCGGCCTTCTGACAACACGATAATGCGCTTGCCGTCGGGGAATTCGACTTCGTCGACCTGTGGCTTCACATTGTGCCACTTGTAGTTACGAAGTGCCGCGACCTGGATTTCGCTGTCGAAATGGCCGATATTGCAGACGATGGCGCGATCTTTCATCGCGCGCATGTGGTCGAGTGTCAAAACGTCGAGGTTACCGGTTGCGGTCACGAAAATGTCGGCCCGAGGAGCGGCATCTTCCATGGTGACAACTTCATAGCCTTCCATGGCGGCTTGGAGCGCGCAGATCGGGTCGATTTCGGAAATCATCACCCGGCAACCGGCGTTGCGCAGGGACGCGGCAGAGCCTTTGCCCACGTCGCCGAAGCCTGCGACCATGGCGACTTTGCCGGCCATCATCACATCGGTGCCACGGCGGATCCCGTCGACGAGTGATTCCTTACAGCCATAGAGGTTATCGAATTTGGACTTGGTTACGCTGTCGTTCACATTGATGCCGGGGAATGGCAGGTCGCCACGCTCGGCCATTTGATACAGGCGGTGCACACCGGTGGTGGTTTCTTCCGACACGCCCTTGATGGCGTCACGGATTGCCGAATAGAAGCCGGGCTTTTCGGCCAGATAGCGCTTCATCACGGTGTAAAGGGCTTCTTCTTCCTCGTTTTGCGGGTTGTTCAAGACGCTGGGGTCTTTTTCAGCCTTGGGGCCTAAGACACACAGCAAGGTTGCATCGCCACCATCGTCGAGGATCAGGTTTGGATAGCCGCCATCGGACCATTCAAAGATTTTGTGGACATAGTCCCAATACTCCAGGAGCGTTTCGCCTTTGACGGCGAAGACAGGCACGCCGGCAGCGGCAATCGCGGCAGCAGCTTGGTCCTGGGTCGAATAGATATTGCAAGAGGACCAACGGACATCGGCACCCAGGGCGGTCAACGTCTCGATCAGGACGCCGGTTTGGATCGTCATGTGCAAGCAGCCGGCGATGCGGGCGCCCTTCAAAACCTTGTCCGGGCCAAATTCGGCGCGCGTTGCCATCAAGCCCGGCATTTCGGTTTCAGCAATTGCCAATTCCTTGCGGCCCCAGTCAGCCAGGCCGATGTCGGCCACGATATAGTCAGTCATGAAAAGTCCTCGAAGAATCCACCCCTGCGCCAGCGACCTTCGCGCGCAGGGCCTAAGGCGACGGCTCTTAGCCGAGGCTTCGACAAAAGGCAAGGAAAGATATAAACATGTCTTTATATGATTGCAGAGGCCATAGGTTTTGGTGGTGCGTGAGGCACCAAGACTCAGTCCAATCCCTTGTTTTTTGCGCGCTCTTGGATTAGACCCCGCCTCCCATCTGATCGTCCGGCGAAACGGCATGCCGTGGCGGTTATTTTAGCTGACTTGAATTCTTTATGAAAACAGGTCCGTGCATCTTAGCACAGGAGAGCGAAATGCCGAAACTGAAGACCAAGAGTGGCGTCAAAAAGCGCTTTAAGATCACGGCTACCGGCAAGGTTATGCATGGTGTCGTGGGCAAGCGTCACCGTTTGATGTCGCACAAATCCAAATATATCCGTCAAAACCGTGGAACGTCTGTGCTCGCTACTGGCGATGCAATTCGCGTGAAACTTTGGACGCCCTACGGGCTTTAAGGATATAGATAATGGCACGTATTAAAGCAGGGCAACAAACCCGCGCCCGTCGGAAGAACATCCTGGCAGCTGCTAAAGGCTTCCAGGGCCGCCGGAAGAACACCATCCGCACCGCGACCGCCGCCGTCTGGCGCTCGGGTCAATATGCTTACCGCGACCGCAAGGCCAAGAAGCGCAACTTCCGCGCTTTGTGGATCCAGCGCATCAATGCCGCAGCCCGTCAGCATGACATGACCTATTCGGTCTTCATCAACGGCTTGTTGAAAGCGGGCGTTCAAGTCGACCGCAAAGTGTTGAGCGATATCGCGATCCGCGAACCCGCCGCCTTCGCAGCTGTGGTTGAAAAGGCGAAAGCTGCGCTCGCGGCTTAATATTCAACCCGATTGACAGGACTTGAAAACGGCTTTGAGGTATCTCAGGGCCGTTTTTGTTTGAGCTTTCGACCAAACCCACCACGCCTGTATCGGGGGACACGTGCATGCCGACCATAGAAGCCAATGGGATTGAGCTTTATTATGAAGAACGTGGCGAGGCCTCAGGCGTGCCGCTTTTGCTGGTCATGGGGCTCGGGCGGCAATTGATCGCGTGGCCGGAAGATTTCATGGCAGAGCTGGTAGCCGCCGGGCATCGCGTCATCCTGTTTGATAATCGCGACGTGGGCCTTTCCACCCATTTTCATGACGCGAAGGTGGCAAGCCCTGTGCGCGCCCTTGCAGGTCTCATGTTCGGGATCGGCTTTAGGACTGCCTATCACGTCAAGGATATGGCCCAAGATGGCGTCGCGCTATTGGATCATCTCAGTATCGATGCAGCGCATATCGTTGGCGTATCGATGGGCGCCATGATTGCGCAAAATATGGCGATCCACCATCCAGATCGGGTTCGAAGCTTGATTTCTGTGATGTCGACCAGTGGAGCACGAGGTTTGCCCGGTGCCCCGTCCAGACTTCGCCAGCGTCTGACGGCACGCCGCAGCGCAGCCCCCAGCCGCGAGGAAGCCATTGAGATTGGTCGGCGAACGCTGGAACTCATCTCTTACCCTGATCCCGCCCGAGCGCCCGATGCCTTTATCAATCATTCCGCTGCCGCCTATGACCGGGCGTATGATCCAAAAGGCACGCTGCGCCAGCTGATTGCCATTCTGGCCGATGGGAAACGTGCGGAAAAACTGGCCTCGATCCAGGCACCGACCCTGGTCATTCACGGCAAGCAGGATGAATTGGTGCCGCTGGCGTGCGGTGTTGATACCGCGCGGCGGATTCCAGGCGCAAAGCTGGAGGTCATCGACCAAATGGCCCATGACCTCCCGCCGTCGAAAACCAGGTACATGGCTGATTTAATCATCAGCCATACTCAAAGCGTCGAACTAGGCCGCGCGCACGCGGCCTAATGCTGGGGTGGATGTGTGTTTCGCGCTGAGCGGGGCTGAGGTCCCTAAACTGATCTGCGCCACCCCCCTCCCATTTAAGCGCCCAATCCGCTAGGACCGTTTCATGACTGATATTGACGCTCTCTCCCGCGATCTTTTTGCCCAATTGGAAGCCGCCCCCGATGAGGCGGCTGTAGAACTTTTGCGCGTCAATGCCCTGGGCAAGAAGGGCAGCGTGTCGGAGCTTCTCAAAGGCATGGGGGCGATGAGCCCGGAGGAGCGCCAGACCTTTGGCCCCCTGGTCAATGGCTTGAAGCAACGTCTCGGTGACGCAATTGGCGTGAAGAAAGAGGCGCTGGGCCAGGCCGCCCTCGAGGCGCGTCTGTTGGCAGAGCGGATTGATGTGACCTTGCCGGTGCGCCCTGCGCGGCGCGGCAGAATTCATCCGGTCATGCAGGTGTTTGAAGAGGTGCAAACCATCTTTGCCGACATGGGCTTTGCCATTGCTGAAGGGCCGGATGTGGAAGATGATTTCCATAATTTCACGGCGCTTAATTTCCCGCCCAAGCATCCCGCGCGGGATATGCATGACACCTTCTTCTTTGAAGAGAAGGAAGATGGCTCCCGCATGTTGCTGCGCACCCATACCAGCCCTGTGCAAGTGCGCACCATGGTCAACCAGAAGCCGCCGATCCGCATTGTGGCCCCCGGTCGCACCTATCGTTGCGATTCCGACCAGACCCACACGCCCATGTTCCACCAGATTGAAGGTCTTGTGATCGAAGACGGCGTGCATATGGGCCACCTCAAAGGTGTTTTGATGGATTTCATGCGCGCCTTCTTCGAGATTGACGATGTCGATGTGCGCTTCCGTCCCCACCATTTCCCCTTCACCGAGCCTTCCGCCGAGATGGACGTCCGCTGTGACCGTTCGGGCGGGGCGCTAAAGATAGGGACCGGCTCTGACTGGCTTGAGATTTTGGGCTGCGGCATGGTGCACCCCAATGTGCTTCGCGCCTGCGGGATTGATCCAGACCAGTATCAGGGTTTTGCCTTCGGCATGGGGATTGATCGTCTGGCGATGCTGAAATATGGCATCCCGGATTTGCGCGACATGTTTGCCGCCGATGTCCGCTGGTTGCAGCATTATGGATTTGAACCCACTGTTCAACCGAATCTGGCTACGGGGTTAAGTTAGGTTCGACGGCGCAGGTGCCGTCTTAAAGTTTTGACCTGCTTGGCAAAGCCAAGTGCCCCGCAAAGGACCAAGGATGTTGAAGCCGTTTTCGACCCGCGCGCCCGCGACGCCTTCAGATGCAACCGAGGCGGTCCGCCCTCTGGTTGCCGTCAAAAAGCTTTCCCATTTTGGCGATCTGCCCCTGCCGACTTATGAAACCGGCCAATCAGCCGGCATGGATTTACGCGCGGCCCTTGCGGAGGGCAGCCATATTGACCTGTTGCCGGGCCGGCGCGCCTTGATCCCGACGGGCCTGTGTATCGCCTTGCCACCGGGTTACGAGGCCCAGGTGCGGCCAAGGTCGGGTCTCGCGCTGAAGAACGGCATTACCTGCCTCAACAGTCCAGGTACGATTGATGCTGATTATCGTGGCGAAGTCGGCGTGATCTTGATCAATCATGGTTGGGAAGGCTTCCGCATCCATCGCGGCGACCGCATTGCGCAAATGGTCATAGCGCCCGTTACCCAAATTGGCTGGATGGAGTATGAAGAGCTTGACGAGACGGCACGGGGAACAGGCGGCTTTGGCTCCACAGGCAAGGATTGAGGCGCTTACCCCTGCGTTTCTGACTGGTGTATCGAGCACAAAAATCGCCGATCTGGAGGCTCTTGGGCTTGTGACAGCGGATGCGGCGGCCGACCTTGAGCGGGTCAGTGAAGTTTATGCCGTGGCGGTGACGCCGTCCATGCTGGGCTTGATCGACAGGGACGACCCGAAGGATCCGATCCGTGCGCAATTTGTCCCGCAGGCTCTGGAATTGCTGCAAAGCCCGCAGGAAAGCGCCGACCCGATCGGGGATGGGGCTTTTTCGCCATTGCCGGGCCTCGTCCATCGCTATGAAGACCGGGTTTTACTGAAAGTCGTGTCGGTTTGCCCTGTCTATTGCCGGTTCTGCTTCCGTCGCGAGATGGTTGGACCAGGTGGCGACGCCATGGTGGGTGACCATCTGGAGCAGGCCTTGGACTATATTCGCGCCCGACCCCGGATTTTTGAAGTGATTTTGACGGGCGGGGACCCTTTCATGTTGTCGGCGCGCCGGGCCCGCGAGCTGGTTCAGGCTTTGGCGGCCATTGATCATGTCAAAATGGTGCGTTGGCATACCCGCGTGCCGGTCGTGGCACCTGAGCGGGTCAGTGATGATTTTGTGCGCGCGTTACGGGCAGAGGGGGTGGCAAGCTGGGTTGCCATTCATGCCAATCATCCCCGTGAATTCACCCCGGCCGCGAAAGATGCCATCAGCCGGATGCGTGAGGCAGGGATAAGTCTTGTCAGCCAGAGCGTCTTGTTGCGCGGCGTCAATGATCGCCTAGAGGTGCTACAGGACCTCATGCGCGGCTTCCTCGCCTTGGGAGTAAAGCCCTATTATCTCCATCACCCCGACCTCGCTCCTGGTACTGGACATTTCCGCTTGCCGATTGGAGAAGGCCAGGAACTCATGGCCGGCTTGCGCCGCACGCTGACAGGTCTTGCCCAGCCCACGTATGTTCTCGACGTGCCTGGTGGCGCATTCAAGGCACCATTGGAGCAGGCTTACCTGCGCGAAACACAAGCCGGGCTTCAGCTATTGGACGGCACGGGCGTGTGGCATGACTATAAGGGCTGACGGGCTTGGGTGCCAAATCTGACCTGGACCGCCCGCTGATCCTCTCTATCCTTGCCGCAACCCGAGCCGAACATATGCCGGGCCTGCCATCATGACGCCGGCTCCTCCTGGAACTGGCGCTTCATTTCTTCCATCAAATGCGGCCAATCCACGGGTTTTGTGGCAAAGGCGTCGCAGCCTGCCTCCAGGCAGGCTTCGCGGGCTTCGTTCATCGCATGGGCGGTCAAGGCGATGACCTTGATGGTGGCACCCAGCTTCTCGCGGATTTGCCGGGTGGCATCGAGGCCGGAAATAATGGGCATAGACATGTCCATCAGCACAAGGTCCGGCTTCCAGGCCAGGGCCTGGTTCACGGCGTCCTGGCCGTCACCGGCCCCGCGCACGTCAAATCCGGCTCGTGTCAGACGACGCATCAGCATGTCGCGATTGTCGTAGTGATCTTCGGCCAGCAAAATTCTTTGCATGTCTGTCCCCTGTTACCTGCCGTTCGGTCGTGTTTTGTTTTGCGCGTGACCCAAGAGCGCGCGTTTTGCACCAGTGCGGTCAAAGCCGCGCTCCAAATCCCTATTGGAGCCATAGCTTGCTCCCCCTGTCTGGTTCATGCAGAGCGGGCGTTGTTGGGGGTAAGAATGGCCCTTATGGGTCATAGGCCTGTTCTCCCCGGGCGGTAGCGTGCCAGCTCGATGGTCTCGACATCGGCTGCTTTGCTGTTTGGACGGATCAAGCGTGCAATGGCAGCGCCCAGAACCGAGCCCAGAACCGGCTTCATAAAATGTTCCTGCGCGCCCAGCGCGATCGATTGGCGTTGGTCATCATCGGCCGCAATCACAACAATCGGTGTCTCGTTCAGGGCTGGATTGGCGCGTAGGGCGGCCAAACAGGCATAGCCGTCCATATCGGGCAGCTCCGTGTTTAAGATGATCAGGTCAACGCCGCGATTGGCCAGATAGGCGAGGGCCGAATGCCCTGTTGCCGCCATCGCGCTATTCAGTCCCAAATTCTGGGAAGCCCTCAGCGCTTGAATCGTGCTGACCTCGTCATCATCGATCACGAGGATTAAGGGCGCGGTCTCCTCCGCCACCGTGTGGACATCCACATCGGTGGCTTTTAGGCCTCTTGCGGGCAGCGACAGGGTGAAGCTTGATCCAAGACCGCTCTCGCTTTCTACACAAACAGTCCCGCCCAGCAGGTGCATCATATCGCGGGTAAGGGCGAGGCCAAGCCCTGATCCACCATAGACCCGGGTGACACAGTCATCACCTTGTTGAAAGGGTTCGAACAATCTGGCCTGGGCTTCTTTGCTCATCCCAATTCCGGTGTCGGCCACTTTGATTTCGTAGTGGGCACGCCCTGTTGCGAGGCCCGTCTTCGCAAAAGAGACACTAACTTGTCCGTTTTGTGTGAATTTGATCGCATTGGAGATAAGGTTCATCAAACATTGGCGCAGGCGGAACCCATCTGTCAAAACGACGATTGGGTCATCCGGGGTTGCCAGGATCAATTGATTGCCGCGATTTTTTGCCAAGGGATCCAGGCTCTGCAGGACCTCATCGGCGAGCTCGTTGAGATTGACAGGCTCCTGGGTGATCTCCATTTTGCCGGCTTCGATTTTAGCAAGATCGAGAATCTCGTTGATCAGCTTCAAAAGCTGGTGGGCCGAGTTTTGAACTTTTCGGGCATCGCGGGCTGCATCGTGCCGGCCGTCTTGTTCGGCATCTTCGATGAGCATGTCGGTATAGCCGACAATGGCGTGAAGGGGCGTGCGCAGCTCATGGCTGACATTGGCCATCACTTGCGATTTAACCTTGCTGGCGGTTTCCGCATTCTGGCGGGCTTCGCTCAATTGTTGCACGGCAGTCACCAGCAGATGGTCACGCTGATCGATCTCGCTGAGGACGCGCTCAAAACCTGCCAGCAATTGCCCGGCACTTTGCGAGTTGGGGTCTTGATCCCCTGACATGTCGAGTGGCTCTTTCAGGCTCTCGAGTTTGACATGCCAGGATGGCTGGCCGGGCTTCAGGCTCAGCACCTCTGGACCACAGATGTCTTCGAGAAGCTTACGCTTTTCATCCAGGGCTTCTTGCGCGCGGGCAATCATCACCGTCAGCCGCTGTTGCTTTGCCTTTTCATTGGCGCGGCCGAGGTAGACTTCGGTGACGTCGTGGGCATAACCGATGGCGCCGCCGATTTTGCCATCTGGAGTGTACCAGGGGTGGACTTCCCAATCGAGATAGACGTCCCCGCCATCTGCGCGCATCTGGTGGTCGCCGGCTTGTTGGCTGCTAACACCGGTGAGCGCCAGGGCGATTGCCTGAGGCCATTCCGGCTTCACAGACGGCATGGCCTCGGCCATGGTTTTCCCCAAAACATCTTGTTCGCGCAGTTGAGTGGCCCCAATCCAGGCATCATTCACCGCCATGAAGCGGGCCTTTGTATCGAAGAAAGCCGCGCGCATGCTGGTGTGTTTGAAGAGGAGTTTCGAGATCATCGCATCTCGGGCAGCGGCGCGGCCCTGGACCAACGCTTGCTTGCGGGCACGCTCGAGTTTGCGCTCTACCATGTCGCGCGTGCGCCAGGCCATGAGCACATAGCCCAATCCGCACAAAGCCGCGAGGCAGGTGACATAGTGGCTAAAGTCTGAGTGAGCGGTGTGCTTGAGGAACGGATGCCACAAACTCAAGGGCGGTAAGGCTAGAAAAGGCACCAAAGCTATTGTGCCAGCGATAGGGGATAGTGACAAAATCCCTGTGGCCCGGGTCGCGGCTGCCGCCAGCATTGCTGTTGCGGCAATGGCCAGCGCCAAATCACCTGACCCAATCATGGCAAGCGGGGCGATCATGTAGACGCAAACGGTCACCCCGCACAGCACGCCAAGCTGGATGGCGGCTTTAGAGGTGCTCAAATAATCGCGCCCGCGGCGAGACAGCCAGCCGGTGAAGCCGGTATGGGCGCCAAACAGCGCGACAAACCCCACCGTCCAAATCAGCGGCCAAAATTTATTCGCGGCCAGGGCGTAGGCGCACCCTGCGATCACAATCATCATGATGATGATCGGGGCTTCCTCTTTTGAGTTTGCAAAGTGTTTCTGCAGCGCATAGGGACGTATCAAGGCGGTCTACTCGTACTGACTTATGCTCCCTCCTAGGACATCTGGATTAATATCAGGTCTCAAAAGCGTGTGGGATTTAATAAAGTTTGCTAAAATGCCTTCTATGTGCGGACCCGAGCTTTCACCTTCTCAACACATGCCTATGTTAGTGCCATGAGCCAAGACCTCTATTCTGCCCGTATCCTCGAATTGGCCGCCGACATTGCCCATCTGGGCCTGCTTGGGGCCCCTGATGGCCGCTCCCACCGCGTGTCGCGCCTATGTGGGTCGGAGATCGAACTGGATATTTGCCTGCGCGATGGTCGGGTCATCGATGCGGGTATCGAGCCCAAAGCGTGTGCGTTAGGCCAGGCCAGCGCCAGTATTTTGATGCGCCATATTGTGGGTGCCACCCCCGAAGAGATCCGTGCCGCACGCGATGGGTTTAAGGCGATGCTCAAGGGCGAGGGGCCTGCCCCTGCCGGGCGTTTCTGGGAGTTACGCTACCTTGAGGCTATTAAGGATTATCCCCCGCGCCACACCTCTGCCCTCCTGGCATTTGACGCAGCCGTTGAAGCCAGCGAGCGCGGGCTGGCCAGGCATGCCGGGGTGGGCGAAATCTGATGTCTGGGTGGTGACAAGCCACCCCATGTCAGAGTAAGGGATGTGGCATGCAGATCTGTCAGCCAGGCCATTGGACTACCGACTAAAGCCGGCGAGGCGCGGCAGGGCGCTTCGCTGCGGCGAGATATCCCCCTGCCTGACTGTTCAACAAAGACTTCTCTTGCCCCTTAAAGATCTGGCCCCTTAAAGATCTGGCTTCTGGGCGGATTGACGACGTAGCTGATAAAGATCATGGCACGACCCACGACCCTTTCTGTACCGGCACGTGCGCTTCTTTTGGCGCAGCGTGTCTATAGGGTCACCTTGTCGCCGCTGATCGGCCAGCAATGTCGTTATTTGCCCAGTTGTTCGCACTATGCCGCAGATTGTGTTCGCCGGTTTGGCGCATGGCGGGGGTCCTGGATGGGGTTTGCCCGGCTTTGCCGGTGCCGGCCGGGGGGTGGCTCTGGCTATGACCCTGCGCCGCTCACCTGTGAGGTGGTTTCACCGCTCGCGCCCTGGCGCTATGGTGACTGGAAATCGGGGGTACGCCTTGCCGGGCCAAACGGGGCAGACGGCGGGGAAAACAGTCAAAGTACGTCTAACCAAGCTTCTCTTTGAAATTCCACTCTGGCAGTAAACAAGATGATCCACCTAGAATTCCCCGATGGGGCCGTCCGCCCCTATGAGCCCAAGGTTACGCCTTTGGCGATTGCCGAAGGCATTTCCAAATCCCTCGCCAGGAAAGTCGTTGCGGCAAAAATTGATGGTCAATGGTGGGACTTAAGCCGTCCGCTCGATCACGGCGGAAAGTTTGAACTGGTCACGCGCGATAGTGCCGATGGCCTGGAGGTGTTGCGCCACGATACGGCCCATGTTCTGGCGCAAGCGGTTCAAGAGCTGTTCCCGGGCACCCAGGTAACGATCGGTCCAACGGTTGAAGACGGCTTTTATTACGACTTTTATCGCGAAGAGAAATTCTCGACGGATGATTTTGACGCCATCGAAAAGCGCATGCGCGAGATTGTTGATGCCGACCTTCCCATTGTGCGCGAGGAGATGGACCGCGATGGTGCCATTGCCCATTTCAAGGCGATTGGCGAGACGTTTAAGGCCACGATCATTGACGACATGATCGCGCCGGGCGAGGTCATCACTGTCTATCGCCAGGGTGATAGCTGGAAGGATTTGTGCCGTGGGCCGCACTTGCCCTCCACGGGCCGGTTGGGCAAAGCCTTCAAGTTGATGAAGCTTGCCGGTGCCTATTGGCGCGGCGACCCGAAGAACCCGCAATTGCAGCGTATTTATGGAACTGCTTGGGCCGATGACAAGCAATTGGCCGACCATTTGATGCGGCTGGAAGAGGCTGAAAAGCGCGACCACCGCAAGATTGGCAAGGCGCTGGATCTGTTCCATTTTCAAGAAGAGGCACAAGGCTCGGTGTTCTGGCATCCCAAGGGCTATATGATCTGGCGCACGCTGGAAGCCTTTATCCGTCGCCAGCTCGACAATGATGGCTATGTGGAGGTCAAGACACCCCAGCTTCTGGCGTCAAAATTCTGGGAGCAATCGGGCCATTGGGAGAAGTTCCGCGAGAACATGTTTGTGGTGCCCGATGAGGCCCCGTCTGTCGAGGACGGTGCGCCGATCTTTTCTGGCGAGGCAGATTTGTTGGCCCTGAAGCCGATGAATTGTCCGGCCCACATCCAGATTTTCAAATCCGACCAGCGCAGCTATCGCGATCTGCCGATCCGGATGGCCGAGTTTGGCTGCTGTCACCGTAACGAGGCCAATGGGGCCTTGCATGGCTTGATGCGGGTTCGCCAGATGACGCAGGACGATGCGCATATTTTCTGCCGCGAGGATCAGATTGGCGAGGAGACCAGGCGCTTCTTGAACCTGTTCAACCGGACCTATACGGCGTGTGGCCTGACACATATCCATTACCGCCTGGCGACGAGGCCTGAGAAACGGGCGGGCAGTGACGAGACATGGGACAAGGCGGAAAAGGCTTTGGCCGATGCCTTGACCAGCGTCGGCGTCGACTTTGTCATCGCCGAAGGCGACGGGGCTTTCTATGGTCCGAAGCTGGAATTCCATCTAACCGATGCGATTGGCCGGACATGGCAGTGCGGCACATTTCAGCTTGACTATGTTCTTCCCGAGCGGCTGGATGCTGTCTATACTGGCGAAGATGGTCAGAAGCATCGCCCTGTGATGTTGCATCGTGCTGTTTTTGGCACGTTCGAGCGCTTTATCGGCATCATGATTGAAAACTACTCGGGCGCTTTACCGACGTGGCTGGCCCCGGTTCAGGCCGTGGTTGCAACCATTACGTCTGAAGCTGATGATTATGGTCACGAAGTTGCCGCACGCTTGCGTTTGGCGGGTATTCGCGTCGAGACCGACCTGCGCAATGAAAAGATCAATTACAAAGTGCGGGAACATTCCCTCGCCAAGGTCCCTGTGATGGCAGTGGTTGGGCGGCGTGAAGCCGAAGAAGGCAAAGTCGCCTTGCGTCGATTTGGCAGCCAGGCTCAGGAGATCATGACGTTGGACGAGGCTGTTGTTGTGCTCCGGGCACAATGTTTGGCCCCTGATCTGAAAGAGACGTTTGCTTGAGTGCTGCTCCCCCAGACCCTGATCCAAACACAGCGATGGACCCGCGCGCGAAAATCGCCGGTGCCTTTGGCATTGCGTTTGGCTTTTTTGCCGGCACAGGTGTTTCAGGACTTGCCCTGAGCCTCGCCATTGCCGGCCTGTGGGGGGTGATTTACGGTGTGTTCGCTGCTGGTCGGCCCCCGGGTCGGCCTCTGGGTCGGGCTATTGTTTCGACACTCAAAAAGCAGCCCTTGACCTGGCTGTGTTTGGCTTTGTTTGCCGTATGGGTCATGCTGACATCGATCTGGTCGCCCGCCATTGATCTTGCTGGAGAGAGCGTGCGCCGACTGGCTGGTGTCTGTATCCTGGCGCCGGTCGGGATCTGGGCAGTCCAGGCGTGCGAGGGTGAGGATCGGCTTTTGGCGCAGCGTGCCATCATCGCGGGTATTTTTGTCTCGTTGGCTATTCTGGCAAGTGAAGCCATCAGTCATTATGCGATGAACAGGTTTGCTTCTCCTTTAAAGGAGTCTCGCGAGATTGCGGGCGATATGGGCCGGGCTTGCGCTGCAACGCTCACCCTGTTCTGGGTTGCTTACGCCTGCCTCTATCAGCAAATGTCAGATGCCCGCATCCGTTTTGCCCTGGTCGGGCTGTCTATATTTGCCTCGCTCCAGTTCGATACCGATATTAATGCGTTAGGCTTTGTTTTGGGCACGATTGCAGCGCTGTTTGCATTGAGGTTTCCCCGCGCAGCTTTAGCCCTTGTCAGCGGGGCAACCGCTTGCCTGGTTGCGGCAGCTCCCCTGATTTATCCGGCGCTGGCACAGCTGGCGTTCAAAATGATGCCCGGGGACCAATTGCCCTTATCTTATGGGCGGCGCGCGCAAATGTGGGAGACCGCGGCCCAATATATTGCCCAGAAGCCGGTGACAGGGTGGGGCTTGGGGGCGAGTAGCACCTTTGATACCCCGATTATGTATGGTGGCTTTGAGTGGCCGCTGATCCAGTTACACCCCCATGCTGCGCCCTTGCACATCTGGCTGGAGACGGGCGGGGTCGGCGCTCTTCTTGCGTCTGTGACGCTGATCCTGGCGGGATTTGTTGCCATTGGCGTGTTTGGGCGGTACAGGGTGGCGACCGCCGCTTTGGTTGGTGGACTGGTTTTTCTTGCCCTCAATTGGGGCTTTAGCCATTCGGCCTGGCGGGAATGGGTCTGGACCAGTTTTGCCGCTTTGATCGCGTTTTCCTTTATGTTGCGCAACCCGCGCTGGTGGGCGCAAGCCGTGCGAGCCCACCGTGGGGGTTGAACCACCGATCAGCGTCATCGTCGTGACCTATCATAGCGGGGACATTCTTCGCGCTTGTCTGGCAAGCCTCTTGGCCAGTCCCGATTGCGGGGAAATCATCCTGGTCAATAATGGCAATCCCGACGGGGTTGTGAGTGACCTTAGGGCATGGACACACGCTGAGTCCCGTTTGAAGCTGATAACAGGGCATGGCAATATCGGCTTTGGCCGGGCGTGCAATCTTGGTGCAAGCCAGGCCAGTGGCTCCATTCTGGCTTTTGTAAATCCCGATTGTGTGGTCGGGGCCCCGACTTTGGCCCGGATGGCAAGTCTGGCTGACGCCCCGGTTCCAAGTCTTGTGGGGGGGTGTATTTGCGGGGAGCAGGGCCTTGAACAGCGTGGGGCTCGCCGCGGCACGTTATCGCTCTGGTCTGCTTGCGTCAGCTTTTCAGGGCTCGCCCGGCCCGGGGAGCGGGCCGGGATCTGGCGTGACTTTAATCGCAACCGCGAGCCCTTGCCTGAGGGAGCGACACCCATGCCTGTCGTTTCAGGGGCGTTGATGGCGACGCGGCGCGATGCGTTTTGGCGCATTGGCGGGTTTGACGAGGCTTATTTCCTCCATGTCGAGGATATTGACCTCTGTCACCGCTATCGCCTTGCCGGGGGCCGCGTCATCTTCGATCCAGGCGCGCGGGCGACCCATATTGGCGCCACCAGTCAGGCACCGTCCTGGCGCGTCGAAATCGCCAAATTACGCAGTTTTTTGTATTATTTCTGGAAGTTTGCGCGCCCCCCCTTTGGACGATTGTGGGTCATTATGGTCGCGCCCCTCTTGATGCTTGGGATTCTCGGACGGATCGTCGCCCCCAAATAGTCAGTTAACGCAGCCACCTGCGTGATCTCCCCTTGATATTCCAAAAATTTGGACGCATTATTGTGTCAATAAAATTTGTCACATTCTTTTCTGTGGGGGATCGAGTGCGCATTCGGAGATAAGAGGTTAGCTCATGTTAGACCACCAGTTAGAGGACGACCATTCAGAGCCAGTGCGCCCGATACGTGCATTACTTCGCGGTTTAGAGGCGCTTCGCGCGCTGAATGGCCAAGATGGCATGACCGTCACGGAAGTGGCCGAACGTGCCCGTGTCCCGCGTACGACCGCCTACCGCATCCTTGAAACCCTGTGTCAGGGGGGATTTGTGATTCGCGATGAAATGGATGATCGCTATCGCCCGACCCTGGCTGTAACCAATCTCGCCGAGGGGGCGCAGAACGAAGCCTGGATCCGCGAAGGGGCCTGGCCTCTCATTGCAAAGCTGGGCAAACAAATTCTCTGGCCGGTCGGGATTTGGACGCTGACAGGTTCTGACCTGATTTTGCGCGCGGCGACAGATCGGACCAGCCCTCTTGCCCTCAATCGTCTGACCAGTGGTGCCCCTGCTGATCTCTTTGAGTCTGGTGCCGGACAGGTTGTGCAGGCATTTGAAACCTCACAAAAGCGCAATCTTCTCGAGGAAATCGGCCTTCAGCGCCTGGGCCAAACCTCGCTCAAGGGGCAATTGGAGACCATTCGTACACGCGGTTATGCCTTTGATTTAAAGCCTGTTGGCGGCGAGATCAACATTGCGGTTCCTGTATTGCGGCCTTCTCCAGGTGGGGGACCGGAGGTTCTTGCGGCGGTCACCATCCGCTTTATTCGCTCGGCTTTGAGCGATGATCGTGCGATCGGCGAGCTGTTACCCAAATTGCTGCATTTGGCCAATGATATTCGCCAGGCCTATCTGGAATTTGCCCCGCCCGCGGCGCAAGGGTCGCGTTCTAGCGCCGGGGGCCGCTCGCCTGAATATGTTTAGGGCTGGCTACGACTTCGCCAATCTTGAGGGTGACAGCGTCGCCTTTTGAATAATTGAGGCCGGCGATCGGCGCGCCACGCCAGGCAACTTTTAACCCTTTTTGAGCCAGGCCTGCGATCAGCGGGGCTTCAAACTGGGGGTCTGCATTGACCACCAGGCCCACACCGGGTTTGGCTGCGGCAACGGCGGCTGTCACGCTGGAAAGGGCAGAATCGCTGCGGGTCAGGAAGATGAGGCTGGGCTCCTGATAGCCCGCGCCAATCAGGGGGCCGGGCGTTCCAGGTGACAGGCGGGGGTGCAAACCTGCTTCGACCAAAGCGGCAGAAATCCGATGGCTCAAATCCAGTTGCGCGATCGAGGGCACGAACAGGCCTTTGATGACAAGGCTTGCCACCATGGCTGTGCCGATCAGGGCCCCTGCCGCCCAGCGGGACTGGCGGATCACCAGCACAAGGGCGACACATCCTGCAAACCCGATGGCCAAGCTTGCGGGCAGGGCGGAGGTCTGCGTCCCGTCTGCAACATCTTGTGCCAGAACAAGGGGCAGGGCTGTCATGACCAAGGTGGCGAGGCTTAAGATGGCAAGGCTTGTCCAGCGCAGCCATGGTTTCTGCCAGCCCCCACCCAGAAGCCCGACTGCGCCCAACAGCAAAACGGCACCATGAACTGGCAGTGTGTAATGGGCAAGCTTGGCCGGGGCTGCTTCAAACATCAACCAGCCAGGGACCAGCCACGCCAGGAGAAAATGCACGCGGGCATCTTTGCGCTCGCGCCACGCGGTCCATAGGGCCAGCGGGATTAAGATGCTGCCTGGCCAGAAGATAAGGGGCGACACCAAGAGATGGGCACCAGGTGGCACGCTCTTGTTTTCAGATTGTCCGGCAAGCTTGGGCGCAAGGTCCTGGCCGACGGCATCGAAGAAAAACTGGCCATTGGTTGCTTGCCAGATTGCGATGTACCAAGGCAGGACGATGGCTGCCCCCAGAAGCAGTGACGGCCAATGGACAGCCCGCTTCACCCAGCCAAAGTCGCGCTCCCATGCCAAAAGCATCAGGCCTGACAGGATGACGAGAAGGGGTCCGATGGGGCCTTTGATCAAGGCTGCCATGGCAAGGCCCACCCACAGTTCCCAAGGGCCCCAATCAATCGCTTTACCCGGTGGTGGTGACCGCAATTTCGCCAGCCCCAGATAAGCCAGGGCGGTAAAGCCTGCCAGTGCCGCATCGGTCTTTGCGATCGAGGCCTCGGTGGATAGCAGGAGCCCGCAGGCGATGGCGAGGCCTGCCAATAAGCCAACACGGCGGCTGTATAGGAGGCTGCCGATCTGAAAGATGCATAAAGCGGCCAAGCCGGCACCGATCAGGGACGGGATGCGGAAGGCCTGTATGGAGCGGTTATCTGGTGCATGCAGGGGGCCTGCAATGGCGCCCTGCAGCCAGTGAATACCGATTGGCTTTTTGTTTCGTGGCTCATCTTGAAAGTTGATGGTGATAAAATCACCGGTTTCGAACATCTGGGTGGTGGCTTGAACAAAGCGGCTTTCATCGCGGTCGAGGGGCTGTAGCGCCACAAGGCCCGGCAGGGCGCAAGCAAGGAGGACCACAAGGATCAGACCCTGAGGCCGCCAGCCCTGGCAGAAAAAGTCAAGGAGATCCAGGCCATGGCGATGTTTCTTCAAGGCCCTGACATGTTGGACTTGCTCAGACACGCCGCTTTCCTCTCTCCTGCTGCGATGCGCCCATCGCTGCCTATCTTGCTATCCCCTCTAGCTATTCCCTCTGACCCTGGCAATTGCGGTCCAATCATTGCGAAGTCTAGGCGATTGGTGCGAATCCCGCTTCGTAATCGGGCCAACCCACCCTATGGCAAAGTGGTGCAGAGGTTTTGATGTTAGAGTTAAACAAACAGGATCTGTCGATTGCGGTGCTGGTGCCTTGTTATAACGAGGGCGCGACCGTGGCGACCGTCGTTAAAGACTTTGCGGAAGCGCTGCCCCATGCCAAGATCTATGTCTATGATAATCGCTCGACTGACGACACATTTGAGCGCGCGGTCGCTGCCGGTGCGATCGTGCGACGTGAAGATCGTCCTGGCAAAGGCGAAGTTGTGCGCCGGATGTTTGGCGATATCGAGGCCGATATTTATGTGATGATTGATGGCGATGCCACGTATCACGCGCCTTCAGCCCCCCTCCTGATCGATCTGATGGTTTCAACCCATGCCGATCTGGTCAATGGTGCCCGGGTGGATAGTGCGGTGAAGGCCTATCGGCCCGGCCATCGGTTTGGCAACCGTTTGCTGACGGGGCTTGTGAGCGCTGTATTTGGCCAAATGACCACGGACATGTTGTCGGGTTATAAGATTTTTTCCCGCCGGTTTGTGAAGTCTTTTCCGGCCCATTCGCGCGGGTTTGAGATCGAGACCGAGCTGATGGTCCATGCGCTGGAGCTGCGCATGACGATCAGGGAGCAGCCAACCCCTTATGCCGAGCGGCCCGAGGGGTCGATTTCCAAGCTCAATACCGTTCGCGACGGCATTCGTATCCTTTCCATCATCGGCTTGTTTGTGCGTGAAGAACGGCCTTTGGCGGTGTTTGGCATTCTGGGCGCGGTGCTGGCGCTGACCGCGCTATTCCTTGGTATCCCGGTGGTGTTGGCATTCTTGGAGACGGGCCTTGTGTCGCGCTTCCCGACGGCCATTTTAGCGAGCGCCTTGATGGTAACGGCTGTGATTTCGGTGTTTTCGGGCCTGGTTCTCGATACCGTGACCCGGGGTCGCCGCGAGGTGAAGCGCTTTGCCTATCTGGCTGCCCGGGACCGGCGCTTTGAGGACTAGACGGGCCTTAAAAAGCAAGGAAGCTTCCCCGCGACGCGGGGAAGCTTCCTGTTTTCCAGCATTTGCTTGCTAATTTTTGGGGCTTGGCTTGATCTAGGGCCGTTCACCATTTTTCGGAATCGAAAAATGGTGTAAAACTGGCCCTAAATCATAAATTTAGATCGCAACCTCGTTTTCAAAAAAACGAGACGCGATCTAGAGGCCGGCTTTTGCCAGTTCACCCATTAGTTCGGGGATGGCGGCCTTATAGTCAGCGACCAGACCAAAGTCGGCGATGGCGAAGATGGGGGCGTCGGCATCCTTATTGATGGCGACGATGACTTTGGAATCCTTCATGCCAGCGAGATGCTGGATCGCACCGGAAATCCCCACAGCCACATAAAGCTCTGGCGCGACAACCTTGCCGGTTTGGCCGACCTGGTAGTCATTGGGAGCATAGCCTGCGTCCACGGCGGCGCGCGATGCACCAACGGCTGCACCCAATTTGTCGGCCAAGGGCTCGATCACCATGTGGAATTCGTCGGCTGAACCCATGGCACGGCCACCGGAGACCACGCGCTTGGCGCCAGCCAGTTCCGGGCGGTCGGATTTGACGATCTCGGCGCTTTTAAACACCACGTCTGCCGAGGCTGTGCCAGGCCCGATCGTTTCAATACTGGCAGAACCGCCGGTTCCGGCAGCAGCAAAGGCGGTTGTGCGAACCGTGATCACCTTCTTGGCGTCGGAGCTTTCAATGGTTTCCAGAGCGTTACCGGCATAGATCGGGCGCACGAAGGTGGAGGCATTGACGACTTCCTGGATTTCCGAGATTGGCGAGACATCGAGGGCTGCTGCGATGCGCGGGGCTGCATTTTTGCCCGTTGCGGTGGCCGCGAATAACACGGCGTCATAATTGGCCATCAGGGGCACAATCAGGCCTTCGACAGCTTCAGCCACGCCTTGATCGAAGGCTGTGCCTTCGCTGTGGAGGACTTTGCGGACCCCTGCGATACCGGCAGCGGCCGCGGCGGCGGTGCCGGCACCAAGGCCCGCTACCAGCACGTCGACATCGCCCGACAGGGCCAAAGCGGCGGTGATGGTTTTGTTGGTTGCGTCCTTGACCGACGCATTATCGTGCTCTGCAACAACGAGAACTGCCATTAGAGGACCCCTGCTTCTTTGAGTTTGTCGACCAATTGTTCTGCGCTTTCAACTTTGATGCCGCCAGCGCGCTTGGGTGGCTCGGTTACTTTCACGACTTTCAGGCGTGGCGCGACATCGACGCCATAGTCGGTTGTCGACTTGACATCGATTGGCTTCTTCTTGGCCTTCATGATGTTTGGAAGCGAGGCATAGCGTGGCTCGTTTAAGCGCAAATCGGCGGTCACGATGGCAGGCAGCGCCACTTCCAGTGTTTGAAGACCGCCATCAATTTCGCGGGTGACAGTGGCTTTGCCCCCGGCGATCTCGATTTTCGAGGCAAAGGTAGCCTGAGGCCAACCCAAAAGGGCGGCCATCATCTGGCCGGTTGCATTATTGTCGCCATCAATGGCTTGCTTGCCCATCAAGACCAGTTCTGGAGCTTCTTCGCCGACAACGGCTTTGAGCAATTTTGCCACTGCCAGGGGTTCGAGATCCTCATCTGTCTGGATCAGGATGCCGCGGTCGGCACCCATTGCGAGCGCGGTCCGGATGGTTTCCTGGGCCTGTTGGGGGCCAATGGAGACAGCCACAATCTCGGACACGACGCCTTTTTCTTTCAGGCGCACGGCTTCTTCAACGGCGATTTCGCAAAAAGGGTTCATCGACATTTTGACATTTGCCAAGTCCACCCCGGTTTGATCGGGCTTTACGCGGACCTTCACGTTGTAATCAATGACCCGTTTGACGGGTACGAGGACTTTCATGGGGCGTCTCCACTGAGTGAGCTTTTGGTTTTGAAGGGACAGGTTAGCCTAACTTGTCCCATTTTCCTATGTTGATCTGGTTTGGGTCAAATATGGGCCGGTTCACCAAACCGACCAGTTTTATTTTGGTGCGGCGTCAGCGGCCGGTGCAGCGGCTGGCTCGCCAGCGGGCGCCGCGCCTTCAGCTGCCGGGGCACTATCCTCGCCAGGAGCGGCGGCGGCAGCAGCGGCTTGCGCCGGATCACGGGTTGGGTCAGGTGCCGGCAAAGCTGCTGGCGTTGGCGACAAGGAGTGAAGATAGGCGACCAAAGCCACACGGTCAGAGGATTTGCCCATGCCGGCATAGGCCATGGCGGTGCCTTTGATATAGCCTTTGGGGGCTTTGAGGAAATTATAGAGGCCGTCATAATCCCAGGCCTTGCCATAGGCTTTCATGGCGTCGGAATAGGCAAAGCCCGCATGGGTGCCGGCAGCACGGCCGAAGACGCCATAAAGCGTCGGACCGGTTTTGTTGGCGCTGCCTGGTTCCACATTGTGGCAGGACGCGCAGACTTTGTGCAATTTGTTGCCTTGTTCAATCATCGCGGCATTTGCCACGGGATCGGCCATAAGCGAGCCCCAGTCCGGCATTAATTCAGGGCCGGCAGCGGCTTCTGCTCCCGGGGCAGGCGCCTCTGCAACTTCTACTGGATAGCCGACGGATTCGTAATTGTTGGCATAAACCATATCGCCCAAAGTACGAAGGCCCATAATGCCCAAGCCGGTCGCCAAAACGGCGCCAGCTACCATGTTGAACCACAGATTGTTGCTGCTCATAACGGTGCTAATATCCCTGTTGCAGTGCGGCGGTCCTCAACCAAACCTCATTCTTTCAAGGGCGAATTGGGGACTTTGCGTATGAGATTGTCCTATGGCATGCGTCTTGGCGGCTTTCAACAGTCTGTGCTGTGGCACCGTGCAGCCATAGGCTCGCATTCTCCCGCTTTGGGCATTAAGAACGCCTGCTCGCAAAGGTCCATCACCATGTCGCAACCCCTTATTATCATCCCGGCACGACTGGCCGCGACCCGGCTGCCTGGCAAGCCTTTGGCCGATATCGCGGGCAAGCCGATGATTGCCCGGGTGATCGAGCGCGCCCTTCTGGCGGGCCTCGGCCCTGTGGCGGTTGGCGCCGGCGAGCCCGAGATTGTCGCTGCTGCACGGGCTGCCGGGGCAATGGCGGTCCTGACAGACCCCGATTTGCCCTCGGGTTCGGACCGGATTCACGCCGCACTGGCGGAATTAGACCCGCAAGGCAGGTTTGATCCAATCATCAATCTGCAAGGCGATATGCCGACGCTCAATCCGTCTTTGATCCAAGAGGCGCTGGCAGCTCTCGAAGATGCGCCAGAGGCCGCCCTGTCGACCCTGGTTTCGCCCAGCACAGATCCTGGCGAACGCGCCGATCCCAATGTGGTGAAGGCTATTGTTTCCTGGCCACATCAATCGACAACAGGTTCAGCAACCGGCCGCTGTCTCTATTTTACCCGCGCCGACGCGCCAGCGGGCCCCGGGCCCATTCAGCGCCATATTGGCCTTTACGTCTGGCGGCGGGCGGCCTTAGACCGCTTTGTGGCGGCACCCCCTTCGCCGCTGGAGTTGCGCGAGAAGCTGGAACAATTGCGGGCGCTTGAGCTGGGTATGACCATTGTGGCCCGCGCGGTCGGGGAATTCCCCAAAGGCGTTGACACGCCCGAACATTTAGAAGGTGCCAGAGCTTGGTACCAGGAGCAGGCATTGTGAGCGATTTTGTTGAAGGTAAGATCGCCTTTCAGGGCGAGTTGGGGGCCAATTCCCATGCAGCTGCCAAAGCGGCCTGCCCGTCGCTGGAGCCCTTGCCATGTCAGACATTTGAGGATGCGTTTGCCGCTGTGGCCAGTGGCAAGGCCGTGCGCGCGATGATTGCGATTGAAAATACCTTGGCGGGCCGCGTCGGCGATGTGCACCATCTTTTACCTGAATCGGGTCTTTATATTGTGGGCGAATATTTTGCCCCCATTCACCACCAATTGGTGGGCGTGAAGGGCGCGACTTTGGGGGATATCAAAAAGATCCGCTCGCACCCTATGGCGCTGGGCCAATGCCGGAAAATCATTCGCGAGCTTGGAGCCGAAGCCGTCAAAACTGCTGATACGGCCGGTGCTGTGCGCGAAATCAGCGAGATGGGCGACAAAAGTGTGGCCGCTTTAGGCTCCACCCTGGCTGCTGCCTTTTATGATCTTCCCATCCTGCGCGGGGATGTGGAGGATGAGCCCCATAATGCCACCCGCTTTGTTATTCTTTCAGCCACGCCCGACGATGCAGATATCGAGGATGGCAAATGCATTACGAGTTTTGTGTTCCAGGTCCGCAATATTCCCGCCGCTCTTTACAAGGCTATGGGCGGGTTTGCGACCAATGGCGTGAATATGACGAAGCTGGAAAGCTATCAGATTGGCGGCAGTTTTAACGCCACCCAATTTTATGCTGATATTGAAGGCCATCCCAATGAGCGCAATGTGCAATTGGCGTTGCAGGAATTGCGGTTCTTTTCTGCCGAGCTGAAAATACTGGGCGTCTATAAAGCCCATGCATTTCGCAAACTTGGTGCGGGCGACCAGGCCGGTTAATCATCGAGGGGATAGGGGCCAAGACAGCGTGTGCTGGGGGACCAGAGCACTTTAGGCTGGGCACTTGAGGTTGAGAATTGGAGCCTGTCGTCAGGATCACGCACATGTGCCCCGCCATGAAACCCCTTAAAGGTGCTCTGACTTTGGCTTTCACTCCAGCCGGTCTCGTCCTTCGCGATAGCCCCGCGCAATGGTTTCATAAAATCGGGCATTTATCACATTGGCTTGCGAGCAATCGCGCGTTTTGATCAGGCGTGCCGGCACCCCGGCAATAACAGAGTTCTCGGGGAATTCTTGCCCGGGCCTTACCAGGCTATGTTCGCCGACAATCGAATTTGCGCCAATGATCGCGCCATCCATGATGGTGGAATTAATCCCCACCAGGCAGCGGTCGCCGATGGTACAGCCATGCAAGGTCACATGATGGGTGATGGAACAATCATCCCCGATGATGGTCGGTGTCGCATTGCCAACATGGAGCATGACAAAATCTTGAATATTGGTTCGGCAGCCAATTTGGATTTCGTGGATTTCAGACCGCATCACGACATAGGGGAATACGGACGAGCCCTTGCCGATCCGCACCTTGCCATAGATCAGGGCGGTGGGGTGAATGAAGGCAGGCTCGTCAAGAATAATATCATGGCCGGTTGAGAACATGGGTTGCCCCTTTATAGAACGCCTGGTTCAAGATGAACCAGGGTGCGTGCTATCTCTAAAATGGAGCATGAGCTGGCAGCAAGCCAGGGTTGGCAGCATGGCTGCTGCCAAGCCTAACGGGGTCGCTCTCGTGACGGGCCAAGCGCCTTAGAGGGTCACGCGGCGTCGGAGGCGTCGTCTTTGAGTGCTTTGGCGAGGTCGAGAAGGCGCCGGCGCGGACGCTCACCCAGACGGTAGTAGGCCCGGATGAGTTCCAGCGTTTCTTTTTGACGCAATACTTCCGGCCCGATCTCGTCGTCATTGGCTGGCAGCTCGTTGGCGGCGGTCATATTGGCCAGGCCGTCATAGAAATATTGTACCGCGATCGAGAGTGCGCCAGCCAGTTCAAACAAGCGGCTGGCTGTGATGCGGTTGGCACCGCACTCATATTTCTGGATTTGCTGGAATCGAATGCCGACGCTTTCGGCCAATTGCTGCTGGGTCATGCCCATCAGGCGGCGGCGACGTCGTAGGCGGCGGCCCACATGTAGGTCGATTGAATTGGCCATATAGTCCTCCTGGTCGTCAAAATACATAAGCGCCGTGCCACCGGAACGATCCGAAACGGGACGGGCGACGCTGTTGTAAGGGTTAGATTGCAAGCGCCATGCCGCTGAAGTGCGCCGTTTGCAGCACAAGGTGCTTGCCGTAACCGCGCCTCGCGCTTAGCTTGCTGCAACTGCGAAGAAAGCAGTTAGATATCAAAGGGCAGGTCTTTCCACCAAATGGCAAAAATCAAAACAATTGGCGTTGTTGGCGCGGGTCAAATGGGCAATGGTATTGCCCATGTTGCGGCTTTGGCAGGATATGATGTCTTTCTCAATGACATCAGCCAGGAGAAGCTCGATTTGGGTCGCGCCCTGATCGAGCGCAATCTGACCCGTCAAGCGGCGCGTGGACTGATCAAGGATGACGAAATCGCCCCTGCCATGGCGCGCATCGTGACGACAACGGCGATTGAAGACCTCTCGGCGATCGATCTGGCCATTGAAGCGGCCAGCGAGAAAGAAGATGTCAAGCGCGCGATCTTCAAGTCGCTGTGTGCCATTGTCCGGCCAGATACGATTTTGTCATCCAATACCTCGTCGCTTTCCATCACCCGGCTTGGCTCGTCTACAGACCGGCCTGAGCGCTTCATTGGTCTGCACTTTATGAATCCGGTGCCGATGATGAAATTGGTGGAGGTTGTTCGTGGCCTTGCCACCAATGAAGAAACCTATGAGGCGGCCACCCAGGTGGTCACAACCATGGGCAAGACCATTACCAATGCCGAAGATTTCCCGGCCTTTATCGTCAACCGCGTTTTGATCCCGATGATCAATGAAGCTGTCTATACGCTCTATGAGGGTGTCGGTACGGTGGAAGGCATTGATAAGGCCATGCGTCTGGGGGCCAATCATCCGATGGGTCCGCTGGAACTGGCAGACTTTATCGGCCTTGATACTATTTTGTCGATCATGCAGATCCTCAACGAGGGCCTGGCTGACACAAAATATCGCCCCTGTCCGCTGTTGGTGAAATATGTTGAGGCAGGCTGGCTTGGTCGTAAAACGAGCCGCGGCTTTTATGATTATCGCGGCGAGAGCCCGGTCCCGACGCGCTAGATTGCGTCTCGTTTTCTTGAAAACGAGGTTGCGATCTAAATTTATGATTTAGGGCCGTTCCCACTCTATCTGGCCCGGATCGATGTGGAATTGATGAGGGTGGCGGTGATCAATTCGTCAAAGCCTTGTCGAGGCTTGCGGTTATCTGTGCCTTGACAGGCCGGTAGTGTTTGCCGCTGACAGCGTTTTTCCAGTCTTGTTCAGTTAATTCCGGCATATCGCTAAGATCGATTTCGCTGTCGGGCCGAGCTGCTAATGCCACAAGCCGCTCATAATCTGCTTGCGCAAGCAGCGACAAATCTTTCAGCCTCATGCTAAGAATTTTCTCGTGCATAGTTTTGCCTTTCATGGCGCGTTGCTGCTCGCGCTGAAATGAAGCGGATTTTCTCATGTCCATCATTATTTCGATAGGTGTGAGCAACCATCAAAAAAACAGTGTGGCCTCCAACTTGACCACAGGCCCGCCAGCGCTCCTCCTCATCCACGTAGTCGTGAGAGAATAAAAGCGTCAACGGGTCGCCAGAGCAACGCCTGCTGGAGCTCAATCAGATCTAGCAGGTAAGCTGTTGCTCCAATTCAAAATGAGCGCAATTTTGATCCGAGCCGATCACGGCGCGCTCTCGTTTGTCGCCACACGCTTGGTGGTGATGTTTTTTCGTTCCAAAAAGGTCTGCACGCTATCGGGGCCACTCAAATGGCCGGCACCCACGGCCACAAACACGGTGCCTGGCTTGGCCATCCGGGCCGCAATCCAGTCCGCCCAGCGCGCATTGCGATCGGCAAGGATTAGTTTGGACAGGTCGGGCTGGTTGCGCAGGCTGGTGTTCATCAGCTCGCCCAGCTTGTCGGCATTGCCTGTTGACCAGGCCATAATCATGTCGTTGAGCAGGGTTGTTGCTTGATCCCAGTCCTCAATGGTCGAGACCAGCATGGCCTTTTGTTGATCGTCGGTCAGATTGGCGAAGAAGCCAATTTGTTCAGCCCCGGTTTCGAACCCTTCGACGGGTTTGTTGGCGGCCCGAGCCAAACCGTCGAGTGTTTTGTCAACGCCTGTGGTGGGGTCGAGGCCGAGCTTTTGATACAGGCTGAGCGACAGGATCAGGCTGCCGAGCCAGGGTCGCATCTGCGCGACGGCCTCTGGCGGAATGCCGCTTTGCGCGACAATCGAGTTCAGGGCCGTCTTCTCCACTTCATTCAGGCCATCAAAAATGGTCTTGCCGGCCGGTAATTGGCCCTTGGACGCCATTAGATTGGCAATGATTGGACCTTCGGCTTCCAGATTGGCAATCTCGAGCCGTAAAGCGTCAGAGCTTTCAAAAGCTGACTTCACCTTACCGTGGTTCCAGTCGATGCCTGGGGCCATTAAGTGAAAGGTACCGAATAGATAGATGGTGGTGTCGCTGTCTTTCACCACCCAGAGGGCCGGGTTGGCCTTCTGGCTGGCCGCGGCTGTCGCAACCGGTGCAGGCGCCGGCTGGGCCCGCACGGATGGGACTTGGAACAGGGCAAAACCGAAAGCCGACACGGCCACGAGTAACATCTTCTTCATGGTGGTCTCCGTTGATAAAAACTTGGGCGGTATCTGGAAAACAAGGATTGGGTCGGGCCAGCCTCAGGCCCTGTTTCGTTTGAGCCAAAGGTACGTCCAGATCACGAAATAAATGCCAAGCAGAACCAGAAGGGAGGCGGCCATGCCGGCCCCGAAGGCGAGGGTTTTGGTGCCCCACCTGTTTTCTATGCCGGGCAGTTCAAAATCTGGAAAGCCGATGAGGGCGGCAAATGGCACCATGCAAATCGCGAAGGTGAAAACCGCGCTCCAGTAAAAGGCAACTTCATGGGTGTTGCGGGCCAACTCATCGAGGAGTTTGGTGTAGTGAATGGTTGCTGCAACCCCGATGATCATGGCGAGGCTTATGAGCCCGACGAACAGGGTTCCAGGCCATTTGTCCGCGCCGAAAGGCAGGAATAAACCAATCATACCCATCCCACCCCCGAACAGGAGAGAGCCAATGATATAGACATTGATCTTGGCCTGTCGCGACCATTTTCCTTTTTTGGGCAAAGCAGAAGTGTCGTTCATGGGGCATCCTCAAAGATAGCTTCAATCGGCAACGCAAATAGGCGCGCAATTTTGAAGGCTAGGGGCAAAGACGGGTCGTATTTTCCTGTCTCCAGGGCATTGATGGTTTGGCGGGAAACGTCGAGCGCGTCGGCAAGATCGGATTGGGACCAGTCCCGCTCGGCACGGAGAACTTTGAGACGGTTTTTCATGCGTCCTCCTGCTCCCCCATTTCGAGCATGTTGGGATCGCGCTTGCCTGCCACCCAGCCATACGCGATCAGATAAATGATCTGGTAGAGGACGAGGCCTGTATAGAGTGTCACTTCAGGCATCAGACCGGCCGATATTGCGCAGGCGGCGATTAAGACGATCACCAGCATGATAAAGGAAGCTAAAGCGCAAGCTTCCACCCAAATTGTGCGAAAGAATTCGTCCAATATGAACCAAAGCTTGTGCCCGCTCCAAACCATCGCAACACCACTCGCTAAGCCAATCAAGAACATGGGCCAGGCCAAACTGGTGGGCGGATTTGGCAGGGCCTCGTAGAACGTCACGACACCGAAAATCGCGGCATAAGCGACATAAAAGATGAGAATATAGGGGTAAGCCTTGCGTGATGACGGGTTATTGCCAAGCCCGCCCGTGAGGGCCCTATTGCTGGCAACGCCTTTGTTGAAGATGGCAAGCGCATAAATGCTTGCGGAGGCGACATAGATGAAGAGCAAGATGCCCCCCAAAATAAGGCTGATGATCGTCATTGGCGGGTAGCCTTGTTCGGCCAAATAGCCAAAGCCCCCGCCATTTGGAAAGCGCTCGCCAAACCAATCGCCCGTCACGTAACCAAAGGCTGCCCCGCACACAGCCAGGGCTGCCACGCTGACGAGCCATCTCGGGGAGAGGATGGCTTCTGGCTTTTCAGTTGCCGACATATGTCAGGCCTCCTTGCTATTATGACAAGGACACTTGTCACATCTCAGCAGGGTAATGTCAAGCACCCTTGTCAAAAAGACAGGATTGTTTGTCAGTGCGCTGAATCCGGGGATTTAAGCCAGCACGCGCTTCAAGGCATCGGCCCAGCCGCTAAGGCGGGTTTGGCGGACTGGATTGGCCATGGCAGGGTTAAAGCGCTCGACTTTAGCCCGCATGACCGAGGCCTCGTTAAGCGAGCCATAAAGCCCGCAGCCAAGGGCTGCCAGCATCGCTGCCCCCAAAGCCGTTGTCTCGATAAAGTGCGGTCGCTCGACATCAATGGCGAGGATATCGGCCAGATCTTGCGCCATCCAGTCGTTGGCAACCATGCCCCCATCGATACGCACTTCGGCCCAATCAGCCCCGTCTGCGGCAAAGGCGGTTTTGAGATCATAGGTCTGGTGGGCCATGGCTTCGAGGGCTGCGCGCACCACATGGGCTTTCTTGGCCGAGAAGCTCAGACCATGGATCGCCCCGCGTGCATGGGGCTGCCAATGGGGCGCACCCAGACCCGACAGGGCTGGCACCAGATAAACCCCGCCATTATCTGCCACGCTGCGGGCAAGCGCTTCAGAATCAGAGGCCCGCTCAATCAGACCCAGATCATCGCGCAGCCATTGCATGAGGCTTCCGGCAACAAAGACCGATCCTTCCAGCGCATAATGGCGCACCCCGTCCAATTGCCAGGCAATGGTGGCGAGCAGCCGGTTCTTCGACTGCGGTAAAGTCCGCCCGGTCTGTGTCAGCACAAAGGCCCCGGTGCCGAAGGTTGCCTTGGTCTGGCCGGGCTCTAAACAGGCCTGGCCAATGGTGGCGGCTTGTTGATCCCCTGCCATGCCCGAAATGGCAATCGGGGCCCCGAACAACTCTGGCAGCGTCTGGCCCAAGGGCCCGGCGCAATCGACGATCTGGGGCAGGATCGCGCGTGGCACACCGAAAAGGTCACACAAGCCATCATCCCAACCCGCACTGCCAAGTCCCATCAGCGCGGTGCGCGAGGCATTGGTCGCATCTGAAATATGGGCCCCGCCTGTCAGGCGATAGACCAGATAGCTCTCGATTGTGCCCACTGCGAGCCTGTCGCCCGCGGCCTTCAACTGCGGCCAATGGCTCAAGGCCCAGCCGATTTTCGAGCCCGAGAAATAGGGGTCGAGCAAGAGGCCGGTTTTGGCCTGCACGATGGCTTCCTGGCCTTGCTCTTTGAGCGTCTGGCACTGATCAGCCGTCCGGCGGTCTTGCCAGACAATGGCGGGGGCCAAGGGCTTGCCGGTCGCTTTGTCCCAGAACACGATGGTCTCGCGCTGGTTGGTGATGCCAATGCCTGCAATCTGTGAAGCCCCACCCGCCTGTGCCACCATCTCCTGTGCGCAACCGAGCGTCAGGGTCCAGATTTCCTCCCCGTCATGTTCAACAAGGCCAGGAGCGGGATAATGCTGGGTCAGAGGCCTTTGTGCACTGCCAAGGCAGGTGCCATCGGCTTCAAACAGCATCGCGCGGGTCGAGGTGGTGCCTTCATCAATTACAAGGATTTTTCCACTCATGGTTCCATTGCCTTCATCGCGCGCCCCTTGGCGCTAAAAATGAACACCGCCTTATTGCCAAACACAAAGCGATTGACGCTCAAGGCTGTGATGACGGATGTGACCAAAACGATCAGCATCACATCGATATAATGGAGCCAGTAAAGGCCGATATGTTGGTAGAAGGTCTCGCCCGGATACAGGGTGTCAGGCTTATAGAGAACAAAATTGTGGAAGCCATAGAGCAGGAAGCCGAAGATCAGACCGGCAATGGCTGCCCGCGCGTCGACATTGCGGAACAGGAGCCCTGCGATAAAGGCTGACAGAATGGGCATGGAGAAGAGGCCGTTTAGTTCTTGTAACAGATTAATGATGCTTTTGGCATTTTGGAAAACCGGTACGAGCGCGATCGAGGTGACGGTCAGAACCGCTGAGGCAATCGCTGCCAGGCGCCAGTGGTTTTTCACCGCACCGATAAATTTCTCGTGGAAGTCGATGGAATAAAGCGCGACACTGGAATTGAGGATGGCGCTGGTGTGGGCGATGACGGCAGCGGCCATCATGGCGGCAAAAGCGCCCGACATCCACGATGGCAGAACATGGGCAACGAGCTTGCCATAGGCGGCATCGCCCACACTGCCGAACAATTTATAGGCCACGACGCCCGGGATCACCACGATCGCGGGGATGATCAGGATGCGCACGGCGGCAGCTGCCAGAACCCCTTTTTGTGCTTCCTGCACCGTGGGGGCGGTCATGGCTTTTTGGGTGATGTTCTGGTTGGTCGACCAGTAAAAGATCTGGATGAACAACATGCCGGTAAAGAGCGTGTGGAACGGAATGGGCGAGGTAAACGAGCCGATCATCGAGATGCGCTCTTCGGGCACACCCGATACCAGATCAAAATTGACCGCAGCCATAGCGAGGATCACAACGAGAAATGCAATCGCCAGAACGCCAATGCCCGAATAGGTATCCATCACCGCCACAGCCCGCAGGCCGCCGGTAATGGTATAAAGTGCGGCGATGATGGCCATGGGGGCAGCAAACCACAAAAGCGACCAGTCGACACCAAACATGGATTGCAGGAACAAGCTGCCGCTATAAAGGGCTGCGGGCAGATAAATGAGCACATTGCCGATCAAAAAGAGCGCAGAAATGACGGTTCTGATACTGCCGCCCTTATAGCGCTTCTCCAGAAGCTCCGTCACGGTCGTGCAATTGTTGCGGTAATAGATGGGTACAAAGACGAATGCCAAAATCAGGAGACCAAAGAAGCCACAAATCTCCCACCAGGCCAACAAGAGCATCTGGTTACCATTCATACCGACCAATTGCTCGGTCGACAGGTTTGTCAGTGTGATGGCGCCGGCCACAAAGAGCCAGGAAAGGCCCCCGCCTGCGAGAAAGACTTCCCGCGTTGTCCCGCCATCCTTTTGCCGCTCCTTATGGCCAGCCCCCGCCCCATGCACTTTCCAATAGGTCAGGATGGCGATGAGGGCGGTCAGCCCGAAGAAAATGCCAATCTGTAACGCCGACGCGCCGCCTTGAAACATGGCATTTCCCCCTTGCCTTTTCTGAAGGTGCAGACACTAGTAAGCCCTTCACCTTCAGGCAAGCGCCTGAAACGGAAAATAGAAGCAGGTCTTTCGGGCACCACGGGCAAGACATCGGTTTGGGAACAACAACACAATGGGCAATGTGATCCTGCAGGGCGGTGGGGCGAGTTTGGTTGTGGCTGCAAAGCCCGGGTCTCCGCCCGCGATCCTGCACTGGGGTCCAGACTTACCCGGGGATGTGGACCTGGAGGTCCTCAAAGCTCTCGCCGGCTATCAGGGCGGGCCTGGCAGCGCGGATGTCTTTGTGCCCGCCTCCTTGGCGATGGAAGCAGGCCTTGGCCTGCTTGGGCCATCGGGTGTGGTTGTTCACCGCGCCGGTCGGGACTGGGGCAGCCGGTTTGTGGTGACCGATACCGCAGTTGAAGCCGATCGCATTCAAATTTTCTGCCGCGACGACCATACCAATATTGGCCTGACCTATGATGTGCGCCTCGACGCCGTGACCGGTGTGTTGACCCTCAGCTCTGCCCTGACAAATTTGGGGCAGGACCCGCTTGAGATCACCGACTATGCCACGGCGGTGGTGCCCATTGCCAATCACATGAGCGATCTGATCGGCTTTACCGGGCGATGGGCCCTGGAGTTTCAGCGCGAGCGCATGAAGCGCTTTACCGGCACTTATCTGCGCGAGAACCGCCGGGGCCGCACCTCGCATGACGGGTTTCCCGCCATCATCTTATGCGCTGACACCACCGATGAAGTTCAGGGCGAGGCCTACGGCCTGCATTTGGGCTGGAGTGGTAATCATCGCATCCGCGTCGACACCCTCCATGATGGCCGGGTGTTTGCAGGGCTCGGTGCCTTGTTAGGGCCTGGTGAAATCGCGCTCGAACAAGGACAAACATTCCACGGGCCAAGCATTCATGCCGCCTATAGCCCTGACGGTCTCTCAGACCTTAGCCAGCGCTTCCACGCCCATGTGCGCAACCAAATCCTGCGACCCAAAAGCCCTGCCAAGGTCCGTCCCGTCCATTATAATACGTGGGAGGCGGTCTATTTTGACCATGACCTCGACCGCCTCAAAGCCATTGCCGACCGCGCCGCTGCGGTTGGTGTCGAGCGGTTTGTGCTCGATGATGGCTGGTTTGGCTCGCGCCGGAATGACACATCGGGACTGGGGGATTGGTATGTCTCAAAAGACGTCTACCCGCAAGGCCTCACGCCGCTCATCGATTATGTCACGGGCCTTGGCATGGAGATGGGCATCTGGTTTGAGCCTGAAATGGTCAATCCAGATTCAGACCTCTTTCGTGCCCATCCAGATTGGGTGCTGGGCCTCGCATCTGTCGAGCAGGTAAAGTTCCGCAACCAGCTTGTGCTGGATATCTCTCGAAAAGAGGTCTCGGACTATTTGTTTGAGCGCATCGATGCTGTGCTGCGAGACCATGCGATTGCTTATGTCAAATGGGATATGAACCGCGACATCAGCCACCCAGGCGATCATCGGGGCTACCAGCGTTCGCACGCGCAAGTTCAGGCGCTTTATGCTCTGTTGGCGCGGCTACGCGCAGCCCACCCGCAGGTGGAATTTGAATCCTGTGCTTCGGGTGGGGGGCGTGCCGATTATGGCGTGTTGGGCTATACCGACCGGATCTGGACGTCTGATAGCAATGATGCGCTTGACCGCCAGGATATTCAGCGCGGGGCAAGCTACTTTTTCCCACTGGAAGTTTTAGGCGCCCATGTCGGGCCGCGGCGCTGCCATATTACCGGTCGCACGCTGTCCATGGCCATGCGGGCAGGGACAGCGATGATTGGCCATATGGGCCTTGAGCTCAATCTGTTGGAGGAAACGGACGCAGAGCTTGCAACGCTCACAGCAGCGATTGACTGCCATAAGGCCCACCGCGAGCTTCTCCATACCGGCAATCTGGTGCGTTTGAAGACCCCCCCTGAGATCATGGGCATGGGCGTGATCGGGCAGGACCAGAGCGAGGCTCTGTTCTCCCTTGCCATCCTGACAAGCCAGGTGCCGCGTTTATTGCCCCGTGTTCGGTTTCACGGTCTCGATCCGGACACGCGCTATCATGTGAAACTCATCTGGCCGGGCAAATTCCGCTCCTGGTCGGCGGGCTCGAGCGTAGAGGCGCTCGATCTCGCGGGGGCAGGGCAGGTGATAGCGGGTCGCTTGTTACAGGAGGTCGGCCTTGGCCTGCCCCTGACAGCACCCGAGCAGGTCTTGATCTTCCATCTGCGCGCCCTCATGCCGGATTGATTGCTTCACGGTATCTGGCCCTTTCCCCTTCGGGCCTGTCAGGCTATGTCCAGCCCATGACTCCGCGTGAAAACATCCGAAATTTCTCCATCGTTGCCCATATCGACCACGGCAAGTCCACTTTGTCGGACCGCCTGATCCAGCTGACGGGCGGCCTCACCCAGCGCGAGATGAAGGAACAAGTGCTCGACAGCATGGATATTGAGCGCGAGCGCGGCATTACGATCAAGGCGCAAACCGTGCGCCTTGAGTTTCGGCGTGACGGCCAGGACTATATTTTGAATTTGATTGACACCCCGGGCCATGTCGACTTTGCCTATGAAGTGTCGCGCTCTTTGGCGGCATGTGAAGGTGCGCTTTTGGTGGTGGACGCCAGTCAGGGCGTGGAAGCCCAGACCCTGGCCAATGTCTATCAGGCCATTGATGCCGATCTCGAGATCGTGCCGGTGCTTAATAAGATTGATTTGCCTGCTGCAGAACCTGACCGCGTCAAAGCGCAGATCGAGGAAGTCATTGGCATTGATGCCTCCCAAGCGGTGATGATTTCGGCCAAAACGGGCCTTGGTATTGAAGATGTGCTGGAAGCCATCATCACCCGCCTGCCGCCCCCCAAGACCGGCGACCGCGATGCGCCTCTAAAGGCCTTGTTGATGGACGCCTATTACGACCAATATCTGGGCGTGGTGGTTCTGGTCCGCATCATTGATGGGGTGATGAAAAAGGGCATGAAGGTCCGCATGATGGCGACGGGGGCCAATTATGCGCTTGACCGCGTCGGCGTATTCAAGCCCAAGATTACCGAAGTCGATGAGTTGGGGCCTGGCGAAATCGGCTTTCTGACCGCCTCGATCAAGGAAGTGGCCGATGCTGCGGTTGGTGACACCATTACCGAAGAACGCCGCCAGACGACCAGCATGTTGCCGGGCTTTAAACCTGCCCAGCCGGTGGTATTCTGTGGTCTGTTCCCGGTCGATGCGGCCGACTTTGAAGATTTGCGCGCCGCCATGGGCCGGCTGCGCCTCAATGATGCCAGTTTCTCCTATGAGATGGAAACCAGTGCGGCACTGGGCTTTGGCTTTCGCTGTGGCTTCCTAGGCCTCTTGCATCTGGAGATTATTCAAGAGCGCTTAAGCCGCGAGTTTAATCTCGATCTGATCGCGACCGCGCCATCGGTCGTCTATGAGATCAAGATGAAAAATGGCGAGACGCTTCATCTGCATAATCCGGCCGACATGCCCGATGTGATGGCGATTGAGGCGATTGAGGAGCCCTGGATTAAGGCGACCATCCTGACCCCGGACGAGTATCTCGGTGGCATTATGAAATTGTGCCAGGATCGGCGTGGCAACCAGCGCGAGCTCACCTATGTCGGTGCCCGCGCCATGCTGGTCTATGAGCTGCCCTTGAACGAAGTGGTCTTTGACTTTTATGACCGCTTGAAGAGCATCTCCAAGGGCTATGCTTCGTTTGACTATAGTATCGAGGGCTATAAGGCTGGAAATCTGGTCAAAATGTCCATTCTGGTCAATGAAGAGCCGGTTGATGCGCTCTCGATGCTGGTGCACGCAGGACGTGCTGAAATGCGTGGGCGGTCCATGTGCGAGAAGTTGAAGGACCTGATCCCGCAGCATTTGTTCAAAATCCCCATCCAGGCAGCCATTGGCGGGCGCGTGGTTGCGCGCGAAACCATCTCGGCCATGCGCAAGGATGTGACGGCGAAATGCTATGGCGGTGACGCCAGCCGCAAGCGCAAACTGTTGGACAAGCAAAAGGCCGGCAAGAAGCGCATGCGCCAGTTCGGCAGCGTGGATATTCCACAAGAAGCCTTCATTGCGGCCCTGAAAATGGATGCCGACTAGACTTTATCTTGCCGCTTTAAAACGCCGCTTGCGAAAACAGGGATCAGATAAAGCAGCAAAAAGCCCGTGTTAGATACCGCATTGCCCGGCGTGTTCAGGGCGACAGAAATGGTGGTGTCGACACCCCACCAGACCAGAATCGCCCCTGTCATGGGTCGCCAGAGCGAGAGATGTGGTTGCTTCAGGGCTGCTTGAACGAGCGTAAGCAGGGTCAGGGCCCATCCCATCATCACGGCACCCAGAATGGCTGCAGTAAGACGGAGGCTTTCATGCCACCCGCTTTGCCCATCCAAAGGCCAGTAAATCACATCATAAAATAAGCGGACTGCTGCATCGGTTTGCGGCCAGGCGCTTCCCGCAAAGATCACGCCCAAACCCAGAACCAAATAGCACCAGACCGTCAACCACACCCGCCAGACTGCAGACATTGTTTTTCTCCTGCTACAACCCGGCCAACCTAACAGATGGGCCGGGCGTACATCAAGTCCCCGCCCATTCATGTTGTCTGCATCAGACGGTGGCATTCATGCGCCAATCCAGCGATGATAGAGGCGTGGGTAACAGGGTTTGGCCGACATAGCTCTCTTAAGCTCTGGCAGGCCTTCTCCTGGTTCAAACACGAGGGACAAGAAACATGCGCGTGCTGGTCACGGGGGCTGCCGGCTTTATCGGGTTTCATACTGCTGCCGCCCTGGTACGGCGGGGCGATGACGTTGTGGGCTTTGATGTCGTCAATGATTATTATGACCCGGCCCTGAAAGAAGCCCGCCTGGCTTTGCTGGAAACGCTCGCGGCAGAGGCAGCTGGCAGTTTTACCTTTATCCGCGCGGATTTGGCCGATCCTGCCGCAGTTGACACCTGTTTTGCCGAGCATGCCTTTGACCGGGTCATCCATTTGGCTGCCCAGGCTGGTGTTCGCTATTCGCTTGAAAATCCCCGTGCTTATGTCGCCTCTAACATCGTTGGCTTCACCCATATTCTGGAAGCCTGCCGGGCCCACAAAATCGCGCATCTGACCTATGCCAGTACCTCGAGTGTTTATGGCGGCAATACGCATATGCCCTTTGTTGAAACCGACGGCGCCGACCATCCATTACAATTTTATGCGGCAACCAAGCGCGCCAATGAATTGATGGCCCATTCCTATAGTCACTTGTTTGGCTTGCCCACGACGGGTCTGCGCTTCTTCACCGTCTATGGACCCTGGGGGCGGCCGGATATGTCGCCTTATTTGTTCACCAAGGCGATCTTTGCGGGAGAGCCGATCCAGGTCTTCAATTATGGCCGTCACAGCCGTGATTTCACATTTGTTGATGATATTGTCGAAGGTGTGGTGCGCGTCAGCGACCAGATTGCTCAGCCCAATCCGGACTGGAACAGTGATGCACCTGACCCTTCCACATCATCGGCACCTTTTCGCCTCTATAATATTGGCAATAATGATCCAGTCTTGCTGGCAGATTATATCTCGGCGATCGAACAGGCGGTGGGCAAAAAGGCGGTACTGGAAATGCTGCCGCTCCAGCCCGGGGATGTGCCCGATACTTCGGCAGATGTTACTGCACTGTTTGCCGCAATCGGCTATAAGCCCTCGACATCCGTTCAGGTTGGCGTGACTGCCTTTGTGGATTGGTACCGCCGCTATCACGGGCTTTAACGCCCCATCTCTTTGATCATAAAACCAGAGGCCGCAGATGGACGCGCACTTTTCGACCCTGACCCGCATAAAGGACTTCGTGGGGCCCAAAGGCTGGACCGAGGACCCTGACCTGATCGGCCCCCATTTGATCGAGTGGCGCGACCGCTGGAGTGGGTCAACACCGATTTTGCTGATGCCGGCCTCAACCGGCGAGGCGCAAATGATCCTCAGCCAATGCAATGAGGCGGGTCTGGCTGTGACCACACAAGGGGGCAATACGGGCCTCGTTGGTGCCCAGATCCCGCGCGGCGAAGTCCTGATTTCCACCAAGCGCCTTAACGCCATTCGCTCGATTGACCCTGTGGATGATGCCTTGGTGGCTGAAGCCGGTGTGATCTTAACCCAAGTCCAAGAAGCCGCGCGCCAAATCGGCAAGCGCTTTCCTTTAAGTTTGGCGTCAGAAGGCTCTGCCACCATTGGTGGCCTGATCTCGACCAATGCGGGTGGTGTCCATGTCCGCCGGCACGGCATGATGCGGGCCCAGATTTTGGGTTTAGAGGCGGTGCTGCCGAATGGATCGCTCTATGAGGGTTTGTCGGCCCTGCGCAAAGACAATACGGGCTATGACCTCAAGCATTTGTTCATCGGGGCCGAGGGGACTTTGGGTCTTGTTACGGCGGCAAGCCTTAAACTGGTGGCCCAGCCGCGTTACACCACGGTGGCGCTATTGGCACTGGAGACGCCACAACAAGGGGTAGATTTGCTTCATCGCCTCGAAGCGGAGACGGCCGCTGTGGCGGCTTTTGAAGTGATGAACCATTTGGGCGTCTCGCTGGCGCTCAAAAACATCGCCAATGTGCGGGTCCCCTTCGCCGCTGTGCCGCCTTGGTTGGCTTTGGTGGAGTTTGAGGGTGCCAATGCCGATCTGGTTGAGAAAGTGGAAGAGGCGCTCGCCTCAGCCCTTGAGGCGGGCTTGGCTCTGGATGCGGTCGTCGCCCAGAATGAGGCGCAGGCAAAGTCCTTCTGGTATTTGCGCGAGGAGATGAGCGCGTGCCAGAAGCCTGAAGGCGTGGCGGCGAAGCACGACGTCTCGGTCCCTGTCTCGAAAATTCCAGCTTTCTTAAGCCTTGCCGATCAGGCGGCAGAAAAAGTGGTACCTGGCGCACAGATCGTGGCCTTTGGTCACTGCAGTGATGGCAATATCCATTATGATGTGATCCAGCCAAAGGCGATGTCGCCAGAGGCCTATAAGGCTTTGGTGCCTCAAATGAATGAGGCAATCCATGATGTTGTGATGTCCTTCAACGGTTCCATTTCAGCTGAACATGGCATTGGCATCAGCCGGCGTGATGAGTTTTTGCGCCGTGAGCCTGAAGCCCATCTGGCCCTGATGCGCGCCATCAAGAAAAGCTTTGATCCCAACAACATCATGAACCCGCGCGTGCTGCTCTAGCCTATAGGTTAGGCGACACGCTGATCCATGCAGATCAAAACGCGCTTTAGAGTAGCTGGCTTGCCATCCAGTCGGCAAAACGTGCGTGTGCGTCTGCGGACTGGACCGGATTGAACCGGAAGGTTGGATTGACGGAGGTCTCTTCGTCAAAGGAATGGGTGGCACCGGGATAAATATGGATCTCGACAGGCGCTCCAGCGCGGCGGATTTTGTCGGCGGCTTTAAGCGGATCTCTGGTACCAGATAGAGTGTCATTCTCACCCAGCATCACGAAGGCCGGAATGGTCTTTTGCCACCCCCGGCGCAGGGTTTGTGCGCCAAGACCGCACCAGGGATAGACCAGAAACGCGGTAGAAAGGCCTGCGAGCGGATCAGCGGGGACGCCTTCTAGGTCTGCAAACTCTGCCACTTCTGCGCCAAGCGCCAAAGCATCCATCACGGTCCAGCCGCCATGGCTCCAGCCGGCAGCAGCCAAGCGTTCTTCGGCCACCCAGTCTTGTCCACGCGCCCAAGCCATCAGCGAGATCAAATCGCCCGCCCGTTCGCGGCCCCAGAGGCGCAGACCAGAGCAGACCAGCACGCGGGCTTGCGTCAAACTTATGCCGCGCGGGCGAAAGGAATCCACAATGATTGAGGCAATCCCTTGTGCTGCTGCCGCCTTGGCGTAAGCGGGCTGGGGACCGTCTGGATCACCACACCCGTGAAACAGAAAGACGGTCGGGAAGGGCCCGTCCCCTTCTGGCCTAACAATCTGGCAATAAGCGAGCAGGCGCTGCGCGCGCGCCTCCACTGTCTCGCGGGGAAACTTCTTCATCATCCACCCCTTTAGATCGCGTCTCGTTTTCTTGAAAACGAGGTTGCGATCTAAATTTATGATTTAGGGCCAGTTTTACACCATTTTTCGATTCCGAAAAATGGTGAACGGCCCTCGATCGCGTCTCGTTTTCTTGAAAACGAGGTTGCGATCTAAATTTATG
>CALRXH020000018.1:0-54315 GCA_943372135.1 Maricaulis salignorans | reverse complement strand
TTTTCAAGAAAACGAGACGCGATCTAAGGCCGTTCACCATTTTTCGGAATCGAAAAATGGTGTAAAACTGGCCCTAAATCATAAATTTAGATCGCAACCTCGTTTTCAAGAAAACGAGACGCGATCTAGCTTTTCTTGCGCCAGGCCATCCATATGGGAAGAATCTTCGGCCCCTCGACCAAATAGCGCCGCCAGAGCTTTTGGGGATCTTGAGCCAAGCGGAACAGCCATTCCAGACGCACGTGCCGCATCCAGCCGGGGGCGCGCCTCCGGCTTCCCGACAGAAATTCGATCGACGCCCCGACGCAAAGGCCAATGCCGATTGCCTGGCCCTGCCGCTTGATGGTGCAGGCCAGCATTTCCTGTTGGGGCGAGCCCACACACAGGAAGGTGAAACGGGCCGGATTGGCCGCGACAAAGGCGGCAGCCTCAGCCATCGCTTCAAGATTTGTCCGAACACCAGAGGGCGGCGCATGCCAGCGCAGATTGGTCAAGCCATAGCGGGCACGAACGGTTTCAATAACCTCCTGCGTGCCACCAATGACAACGACAGGTTCGCAAGGGTCAATGCAACCCTCGAACAGGGCTTGGGTAAGGTCAGAACCCGGGCATGGGGGCAAGGACAGGCCGGACAGATCGGCCAAGGTCTGCAGAATCCGGCTATCATTCACATTCGCCCAGGCATTCTCATAGAGTTCGCGCAAGCCGGGCTCGCGGTCGAGGCGCACAAGATGATCCACATTGGGGGTACAGAGATAGACAAAGGCTTGCCTGGCACTGCCTATTTCCTCAACACGCCGCACGAGACTTTTCGGGCTAAAGCCTGAAAAATCGATCCCGAGGAAGGCCTGGGCGCGACTCTCATTGCGTCGATCGAGCAAGAGCACATCCTCGACCGCCGCGCCGGAGGCCTTTTGATCGTGGGGAAAAGCCAAGTTTGTCATAGTCCCAAGTCGCAGAAACTTCTTTCCAACCAATTACAAACCATCCAGATCAACTTGAAAAAATCATCTATCATGGTAGCGGTGCGCCCCAATCCCGACCAAGGGTCGCCATTGCCTGCATCGCGCCTCTGTCGCGCGGAAAACGATTTTGTCTCTTCTATTGGCCAGATGGACGCGAACCAGGTGACAGCGAGGCTGTGCGTCTTACCCTGCCCGCCTGTCCGACGGGCGCGGGTGGGGCGTCTGTCCCTTAGGGCTGCGCCGTGCAAAGCGCCCAGGCGATACCGCCCCAGCTACGTCGCGTTCTAAAGGACTAGGCTCGCCACAGGCAAGGGACGCAACATGCTCGGCCAGCCAATGGGCAGTGGTAAATCCGCGAGAACCAAGCGCTCCCAGCACAAAGAGCCCAGGGCCATCTTCGCCGTGCGTCGGTGAAGCGATCCCTGCAATCGGTAAGCGGTCCCTGGCAGCCACGCGCACGCTCGAGCGGCCAAAGGCGGCATTTAAATCGATACGGGCGGCAAGCTCGGGTGCTATGCCTGACAGCTTCTCGACATTTTCCCTATGGCCGGCAGCCAGCACATCGGGATTGTCAGCTCGTGCAAGATCCCAAGGGTCAAAGGTGGCACCAAACAAAAGCCGGTTGTGGAAGGCTGCCGCATAAGGCCCCCCTGCCAAAGCTGTCTCGGGCAAGGCACCTTGGATTGGGGCCAGACTGATCTGGCCCGCCCGGCCCTCCAGCTCTGTGTCCAGCTTCACAAAGCGGTCAAGCTTTGTGCCTGACGCTACCACGCAGGTTTCTGCCTCGACCAAAACGTCACCAGTCTTGTTTAACGCCTGCCAATGCCCGTCCTGATAGCGCAAACTAGTTGCTGTCAGCGGGTGGCGGGTTGCCTTCCGGGTCAGGTAGGGCAATAGCCGATCGGGGTAGACCAAGCCACCGGTCCGGTGAACCAGTCCGCCACTCAAGGTCCGACCCAAAAGCCCGGGCGGCAAGGGCGGGTTGTTAGCCAAGTCGTCCAGCCGTATGCGGTCTCTGTCATCGCCGGCAAGTTCTAGAACCTGCGTCGGCGCAAAAACCTCCTCGCCAAGACTGTGGTAAAGGCCGGTGGCGGAAAGATAGGCAGCGCGGAAGAAGCGCGCTTCGCGCGTGTCGCCGCGGTCCAGACGGGGCATCACCAAAGCGGCAGGATTACGGCTCGCCATGGTTTGGCCGCAGGGGTCGGCGTCCAACAGCTCGACCACAACGCCCCTGCGCGCAAAGGCGTGGGCGGCGGCAGCCCCGGCAATGCCGCCCCCAATCACCAAGACCGAGCTTGGTTTGGCAGATGCACTGTGGCGATGGCCCGGCCATACCGCTTCCAGTCTTTGCCGCTTAGAGCCAAAACCCGGCAGACGTGCCACGCTAAAACCGCAAGCTTCAAGACCGCGGCGAACCGCCCCCGCCACAGAATAGGTCGCGAGCCGGGCCCCGGGTGCGCACAGGCGCGCTACCTCCTGGAGAAGTTCCTGCGACCACATGTCCGCGTTCCGGCTCGGCGCAAAGCCGTCAAGAAACCAGGCATCGGCCGCAAAATCCATCGCCTGAAGGCTAGCCAGCGCCGGCCCAATCAGGATGGTCAGGCAGAAGCCGTCCGCCTCAAACCAGATCCGTTGGCTGCCAAAGGCGCGAACCGGCCACTGCGCCAACAATTGATGCGATAAATCTGCAAGCTCGGGCCAGTGCGCATGGGCTCTCGCGGCATGGCCCGGCGCCATCAAGAAAGCTTCTGTGGTGATGAAATGCAGGGTCTGGCCAGCTTGTCTGTGCTTGCGCCATAAATCCCAGGTTGCGAGGAGATTCAGACCTGTCCCAAAGCCCAGCTCTGCCACGGTGAATGCGGGCCTTGTCGCCCACGCGTCTGGCAGGCCACATCCCTCAAGGAAAACGGTGCGCGTTTCTATAAGGCCATCGTCGCGCGAGAAATAGCTGTCATTAAAGGCCGCGCCTAAAATGAGACCGGTCTCGTCAAAGGAGATATCAGGCTCGCGCGGCAGGCGGGAAGGAGGCGCGGTCACGATGTTTCGGCACTCCCTCATTTCTATGTGAGCTGGTTCTCGTTGGCGCTAACGCAAAAAGGCCGCCCGGTGGGCGGCCTTTCGCGCAACTACTTTCGCTAAAGCGAAAGTAAGTGACTTACTTCTTTTCTTCAGCAACTGCATTCACAGCCGCATCAGCTGCTGCGTCGACTGCGTTAGTTGCTTCGGTAGCTGCTGCGTCAACTGCGTTAGTTGCTTCGGTAGCTGCTGCGTCAACGACGTTAGCTGCATCGGTAGCTGCTGCATCAACAACGTTAGCTGCTTCGGTAGCTGCTGCGTCAACGGTGTTGGTGGTTTCAGCTGGCTGGCCGCATGCGGAAACGCCGAGAACTGCAACAACTGCTGCTGCTGCGAAAAGCTTCTTGAGCTCGATCATGGTATAAATTCCTTCTTTGCCCTGAACGCCTCGTCTCGGGCGCAGTGACCCGGTAGATAGAAGGTGTCTCGACATGAAGCAATAGCGTTACATCAGCAACTTTCGCCAAGTCTGCTATGCGTTTTTGCCGTAACTATGGCGTGTCCATACCCGCAACGGCATAGCTACCGCGACTGGAAATCCTTGTTTACTAAAAACAATATCAAATGCTTATAGATAGAGCGCAGCCGTTCCGCAGTCCCGACCCGGGCTGAAACCATCAAGCCTATATCTGGGTTTTCCGATCCTGGCGATCACTTATGCGTCGTTGGACATATTATTGAGGGCGTCTTCCAGCTGCGTAAAGGAAGGTGCGAGCGCGCTTGGAACGCTGCCGCGACCAATTTCTACCGATACCTGCGCGGCATTGCCATGCAAGTGGGCAACAAGAACATCCATGATGATCTTGTAGAATTGATGCTCTTCATCGATGACCTGGGTCAAGCGGGACGCCATCGGACCCACGATACCATAAGCCAGGAATACGCCCAGGAACGTTCCGACCAGCGCTTTACCGATCATGCTGCCCAGTACGGCAGGGGGCTCGGTGATGGCACCCATGGTTTTCACAATCCCCAAAACGGCGGCCACAATCCCCAGAGCGGGCAAGCCGTCCGCCATGGTTTGCAGGGCATGGGAAGCCCCGTGAGCCTCGTGATGGTGCTTTTCCAGCTGTTTTTCCATCGCGGCTTCGACCTGATGGGGATCATCCAGGTTCATGGTCATCATGCGCAAAGTGTCACAGATGAAGTCAGTCGCGTGATGATCTTTCAGAATCTTAGGATAGCGTTTGAAAATGGCGCTGTCCTCTGGCTTTTCGATGTGGGCTTCCAAGGCCACGACCCCCTTGGCCTTCATGGTTTTGGTCAGCGCAAACAACAGCACCAGCAGATCCTGATAATCTTGTGCTTTCCACTTGGGCCCACCCGCAATCTTGCCGATGCCAGACCCGGTCGCCTTGATGGTTTCCAATGAGTTCCCGATCACGAAGGCACCAATGGCAGCACCGCCAATCATCATGAATTCCAGAGGTGCCGCCTGGATAAGGGTATCAAAATGGCCGCCGGCGAGGGCGAACCCACCAAAGACCATGCCAAAAACGATCAAGAGACCGACGACAAGAAACATAGCGCGAACCCATTCTGGAGTTATCGAGTGGTGCCAAGCTGCACCGGACACTTAAATTGCTTGTCGATCTCTTTACGGCACAAGACTTAACAGGCGGTGCAAAAAAGGTTCTGAAAGTCTTTCGAAGATCGCTAAAATGCCGAATTTACTTGGCGTTCTTGGAAAAACGTCGCATGGAAACACCATCCATACTGGCTTGGGCCCGCTCCATTCCGACCTAAGGCAACTACAAACGAGCTCCCACCCCATGGCCGACCAAAGTCCCAGTCCACACGTTCCCAAACAAACCTACCGGCTCTTGTTTGGCTGTCTGGCGATTGTCGGAATTGGCAATTCGATGTTGTTTGCGGTCCTGCCGCCAATCGCACGCGAGACCGGCATGCCGGATTGGTCGGTCTCGGCCATCTTTACCTTGTCTGCCGTCTTGTGGGTGCTGACGAGCCCTGTCTGGGGGCGCATCAGTGATAGCAAAGGTCGAAAGCCGATGATTGTCATGGGACTAAGTGCCTATGCGATTTCGACCGGCTCCTTCACCGTCATCGCGGCGATCGGCTTGACGGATCACTTCCATTGGCTGACTTTGTTTCTTTGCCTCGCGGCCGCACGCTTGATATTCGGAGCCTTTGGTTCGGCCACCAATCCCGCCGCGCAGGCCTATGTTGCCGATACCACGACGCCGGAAATCCGCACGCGCGAGATTGCGGCCGTGACATCCGCCTTTGCCTTCGGCTCAGCAGCCGGCCCGGCCTTGGCGGCAGGCATGATTGCCAATATGGGCCTTTTGGCTCCCCTTTTTGCCACCACCACCCTGGCAATCATCGGGGCGCTTTCGGCACGTTTTTTCCTGCCTCAAATCGATATCACGCCATCAGCCAAGAAATCGGCAGCACCGTCGTCGGTCTGGCGGTTAGCACTTAATCCCTCGGTTCGTCCCTGGTTGATGTTTGGCGTGGCACTCTCGGCCGTGACCGCGGTCATGTTTCAACAGGTCTCATTCTATTTTATCGACCGGCTTGGCGTGAGCCCACGCGAAGGGGCAACGCTGACCGCCGTGGCCCTGGCGCTTGGGGCCATGGCGCAAATCATCGCGCAACTGGTTTTGATCCCGCGGCTCAGCCTTTCCCCGCGGGCGCTGATTGTCTGGGGGTGTATCCTCACCGGGACGGGCGCCGCCTTAACTGCCTTTGGCGACCAATTCGGCACGCTCTCGGTCGCGCAAGCCCTGGTCGGTCTGGGCTTTGGACTTGCCCGTCCAGGCTTTACCGGCGGGGCTTCGCTCGCGGTCAGCCAAGACGAGCAGGGAAGTGTGGCAGGTCTGGTGGTTGCCGCCAATGGGGCCGGTTTCGTGGTCGCACCCATCTTCGGCGCGGGCCTCTATGCCCTCGTCAGCCATCAAGCACCCTTTATCTTATGCGCCCTGGTGCTATTTGTGTTGGCAGCCTATGGCTTCACCAGCAAGCAATTGGTCGGTGCACCGATGGAGGAAAGCCCGCCGGATCAACCAGGTGTTTAACGCGCAACTTTGATCCGATGGATCAAAACGCGCTTTTTTAGATTTAACGCGCAACTTTGATCCGATGGATCAAAACGCACTTTTTTAGATTTAACGCGCAACTTTGATCCGATGGATCAAAACGCACTTTTTTAGATTTAACGCGCAACTTTGATCCGATGGATCAAAACGCACTTTTTTTATATTTAACGCGCAACTTTGATCCGATGGATCAAAACGCGCTTTAACCTTCTGCTTCCAGCCGTTCCATGTCTGCATCGGACAGGCCCATATGATGGCCAATCTCATGCACCAGCACATGGCTCACCAGATCTTCGAAGCTCACATCGCCACGGACGCGCCATTCATTCACAATCGCCGCCCGATAAAGCCAGACTTCGGGCGGTGGCAAGAAACCGGAATTGGCCAAATCTGCCTGCACACTCGCCCCCCTATATAGGCCGGCCAATTGCAGCGGATGGCAGAGGCCAAGGCCCTGCAGGGTGGCGGGATCCGCGCGCTCGGCTACCCGAACCACCACCCGCCCGCACGCGATGCGGAAGGGCTCTGGCAAGCGCCCAAACGCTTCCTCAGCTAGCAGCGAGATGTCATCAAGGCTGGGTTCACGCGGGAATGAGCCTGGGGTTGAGAAAGCGAAAGTCTGCATCAACCCCATATGGGGAGACTGGCCCCGGTGCGAAAGTCCCTACTTTATGCCAGAAAGCGCCAGTTCGGCGCGCGAGGCCGCAGCCGTCACCGCAGCCGTTGCGGCCGGGGCTTCGGAAATGGTCACGCTTGGAAACAAAGCCACCAAGGCAACAATATCTTTTGCCAATTGCGCGGTGCGTTTCTCATCCTTGCCGGCAAGTTTGCTTTGTGCGCTCTTGAAAGCCTGCTCGGCCGCCAAAACAGCCCCGTACGCATGTTGATACTCAGTTGGGTCATTGCCGTCTGGATGGACGACGCCGCTGTAAAGCCCCGATGCAATGCCTAACATGCCTTTGATCACGTCGCTCTGTGAAGCGGCTGCGCTAGTTTGGGCAGCTTGGGTAACTTTTAAGGCTTTCGCAAAGGCTGCTTCGATCTCGGCTTTGCTTTTCTTGCTATCAATGGCTGCTATCACCGCGTCATAGCTAGGCTTCAAGTCTTTGACTTTGCTATCAAGCTCTGGAGCGTCTGGTTGGTAAACTTCCAACAGACCTTGTGCAATCAGGATCGAAGCTTCATCGGCCTGCCCTGCGGCGAAGGATTTCTGGGCGATCAACAAGAAGCCACTTAGGTGGCTCACACGCAGGCCCAACCAAGAAGCCGGGTCCACGTTGGAATAGGCGTTTGCAGCGCCAGCCTCACCACTTTCACCACCTGCAGTGGCAGCCGCAGGCACCGGGGCGGGCTTTGCGCCTTCACCTTCCCCTTCCCCCGCCATGGCAGAGGCCGCAGCCTTTTCACCATCCGCTGCAGATGTTCCAGCTTCCCCGCCCGGTTGGCATGCCGCCGCACCGGCCAAGGCCATTGCGCTGACACCCATCAAGGTCCACATGCGGGGCTTGAACTCAATCATGGTCTATTTCTTTGCTGCGAAAAACTCTGTTTCAAGAGTGTGGCGGAGGCTAGATGAAAATGCAAGTCGTTTGCAGGTAGGGTGCTGATGTTAATCACCATAGACCAGATTCTGGGACCTGAAGATCTTAAGCGCGCGCGTTTCGAAGTTGAAACGCTGTCTTTTGTCGATGGCAAAGCCACTGCTGGAGCTTTGGCGAAGTCGGTGAAGTACAACCAGCAGGCAAAGGGCAGCGCAGCAGATGCACTGGTTGAATTTGTCCAGCGCGCGCTCGAACGCCACGATGTATTTCAAGCTGCGGCACAGGTGAAAACCTATGGGCCGATCCTCATCTCCCGCTATCAACCCGGCATGGCTTATGGCCTGCATGTCGACAATGCCTTTATGAATGGCGTGCGATCGGACCTTTCCTTCACGCTCTTTCTGTCTGAGCCTGACAGCTATGACGGCGGCGCTCTGTGTGTTGAACTGCCCGCTGGCCGCCAGATCATTAAATTGCCGGCGGGCAGCTTGGTGCTTTATCCCTCAACCACGCTGCATCAGGTTGAGCCCGTCACACGGGGTGAGCGCTTGGCCGTCATTGGCTGGATCGAGAGCCGGGTCTTGTCCGGCGAGGGCCGGGAAGCTTTGTTTGATCTGGCCCAAGTTCGCGCCAGCCTCGCCAATGTGCCTGAGGTTGATCCGATGGTGCGCCTGACGCTACAAAAAGCCGAAGCCAATCTGATACGCCTGTTGAGCCGATCGTGACCCCATGACTGCCGCTGACCTGTTTTATAGCTTTCCTCGCAAAATCGATCTGGGGCTTGCCCGGGTTGCTGCGGCCTTGGAGGCACTGGGGCGTCCCCAAGACCTGATCCCGCCTGTCATCCATGTTGCCGGCACCAATGGCAAAGGCTCCACGGTCGCTTTCCTGCGCGCCATGGCAGAGGCGGCGGGGCTTAGTGTCCATGCCTATACCTCACCGCACCTGGTCTCGATCCACGAGCGGTGGCGCATCGCCGGGCAGCTGATCGACGAAGAGGCCCTGTTAGACATTGGCCATCGGATCCTGGCTTTAAGCAATCAAATCCCCTTGACGGTCTTTGAAGCCGAGACAGTTGCCGCCTTTGTCGCCTTCAGTGAGACCATGGCTGACCTGACCTTGTTGGAAGTCGGCCTCGGCGGGCGCCTGGATGCCACCAATATTGTCACCAAGCCCAAGCTGACCATTATAACCCCGGTTGATTTTGACCATAAAGACATGCTGGGCGACACTTTGGCCAAGATTGCCGGCGAAAAGGCCGGTATCCTAAAGCCGCGCATCCCCTGCATTGTCTCCCGCCAGGGCGATGAAGCTCTGGCCGTGATTGAACGCCGCGCGGAGGCCTTGAGCGCACCGCTCTTGGTGTTTGGCCGTGATTGGGATTGTTATGCAGAGCGCGGACGCCTGATCGTGCAGACCCAAGACCGCCTCCTGGATTTACCCCTGCCGGGCCTTGCGGGCCACCACCAGCTTGAAAATGCAGGGGCAGCCGTCGTGGCCATGACGCTTTATGGCTTGGACGAGGTCGCGATGGCTCAAGGGGTCCAAAACGTCAGCTGGCCGGCCCGCCTGCAACGCCTGCAGGCCGGACCCTTCGCAGAAACAGCCGCACAAGCCGGTGCAGAGCTCTGGCTTGATGGCGGACATAATCCCCATGGGGCAGCAGCTGCTGCTGCCTATATGGCAAGTCTGCAAGCCAAAGACCCCCGCCGGCTTGTCTTGATCACGGGCCAATTGGCCACCAAAGACCCCACGGGCTTCTTCCAGGCCTTTCAAGCCCTGAAGCCTGAAGTCATTACGGTCCCGATCCGGACGTCTGATGCCGGGCGTCCACCCGCCGAACTGGCAGAGCTGGCGCGTAGGATGGGCTTTGACGCCAAGCCTGCCGATACGCCGCTAGATGGGCTCAAGCTTGCTCTGGCACATGCCGAAGGGCCCGCGCGGGTGCTCATCTGTGGCTCACTCTATCTGGCCGGCGATGTTTTGGCTGAAGGCCCCCCGCTTAACTGACCCGCCATGCCGCAACACCAGCTGCCGGCAGGTTCGCCCCGCCGATGACGTAATCGAATTGCTCCGCGCCCGGGATATGGTCGCTCAATCTCACGGGCTCTGCCTCGTAATTGATCGCGTACATAAACGCCCCGCGCTGGCGCAAACGCAGTCCATCGGGCAGGTTCAGCGTGGCAAGGCCGATCGCCTCGCACCGCCGTCGCAGCACGGCGTCCAGCAAAGCCTGGTCGGGCCAGCAGGCCAGATAGTCCACCTTGTCTGTGTGATACCAGATGCCGTGGCCGCTGGCAGTAGAGGCCTCAGGCACAAGGTCTGACTGGATATGTTCCAGCCAGCGCGTCACTTTAAAGGGGCCTGCTTGTTCATCATGGCCCGGACGCAAGCTCTCCACACGGCTGACGACCAGCGCGATCAACTCTTGTGCCAGACCCGGGGCAAGATTGGCGGGGATTTGGAAATCATTGGTCTTCGATCCTGTCCGCGGGCCCAACACACAAGCAGCCCCGCTGGCCCTGATTCTCGCACTCAAGCCCTCTGGCCAGAAAATCTGCAAGGGGCACAGGATCAGCTGATAACCGCTTAAATCCGCACTCGGGTGAACCACGTCAATCGACAGGCCCAAACGGCGCGCGGCGCTGTAAAACTGGATCAGGAGTTCAAGGCCACGATAATCGCGGCCTTGCGGCTGGATCTGGCTGGCCCAAATGGCCTCATAATCAAACAATAGCGCGACGGGGGCTTTGGTGGTCGAAGCCCCGGCTACAGCTGCCAATTCCCTGGCCACTTGGCGGGCCTCACCTGCCCCCTCAGCCTCCACATTGTCGGCTCGCAGAAGGCCCGCATGCATTTGTTCTTGCGCAAAAGGCGCCTGGCGCCAGCGGAAGTAGGAAACACACTCTGCCCCATGGGCTAAAGCCTCCCACGTCCAGGCGCGCACCATGCCGGGCAAAGGGGCAGGGTTCCAGGAGGACCAGTTCACAGGACCTGGTTGCTGCTCGATCACTTGCCAGCGACCCCGACCGACACCGCGATAGAGGTCGTGGTGAAAGGCAGTAAAATCTGGATGGCCCTGGCGCAAAAAGCGTTCCTTGGTGGCTTCAGGCCACCATGCCCATTCCAGAAAGCCCAAAGGATAGGAATCCCAAGCGGCAACATCGAGCTGCTCACCCAATTTGAAATGATCAAAAGCGGTGAACATGCCCATATAATTGTGCAGCACATCCCGGCCTGGACTATGGGCCCGCAAAATCTCTGTCTGTACACGGTCAAAGGCGGCAACTTCATCGCTGGCAAAGCGTGCCCAGTCCTGGCGATGGGCCGGATTGGTTTCCGTGACGGTCTCCACAGGCGGGTCGATTTCCTCGAAGCTTAAATATTCCATGCTCCAGAACACATTGCCCCACGCCTGATTGAGGGCTTGGATGGAGGGATATTTGGCTGCCAGCCAGGTCCGAAATCCCTCGCGAGCCGCCTTGGAGTAGGAAATAATCGTGTCGTGACAGCCATATTCATTATCGCTCTGCCAGGCAGAAATTGCGGGATGGGTGCCATAGCGGCGGGCCAAAGCCTCCACGATCCGCGCACACTCCCCCCGATAGGTCAGGCTCGAGAAACAATAATGGCGGCGGGACCCGAAATGGCGCGGCCTTGCGTGCGCGTCCAAGGCCAAGACGTCTGGATGGGCGTCGATCAGCCATTTGGGCGGCGTTGCCGTGGGCGTGCCCAGAACAATGTGCAAGCCTGCTTGATGGAGAGTCTCAATCGCCCGATCGAGCCAGCCCCACTCAAACACACCGGGTTTGGGTTCGATCCGGCTCCAGGCAAATTCGCCGATCCGTACCTGGCTGATGCCAATTTCGGCCATGCGTCTCGCATCTTCGGCCCACATGGCTTCAGGCCAGTGTTCGGGATAATAGCAAACGCCCAACTTCATGTCTGTGTCCTATCTTGGCAGCGCGGGGAAATAAACCTAGCGGTGTTCCTATGACGATCCTATCCCAGTCTCGCATGGCCCTCGAACGCTTTAAGGATGCTTTTGGCGGCACGCCAAGGCTTTTTCGTGCACCCGGCCGGATCAATATCATTGGCGAACATGTAGATTATGCCGGGGGTAAAGTGATGCCCGCCGCAATCGATTTCGCTTGCTGGGTGGCGGCCCGCCCGAACGGGTCAGATAGCTTAAGGGTCAGCAGTGATCTGGGCCAATGCACCGTGCCGCTCGACCATTTTGTGAAACAGGGCGACTGGCGCGATTATGTCGCCGGGGTCGCCTTTGCATTGCGCGATGCAGGCCATGGGGTGCAAGGCCATGATCTCGCCATTGCCTCTGACGTGCCAATGGGGGCAGGGGTTTCCTCGTCCGCCGCACTCGAAGTCGCGGTAGGGCTTGGGTTAAGTGGTGGGGCGGTGGTGGGGAAAGACCTCGCGCTGATCGCCCAAGCGGCCGAAAACATCTATGTCGGCATGGCGTGCGGCATCATGGACCAGTTTGCCAGTGCCTGCGGGGTTGAAGGCCATGCCCTGATGCTCGATTGCACGACCTTGACCTGTCAGCCGATCCCGCTGCCGGCGACCGCCTGCTTTTTGATCATTGATTCAGGGGTGAAGCATCACCATACCAGTGGCGGCTATGCCAGCCGTCGCGCCGATTGTGAGGCGGCTGCGGCTAGCTTGGGCGTCACCCTATTGGCCGAGCTAACAGACCTTTCAGCGCTCGGTCGCTTGAGCGGAAATCCATTGAAACGTGCCCGCCATGTGTTGACCGAGATCGATCGGACCCGGCGCGCAGAAATTGCTTTGGTGCAAGGCGATTTGACCGAATTGGGCCGACTTCTCAATGCCAGCCACGCCAGCCTCTCTTCGGATATGGAAGTCTCCACCCCCGAAGTGGATCGCTTGACCGCTTTGGCACAAGCCACCGAAGGCGTCTTTGGTGCCCGCATGATGGGGGGTGGTTTTGGCGGATCGATCATCGCCCTGGTGCAACCTGACTTGGCAGCGACGGCCCTGGAAGCTATCCTCGACACCTATTCGTCCTATTTGGGGCAACGCCCCGGGGCCTTTGTTGTGCGGGCCGCGGCAGGTGCCTCGGAAGTCATATGAGCGAGCCCAAACCCCATCGACGCAAGAACCTCCTGACCGGCCAATGGGTTCTGGTCTCACCCCACCGCATGGCAAGGCCTTGGCAGGGCGAGACGGGTGCCAGTGCCGCCCCTGCGACCGTGACCTACGACCCTGTCTGCTATCTCTGCCCCGGCAATACCCGCGTCGGCGGGGTGGTCAATCCCGACTATGGAGGCGTATGGGTGTTCGACAACGACTTCCCAGCCTTGCTATCGCCCGAGGGCGAAGTGGCCCTGCCCGCAGACCCGGTTCTGGTCGCAGAACCCGAAACCGGTGTCTGCCGCGTCATTTGCTACACGCCCGACCATTCCAAAACCATGGCCAGCATGACGCAGCCAGAGATTGTCGCGGTGGTTCAGGTCTGGACGGCCCAATGGCAGGAACTCTCTGCACGCCCTGACCTTGCCGCTGTCACCATCTTTGAAAATCGCGGCGCGATGATGGGGGCAAGCAATCCCCATCCCCATGGCCAAATCTGGGCGACATCCAGCGTTGCGAGTGAACTGGCGATTGAGGTCGATCGCCAGGCGGCTTGGTTTGAAAAAAACAGCTCGCCACTCCTGATGGACTATCTGGAACGGGAACTGGCAGATGGCAGCCGCATTGTGTGTGCCACTACCCATTTCGTCACTCTGGTGCCATTTTGGGCGGCCTGGCCATTTGAGACCCTGGTTTTGCCACGCCGCGCCGTTGCGGCTTTGGATGAATTGAGCGGCGAAGAACAAGGCGATCTGGCTGATATCCTAGGGCGGCTGACCGCCAGTTATGATCGCCTCTTCAGCGCGCCCTTCCCTTATACGATGGGCCTACATCAACGCCCGACGCGGAGCCCCGCCCCGGGCTTTGTGTTCCATATGCATTTTTACCCACCGCTCTTACGCTCGGCCACGGTACGCAAATTCATGGTCGGTTTTGAAATGCTGGCCATGGCCCAGCGCGACCTCACGCCAGAGGCCGCGGCTGAGCGCTTGCGGGCTGTTTTGGTCGACTAAGCGCGTTTTGATCCATCGGATCAAAGTTGCGCGTTAAGTACAAAAAGCGCGTTTTGATCCGTTGGATCAAAGTTGCGCGCCAATCTAAATTCACAGCAAATACAGACTTGCTCTCGGGCCGTTCACCATTTTTCGGAATCGAAAAATGGTGTAAAACTGGCCCTAAATCATAAATTTAGATCGCAACCTCGTTTTCAGAAAACGAGACGCGATCTAGGCGGTCGCCTGCTCGGGTTCGGCGTCCAAAGGCTCTGCCAATCGGGCCAGCATTTCCTTGGGCACGACTTGCCACACATGGGCGATCTCATAGACCAAATCGTCCAGAATCCGCCGCCCTAAGGGCGAGCCAGTGGCCTGCACATGGCGCTCCAACAGGCTGGTGAACTGGCTTTGCCAATGCGGGCTGCCAATACGTCGCCAGACCACACTGTCGGGATTGATCAGCTTGGGCAGACGATTGGCCGGGTCCCAGACAAAGGCCATGCCGCCCGTCATGCCGGCTGCAAAATTGTCGCCAACAGGGCCTAGTGAAATCACCAGACCGCCGGTCATATATTCGCAGCCATTGGCTTCCATGCCTTCCACCACAGCCGAGGCACCTGAATTGCGCACGCCAAACCGCTCGCCTGCCTGGCCCGAGGCCAACAAAATGCCCGACGTTGCCCCATAGAGACAGGTATTGCCGATGATGGCGTTTTCTTCAGGCTTCAGGCCAGAACCTGACGGGGGCCTCAACACAATCGTCGCCCCCGAAAGACCTTTTCCGACATAGTCATTGGCATCGCCCACCACGTCCAGGGTCAGGCCCTGTACGCCAAACGCACCCAGGGATTGACCGCATGACCCTTCAAGACGCACCGTCAGACGGCCCTCTGGCAGCGCGCCCATGCCAAACTTCCGCACAATCGCACTCGAAGACCTTGTCCCTATGGCGCGCTGCACGTTGCGCACGCCATAGGCCAATTGCATCTTCTCGCCCCGCTCGAAAAAGGGCGCCGCGTCGCGCAGGATTTGGGCGTCTAATGTGTCGGGCACCTCAACGCGGGGCTTGTCGGTGCCAAACCGGGTTGGCTTGGCCCCTTCAACACGCACCAGAAGCGGATTTAAGTCCAGATCGTCGAGATTGGCAGCCCCGCGGCTGACTTGGCGTAACAGGTCCGTGCGGCCCACGACTTCATTCAAGGTCTTGAAGCCGAGGCCTGCGAGGATTTCACGCACATCTTCGGCGATGAAGCTCATCAGATTGACAACCTTCTCTGGCGTGCCGGTGAAGCGCTGGCGAAGCGCCTCATCCTGGACACACACGCCCACCGGGCAGGTATTGGAATGGCACTGGCGTACCATGATACAGCCCATCGCAACCAGAGAGGCCGTGCCGATGCCAAACTCTTCGGCACCGAGCATTGCGGCCATCACAATATCTCGGCCCGTGCGCAGGCCACCATCGGTGCGCAGCACCACATGGTCGCGCAGATTGTTGAGCGTCAGCACCTGATGGGCTTCGGCCAGACCCAATTCCCACGGAATACCGGCAAATTTGATCGAGGTCTGGGGCGAGGCACCCGTGCCGCCGACATTGCCGGCAATCAGAATGATGTCTGCCTTGGCCTTGGCGACGCCCGCCGCCACAGCCCCAATGCCGGATTGGGCAACCAGCTTCACGCAAACCTTCGCCTCGGGATTGATCTGCTTCAAATCATAGATCAGCTGGGCCAAATCCTCGATAGAATAGATGTCATGGTGCGGCGGCGGGCTGATCAGCGTCACGCCAGGTGTGGCATGGCGCAAACGTGCGATCATTTCGGTAACCTTAAAGCCCGGCAATTGGCCGCCCTCGCCGGGCTTGGCCCCCTGCGCGACTTTAATCTCGATCTCGCGGCACTGGTTCAGATATTCTGCTGTCACGCCAAAGCGGCCTGATGCCACCTGCTTCACCGCACTGTTGGGATTGTCGCCATTGGGCAGAGGCTTGTAGCGCTCGCGGTCCTCTCCACCTTCGCCAGAAACCGACTTCGCACCAATGCGGTTCATCGCCACGTTCAACGTGCCGTGCGCCTCCGGGCTCAAGGCTCCCAGCGACATGCCTGGCGTATTAAAACGTTTGCGGATCTCGTTGAGGCTCTCAACACTCTCCAAGGCCACCGGCTTGCTGGTTGTTTGAAAGTCCAAGAGGTCGCGCAACTGGAGGGGCGCCCGCCCGCCGAGCAAGCCGACATATTTTTGATAGGCAGCATAAGAGCCCGTGTTACAGGCCGTTTGTAATTGATGGATTTGAGCAGCTTCCAGAGCATGGGGCTCGCCCGAGGCGCGTGCCTTATAGAGCCCGCCAATGGGAAGGCTGACGACAGCCTCTTCCCACGCCTTGGCGTGAATGGCTTGCGCTTTGAGCGCAATCCCTTGCAGACCAATGCCCGATATGCGCGAACTCATGCCGGGGAAGAAGTCGGCAACCAAAGCCCGCGACAATCCCAAGGCCTCGAAATTATAGCCCCCGCGATAGGAGGAAATGACCGAGATCCCCATTTTGGACAGGATTTTCAGAAGGCCCGCTTCCACCGCCTTTTTGTAATTCACTACGGCTTGGTTCAAGGTCAAAGTACCTAACAAACCGCGTGCATGACGATCCGCGATCGCCTCTTGCGCCAGATAAGCGTTGACGCAGGTCGCGCCCACGCCAACCAGAACAGCGAAATAATGGGTGTCGACGCATTCCGCAGCGCGCACCGTGATGGAACAATAGGACCGCAATCCCTTGGCAACCAGATGGGCGTGCACGCCCCCTGTGGCCAGGATCATGGGGGCGGCAATCCGGCCGGGACCTTGATGTTCATCACTCAAGACCAACTGGCTTTGGCCTGCGCGGACGGCATCTTCGGCTTGCGCCTTGATCCGGTCCAAAGCTTCACGCAATGCAGCACCAGCAAGGTCGGGGTCTTCGGGCATCTCGTAGCTGCAGTCGATAAAGGCGACGCCCGCACCCAACATGGCGACCATGCGGTCATACATGCCGGTGGTCAGCGCCGGGCTGTCGAGAACAAATACGTCCTGCTGGGTCGCGTCCTGGGCCAGGATATTGCCCAGATTCTTGAAGCGGGTCTTAAGGCTCATCACGCGTTCTTCCCGCAGCGGGTCGATGGGCGGATTGGTTACCTGGCTGAAGTTCTGCTTGAAAAAGTGCGACAAAGGCCGATAGCGCGAGGACAAGACGGCGAGGGGGGAATCGTCGCCCATCGAGCCCAAGGCCTCCTTGCCCTCTTCCGCCATCGGGGCGAGGACAACCTCCAATTCCTCCAAGGTAAGACCCGCCGACACTTGCCGTCGCAGCAATTCCTGGCGCGAATAGAGCTTAGGCTCTGGCCCCGGTCCGATGCGGGCCTCCAAATCCACGACATTGGAGTTCCACTTTACGTACGGGTGGGCACTGGCCAGTTTGTCGATGATGGCCTCATGTGTATAGAGCTTGCCCTTCTCCATATCGACAGCCAGCATTTCACCGCGACCGACCCGGCCCTTTTTGGTAATGGTGCGGCCATCTAGCGGGCACATGCCGGTTTCAGATCCGACAGCGAGAATGCCGTCTTGGGTCACCGAATAGCGCATCGGGCGCAGACCGTTGCGGTCCATGCCGGCAACGGCCCAGCGACCGTCATAGATTGCCAAAGCTGCCGGCCCATCCCAGGGCTCCATCACCGCATTACAATAAGCGTAAAGCGCCATGTGGCTGGGTTTCATAATGTTCTCTTGCTTGGCCCAGGCCTCGGGCACCAATAGCGCTTTGGCCATCGGGGCCGAGCGGCCCGCGCGGACGAGGACCTCGCACACATTGTCCAATGCGGCAGAGTCCGATCCACCAGCTTGTACAATCGGCTTTACGTCTTCGTGATAATCGCCAAAGGCTTCCGACGCCATCGGGATCTCGTGGCTCTTCATCCAGTTAATATTGCCCTTCACGGTATTGATCTCGCCATTATGGGCCAACATGCGGAAGGGTTGGGCCAGATGCCATTGCGGGAAGGTGTTGGTTGAATAGCGCTGGTGATAGATCGCTACCGCCGACACAAACTTATCATCCTGCAGATCAGGGAAGAAGCTATCGATGCTCTCGGCCAGGAACATGCCCTTATAAATCAAGGACTTCGAGGAGAAAGAGCAGACATAAAAGCCCGAAACGCTCGATGCCAAAGCCCGTTTTTCAATGCGCCGGCGACAGATGAACAAGGTGCGCTCAAGCTCTTCAGCACTGCGGCCGCGCGGGTCATAGAACAGAATTTGTTCGATCTCGGGCCGGGTCGCATTGGCCTTTTCACCGATCACCGAGATGTCGACCGGCACTTGCCGCCAGCCATAGATGTAAAAACCAAAATTCAAGATTTCGCGCTCGACAATGGTACGGGCGGTTTCCTGGGCGCTAAAATCGGTGCGAGGCAGGAAGATCATGCCAACGCAGATGGGATCATCGGTGGGGATGTGGCCGGTGCGCGCGACTTGCTCGCGGAAAAAGTCCTGTGGCACATCGACGCGAACGCCAGCGCCATCTCCCGTCTTACCATCCGCGTCAACGGCCCCGCGATGCCAGACGTTCTTCAGGGCTTTAAGCGCCATCGCCACAATGTCGCGGCGGGGCTTGCCATCGAGAGCGCAAACAAGACCGACCCCGCAGGAATCCTTCTCGTCCCCGGGATTATAGGCATGGCCTTCGGTCAATATCTGCCGGTTCTTTAGATAAAGGTCGATTGCGCTGGAGCCGCTTGGAGGAAAAGAAGAAGTCATAATTTGTTGCCTTTGGCGGGCTGGAGCCCTGTCTTAATCAGCTGGTGGGGGCAAATGGTGTGGCGGCCTATTCGGCCGCGAACTTGGCGGCTGTGGCGCGCATCCGGGCCTGTTTTCGCATCGCTGTGTGCATATGTTCGGCCGCTTCGCGGCCATCCTTGATCGCCCAGACGACAAGGGAAGCACCGCGCACAATATCGCCAGCCGCAAAGACATTGGCGATCGAGGTCTCGCCGGTAATCGCGTCTGCGCGAATGGTGCCCCATCGGCTGACCCGGAGGGCCGGCTCGTCAAACAGGCTCTGCACATTTTCCGGATCAAAGCCCAAGGCTTTGATCACCAGATCAGCAGGTACCTCAAATTCCCCGCCCGCAACTTCCTCTGGACTTTGCCGCCCTGAAGCGTCTGCTTCGCCCAAGCGCATGCGCGCTGCCAGAACCGAGGTAACCCCTGCCTGGCTTGAGTGAACTGCCTTTGGCGCGGCCAACCATTCAAACGTCACACCTTCATCTTCGGCGTTGGAAACCTCCCGCGCACTGCCTGGCATATTGGCGCGGTCACGGCGATAGAGGCAGGTAACTTTCGCTGCACCCTGGCGAATGGCGGTGCGGACACAGTCCATCGCTGTATCCCCGCCACCAATCACCACCACGCGCTTGCCGGCAGCATTGAGCGCCCCGCTGTCAAACTCCGAGACACGATCCCCCAGACCCTGGCGGTTGGAGGCCGTCAGATAATCGAGCGCTTCCACAACGCCCGGGCCGCTGGAGCCCGGGCAGGGCAAGGGACGGGCCTTGTAAACGCCAATGGCGATCAGCACGCTGTCATGTGTGGCGCGCAACTCAGCCAATGTGGCGTCGCGGCCGACTTCGTAATTCAGCACAAACGTCACACCGGACGCTTTCAAATGTTCCACCCGGCGGTTCACCACATCCTTCTCCAGCTTGAAGCCAGGGATGCCATACATCAAAAGCCCGCCAGCGCGGTCATAGCGATCATAGATGGTAACCTGATAACCCTTGTTGCGCAGGGCTTCGGCTGCTGCCAGGCCACCAGGGCCCGCACCAATGATGCCGACATGTTCCGCCAGTTCCTTCGGCGGCACGATCGGCTCGATCCAGCCCTTCTCCCAGGCGGTCTCGGTGATATAACGCTCCACCGCGCCAATGGTGACGGCACCATGGCCGGATTGCTCAATCACACACGCACCTTCGCACAGACGGTCCTGCGGGCAGATGCGGCCACAGATTTCAGGCATGCTATTGGTGGCCGAGGACAGCGCATAGGCTTCTTCAAGGCGACCTTCAGCCGTCATTTTTAGCCAGTCCGGGATGTTGTTCTGCAGCGGGCAACCCGATTGGCAGAAGGGCACGCCGCATTGCGAACAGCGCGAGGCCTGTTCATTGGCCTTTTGCGTGATGAACTCCCCATAGATCTCGTGGAAGTCCGCCGTACGCGCCGACGCGTCGCGCTTTTCCGGCGTTTGAGGGTCAATACTGACGAATTTGAGGAGCCGTTCGGCCATGATAGTCTCGCAATTCCTGAGATGAAAGGCGCGTGGGCTGCACCTTGCAGGGGGCGGTTACAGACAATCTCCACCTTTGCCAAGGCAAAACCACACAATTTGGTACTAAATACTACCTAATATTATCAGTTCTGCCGCGGCCTTTACCCCGAACTCGCGAAGTCTTGACCTGTTAGCCGCTTATTTAGGTAACTATAGTGACCTATATATCAGATGCGTCACTGGCTGGTTTTGAACGGGAAGCCGTGCCATGAGGCCTAATTCCACGCATAGAGTTAAATGACTGTCATGAGCGATTATCTCGTAGCCATCTTATTGGGCATTCTAGAAGGCCTGACGGAGTTTCTACCGATTTCCTCCACCGGCCACTTGATTCTGGCCGAGCAATTGCTGCCAGGCGCTGTGCCCGACACGTTCGAGACCATGATCCAATTGGGTGCAGTCCTTGCCGTGGTCGTGCTCTATTTTGAAAAGCTTTGGGGGGTGTTTATCACCCTGCCTTCAAACCCCGCTTCACGCCAGTTCGCGGCGGCGGTTATTCTGGCCTTTTTCCCCTCGATGTTTTTGGGCGCGCTCCTGCACGATTTTATCAAAGGTGTGTTGTTCACTCCCGTCGTCGTATCGGTTACCCTGGTGGTAGGCGGTATCCTGATCCTACTGGCCGAGCGGTTCCGGCCCAAACCCCAAATCCTCGATGTCGATGATATTTCCGTGGCCATGGGCCTCAAAATCGGCCTGTGCCAGTGTCTGGCGCTGATCCCTGGTATGTCGCGCTCAGGCGCGACCATCATTGGCGCCATGATGCTGGGCGTCGACCGCAAGCCGGCCGCAGAGTTCAGCTTCTTCCTGTCCATCCCCACCATGGTTGGCGTGTTTGCCTATGAAGGCTGGAGCAATCGTGAAGCTTTATTGGCCCAAGGCGGGCAGGACCTCATTCTGGTGGCGATCGGCTTTATCGTCTCCTTCATCACCGCGGTTTTTGTGATCAAGCTCTTCATCGGCGTCGTCCAGCGTATGGGCTTTGCACCCTTCGCCTATTACCGCATCGTGGTTGGGCTTCTGATGCTTGGGATCTTCTGGCCGTTTTAAGCCAGACCCTCGCCGAAATGCGCCCCAATGGCTGACACCAAGCGCTGGGCAATCTGTGCCTTTGGGGCTTCTGGCCAGCTTTGGTGACCCTCTGCAGTGACCAGCAGGATCTGGTTGCTTTCCCCGCCCATGACTTCGCCAGACACATCGTTAGCCAAAACCCAATCGCTGCCCTTTTTTACCCGCTTGGCGGTGGCATAAGCCAGGACATCATGGGTTTCTGCCGCAAAACCTACAACCAGATGTGGCCTGTTTGGCCCCGCCTCTGCGATGGTTGCCAGAATATCGGGGTTCTCAACCAAGGTCATGGCGGGCGCTTTGGCGTCACCCTTTAGCTTGAGCTTTACCTCAGCCCTGCTTTCCGGCCGCCAATCAGCCACAGCGGCGACAGCCACAAAAATGTCGGCTGGAAGCGCTGATTGGCACGCCGCCAACATTTCCCGGCCACTCTCAACCCGAGTCATCGTCACGCCTGGTACGTCGTTTAATGCCGTTGGGCCCGACACCAAAGTCACATGCGCACCAGCTTCAGCGAGCGCCCGGGCGATGGCATAGCCTTGTTTGCCAGACGACCGGTTGGACAGGAAGCGAATGGGATCGAGTGCCTCCAGCGTCGGTCCGGCCGTTACAATCGCGCGCCTGCCCTTCAAGGGCCGGTCGGGTGATGATTTGTACCAATAGGCCTCCACAGCCGCGGCAATCGCGTCAGGCTCTGCCATACGGCCAAGACCATGTTCGCCGCACGCCATCGCCCCTTCATCGGGGCCAATGAAGAAAACGCCATCTCCGCGCAAGGTTGCCAGATTGCGTTGCACGGCGGGATGCTCCCACATGCGCACATTCATGGCCGGTGCCATCCAGACGGGCTTGTCGGTCGCCAAAAGCGCCGTTGAAGCCAAATCATTGGCCAGACCATTGGCTAGCTTGGCGATAAGATCGGCCGTTGCGGGGGCCACCAGAACAAGATCGGCACTGCGCGATAGCTCAATATGGCCCATCTTGGCTTCATGGGTCAGGTTGAACAGCTCCTGGTGCACATCGTCCCTGGTCAGGCTGGCCAAAGTCAGCGGCGTCACGAACTGGCTACCGGCTTGGGTGAGGATAACCCGACAGCCAATGCCGCGCTTCTCCAGCGCCCGCACCAGTTCCGGGGTCTTATAAGCGGAGATTCCTCCACCCACGATCAAGAGGACGCGCTTTTGGCTCATGGCTGCCATTTAGACCATAAAAACTTGTACCAAAAGCTAAATTCGCAAAGGCACAGCGGTGGTGAATTTGATCGTCTCCATGGCGAAGCTCGAACTGACGTCGCTCAACTTCGCGCTGCGGATCAATTTCTTATAGACCCGGTCATAATCGGCGATGGAAGCCACCAGGAGTTTGAGCAGATAATCAGTATCCCCGCTCATGCGGTAAAACTCGACAACTTCAGGTATGGCGGATACCGAACGGGCGAAATTTTCCAGCCATTCATCGGAATGGTCTGACGTTTTAATGGCAACGAACACCGTCATGCCAAGGCCAACCGCCTCTGGATCGATCAGGGCAACGCGCTTGGCGATGATGCCCGCCTCTTCCATCCGCCGGATACGACGCCATGCGGTATTGGCTGACATGGCCGTGCGCGACGACAATTCCTCCAATGATACAGAGGCATCGGTTTGAAGTATGGACAAAAGCTTAATGTCGGCTTCGTCAATTTTTTGATTTTCTGGCTTCATGATCGAAGAATTATATCAAAAAAACCGCTGATACTCAATAAGAAAGTGAAAATTTACCATAGAATCTGTGGGAACCTTTGTCTGTAACCGGGGGAGAGTAGCCATGTTCAAAAAACTGTTCGTCGAGCATCCACAAAGCGTCGGCGAAAGCTATTTTGAACATTTGGGCGTCGCTTTCAGTTTTGGCTTCCAAATGTTGGGGGCGGCATTGGCCTGCATCATTCACGGCCTCATCCCCGGTCTGTTCAAGTCTACCGGAAGCCAGACCATTTGCTGTCTGCATGACCGGATGGTCCTGCACCGGAACACCAAGCATGGCGCTGTATCTAGCCCAATTGCACACTCTGGTGAAACAGCCCTAAGCTGAGCGTGTCGGCGCGTTGGCAAGGCGCGCCTGATTGTGGGGCCTCATGTTTAAATCGCTTACAAAGTTTGGCCCCGGTGTTGGCTTGGGCCTCTTTCTGGCGGCCATCGCCTATTTCCCGACTCAGGGCACACGCGTTCCCACCCTGCTGATTGCCCTGCTCCTGGGTATGTTAGCCGCAGTGGTCCTCACCAAGCCCAGCTTCAAGCCCGGCAATGATCTCCTCGCCAAGCCCTTGTTGCGGGTCGGTGTCGCCCTGATGGGCTTCCGGATTACGATTTCTGACTTGCAGGACCTGGGCTGGCAGCCCGCCATCATCGCAGTCTCGGCCGCCTTTGGCACCTTGTGTCTGGGCTATCTGGCCGGGCGGGCCTTGAAACTGCCGCGCGCTACCGCCTTCCTGACGGCCACCTCTGTGGCGATTTGCGGGGCCTCCGCGGCCCTGGCCATCGCAACGGTTCTGGCACGCCGCCCCAATTCAAATGTCGAGCGCGATGTGGTGGCGACCGTCGCCAGCATCACCATCATTGGCACCATCGCCGTCGTGGCCTATCCAGCACTTTGCCACTTCTTCAACATTCCCATGATCCCCTCGGCAGTCTTCCTGGGCGCGTCCATCCATGAAGTGGCCCAAGTGGTGGCAGCCTCCGATGTCTATGGCGAAGCAGCAACCCCTGCTGCCACCACCGTCAAAATGATCCGCGTCGCCATGATGCCGGTCGTGATCTTTGCCCTCTTGATGATCTTATCCTGGCGCGACCGCAAAGAGGGCGAACAGGAAGAAAATGAAGCTACCGTGCCTGTATTTTTGCTGGGCTTTGTGGCGGCAATTGTGGTTGCCAATACGGGCTGGCTAACCCCTGCGGGCATCGCTGCTTTAACTAAATTGTCCAGCATCTGTCTCATCGTGTCGATGGTTGCCTTGGGCGCCAATACCTCGATCAAGGGTGTTATGCTCCTGGGTCCACGCGCTGTGGGCGCGCTTTTGATCCAGACCGCCATCATCGCGGCCATCTCCGCAACCGGGGTCGGCCTTATGGTGATGATTCCAGCTTAGCGGCTAACCGACATCCTATAGGTGAAATGCTCGCCTGGATGGATGCTGATGCTGGCCTGATAAATGTGACCAGAGGCATCGAGATAGCGTCGCCGTGTCCGCAAAGCGGGATCGCCCACATGCTCGTGCAAGGCCTTGGCCAACTCGCGACTCAATTTGATCGCGGAGATGTCCTGCTCAATCGTGGCCGCCAGAACGCCCGCATGGCGCGCAATGTATTCGCCAATGGCATGGGGCCACTGGTCCAAAGCCGCTCGTGGCGGGGCAAGATCTGCCCGCACACAGATCCGGGTATGGGCCAGGGGCCGGCCACCGGTAGTGCGGACGCGTAGTCCGTCGATCCCAATCCAAGGGAGTCCCGCGTCCAGACCCATTGCGGCAATGTCGGCTGCGTCCGCCGCGCCATAGCTTAAGATGATAAGGCGGGTATCGCGTGCATATTGGAGAATATCGCCAATTTCGCCCCAATTTTGCGAGAAAGGGCCAATTGGCTTGGCGGCAATCACCACAGAGCCTGCGCCCCGGCGGCGCTCAATCAGGCCTTCATCGGTCAGGATACGCAGGGCGTCGCGCGCGGTATGGCGCGAGACCTGGTAAGTAGCACACAGGTCCGACTCGGTGGGAAGCAAGCTCCCCGACGGATAGTCGCCCGACGCAATGGCCTTGCGTAACTCGTCTGCCAAGCGGCGGTAGAGGGGGTTAGGCGCATTCATGATTGGGCACCTTTCTGCTGCGACCAGGCGGCCACCAGGTCCCCTCGATGCTGAGGGGCAGCCAGCGAAATGATTGCTTGAGCACGGGCCTCGGTATCGAGGGGCTCCAAATCTATCGCGCCGTGCTCTGTCACCAATATGGGTGCGTCGCAACGGGCAATGGAGACGCTCGGTGTGGTCAGTCGCGGCACAATCCGTGACTCGCCTTGCTTGCCAACACTTTGCACCATCACAATGGGCTTGCCGCCAGGGCTTAGACGGGCCCCGCGCAAGAAGTCGATCGCCCCGCCCACGCCCGCCAAGGTGCGCGATCCGGCAAACTCGCAATTGATCTGGCCGAACATATCCACCTCCAGCGCCGCGTTGAGACTGGTAAAGCGCTCTATCGCTCCAAGTTGGGTCGCACCGTGGGTCTCGCCAATCGGGATCAGCTTCAGACGGGCTTCCCCTGCCATGCGGGTCTGCAAGGCGTGGCTGCCCAGGATAACCCCGGCCTTCAAACTCCCCGCCTGATCAGCCAAGGCCCCCGCCTCCATCAGCGCCAAGACCCAATCACCAATCAGGCCGGAATGAATGGAAAGGCCGCGCCTTCCGGTCAGTCCTGCCATAATGGCACCGGGCAGTTTGCCAATCCCTGCCTGCAAGGTTGCACCATCCTCAATCAAACTGGTCACGTGATGAACCAGCCCATCCACGTCGCCCGAAGGGGCCGGGGTAGATAGTTCGGCGGGTGCGGCATCGGCCTCGACCCACGCATCCAGTGCGCCCAGATGTAGTTTGGGTGCGCCTGCGACAACTGGCAGGCTTGGATTGATCAGGCCGAGCTTGAATAGTGCGCGATCGAGGAAAGCCGGGCTTGCATCTGCCGACAGGGATAGCGAGCAAAAGCCATTGGCATCGGGTGCCGCCACATGAAACACGGCCGCCTTGAAAGGGGCCGTCTTGAAGAAGCGCCAGGCGGCAGAATAATGGCACGCGATCACCCGGGTCTGGCCTGTGGCGATGGTGGCGGCAAAATCGGGGCTGGGCAAAAATACTTCTGCCGAGGCTTTGGGCGATAGGCTCGCCCAATCCAAGCGATTGAGGCCCGGAATGAACAGCCCGCAAAAACTTAAGTCGTCGGCCAGTCCGGGGCTTTCCCGAAATGCCTCTGCCAAGCTCAAGGGCTCCACCGGCCCCGCCGGGATGAAAACCCGCCCGCCACGGCCCCGCTCAGCCAGAAGGGCGGCCGCTTCTGTCAGCGATGGCAGTTTCTTGGGCCGGGCATTTCTGGTCCGAGAATTCACTGTCTGCACGTTTTTCCGGCCTCTTTCGGCAAAATGGGTCAGAGCGATTGCGCTTCGCCCATAGCATGCTATGTCCCCCAATATGTCCGGACAAAGAGCAGAGTCTATACAGTCACGTGCGCCACACACAGCGGCCCAGAAGCTGGCTCTGCATGTGACCTCCACCACTTTGGCTACCTTGCCCCCCGTTGTGGGGCAAGCGGTGGCGAACTTCACGCTGGATTTGATCGGCGTGGGGATTGCGGGTACCCGCTCGCCTTACGCCGCAGGGGTCCGCCAGGCAGCGGCAAAATGGGGCAAAGGGGCAGAAGCCCATGTCTTTGCCACGGGTGAGGCATTGCCCGCTCCTCATGGTGCGTTCGTCAATGCCTTTCAGGCCCATGCGCTTGAGTTTGATTGCGTCCATGAAGGGGCCGTGCTGCACCCCTTTACCGTCGTAATCCCGGTCCTTCTGGCCGAGGCAGAACGCACAGGCCTGCCGGGCTCCCGATTTGTTTCAGCCGCGGCAGTCGGGGTGGATGTCGCTGCAGGCCTCGGCGTCGCCGCAAAATCGCAAATCCGCTTCTTCCGGCCTGCGACTTGCGGCTTGTTTGGTGCAGTTGCCGCCTTGGCCCATGCCAGAGGTCTCTCCCCAGACCAGACAGCCCATGCCTTTGGCTATGCGCTCGCCTTTGCATCGGGCACGATGCAGGCCCATGTTGAGGGCACCCCTGCACTGGCCGCCAGCGTGGCTGGTGCTGCGCGATCTGCCTTTGTCGCAGTTGATCTGGTAGAAGCAGGCCTGCCCGGCCCCATGGGTTCTATCGATGGCCCGTTTGGCTATCTCACCCTGTTCGAGCTTGAAAGCGCGCTTGAGCCGGTGATGGCCAGCCTCGGCCAGATCTGGCGCGCGGCAGAGGTCAGCTGGAAGCCCTTCCCCAGCGGTCGTGCCTCGCACGGCGGGATCGACATGATCCAACAGCTTTCGGCCTTGGGCCTGACCGGCGATAATCTGGAGCATTTGACCATTTCGGCCCCGCCTTTGATCCATCATCTGGTGGGCCGCCCCATCGCGCCCCCCCCTCTGGAGGTCAATTATGCGCGCTTGTGCCTGCCCTATGTCGGGGCGATCGCGCTGATGAAGGGCGATGTTGGCCTCACAGATTTTACCCCCGATCGGCTCAATGATCCAGCTATCCACCAGCTAGCCGCCAGGATCGAGGTCGTGGTCAATGACGTGACCGAGGCTTCCGCCTTCGTGCCCCAAGCCGCGCGCGCGCTTTTGAAAGATGGCCGGGTTCTCGAAGTGGGGATCGATACACTTTTAGGCACGCCCCAACGCCCGTTGAGCCGGGAAGCACATCTGGCGAAGTTTCGTGCCTGTTGTGCGTTCGGCTTTGGCAGGCCCAATCCAGCGCTGGAAGACGCCCTCATCGAGGCAACCGACCAGCTGAGCGAACTCATTGATGTCGGCCTGCTTGGCCGCCTTGCCGCAGGGATCCTGTCGTGACGGATTTGCACAGAAGCTTTGCCCAAAGCCTCGATTATCCAGCGCTTCTCAAAGACCATCCCATTGGCGATGACTTTGTAAAAATGGCCACCACCATCAGCCGCGACCAGTTGCGCGCCCATCAAGAGCGCCTGTTTCAAAAGCTGGTGGCCCGCGCCGCCAAAACCCGTTTCTACCAGCGTCTCTGGGGCAAGCACGGCATTGAAGCCGGCGACATCAAGTCCCTCGACGATCTGCCCAAACTGCCAACTTTTGCCAAGCAGGAGATTGTTGAGAGTATCGCGCTTCACCCGCCATTTGGCGACTTCGCAGGTCTTGATTCCTATCCCGAAGATGCCCGGCCACCGATGATTTTTCACACCACCAGCGGCACAACCGGTCGGCCGCAGCCCCTGTTCTTCGGGGCCAAAACACGGGAGGTGCAAAACCTGTTGCTCGCCCGCTTGTTCCGCTGGCAGGGTATGCGGCCAAGCGATGTTGTGCACTCTGTCTATGGTCACGGCATGATCAATGGCGGCCATTATATTCGCGAGGCCGTCACTCGCTGGACAAGTGCGACTTTCATGTCGGCGGGTACTGGGATTGAAACGCGCAGCGCCGCGCAAGTGGGCCTAATGCGCGACTTTGGCGCAACCGTCATTTTGGGCTTCACCGATTATATCAAAAAGCTCGCTGAAGTCGCCCGCGCCGAAGGACTAGAGCCTGGCGTAGATATCCCCATCCGCATGATCTCGGGCCAATTTGGCCGCGAGGACAAGGATGCGGTTTCCGCGCTCTGGGGCGGGGCGGCCTGTTATGACTGGTACGGGGTTGGCGATACCGGCATGATCGCGGGCGAAGGCCCCGACCGCGATGGCCATTATGTGATGGAAGATGCGCACTGGGTCGAAATCTGCGACCTTGATACCGCCCAACCTGTGCCCGATGGGCAAACAGGCGATCTCATTGTCACCTGTCTGTTCAAGGATGATCTCTATCCCATCATCCGCTTCAACACCCATGACGTGAGCGCCTTCCGCACCGATAAAAGCTCGATCGGGGTGGCCTTCAAGCGGATTGAGGGCTTCCTCGGCCGATCCGACAATATGGTGAAGTTACGCGGCATCAATGTCTTTCCCCAAGCCGTCGGACCAATCCTGGCGGAGCTGCCAGCCTTTGCCGGCGAGTGGATTTGTAAAGTCGTGCGCGACGGCCAGGGCCGCGATGAACTGATTGTCGTCTGCGAAGATCGCGGCGGCAATCCAGAGGCCTATCGTGAGACGTTGAAGCGCAAGTTGGGTATCGAAGCCCAAGTCGAACTGGTGGCACCAGGCGCCACAGCTGCCTTGACCCAGATTGAATCGCGACAAAAACCCATTCGCCTGCTGGATCAGCGCTGATGGACCGCTCAACCCTTCTAAGTGCCAATCAGGCGCTCAATGCCTTCATCTCCTTTGACGAGACGCCACCTGTTGGGGCCGGGCCACTGGCTGGCCTTCGGCTCGGGATTAAAGGCAATATTGCGGTACAGGGCCTGGCCAACACGGCAGGGGCTGAGGCGCGGCGCCATGCGATTGCGGCTGAAGATGCCCCGGTTGTAGCGACCTTGCGTGGCGCGGGTGCACACATCGTCGGTACACTGAATATGCATGAAGGTGCGTTGGGTGCTACCACCGATAACAAGGCCTATGGCCGCTGCATCAACCCTTGGCGACCAAACTTTTCACCCGGTGGCTCCTCTGGTGGATCGGGTGCCGCGATTGCGGCGGGCCTCGTCGATGCGGCGCTGGGCTCAGACACCATGGGCTCGATCCGCCTGCCAGCTTCCTATTGTGGCGTCTACGGGTGGAAGCCTTCGGGGACTTTGGTTTCACAAACGGGCGTCGTGCCGCTCTCGACCACCCTGGACCAAGTTGGGCCCTTAGCAAAAGATCCCGGGACCTTGTGGGCAGTGGCGAGCGCTTTGGGCGCGCCCGCCCCGCTTGCCTCGATGCAGGGCCTGCGCTTTGCCGTCGCCCGCGATCGGGTAGGCCCGCCACCCTTGGTCCAGCCTGTGTTTGAAGCAGCCTGCCAGCGCCTGAGCGATGCCGGGGCAGAGGTGGTCGAAGTCGATCTCGCCTTGGGCTTCACCGATATCGATATTGTCTTGGCCTGCCTGTTGGTATGTGAAAGTGAAGGCGCACGCGAATGGGCCATCGAACTGGCCGACCCGGACTCGGGCCTAACGGAAGAATTTCGCGCCATGCTGCTCTACGGCAAAAACGCGCCCCAGGCCCGCATTGATCAGGCCTATGAGACCATCGCGCTGGCCAAGGAGCGCTTGCGCGCCTGTCTCGCTCGCGAAGGCTTGGCCGGCATCATCAGTCCGACTGTATCGCACACCGCCTTTGATCATGACGTCGGCCCGCCCATCGATCAGGCCTATGCCACCATGTACGCCAATGTGGGCGACCTTCCCGCCATCAGCGCGCCCATGGGCCTGATTGACGGCCTACCCATCGGCTTCCACGCCATGACAGCCCCCGGGCGCGAGGACATTGCGCTCGGCCTGGCAGGCGTCTTTCCGGCGTTGGCTTTGCCGGTGTGGCAGGCGTCCTAGATCGCGTCTCGTTTTCTGAAAACGAGGTTGCGATCTAAATTTATGATTTAGGGCCAGTTTTACACCATTTTTCGATTCCGAAAAATGGTGAACGGCCCTAGAGCCCCAAACACAAAAATATGTCTCAGGGAACAGTGGTTAACCCTTGCCGAATGAGGCACGTGCGCGCATGTTTACTCCAGGGACGGTCATGTGGAGAGATGAGATGAAAACGCTTGTAACTTTGATTGCCCTTGCTGCGACGATTGGCCTGTCGGCCTGCGCCACAACCACGACCAAGTCTGGACCGACGCCCTATCAAGCAGCAACAACAGGCAAATTTGGCTTTACTGATCAACGGATCGAAGCCAATCGCTTTCGTATTACCTTTGACGGTAACACCAAAACCACGCGCCAGCTGGTCGAGGATTCGCTCTTGCTGCGTGCGGCAGATGTGACCATCGACAATGGCTATGACTGGTTTCAAATTGCCCAGCGATCCACCGATCCTAAAACCTATAGCCGCCCTAGCTTGGGGTCGCGTTGGGCCTTTGGCGGTGGCATTGGTTATAGCTCCTTCCGCACCTTTCACCCGCGCTATGGCTGGGTCAGCTATTATGACCCCTTCTGGTCAAACAGATTTTATGATCCGTTCTTCGACCGGTTTGACACCGAAGAAATCACCCGTTTTCAAGCCACGGCCGAGATCATTTTGGGCAAGGGCCCAAAGCCTGTTGACCGGGTCGACGCGTTTGACGCGCGCGATGTGAAGGCGAATTTGGGCGCACGCATCACACCGCCAGCTCCACCGGTGCCCCCTGCAGCAAAGCCCTGATGGGTATCATCCTCTTCCGAGAGTGCGAAGAGCCTATTGAGCCTTGGCAGCCAGAGCCCGACCGGGTTGTGGTCGCCGGGGCCACAGGCGGCACGCAGAACCTGTATGAAAGCGGCGATGGCCGCGTTTTTTCAGGTGTCTGGCATGCATCGCGTGGCGCCTGGCGGGTCGTCTATGACGAGATGGAGTTTTGCCACATCACCAAGGGCCGCGCCCGTTTGACAGCATCAACCGGCGAGGTCACCGAGGTTCAAGCAGGTGATGGCTTCGTCATTCCAAACGGCTTTGAGGGCGTTTGGGAGGTGCTGGAAGATATGGAAAAGCACTATGTGATCGTGTTGCCGCCTGGGTGATTGGCAGAAGGCTCCAAATGAAACCCGAGCTGGGCCTTTGGTGAGGCAGCGCCCTCACCAAAGCCTTCCAGGCAGAAAAGCCGGATCGATGTCGCCGGAACTACGGCTTCACCGCCTCCGCATAAAGCTTGGACACCTCGTTCCAGTTGATCACGCTCCACCAGGCATCGACATAATCGGCGCGCTTATTCTGATATTTCAGATAATAGGCGTGCTCCCACACGTCATTGCCAAGGATGGGCTTGCCGCGGAAATCGCCAACATCCATCAAAGGATTGTCCTGATTGGGCGTTGAGCCGACAGCCAGTTTGCCGTCTGGCTTGACGACCAGCCAGGACCAACCCGACCCGAAGCGACCCATTGAGCTGGCACGGAATTGGGCCTTGAAGGCATCCAGAGAGCCAAAGTCGCGGGTGATCGCGGCCATCAGTTCAGGCGACGGTGCACCACCGGAGCCAGCTGGTGCCATGATCTTCCAGTAGAAGCTATGGTTCCAATGCCCGCCGGCATTGTTGCGGATGGCAGCTGGTGCTGTGGAGGCAGTGGCCAGAAGCGCTTCAAGGTTCTTCCCCGCATAAGTGGGGTTGGCGACGATGGCAGCGTTCAGGCCGGCGACCTGGCTGCCATGGTGACGCTCGAAATGGATGCGCATGGTCGCTTCATCGACGATGGGTTCCAGCGCACCAAAAGCATAGGGCAGGGCAGCTTGGGTAAAGGCCGGTGCAGAAGGTGTCGCGGCTGCCGGCGATGCTGTTGGCGCGGCAGGCGCAGTCGGGGTTTGGGCCCAGGCGGGGGAAGACAACAAGGCGAGGGCGGAAAGGGTCAGGGCTAGGCGCATGAATTCTACTTTCGTAAGGACGTGGCTGGAACATGGTCTGCGGCGTGGCAAGAAACAAGTCTGAAGGTGCTGACAATAATGTCACCAAGCCAGCCGTCTTGCTTTAACATCATGGCATGAAGAGGGCATGAAGTATGGAAGAACGCGTTGAAGCTTTAGAAGTTCACGTGATGCATTTGATGCGTACGGTCGAAGAGCTATCGGATCTTTCCCATCACCAAGGTGATGAGATTAGGCGCCTCAACCGTCGGCTGGAATTGATGCTGGAACGCGAAGCGCAACGCCAACATGACAGCTCAGAGCCCCCGCCGCCCGATCAAAAGCCGCCGCACTACTGAGGGCGCGGGCCTTTAGGCCCCATGCCAATGGACAAAGCGGCCATGAGGGTCAAGATCGGCCAAAATCCGTTTCCGCCCAGACGGCCATTCGATCAGTTCCAAAACCATACTAGCGCCCTTCTGCGCATGACCCAAAATGCCGCCCGGTTCAAAGCGCAACCAAGCCAAAGGAGCCTCGGGCGTGGCTCGCGCACCCTCGGTCTCGATGGCGAGCGTGATCGCATCGCGCACAGCTTGGGGCGGATATTGGAAAAAGACGGAGTGATAGATGACGGTCAGCGCGTCCTTGGCACGGTTTTCGAGCTTGGCCTTGATCCAGTCCGCGGCATCGTCCGCATCGGGTGTGATCGATAGCCTTTGGGCAATCTCCATGGCGGCATTCAGGCGCTCTAAACGCTCTGGTTGGTCTGCCCAGATATAGGCGCTTAAGCGCAGTCTGTCTTCGGCATTGCCGGCGCTCAACGGATTTTGATCGCATGCGCCGCGGTTGCGGATGGCGGCGTGCGCCGGGAAACGGGGCGCTGGGCCACTCCACTGTGTTGACAGGGCCACGCGTGGTCCGGGGATGGGGCTGTCCCAGTGCCATGAACCACCATCATAATGGAAGCGGTCCATGCTGAGATTAAGCCCGGCCGATGCCCCCAATTCCAGCACATCCAGCGGCCCGTCAAAGGCCTCTGCTGCGGCGCATAGGCCAGGCCATAGACCCACAGCGCGCCGCACTTCATTGGTCTGGGGCGGGGACTTCAAAAAGTCGTGGACCCAGCTTTTGCGTGCCCGCAACGTTTCTGCCGCCACTGGCCAGGCTTCTTCCATCGACCAAGCGCGGCCTTGCTGTGGCCAGACTTGGCCCAAGTCGCTTTCGGGTTCGCTCAAGACGATCGCATGGAGCGCGCCCGCCAATCGCAAGGCCAAAGCATCTTGGACCGGGTGGGTGGGCCAATCCCCTGTCAAGTCTGCGATAATCCCACCTGCGTCAAAGTCGTCGGCCATCACGTCGCACAGCTCGGCGGTAAAACGGGAGTCAAAAGCTTGGCACCAAACCCCTTGTTGGCGAAGGGCTTCGGGGACGGTCACACCTGTCATTAGATGGCACCTCGCGCCTTCAAGGCGGCAATGGCACCGGGTTCAAGGCCTGCCTCTGCCGCCAGGCTTTCAGAATCTGCGCCATAGTCTGGCAAGCTCAGGCGCGCCTGCCCGGGCTCATCACGAAAGCGGATGGGAATGCCCAAATGCTTGTTGCCGTCTTCATCGGTCAACACCATGCCGCGCGAGACCGTATAGGGGTCTTCCATTGCATCCTTGAGGCTGCGGACAGGGGCCCAGCACAGATCGACGTCTTTTAGGAAGGCATTCCACTCATCCAAGGTTTTGCTGGCAAACGTCTCTTCGAAATAACGCTTTAGGGGCTCCTGGCCGGGGCCAGGCTCGAGCTTCGCGAACTCCAGCAAGTCAGAGCGGCCCAAAGCGTCGAGCAAATTCTTGGCAAAATGATGTTCGGAGCCACCGAGCACAAGGAACTTTCCATCCTTGGTCTCATAGGGCCGATACATCGCCGCCCCACCGAAGGGCCGCATTTCTTTGGCTACCGGATGGGCATTGTCGGCAAAGACAGGGCCCAGCACATTGGGTGTCCAGGACAAAAGCGCATCATACATGGACAGGTCAATATAATCGCCCTTACCCGTCTCGGCCCGGCGATAAAGCGCCATCATAATGGCGGCAAAGGCCATGAGGCTTGCAGCCATATCCGCTGCGGGTATGGAAGGGCTTGCTGGCTTGTTATCGCTCAGGCCCCGGTTCAGATCGACCAGACCTGCCATGGCTTCCATGGTGAGATCATGACCGGGCTTGTTCACATATTTGCCGTCCTGGCCAAAACCCGCGATCGAGCAATAGACGATGCGCGGATTGATCGCGGCAATCGCGTCATAATCTACACCCAAGCGCTTCACGACGCCGGGCCGGAAGGCCTCAACAATCACGTCGGCTTCTGCGGCGAGCTTCAAGAACAGCGCACGCGCTTCGGGGTCTTTCAGATTGATCTTCAGGCTGCGCTTGCCGCGCGCAATGTTGCGAAACCAGACCGATACGCCGTCCTCGGTCTTATAGCCAATCACACGCGTCGGCTCTCCCACACCATTGGCAGGTTCCACCATCACCACGTCGGCCCCATGGTCGGCCATCATCATGGTCATATGCGGGCCTGGCAAAAAGGCCGAGAGGTCGAGAACTTTAAGGCCAGTGAGTTTCATGGCTTAATGCTCTCCGATTTTGGGGGCCCGCTTTCCAGCTGGCCGCTTGCCATTGACTTTGATCGGGCTGGCCAGCATCCGCAATCGGCCATCCTTTCCGTCAGGATGATCGACTGTGTCGGTCATGCCTATGGCTTTCACATGAGCGCTGTCGAGGGCTTGGCCAATGTTGTAAATGGGCGCGACGGGGACGTGCCCGCCCAGAAGCGCGATCCAGGCAGCGGTGGATTGGGTGCTCAACAGGTCATCGAGGACTTGCGTCAAATCGGCCAGATTCTCCCGTCTTGCCGGAATGCTGGCAAAACGGGGGTCGGCCAACAGGTCCGGATGGCCCACTTTGGCGCAGAATATCTCCCAGAATTTTGGCGTTTGGCACATCACCATCAGCCAGCCATCTTGGGACTTGAAGGCTTGACTGGGTGCGATCGACGGATGGGCCCCGCGTGGCAAGCGGCCCACTTCCACGCCCTCATTCAGATACCAGGTGGCAGGATAGGAGAGTTGGTGCAGGGCGGTATCAAACAAAGCCACATCAATGTCGCAGCCTTTCCCCGTCCGGTGGGCACCTAAAATGCCCGCCAGAAGGCCCACAGCCAATTGGCTACCCGTATGAAAATCAATGATCGACAGACCGCAACGAACAGGCGGCCCATCCGGCTCTCCACTCATCGACATGAGGCCGGCTTCTGCCTGCATCAGATAATCATAGCCTGGCCAGGACGCCCGATCATTGTCTCGTCCGTAGGCGGAGAGATGGGCGCAGACGATCTTGGGATTGATGGCTTTGAGGTCATCATAGGTGATCGCCATTTTGGCGGGCTGATCGCCGCGCAAATTATTGGCTACCCCATCGGCTTCTTTGACCAGCGCCTCAAACCGGGCACGGCCTTCCGCGCTCTTGATCTCCAGCGCGACCGACGATTTGCCGCGCGAGAAGGTTTGATAAAATTGGCTGTCTTGGTCACCCAAAAAATAGGGGCCAGTGGCGCGGCTGACATCTCCTCCCATGCTTGGGGCTTCGATCTTGATGACTTCAGCCCCCAAATCCGCCAACAACATGGTGCCATAAGGCCCCGCGCCATATTGCTCGATCGAGAGGATTTTGATGCCTTTGAGGGGTAGGTCAGCCGTCTGCATCAGGGTTGAACCGTCTCTTTAAGCAGATCAGTGCGAAAGCCATTGCGCTCTGCGGCGGCATTGAGCGCCGCACGCTGGTCGGTCGTGATCATCTTGGTGCGCGCCAACAGCCACAAATAGGACCCATTGGGGCTTCCGACCAAGGCCGTCTGATAATTGGGATCAAGATAAAGCACCCAATAATTGCCTTGCCCTTTTGGCAATGGAATGGGCGCGAAGTTCACCGCCAGCTTGGTATTGTTCGAGCCATCAATGACGGCGGCCACGCCTTGCGCACTGCGCGGCTTACCGTCGCTCGTGCCCGTCGCACAGCTATTGGTGACCCCAACGCGACCATCAGGCCGCAGCGCATATTCGGCCGTGACACCCTCGCATTTTTTTTGAAAGCTGTTGGGATATCGGGCAATTTCATACCACTTGCCGGCATATTTGTTGAGGTCAACAGAGGCGACCGTGGTCGGGGGCGCAGCATCCTTCGCCCGCCCTATGGTTCCGGACATGCAACCCGATAGCGCGATGCAACCAATCAATACGCCGGCATAGAGTGAAATTTTCATGCTGTTTCCCCTTTCACGGGTGGAGAAGACTTATGCGCCAGTTTGGCGGCATTGGCTTCCCAATTCTGCCCATCAAACGGCACAATCGAGAGGGCGGGCGCTTGACCGGGATCAAAGCAATTCGCGTTCACGCTGACCCCATCGGGGTTAGAGCGCGGCGTATAGAACGCCTTCACGCCACATTGGGTGCAAAAGGTGTGATTGGCGACGCCTGTATTGAAGCGGTAAGAGGTGAGCTTATCGGCCCCTGCCGTCAGTTTAAAATCGTCCATCGGCACAATCAAATGCACAAAGCCCGTTCGCGCACAGATGGAGCAATTGCAGGCTTCCACCTCGACCTCATCCGCTGTTTTCACAAAGAAGCTCACATCGCCACAATGGCACGAGCCTGTTCGCCACGTCTTTACCATCCAAGCACCTGTAGCCCTGTCATTTCTTCAAAGTCTTGCGGATTACGCGTCACCAAGGTGGCACTCGCATTAAGGGCTTGGGCGGCAATCATGCGGTCAAGGATTTTGCGGCGTGAAAACCCACAAGATTGCAAGATTACCCCATACCGATCCGCATCTTTCTCCTCGAAGGGGAGCACCGGCATATGGGACAGGAATATATTAAGTCGTTGACGCCTTAATGTGGCAGAATCTGGCTCCCGATGAACGCCGCCCTCAAGTTCCACCCGCGCGATCACAGAAATCGCACACCGACCGCTCAGCCGATCTAGCTTATCAAGAATGGCCTGACTGCGATCGCGGACTTCAATCGCGACACTGGTGTCGAGCAAATAAAGCCCGCTCATAGACCCTCGCGCTCGGGAAAAATGTCAGAATCACGTACTTCAATATCGGTGACGTCAGGCAGTTTGCGCAACTCAGCCATCATTTGCTTGAAGCTGATCTTGCCGGATCGCAGTGTTGGCCGAAGGGTAATAACGTCCCCATCGCGTGCCATTTCCAGCTCCGTGCCGTCGGGAAAGGCCAACGCTTTGGGCAAGCGTACCGCTTGGCTATTGCCGCTTCTAAACGTCTTCGTTTTGTGTATTGCCATACCTGCCTCCGATGGTCGTATATACGTGTATATACGACCTTGATCCGGGGTTCAATCAGATTTCAAGCCAAGCTCTGTCTGGGAGCTCGCCGTCAGCTTACTCCGCCGCTACCATCTTTCCTTTCAATGTCCCTGCGCGCCGCATCTCTTCTTGCACGAAATCAGCGCTTGCATCCCAGCCATTCGGCCAAACCAAGGCACCGTCCTCAATGGATACATGTGCAAAAAAGCTCGCATCAGGAAGCGGCTGGGCCATAGGGCCTTTACGATCGGTAAAGTCGGCTTGCCAGACGCCATGCAAACCATCTTCAAACCAAATTTCAAGCCTATGAGGGCCACAGGTTTCGACCCGAGTAATTTTTGCGAGCTTCCTCCCCCCTAAATCGGGTTGCGGGCCACCAATTGCTTCGCGATGATGATGCGTTGCATTTCATTGGTTCCTTCGCCGATGCACATCAAAGGCGCATCGCGATAGAGGCGTTCGATGACATATTCCTTGGAATAACCGTATCCGCCATGGATGCGCATGGCTTCTAACGAGACCTCAACAGCCGTTTCTGAGGCGAAGAATTTCGCCATGCCGGCTTCCATGTCGATCCGCTCGCCCCGGTCAAAGGCTGCCGCCGCATCTTGGGTCAGAAGTTCTGCGGCACGCGTTTTGGCGGCCATTTCGCCCAGCTTCAGCTGAATGGCTTGATGTTCGCAAATGGGCTTGCCCATGGTCTTGCGCATCTGGGCATATTTGACGCTCTCGGCCAAAGCGCGCTTGGCAATGCCGACAGAGCGAGCGGCGATATTGACGCGGCCAATCTCTAAGCCACCCGTAGCCATAATAAAGCCCTTGCCTTCTTCGCCGCCAACCAAGCTCTTCTTGGCATCAACTTCATAATCTTCAAAGATGAACTCGCCAGAATCAATGCCCTTATAGCCCAGCTTTTCTAGCTTCTTGCCGTTCTTGACGCCTTTGAGCGGAACCTTTGTTTCGGGGTCAATCTTGGGCACGATCAGCATGCTCATGCCCTTGTGGCGGGGCTGCGCATCGGGGTCGGTCTTGACCAGCAAGGCGACGCAATGGCCCTCAATCGCGTTGGAGATCCAGGTCTTGGTGCCATTGACGATATATTTGTCGCCCTGCCGGCGCGCGACCGTGCGGATGGCTTGCAAGTCGGTGCCAGCATCAGGTTCTGTGAGGCCGAGGCCACCGCGCATCTCGCCGGTAGCAAACTTGGGCAGCCAATATTCCTTTTGAAAGTCGGTACCGAAGCGCTGAACGACGGTGGCCATCATTAGGTGCGAATTGAAGATGCCCGTCAGGCTCATCCATTCTTGCGAGATCATGGTCACAATCTTGGAATACGTGGTCGCAGACAGGCCAAGGCCGCCGTAATCAGGATGGATAATCGCGCCAAACAGGCCAAGCTCTGCCATGTCATTGACGAGGTCGGCTGGCCATTCGTTATCATGCTCCAGCTTCATCGCCACGGGGGCGACTTTTTTCTCGATCCATTTCTGGATGGCGTCCAGCATCTGGCGCTCATCTGCTTCGCTGATATGTCCAAAGTTTCCGTCTGCCATCGTCTTAGTCTCCTTCGCAGGCAGCGCCTGACGTCATCTTGATTGGATCAGTAATTGCCGACCTTATCCTCAACCGCATGGCCGCGGGCGGGGATCAGCATGTTGCGCTTGAAGGTACACACCATGACACCATCCTGGTTGAAGCCCTTGGTGACGATGGTCACAATGCCCTGGCCGGGGCGCGAGGCGCTTTCACGTTTGGCGAGGACTTCACTTTCCGAATAAAGCGTATCGCCCGCAAACACCGGGGCGGTGAACTTTACTTCATCCATGCCCAGATTGGCGATCGCCTTCTGGCTGGTGTCGGTCACACTCATGCCGATGCAGAGCGCCAGCGTATAGGGCGAGACGACGAGGTTTTTCTTAAACTCGCTGGCGGCGGCAAATTGGGCGTCAAAATGCATCGGATGGGTGTTCATCGTCATCAGCGTGAACATGTGGTTGTCATATTCGGTGATGGTCTTACCCGGGCGGTGCTCATAGACATCGCCGACAGTGAATTCCTCAAAATAGCGACCGAATGTTTCCCGGTAGCGCTGCGGGCCTACCTCTTTTACGTTACGAACCATGGTTAGAACTCAATTCCTGCTTTGGACAAAATGCGCTCTGCACGCAGATAAACGGGGATGTCGAGCATTTTGCCATCCAGTAATACAGCGCGGCCATCCTGCAATTTGAAGGCTTCACTTACGCGCTTGGCCCATTCTAACTGGGCTTCAGTAGGCGAGAAGACTTCATTGACGATGGCCACTTGGCTGGGATGGATGCAGGCTTTTCCGTCAAAGCCCAAGGCTTTGACGCGCACACATTCCGCCCGCAAGCCCTCTTCGTCCTTCACGTTCAGATAAGGTACATCCAGCAAGGTTCCGTTGGTGACGCGAGCCTCGGTAGCTAAGGTTGAGCGGGCATGGAACAGCGCTTCCCAGTCCATACCGGTGCCAATGGCGAGCGAGTAATCGGCCCCGCCAAACAGAATGCCGCCTTTGCTCCCGCAGGTGCCGGCGATGTCAGACGCATTGAGAAGGCCGGCCACCGTTTCCACAATGGCCCAGAGCCTGACCCTCTTTTGGTCAGTGGTGATTAAATCGAGGAGGTGCTCAAGCTTTCTGAGGTCCGAAGCCAACTCAGCCTTCGGCAACATCAGGAAGTCAGGACGTGCCTTGGTCTCGCTAAAGGCGATCACATCTTTAAAGCCGTCAAGCGTATCGAGACCGTTCAAGCGAACACCAATCGCGCAAGCTGGATAGCTGTCGGCATTGGCTTCCAGCCAGGCAATGACCCCGGCGCGGGCGGCGGCCTTGTCTTGCGGCGGCACAGCGTCTTCAAGATCAATGCAAATGCAATCAGCCCCTGCCGCCAGCGCCTTTTCAAAGCGGTCTGGCCGGGAGCCCGGAACAAAGAGGAGTGAGCGGAAGGTTTTCATTTGTCCGGACATTTAACCTGATATAAGCTGACGTCAATTCGAAACCGCGCCAATCCATGACTTTGTTTTGGCCTTGTGAGGAGCTCCCGGGATGCATCAACGGATTAGATTTGGATTGGCAGCGCTATTGGCAGGGCTGTCGGCGATCATTGCGGTGCCCGCTAGGGCGCAACAGGGGGCACCAGTGCCGGGCGCTGAGGTCCCCTATGCTGGCTCCTATTACAAGCGACAGCTTTATGTCGTCACCGATATGGAGCGCGCCTTAACCCTTTGGCGCGACGTGCTTGGCCTGCAGCCTGGGGCCATCACAACGTCTGGACCCAATTCTTACTCGCGCGAAGTATTCAACGTCCCCGCAGACGCCCAGATGCGCTTTTGCACCTTAAGTGCGGGACCCACCCAGGTGCGCACCCTGGCGCTCCTGGAAGTGAAGGGCGTGCCCCTGCCAGCCAAAACCGGCATTCGCACCACCGGGGCTGTTATCAATGCCAATGGGCGTCTGGCCGAGATCATCACCAAGGCCAAAGCGATGGGCCTGACCGTGTTTGGTCCGCGCGTCCTAGCCTCTGTTGGCCAGGGAGAGGGAACAGAACAAGGCTTTCTCGACTGGGACGGCAATGTCATTGTGCTCTATGAATATCCCAGGGCTGATCCACCGAGCCAACGCTAGATCGCGTCTCGTTTTCTTGAAAACGAGGTTGCGATCTAAATTTATGATTTAGGGCCAGTTTTACACCATTTTTCGATTCCGAAAAATGGTGAACGGCCCTAGGAGTCTTGCCGCGGCAGAGCCGATTGGCCTAACGCAGCCGCGCGCCGAGTTTTGCCGCCGCCGCGATAATCTTTGTACTGACGGCTTCGATCTCTGCATCGGTCAAGGTGCGTTCGCGCGGTTGCAGGCTAACCTGTAGGGCAAGGGAGACTTCCCCCTCGCCGACACCTTGGCCCTGATAGCGGTCAAAAAGACTAACGTCTGAAATCAGAGCCTTATCGACTTGGATGGCTGCCCGAATGAGGTCGCCTGCCGGCAGGTCGGCTCTGGCCACAAAAGCAAAATCGCGGGTCAAAGGCATGAAGGCAGACGCCTCGAGCTTTGACTTGGTTTTGCCGGTCTTCACTTTGGCCGGCGGCAAAGCGTCCAGGAACAACTCGAAGCCATAGACCGGCCCATCGACGCCGAGTTCTTTGAGGACGCGGGGGTGAAGCTCGCCAAACTCTGCCAAAATCGTCTTTGGCCCCAGCTTGAACGTACCGGAACGGCCGGGGTGCCACCACGCGCGCGCGCCTTGCACCGTCTGCATCCCGCCGGTGGATGCGCCCATCGCATCCAGCATGGCCAAAACATCGGCTTTGACAGTGAAGACGTCGGGCTTCTCGGTCCCACTCCAATGGCGGATCGCTCCGCGTGTGACGCCAGCAATGACCATTTCCTGATCCTCAGGACCGTCACCCTTATAGACCGGGCCCGCCTCAAACAAAGCCAGATCGCCAAAGCCGCGGTCGCCATTGCGTTGTGCCGCTAACAGCAAATGGATCAGGGCGCTCGGCCGCATACAATCGAGGTCCGAGGCGATCGGGTTTGCCAGAACCAAAGCCCCGCCGCCTTGGACCGCGCCAAATAATTCGCACGCTGGGCGGCTTGCAAAGCTCCAGGTGACAGCCTCCATCCAGCCGCGCGCGGCCAGACTGCGACGGCCCAAACGGACGCGGTTTTGCGCCGGGGTTAGCAGCGGTTCTTTTCGGCCCTTGCGCTCTGGCAATTTTGCCGTGGGCAAGCGGTCAAAGCCTGCAATACGTGCAATATCTTCAACCAAATCAGCCGAGCCCGCCACATCGCGCCGCCAGCTGGGCACGCCCACCTTGCGGGCGCCCGCTCCAGTTACTTCTGGCGAAAAGCCCAGAGCCGACAAGATGGTGTCAATCTCGCCGTCGCTAAGCTCCAGACCTGTCAGGCGGTGAACTTCCTTGGTGGCGAAAGCCACCGCTTCAGGTGCCGCAGGGACTTCACCCGCAACCACGACTTCTGAAGCTGTCCCGCCACAAAGCTCAAGGATCATGGCAGTGGCAAGCTCTAGCCCATCGACCATGAAGCCAGAATCAACGCCGCGCTCAAACCGGTATTTGGCGTCGGATTGAATACCCAAGGCGCGCGCGGTTTGGGCAATGGTAAGCGGCGCAAATAGCGCGCTTTCAACAAAGACATCGACGGTATCTTCAGAGCAACCCGAAGAGACGCCCCCCATGATCCCGCCTAACCCCAAGGGGCCCGAGTTGTCGCCAATCACGCACATGGCAGAGGTCAGCTCATAGGTTTTGCCATCGAGGGCGACAAAACTTTCGCCAGCCTCGCCCATGCGCGCAACAATGCCGCCTGAAAGCTTGGCCGCGTCATAAACATGCAGCGGCCGGGCGCGGTCGTAAGATATGAAATTGGTGATGTCGACCAGAATATTGATCGGGCGCAACCCAATGGCACGCAAGCGATCTGCCAACCATTTGGGGCTCGGACCATTCTTGACGCCCTTGATTAGCCGGCCGGCAAAAGCCGGGCAGGCGTCGGGCGCTTCAAGTGTTACAGTCACGGGACAGGGGAAACTGCCAGCCACCGGCTCAACTGAATAATTTTTCAGTTGACCAAGACCTGCTGCCGCCAATTCACGCGCAATGCCCACCACGCCTAGCCAGTCGGGGCGGTTTGGCGTCACTTCAAAGTCGATGACAGCATCGCCAAGGCCCAGGGCGGCCGCCGCAGGGGTGCCCACTGTCAGGGTATCGTCCAGCTCGAGGATGCCATCGCTGTCTTCGGCGGTTTCAAGCTCGGCGGCCGAACACAGCATGCCATTTGAAACCACGCCGCGCACAGCGCGCGGCTCCAAAGTAATGCCACTACCTGGGATATAGGTGCCCAAGGGTGCGTAAACGGTCGTGAGACCCGGCCGGGCATTGGGTGCGCCGCAGACGATTTCCTTCATGCCTTCAAAGGTTTCAACCTGACAAACCTGCAGACGATCTGCATTGGGGTGACGTTCGGCAGAGATAATTCTCGCGACTGAAAAATTTTTCAGTTTGTCGGCTGGATCGTTCCAATGCTCGACCTCGAGGCCTGCCATGGTCATAGCATCCAGCACAGCGGATAGAGACGCATCGGTGGCCAAATGATCATGCAGCCAGGACAAAGTGAATTTCATCGGTTCAAATCCCTGAGGGAGCCAGTCGGTTTAGTGGGCCTCGGCCCAATTGAGTGCGGAGCGTGCCTCTACCACCAAAGGCACAGACAAGGCCACTGCCGGCAAGGCGGCCTTCTCCATCACATCGGCAACCAGAGCGCATGTCGCATCGGCTTGGCTTGAAGGCGCTTCAAATACAAGCTCGTCATGCACTTGCAGCAACATTCTGGCCTTTAAGCCCGCATCTTTGAGTGCTTTTGGCAGGCGGATCATGGCGCGCTTGATGATATCGGCAGCTGCCCCCTGCAAGGGCGCATTGATGGCTTGGCGCTCGGCAAAGGCCTGCTCGGCTTGGCTTTTGGCGTTGATGCCAGGCACCCAGCACCGTCTGCCAAATATGGTTTCGACATAAGTCTTTTCCCGCGCCATCGCCTTCATCTGGTCCATATAGGCCTGAATACCGGGGAAGCGCTGCTTATAGGTGGCGATATAATCGCGTGCCTCACCTTGCGGGATCGACAATTGGCGTGCCAAGCCGAAGGCGGAAATGCCGTAAATGATGCCGAAGTTGATCGCCTTTGCCTTGCGGCGGATCATTGGGTCCATGCCTTCCAGCGGCACAGAGAACATTTCCGACGCTGTCATGGCGTGAATGTCATAGCCCTCGATAAAGGCCTTCTTCAGTTGTGGAATATCGCCGACATGGGCGAGGAGGCGCAGCTCAATCTGGCTATAGTCGGCCGAAATCAGAACATGGTCGGGCTCTGCCACAAAGGCGCGGCGAATTCTGCGACCCTCTTCGGTGCGGATGGGGATGTTTTGCAAATTGGGGTCGGTTGAGGATAGACGCCCTGTCGCCGCCCCCACCATATTATAAGAGGTATGGACCCGGCCCGTTGTGGGGTCGATCGCGTCTTTTAGATTGTCGGTATAGGTACTCTTGAGCTTGGCCAAAGTCCGCCAATCGACCAAGGTACGCGGCAGTTCATGGCCCTGGGCTGCCAGATCTTCCAGCGCATCCGCCCCCGTTGCCCATTGCCCGGTTGCGGTCTTCTTGCCGCCCGGCAAAGCCATTTTCCCAAACAAAATATCGCCCAATTGCTTGGGGCTACCCAGATTGAACACTTCGCCTGCTTGTTCGTGCGCTTGAGCCTCAAGGCCAATCATACGCTGGGCAAAGTCAAGCGAGAGCCGCGAAAGCTCGGCCACATCCACTTTGACGCCCGCCTGCTCCATCCCGGCAATCACGGGCACCAAGGGCCGCTCCAGCGTTTCATAAACGGTGGTTGAGCGTTCCTGCACCAGGCGTGGCTTTAAGATGTGCCATAGCCGTAAGGTCACATCGGCGTCTTCAGCGGCATAGGCGGTGGCCCGGTCCAGGGCCACCTGGTCAAAGCTGATCTGCGACTTGCCGGTGCCACACACATCTTTGAAGGCGATGGGTTGATGTGCCAACAATCGCAGCGACAAATCATCCATGCCGTGGGAATTGCGACCTGCATCTAAGGCAAAACTCATCAGCATGGTGTCGTCAATCGGGCTGATGGCAATGCCATGCTGGGCCATGACCGAAACATCATATTTGATGTTCTGGCCGATCTTGAGAACCCCATCATCTTCCAGCATGGGCTTTAGCCGCGCTAAAACGTCCGCTAACGCCAATTGGCCAGGCAATTTCGCGACCGTGTCTTGCCCGCCGGCAAACAAATCCCCCGTCCCGCCAACATCGCCCGCACCGCGATGGCCAATAGGGATATAGCAGGCAATACCGGGCTCAACCGCCAGCGACAGACCCACCAAGGTTCCGCTGACACTATTGAGGGATGCCGTTTCGGTATCAAATGCGACAAAGCCCTGTGCCTGAATACGGGCGAGCCAATCGTCCAGGCGGGAAGCGCTCGTCACGGTTTCATAAGCCTTGGTGTCGACACCGCTATAGACGGCGGGGGGAATGGCTGCGTGACTGGCGGGCACACCGTCCGCGCTGGGGGCGGCAATGGGCGCGGCGGAGGCGATCCCAGCAGGCGTTGCCTCGCCATGATCAGCCTTATCGGCGACAAAACCATCCCGGCGAAGCCCGGCCTCAACCCGGCCCGTCAGCGTGCGCAATTCCATCTTGCGCAGAAAATCAAGCAGCACCGCCGGATCAGGTTCGCGCACGAAAAAATGTTCCAGATGCTCCAATACCGGAACATCATCCATCAAGGTCACAAGGCGCTTGGAGACTTCGATCTGTTCACGGAACTGGATCAGGGTCTCGCGCCGCTTGGGCTGCTTGATCTCCCCCGCGCGGTCGAGAAGTGCTTCGAGATTGCCATAGATACCCAATAATTCTGCAGCAGTCTTCACACCAATTCCCGGTGCGCCAGGCACATTGTCGGTAGAGTCGCCAGCCAAGGCCTGCACATCGATGACGTGCTCTGGCGCAACACCGAATTTCTCCATCACCGCCTCAGGCCCCATAGGCCGGTCCTTCATCGGATCATAGAGAAAGATCTTGTCGGTAATCAGTTGCATCAAATCCTTATCAGAAGAAAGGATACGGACCTTGGCACCCCTCTCGGCAGCCTGCCGCGCATAGGTGGCAATCAGGTCATCGGCCTCAAAGCCCGGTAGCTCAATCGAAGGCAAACCAAAGGCGCGCGTGGCTTCCCGGATCATCGGGAATTGCGGCACCAGATCTTCCGGTGCGGGCGGCCGGTTGGCCTTGTAGGCCGGATAAATGTCATTGCGAAAGGTCGGGCCAGATGCATCGAAAATCACAGCCAGATGGGTGGGCTGGTCGCCATCACGTTCGTCAGCCAGCAGCTTGAAAATCATGTTGCAGAAGCCAGACACCGCACCAATGGGTGCCCCATCGCTTTTGCGCGTTAGTGGCGGCAGGCCATGAAAGGCACGGAAGATGTAACCAGAGCCATCAACAAGGGTTACGCGGGAATCGGGACCAACAGGATGCGTCATAGCCCGATCTTAGGCCAGCGTGCGGCTACTTCCAATCCCATAGCCGTGCGTCGACACACTTGAATCGGACCGCCAGACTTAAGGCCGCATGTGGGTGCTGACAGGCCCGGTCTGTAAGACACGCCGGGCAAGGCCTGCCCATTCGCAAAGAAGCGGGCGGGTGTCGCGCGGGTCGATGATTTCTTCGGCATAGAAGCTTTCAGCCGTGCGAAACGGACTGCGCAGCCCTTCCATCCAGGCTTTGATTTCGGCAAGCCTGGCGGCCGGGTCCGGGTGGGCTTCAAGCTCGCGGCGGAAGGCAGCCTCTACCCCGCCATCCATCGGTAAGCTGCCCCAATCACCCGATGGCCAACAGAAGCGGGCTTTCGCGCGCGAGGGGTTGAACATGGCAGAACCCGCCAGCCCATAGGCCTTGCGCATGACCACCGCACAGAAGGGCACGCGCGCTTGATAAATCGCACTCATCGCGCGAATGCCAGCCCGCGTGACGCCTGCCTGCTCATGTTTGCGCCCCACAGCAAAGCCTGGACAATCGACGAAATGGACAATGGGCAAATGGAAGGTGTTGGCGAGATCAACAAAGCGCTCGACCTTGCGGGCGGCGTCGGCTGTCCACGCCCCGTCAAGCACATAAGGGTCGCCCGCCATAATGGCGACGGGCCAACCATCCATGCGGGCAAGACCTGTAACGATGGATCGGCCCCACGCTTTGCCTGTTTCGAAAAATGTGCCCGCATCAACACAGGCCTCGACGATCCTGCGGCTCTTGTACGGCGTCACACGGTCGCGCGGCACGATGGAGAGAAGGAATTCTTCCTTCCGATCAACAGGGTCCAAGCTGGGCGCGCGCGCCGGCAGATCATCGACAGAGCCCGGCAGATAGGACAGGAAGCGCCGCGCATAGGCCATGGCCTCGGCCTCACTGTCGACCGCCTCATCGACAACGCCATTGCGCGCCTGGATCTCCCAGCCACCAAGACCCTCTTTGTCGATGTCTTCGCCAATGGCGCGTGCCACAGGGGGGCCCGCCACGAAGACCTGGGATAACCCCTTGACCATCAGTGAATAATGGCTGGCGGCAACCCGGCCAGCGCCCAGTCCTGCACAGGGTCCAAGAGCAAGTGCCACCACCGGAATCTGGCCCATATTGGCGACAACAACCTCCCAGCCCGGCGTCTCGGGAATATAGGTTCGGGGGTCTTTTTCCAGCATTTTTACACTGCCACCACCACCCGTGCCATCCACCATGCGGATCAACGGCATGCGATACTCGCCGGCAAACTTTTCAGCTTGGACCATTTTCTGCCAGATGGCGGCATCTGCCGCCCCGCCCCGCACGGTGAAATCATCGGCAATCACGCCAACAGGCCGGCCGTCAATCCGTCCACGTCCTGTCACCATATTGGACGGCAGATAGCTCTGGAGCGAACCATCAGAATTGTATTCTGCAACGCCTGCGATCTTGCCAATCTCATGGAAGCTGCCTGGGTCTAACAGCGCATCAACCCGGGCGCGGGCTGTCGACTTGCCTTGCGCCAATTGGCGCGCAACCCGCTCTTCCCCGCCCATTTGTTCGGCAAGGGCCTCGCGGGCACGCAACTGTTCGATCTCGGGCTTCCAGCTCATAGACAGACTGTAACCAGACTTTTCGGGCGTGGGAACAGCCAACCTATGCTCACCTCAGCAAATAGTCCGCCAAAGCGCGCTTCCTGGCTGCATCGACGCCCAGGCGCTCCAGATAGCCATCAAGTCCACCGTCGCGCCGCGTCATCTCGGCCCAGGCCTCGCCCAGGAAGTCCTGATGGACGCCAACCATGGGCGTCAGGGCCGCCGGGTCGATGTGCTTGTCAAATTGGCTACCCATCATTTTAGCATACTGGGCCACCAGATCGGGGTCGCGCGCAACACGATTGGTCAAAAGATAATCATGCTCGATGCGCTCCAGATCAACGCCCAGGGCATAGAGGATCAAGCCGCACAAAATCCCCGTCCGGTCCTTGCCCGCCGCACAATGAATAACAACCGGACCCTTTTGTTGTGCCAAGCGGTCAAAGGTTTCGCTGAACAATGCCAGATGCTGGGGCTCCCACGGGATGCGCCGGTAGGAGGACAGCATATGGTCATGGGTTGCCTGTTGGGTCAGGTCGGTATCGCGGATAAATTGCAGATGCGGCGGCAGGGTCACCCCGTCACCATCACCCAGGTCAGACGACAGGATTTCGACGGGAAGCCCATCCAACTGGCTGGGTTGCATGTCGCGCTCATGGCTGCGGCGCAAGTCGACCACGATCTTGATCCCGGTCTCGCGAAACGTCGCTTTGCCCGCCTCGGTCACTTGCGCATAATTGGCAGAGCGAAAAAGTTTTCCCGCTTGCACAGTCTGGCCGGATTGGGTTGGATAGGTGCCAAAGTCGCGGAAATTGCGAACGCCTTCGACAAAAATGAATGGGGGCGGCAAAGATGAGGTCATCACACGGACATGGACTACACACCCGCGCGCTTCAAGACGTTTGACGGCCTAAATCTGGCCTGGACTGAAACTGGTTCACCAAATGGTCGCCCCACACTGGTTCTGCATGGCTTTATGGCCAGCGCCCGGCTCAATTGGATTGAGCCAGGCCTCGCCCCTGCGATGGCCGCGACCGGCCGGCGCATCCTTCTGCCGGATTTTCGCGGCCATGGACAGTCGGACGCACCAACGGACCCAGCCGCCTATCCCAAAGATGCCTTGCCCCGGGATCAGGAGGTGCTGTTGGCCCAATTGGGCATCACAGATTTTGACCTCGTCGGCTATTCCTTGGGCGCGCGCACGGCCGTGCGGATGCTGGCGCGTGGCCACAGCCGTCCGGCCAAAGTTTTTTTGGGTGGCATGGGTGAGGCAGGCATTACAACGGTCGGCACGCGCAAGGACTATTTCGAAGATGGCATCAAAAATGGCCAAAACGCCAAAGACCCAAGAGCCGGGGCCTATATCCAAACCATCCTGAAGCAACGCGCCATGAGCAAGGAAGCCGCCTTAGGCGTCCTCTCCACCCAGGTGTCTACCCCGCGTGACGCGCTGGCCGCGATCAAAACCCCGGTTCTTGTCGTCAATGGCGATCAAGACCTCGACAATGGCGACCCGATGGCCTTGGCCGCCGCACTCGGCAATGCGACCTGTCAGTTGGTGCCCGGCAATCATTTAAGCGCGGTGGGGGAGCCTGCCTTCAAGGACGCATTGGTGAGGTTTTTGAGTTAGGGCTCGCGTCCGCGCGACATTGTTGTGCGTGTGAACACTTCACACCACAGCCCGGGGCACAGGCGTGGCGGATTAAAAGCGCCTCTTAAAGTCCCACCACGTCCGACATGGTGTAAAGGCCCGGGCCATGGCCCGCAGCCCAACGGGCGGCGGCCAGCGCGCCTTTGGCAAAGATCGTGCGGTTGAGGGCTGAATGGCTGAAGCGGATGACTTCATCGTCGCTCGCGAACATGACCTCATGCTCGCCAATAATGCCGCCGCCGCGCGCGACAGCATAGCCAATCTCGCCAGATTTGCGTGCGGCGGTCACGCCATGGCGGTCAAAAGCGGCAACGTCGCTGTGCGATACTCCGCGGCCATCGGCGGCGGCTTGGCCCAGCATCAAGGCAGTGCCCGATGGCGCATCGACTTTCAGGCGATGATGGGCCTCAGAAATCTCGATATCCCAGTCAGGACCCAGCCGTTCGGCGGCCTGCTTCACAAGGCCCATCAACAGATTAATGCCGAGGGAAAAATTGCCGCTGCGCACAATGGAGAAATGTTGGGCGGCTTGCGTAATCTGAGCGTCCTGAGCGGGTTCAAACCCCGTTGTGCCCAGCACAATCGCTCTCACTTTTGTGGATCTCAGGGCAGTCAGTGCCGCTAGCGACGCTGCCGGCGTGGTGAAATCAATCCAGACTTGGGCGGTCTGCGCGGCCGCTAGAGTGCTATCAACGCAAGCCACACCCAAGCCTTCGCCGCCCGCCAAAACGCCTAAATCCGCGCCGAGCGAAGGGCTGTCCGACCGCTCGCTGCCGCCCACGATTTCAAGATCGGCCTCGTTGCCTGCGGCGGCGATCAAGGCCCGACCCATGCGACCGGCCGCCCCGGCGATAGCTAGTTGAATGCTCATGCCTTCTCGATAGTCTGACCAGGGTCAGATATGCAAGGCCTGTGATGGGCCAGACGTCGCAAAGTCTCTTGCAGGGCCTTTGCCAAGACTTACCCGAGGGTTCATGCCGTGCCTCACGCGATTGTGACAGAAAAGTGGCACTTACACGTCATCTTGCCCGTTTCGTGTTCACACCCCCTGTGTCAAGGGAGACCTGCATGAAGACTTGTCGACGCTGCCTGGTCAGGCAGGTACCGGCACAGTTTGGACGAATTTTCCCCCGGGGGGTTTCACGACATGAACACGAACAAGAACTGGTTACACAAGAAACTAATGCTCACAACCGGCCTGGTGTCGGCTTTTGCACTCTTTTCAGGGCCTGCTTTCGCGCAAGGCACAACTGGCGCTGCAGCTGCATCGCAGCCTAAAGAGGTTGAGACAATCGTCGTGCTAGGGACCCGGCGGACCGACCGTTCTGTTGCAACTTCGGCGTCGCCTGTTGACGTGATCAGCGCATCCGAAATCACCAGCCAGTCAAGCGTCAACGTGATCGATGCGGTCAAGAACGTCGTCCCATCCTTCTTTGCCAGCCAGAACACGATTGCTGACGCCGGAACCTTTGTGCGCTCGCCCAACTTGCGTGGTCTGCCGGGGGATCAGGTTCTTGTCATGATGAATGGCAAGCGCTTCAACCGCTCGGCCTTGGTTCAGACCTTTGTCGGCGGCGATACCGCTCTATCGTTTGGGTCGCATGGTCCGGACATTTCCTCGATCCCCTCAATTGCTATCAAGAATTTGCAAATCCTGCGCGATGGGGCAACGTCGCAATATGGCTCCGACGCCATCGCCGGCGTGATGAATTTCGGTCTTCGTGACAATGCGTCGGGCCTGGAGGTTGTTGCACGCTATGGCCAAAGCCTCGACGCCGAAGACGGGGAGAGCGCCCAGCTCGGCTTTAACTGGGGCGTCGGTCTTGGTGAAAGCGGATTCCTTAACATCAGCGGCGAATATTTTGATGACCAAGGCACCAGCCGCGGGGCACGCCGTCCGTCAGCCATCTTGTTCGAGCAACAAAACCCAAGCCTGGCCAACCGGCTGCCCAACTATCCACGCCCAGATCAAATCTGGGGCTCCTCACCAACATTTGGCTGGAAAGCTGTTATTAACGCAGGCTATGACCTGTCCGACAAAACCAGCCTCTATGCCTTTGTGAACGCCTCCAGCAGCGAAGGTGACCAGAGCTTCAACTTCCGACCAACCAATACAGGAACGGCTGTGAACGCTGCTGGCGTCACCGTAAATCTGCCCAACTCAAACGCCGCGTTCCGCAACACCTTTTTCACAACCCCGTGCCCAACAAACAACGCGACCTGCCCTGCCGGCGGCTTCATTCTGGATAATAACCGCTTTGATTTCCGCTCCATCTATCCAGCCGGCTTCACGCCGCGCTTTGTCGGTGTGACGGAATCCTTGACCGGCGTTGCCGGCATCAAAGGGGAGGCCACCTCCGGCCTGACCTATGATGTATCGGCCACGATTTCGGAAAACACGCTGGACCTGTCGATGTATGATTCGATGAACGCCTCGTTCGGCCCGCTCTCCAAGACGAGCTTCGAATACGGGGCGTTCAAGCAGAAGCTGGAGAACTTCAACGTCGATCTGACCTATCCCATGGATGTTGGCATGGCTGGTCCGCTGACCCTGGCCGGTGGTTTTGAATGGCGCAAAGAATCCTACTCGGTTCCCGCGGGCGAGCTTCAGTCCTATGCGGCTGGCCCCTATGCCACCGTGCAACGCTTGTTCACCCAGACTTCACCGGGTGTTTTTGCGCCGGTGACCACCTTGCCTACGGGCGTTACCAACATCGCGGTGGCCCCAGCGTCGAGCGGCTATGCCGGTGCACCACCTTCCAGCGCCGGGACGTGGGACCAGAGCAACTATGCCCTCTATGTCGATGTAGAAGCCGATCTGACCGACCGCTTGAGCGGCGGTATCGCAGCCCGCTTTGAGGAATATGATACCTTCGGCACCGCAACCGTCGGCAAGATTAGCGCGCTTTATAAGGCAACCGATATCCTCTCGCTGCGCGGTTCTGTCGGCACAGGCTTCCAGGCACCGTCCCCCGGCCAGTCGAACCTGCAAAACGTGACCACCAACTTTGTGGCCGGCAGCCCGGTTCAAGAAGGGATCTTCCCGGTCGCCAGCGGTGTGGCACGCTATTATGGCGCTATCCCTCTGAAGCCTGCTGAAGCGACCAATTATGGTGTCGGGTTCATTCTGCGGCCAGTTGCAGGAACCTCGCTCACGGTGGATGCCTATCAGATCGACGTCCAAAACCGGATCTTCATCACCCGGCCGTTTCTTGTGACAGCGGCGGATCTGGCCGTCCAGCCGAGCCTCTTACTGGTTGGCGTTGGTGCGAACATCCGCTATTTCACAAACGGCCTCGACACCTCGACTAAGGGTATCGATATCGTCGCCACGCACGCGACCAAGCTCTTGGGCGCGCGCGTGAATTTCACCCTCGCCTATAATCGTAACGAAAATGAAGTGACAAAATCACGGTCGACCGTGATCAGCAATGCCCAGATTATCACGATCGAAAATGTTGCTCCCAAGGATCGCTTGAACCTCAGCAGCAACTGGTCCTGGGGCGATTGGTCCGTCAATGCGCGCGCAAATTACTTCGGTAAGTGGCGCAACGAGCAGGACTATCCCGGCCAAATCTTCGGAGCCAAAACGACGGTTGACCTCGATGTCAGCTATACGATTGCGGAAAAATATACCGTCACCATCGGTGCCCAGAACCTGTTCAGCACCTATCCAGACAAGATTGCCCAGTCTTCCTTCGTCAATGTGTTCCCGATCAGCGGCGGTCTCGCCGATGGTCAGGTCTATCCCCGCAGTGGTGGTCCATTCGGCATGAATGGTGGCTTTGGCTATATCAGCTTGAAGGCAAACTTCTAAACCCCACTGATCTTGTGTCAGGGGAAGGCGGGAAAGCGTCGGCTTTCCCGCCTTTCTTTTTTGGGGCGGGCGCGGAACCAAAGCACGATCCAGCTTTAATGACGGATCACACAGCCGTAAAAGCGCTGGCTCAAGACCGCCCTGCGGACAGGCGCTGCGCACACAAATAAGCTGCGCGCCCATCCGCACAGCCCCTAGCAGCCTGTCGATCAACTTAGATTGTGTCCAAATTTGATGGCGGATAAATGGGAACGACATCAGGCGATGGCACCAAGTTTGGCGAGGCGCTTGCAATTATAGGCCAGTGCTATGAGTTGCCACTCGGTTTTGACGTTTTCCATGCCACGTAAGGAGAAGTGCCTGAAGCCAAGGACGGATTTGATGATACCGAAGACGGGTTCGACAGTTTGTTTTCGCTG
>CALRXH020000017.1:0-54687 GCA_943372135.1 Maricaulis salignorans | reverse complement strand
TGAAAGGCTCAAAACAAGGACCGCTAAAGCACTTTGTTGTGTCAGGCATGAAGGAAGGACGAAAAGGCAATGTCCTGTTCGACCCCACCTACTACTTTGAGCAAAATCCAGACTTGCAGGTTGCCGGCGTCAATGCCTACCAACACTTCATGGAGTTTGGCATGGCAGAGGGACGCAGTCCAACACCTCTGTTTGATCGCCATTTCTATGCCAAGGCCTACCCAGAAGTAGAGTTGAGTGGCCTGTCGAGTTTTGAGCATTTTGTTAAAATCGGGATGCAGGCGGACTATCAGCCTAATGCCCTCTTTGACCCTGAATTCTATGTCGAACGATATCCAGATGTTCGACAATCGGACTCGTCTGCCTTCGTCCATTTCCTTCGCTACGGCCTCGCCGAAGGGCGGCAGCCACACCCGTTGTTTGATTCCCGTTTTTACGCTGCCACCTACCCGGACCTCGGAAGATCAAGCCTGCCACCTTATTTGCATTTCCTGCAGTATGGCATGAACGAAGATCGGCGGCCGCATCCACTCTTTGATCCGGATTTTTACAAGCGGACTTATCCCGAGGTTCAAAATATGGGGATGTCAGCGTTTGAGCACTTCCTGAAGATTGGCCTTTTCAAGGGCTATAGCCCAAATGCACTCTTTTCACCCGAACGCTATGCACGACTATACGGGGAGAAATTGCGTCGGGATATGCCTGTGGTGGAGCAATATCTTCGCTATGGCATCTCGCTGTAACCTGTTGAACCTGTTCGCACCGCTCACATCTGACGAAAAGCAGATTTAGGAAGCTCACCATGCCAAGGACCAAGCAGTCCAAGCCCTCATACGACCCCCAATCGCTGCTAAATCGCACTGAAACCATGGAAACCGAGCTTGGGATGATGCATTTTTACGCCAGCGACGGCCAGCGCGGCGAAGAAAGCCTCGATCAAGACTCCCATGGCAATAGCGCTTTGGCACAGATGTTGGGCAGCCTTGAGCCTGGTGACACCGTCTATGATGTTGGATGCCGATCAGGCTTACATAGTCTGGCATTTGCAAAGGCTGTTGGCCCGACCGGCAAGGTAATGTGCTTTGAGCACGACCTGCTTCAGCTTTTCATGGTATATATGAACCTAACAGACCATGGTCTTGAAGCCTGTGTCCAGTTCCTGCCAATTGTCGCCTCCGATCAATTCGGATTGAGGCGTTACAATCGGTTTGATCTCGAGAACAACGATCTCGATCCTGGAAACGGGATAAATGACCTTTCCGGTTCTGGTCAATGCATCGCCATGCCGCTCGATCAATTGGGTGAACATAAATCCCCTCAACTGATCCGAATTGGGCCGATAGGTTTAGAGTTGGCAGCCCTAAAGGGTATGCAGCGCCTCATCCTGGACGCACAGCCCAGACTATTTGTATCGCCGGAATCGCCTCATTCCCACGACGAGATTACTTTGTATCTGAGCCAAATCGGCTACGATGTTTACGGATTTTCTCCACGCTTCAAGGATAAAAGAGGCTCCAAGAGCACTTTGGATGGAGCCAGTTTAGACCCGCAGGATTTCAACCTTTATTGTGTTCTGCCCAGAGTTCATCGTGCGCCGTCTAGACTACCGCTTCTCATGAAAGCCCAAACGACGAACTTTCGCAGCCAGCTTGCAGTCGCTGAAGATCGGGACACTTATGCCCCCTATTTTGAAGTCAATCTCGATGCAGACAATAGCAAGGATGTCGCGAATACGCAATTTGCTTACTGGGCATGGCAAAGCCTTCGCAACGAGCTTAGAACCTTTGTCAGGACATTTTTGCAATCCGCCCTCGGCCAATTGTCGCCTGAGACCTATGGCGAACTGACCCGTCAAGCGGTGGAGTTTATCTCGTCGGAAACACCGGCAGGCGAATATGAGAGTCTGAGAAGTCTTCTGTTCCAAGCGATGAAATCGATCCGCCGCGCTATTGATCTGGGTCGACAAAAAAACGAAGAATTGGGTACTTTCGAGGAAAAGCTAACAATCCAGGCCAGTGAGCTTTCAAAACTTTCCTATCAATTGACCCAGGCAAATATTAATCGGGGCAATGCGGATATCGAATTGGAACGTGTCCAGCTCGAGAAGGAAAATCTGCATGCTCAGACCATGCAGCTACAGCAGTCCCTGCTCGAGCTGACGTCCCAGCTATTGTCAGCCAAGGAAAACGAAGCAAAAAGCCTTGAAAACCTTGCAGCGTCTAATGCCCGCGGTTCCGCGGAGCTGATGTCCATTTCTAAGGCCCACCAGCAAGAAATTGCTCACTTAGAATCGAAAATGGCAAGCATGGAGGGAGAAAAAGCTGACCTGCATGCGCGGACTGAACAGCTTATTGAAAACCTGTCAAAAGCAATAGACACAAAGGCACAAGAGGCACTCGACGCACAAACGCTCGCGAAGGAGCAAGCCAGCCAAATAGAGCAACTAGGACTTAAACTGATTGAAATGCAAGAGCATGAGACTTTGGTTCTCCAAGCTCAAAAAGAACTGGATGAACGACTTCAGCAAAAAGAGGCAGAACTTGAAAGAGCAAAGGCCGGGTTCGATGCTGAAGTCAAAATATTGATGGATGACCAGACCCGAATTATTCTTCGCGGGCGAGTGGCTGAGGACAAAATTACCGATCTCAATAAGGCCCTTGACGCCGAGATTCAGGAAAAAGCCTCAATCCAGTCACTTTGTTCGGAACTAAACGCCCAAATTTCAGAGCTTGCTAATGAGCTTGCAACCTTAAAGGGCCGTGAGACTGATTTGGTACAGGAGCATGAGGCTTTGATTCTTCAAGCTCGAAAAGAGCTGGATGAGGCACTTCGGCAAAAGGAGGCGGAGCTCGAAAGTGCAAAGGCTGGGTTCGATTTCGAAGTTACGAAATTGCTTCAAGATCAGAACGAAATCATACTACGAGGACGAACTGCTGAGGACAAAATTACCGATCTCAATAAGGCCCTTGACGCCGAGATTCAGGAAAAAGCCTCAATCCAGTCACTTTGTTCGGAACTAAACGCCCAAATTTCAGAGCTTGCTAATGAGCTTTTAACACTGAAAGAACGTGAAGCACTTTTAACCCAAGCGCAGCATGATTTGGAGACAGCCTACGTGCGTAACAAAAACCTCGCTGAGGAAGTTGGTACACTTGGAAGCAAAATCCAGGAAATCGAGTTGCTTGCACAAAAAGAGCTCCTCGAGTTGAAACAACATTATTCCGCGCATGTTCCGCCGCAGCAGTATCAAGCTTTAGTGCTTCAAACCGAAGAGCTAAGAAAACGCATTGAGGCTGTGAATTCCGAACTTGAGGCACGCGATATCATGGTTTCTGACCTTACCGATCTGGTTCGCCTACAGGCTGCACAACTCGAACACCGTCCGCATTAGTGTCGCCTTTTGGTCAAGCCTACGGTGCTCATTGTTGTGATAGAGAGACCAGTCTAGGCGTGGCAGCGATTGAAAAGTCGTCATGGTCAAGACTGAGGTTTGGGCTGTAATAGGGATCATTCTTGAGGATATCCCTCCACCGCTTCTGCATAAGTGCCGTCTCGCGCGCAAAGCGTTCAGCCTTTTCAGGCGCGACATCATTGCCGCGTGAAATGGATTCATGATGGTAAAGTTCTGCCTCGGGGACGTAGATGTTGCGCAGGCCCAATTGCCGAACCTTCAGGCACAGATCAACATCATTAAAGGCAACAGCCAGGTCGACATCAAATCCGCCAACCCTCTCAAACAAGTCTCGTCGCATCATCAGGCAAGCCGCTGTAACCGCGCTCACTGCCTGATGTTCCACGGCACGATTAAAGTAGCCATTATGCCCTCTTGGCAGATTTTTATGCCCATGTCCGGCAATCTCGCCCATGCCGAGGAATACACCCGCGTGCTGGATGGACTCATTTGGGTACCAAAGCCGCGCACCCACGCATCCAACCGAAGGAAGCTGAGCAAAGGACAACATAGCCTCAATCCATGCTGGCGTCAGAACTTCAGTATCATTGTTCAAAAACACCAACACCGACCCGGTACTGGCCTGCACGGCCTTGTTGTTGATTGCCGAGAAATTGAACGGCCGGTCATCTCTAATCACCATGCAATTCGGGCGCTTTCGGATGTCCTCTAGATAACCTAAAGTCGCGGTCTCAAAACTCCCATTATCTATGATGACGAGTTCGATATTGGGATAGGTTGTTTTTTGAACGATCGAGTCCACGCACACCTTCAAAAGGTCCAATCGGTCCTTCGTCGGAATGATGATGGAGATGCGAGGCAAAGGCGTTTGCAAATCAAAGCGGACACGGTAATGGCCCGTCATAGGATCAGATATCTCTACGTTTGCAGCTAGCCCCTGTCGTGAAAGATGGTCGCGGATAGCCAGAAGACCGGCCTCTGACGCATAGGACTTGGTAGTAATGTTGAAGGCGGTCGAGCTTTCCAAGGCGCGCCAGTGGTACAGCACTCTTGGAATATGAATGATGCTTTCAGGCGTGCTTTGCTCAAACACACGCAAAGCCAAGTCGTGGTCTTGCGACCCCTCAAGCCCAAGCCGAAAGCCCCCAACTTGTCTGACGAGACCAGTACGGTAAACACCAAAATGGGAAATCATGTTTTGGGCAAGAAACAGCTCATAATTGAATTCACACTTGAAATATGGGTCAAAGCGGTTGCCAAACTCGTCGATCTTGTCTTCATCTGTATAGATTAGATCCACGCTATCGTAACGGTTCAATGCCTGAGCGACCCAGAACAAAGCATCGCGATCAAGTTCATCATCCTGGTCAAGCAGGCCAGTATAGGACCCTGATGCAAGTTCTAAAGCTGAGTTTGAACAAGCAGAAATATGGCCATTCTTTTCACGGAAGACAATCTTGATCCGTGGATCGGACACCGCGAGCGCTTCAAGATAAGGACGAACACTGGATTGGTCTGAACAATCATCGGCGATGCATAATTCCCAATGCGGGTACGATTGCGTCAAAACTGAATTGATCGCCTCCTTCAGAAACGGGAGCGGCGGATTATAGACCGGCATGAGGATTGAAATCAGTGGCCTGTTTGACATGGCCAGAATTCTTTGGCGAATAAGCGTTTGGCTTTCGACCAATATGGCTTGGTTCTTCTCCAGCCAATTCGCATAAGCCTCCCGGGAGGGACTATAAAAGGCTTGCTTCACATCAATGAAAAAGGCTTGCCGCTTTTCCCCAAATCCATGGGACTTAAAGTGACAAAGGCCGTCCAGACCCAACCCCCTGACATCTTGATGAAAGGCTTCATAGTGCGCTGAGTTAAAGAAACGTCCTGTGTACCCACGCAGATAACCAGTCGTTAGAAAGTGCTCCAAGGCTGATTCTGCCGGCTCAAGGGGTGCCGGCAACTGGCTCAGGTAATAGGGTTCGTCAAAGGCCTCCGGCAGCTGGCCTAATGACCTGAGAAGCCGCTTGGCGCGCCGGTTATGACGTATCTGCTGGAAGGCACTTCGATGCAATTTGTGTCGCTGCCACAGGCTCAGACATTGATTGGTCCATCGAGACAGGCTGGCTTTAAAGCTCATGATTGTGCACCCAGATTCAGGCTCACGCGTTTTCTCGGATAAACAATCGCACATCATCTAGCTGTGTTAAAGCTCCCAGGTCTTCAACCTCATTTCTATCATGATAGTGAAAGAGTTCCTGAGTGTACCAATACTTAAGGTGATTATTCTCGCCTGCACCGCCTTGGCCGCGCAACATCTTCGTCGCATATTCTTCCGGTGTCTTGCCAAAATAATGGTTCATTTGGGCAACATCAAACTTGATCTCAGACGCCCGGCCGCGACTTTCAAGCGTCAACGGACTCCCGTCTGCAAACACAACCCGCCCCTTAACGTCACTCAGATGCATATCAATAGCCTCTCCAACAGAGCTAACCCTCAGAAAGCTCTTAAGGTGCTTGTTTGCTTCAAAATTAGCCTCTGACGCGCGAACAAAGCGCTCAATCACCGGACGGCTATCGCTGACGAGATTTGATGCGGAACCAAAAACCCGCCAGTTAATGCCAATCGCACCAATGTCGGTTTGAGGGTGGATATGCTCCAGCATGGAAAAAAGGTTGCCCTTTCTCAACACAAGAAACTCATCACAATCAACAAACAGCAACCAGTCTGTCTTAGCCCGCGCCACCATATCTTCATAAGCAGTTATTTGGGGCGACTCATATTTTCCAAGCTTCCAAGTCCGGTGCTCGATGAATTTTCGAGCCGCAAGCTTTCGAAGGATCCCGGCACTCCTGTCGGTGCTGTTGTTTTCATAGACAACAATTTTAGTAAAACCGAGACTGCGATAATAGGCAACCCACTCCAAAAGGTACGGTCCCTCGTTCTTCGCAATCATGCAGACCGTGCATGAAACCATCGTCGATTTACTTTCCACTAGCCGTCGGCACCATAGGTTCCGATTTGAGTTATGACCCGTGTTGTAAGTCCCTAGTCAGTCACTAAAGAGGATCATCCAGCCGAGCAAGTTTATCATAAACCGTGACCGGACAATCAGGACCCAATGCCATGGGGAACTCTTAGCTGTCCGCCAGAATGGTCAATTTCGGTAGCTCGTTCGAAGTCCCACCCGTCGATACCGCCAAAATAAACTTGTGAGCCGCCCTCCAACACAAGCACTTTGTTACATGTTTGCTTGATCAACTCGTTGTTATGGGTTGCCAGAACCATAATTCTGGACTCCTGCAGGATTTTGTCCAGGCGACGCTTCGCCTTCTCAAAAAACCCGGCATCGCCCGCCCCAATCCATTCATCCATCAGTAGAATATCTGGGTCCATGCTGGTCGCAACCCCAAACACCAAACGCGTGATCATGCCTGCGGAATAGGTTTTGAGCGGCAGATCGATGAATCTCCCCAAATCACTAAACTCGATGATCTCGCTTAGTCGCTGTTGAATCTCTTTCGTTGTTTGGCCGCGCATACGGCCCATGTTGTAAATGTTCTCAACGCCGGTGAGTTCAGCATCCAAGCCAAGATTAATGTTGATCATGGAGGAGATTTTGCCGCTAACTGAAACAAAGCCATGATCGGGCTCATAGACGCCAGCCAAGACCTTTAGAAGGGTCGTTTTACCAGATCCATTATGGCCAACCAGACCAAGTCGATCACCTTCAGCGAGTTGGAACGAGACGTTCTTCAAGGCTTGAACATGCACGACGTCTTGGTGATTACGCAACAATCGCCCGCCTACTGCCAAGTTCGCAACCGCATTGCGAAGCGATTTGGCGCGCATTGAATAGATCGGATAGGCCAGAGTCAGGCCTTTGACGGTTAAGACTGTCATGGATTTCACCTAGACCCAGAAGGGGATTCTGCGGCGGTTAGCAGGGAAGAACACAAGCCACGCCACCAAGCCAAGGGCTGCTGTTACCGACGCAATCATCCATGCCTCAGTTGGTGGCATCTTACCCAATAACGGCATTCGTATGACCTCCAGCAGTCCATAAAGCGGGTTGTAGTGGACCAGCGCAAGTCTCCAGCCAGACAGCATGCTTGGTTGCCAAAAGATTGGGGTCAGAACAAGAAAAAGAGAACCGAGGAAGGGAAACATAAAACGCACATCCCTAAATCGGGCAGCAAACATCGCTGTGATCGTCGACCACGTAATCATGGATGTGAACACCAAAAGCAGGCCCGGCAGAATGGCCCAGTGTGGCACCACCATGGACCCAATAAACGCCATCATGACGTAAAATACAGCCAGATTGTGCAAAAACAAAAAGAATGATTTGCAAACCGCCTCGAATATAAAATAAGTAAAAGGATACGCGTGGTTGACAATTATTGTGGAATTTCCAACGAAAGCTTCTGGAGCCTCTGAAAGAGGAAACACAACCATCATATATGTTAAGAGACCAGCCATAATCAGCGGCAAAGCAACCTTCAAATCTTGCCCGAAAATGCCACCAAAAACGATAGCCATGGATACAGACGAGGCAACCATTCCCCCAGATATCCACAAACTTCCAAGCACCGTCCGCTTATACTTCGCGGAAATCCCATGGTAGGCCTGATGCACCCAAACATGAGACAAGCCGAGGCCATTTGAGAGGTCCGCAAACGCCTTCCCCATTGCTCCTGACATTCACTTCTCCACTCTTAACCACTGCAAGCGAACTTTCATGCAAACTGAATTGCTCTGCCTCGTCTAGGAGCTGCAGATAGAAGCCGCTTTAACCAGGTGCTTGGACACCGTCGGTATAGAAGGTTAGCTAAACGAGTTGTGTATCAAAAGCAACGGGAGCCGATAGGCTGTCTGGCGTCAGGAGTCAGTATCGCACTGTCGCGTCAATGATGCGCTCGCGACTGACGGGGTCAAAAACCGATGGATACATTCGACGGTGGGCCAGGCCAGCGCCAGGAAAAGCCTTCCTTCCAATTGAAATCACACTGAGGCGGCCTGTACCAATAGTTGCTTGAGATACTGGCCGTACTCGCTCGATTTTAAGCGCTCTGCCTGCATCGACAGTTGATCCCGGGACAGCCAACCTTGGTGGAATGCAATTTCCTCCAAGCAACCAATCTTGAGGCCTTGTCGCTTTTCAATCGTGCGAACAAAGTCAGCGGCCTCCAAAAGACTATCTTTGGTCCCCATATCCAACCAAGCTGCGCCACGACCGAGGCGCTCGACATTTAACTCGTTTGACTTCAGATAGACGGCGTTGATGTCTGTAATCTCAAGCTCACCACGGGGGGATGGTGTGATAGTACGAGCGATGTCGACAATTTTGTTGTCGTAAAAATAAAGCCCTGTAACGGCCCAATTGGACTTTGGGACCAGAGGCTTTTCTTCGATCGAGGTCGGCAGCCCATCTGCATCAAAGCTGACAATGCCATAGCGTTCAGGGTCGCTGACACGATATGCAAAGACGGTTGCACCGACCGGGCGTGCCGCGGCTGCACGTAATTGAGACCGCAACCCACCTCCATAGACAATATTATCACCTAAAATCATGGCGCAGGACTGACCTTGCAAAAAGTCTTCACCAATCAGGAATGCCTCTGCAAGGCCCCGGGGCGCATCTTGTGTGGCGTATGAAATCGAAATGCCAAACTGACGACCATCGCCCAAAAGCGCCTCGAAGGCCGCGCGATCTCTTGGGGTCGTTATGACGAGAATATCGCTGATTCCCGCCAACATCAGGACAGAAATTGGGTGATAAATCATAGGCTTATCATAAACCGGCAACAATTGCTTCGAGACAGCAATGGTCAGCGGGTGCAAGCGCGACCCACTCCCACCCGCCAGGACAATACCCTTATGCGTCATGATTTTGATCCTAATTCTGGCGAGCGAGCCCTAAAATGAGATGAGGTAAGCGCGTACTTAACCCGGGGAGTTTTATGCCATAGGAACGCTCCAGAGCGCTACTGTCCAAACGCGAATCACGCGGGCGGCGCGCAGGCGCGCCAAAAAGGGCTTGGGTTGTTGGTTCAACTTCGGCCGTTTTAAGACCCAGATCTGCTCTTGCCGCCATAATCGCTTGGGCAAATTCAAACCGGCTAAGCCCTTGCGCGCCCCCGCAGTGAAAGGTACCAAAATCAGCAAAACCAGACCCTACGCTATCAGATAGACGGATCAATGCGTCAGCGAGATCGGCAACAAAGGTCGGGCAGGAGATTTCATCCTCGACAACTTTGATGTGATCGCGTGTCTGCGCCAGGCGCATGATTGTTGCAAAAAAATTCCCGGCATCTGGACCATAGACCCAGGATGTCCGCACAATCATATGGCGAGGCAGCACCGCCCTTAATGCTGCCTCGCCAGCCTCCTTGGAGGCCCCATAGATATTGATCGGGCTGACGGGTGCATCTTCTGTCTTGAGGGCAGGGCCCTCGTCACCGAATACATAGTCGGTAGAGATATGGATCAAAGCCGTATCGGAACCGGCACACCACTGGCCCAGGGAGCCAACTGCGTCACGATTGACCGCAAAGGCTCGATCTGGCTCATACTCACACGCATCAACGGCTGTGAAGGCAGCGGCATTGATGATGACATCGGGTTCAAATGCATCCAGGCTGGATAACCATGAGCGGCGATCGGTCACGTCATGATCGCGACCCAGCACAAGAAGGGGTTGGGCTGGATTGCGGTGCGAAAAACCAGCTTGAAGGGCCTTGCCAACCTGGCCTGACGCCCCAAAGATTGCGATCTTAGGCGTCATGACTGGCCGTTGAATATTGAAGTTATCGCGCGCACTTGAATGATTATGGAGGTCAAAAGAAATCCGCCTCCCCGAGATCTTTAAGGACTTGGGCTGTTGCATCCTTGTCCGAAAGGATCGGCTCCTGGCCGTTTAACGGCCAGTCAATGCCCGCATCGGGACAATCCCAACGCAAAGCACGCTCGCAGTCGGGGGCATATCGGGCCCCCGTCTTATAGGCGACCATTGTGTCGGGGACTAGGGTACAAAAACCGTGTGCAAAGCCAACTGGAACCAGAAGTGATTGATTCTTCGAGGCGCTTAACGCCACGCCAAGTGAGCGACCAAAGGTTTTCGACCCTTTGCGTAAATCCACAACCACATCGACAATTTCGCCCGCCAAAACCCTGACCAGCTTTGCTTGCGCATATGGAGGCGTCTGCCAGTGGAGACCCCTGATCGTAAAAGGCGAAACGGAGACGGATAGATTGTCCTGCAACCATATATTGGGCAGCCCTGCATCGTCGAAATAATCGGCTCTCCACGTTTCCATGAATGCACCGCGTGGATCAGCACGGACCGGACCTTCGACCAAAACAAGGCCCTCGAGGGCAAGTGGATAAAACTGCATGAGGCAACGAACCTGATTAACGAGAGCAGCCCATATAGCCGATTACGCGCTCGATGGAATAGTGCGGCACCACAGCCCTGCAGAGTCATGTTCGATCGACCAAGCTGCCATCTTTCACAGCCGTCAGTTGGTTTGAAGGTGGACCGCAATTCCGGCTCTAAAGCCGACTTTCTGCAACGCCACTGACGCGTGAAAACGGTGCCACTCAAGAGTGGCGATGGGATTTGGGATCATTTCGGGAGCGGAAACACTGCTATACTGGCGTGACCTGAAAACGCTCAAGCACTATCTAGCTCGTGACTGGGTCAGCTTGGGTGATATATGCGATTTTTGGTAACAGGCGGGGCCGGATTCATAGGATCAGCCCTTTGTCGACATCTGATCAACTCCAATCTGGGCCAAGTCCTCAATGTGGACAAGCTGACATACGCAGCCAATTTGTCCTCATTGGCCAGTATCGCTTCCTCTCCCGATTATCACTTTGCTCAACACGATATCTGCGACCGAGCAGCCATGGGCGCTCTATTTGACACCTTTCAGCCTGATGCAATCTTTCATTTGGCTGCAGAAAGCCACGTAGACCGCTCGATCACTGGATCGGCGGAATTCATTCAAACCAATATTGTGGGCACGCACACGCTTCTGGAAGTTGCCCTCGCCTATTGGCGTGGCTTGCCTGAAGACAAGCAACAGACGTTTCGCTTCCTGCATGTTTCAACCGACGAAGTTTTTGGTTCTTTGGGGGCCACGGGTGCCTTTTCCGAAGTAACAGCCTATGATCCGCGCTCGCCCTATTCGGCGTCAAAAGCAGCGTCCGATCATTTGGTCAATGCATGGCACCACACCTTTGGCCTGCCATGCCTCATTACCAATTGCTCCAACAATTACGGGCCCTATCACTTCCCGGAAAAACTCATTCCCTTGATGATACTCAACGCACTAGAAGGTAAATCCCTGCCGGTATACGGAGACGGGAAGCAAATCCGCGATTGGCTTCACGTCGAAGATCACGCTGGCGCCCTTCAAACCGTGATGGAGCGGGGGAAGCCCGGCGAAACCTATTGCGTTGGGGGACGCAATGAACGGGAAAACATCCATGTCGTAAAGCGGATTTGTGAACTTGTCGATGAACTGGCAGGTCCCCGCGCCGAGGGCCCGCGCAATAATCTTATCACATACGTGCAGGATCGCCCCGGGCACGATCAACGTTATGCAATTGATGCCACAAAGCTGGAAACCGAACTTGGCTGGCGTGCGACGTACAACTTTGAAACCGGGATCCGCCAGACCGTTGAGTGGTATTTGAACAGAGCCGACTGGTGGGATCCAATTCGGTCAAAGAATTATCAAGGCCAGCGTTTGGGATTGATCACCCCCAAATAAGCACTTTGGTCTTAGAAAATGGGGCCGGCCCCACTACCCCTTCGCCATCACAAGATCACAAATGCTGTTTGCGCCAGCCTCGGCACTGGTATCGAGAGTTGATATCCGCAAATCTGGCGTAAGGGGTGCCTCATAAGGCGCGCTGACCCCGGTGAAATTCGGGATCAAGCCCTGCTTGGCCCTGGCATAGAGACCCTTTGGGTCACGGCTGGCGCAAACCTCAACAGAAGTATCAATAAATACTTCAACAAAGCGGTCGGCCCCAACAATCGTGCGGGCCATTTCGCGGTCTCGTGTAAAGGGCGATATCAAAGCGCAAATGACAATCAGACCCGCATCGGCCATCAGCTTGGCGGCCTCTGCGGTGCGGCGCACATTCTCGACCCGGTCGGCTTCGGTAAAGCCTAAATCCTGGCACAGGCCGCTACGAAGATTGTCGCCATCGAGAAGGGCGGTGGCGCGGCCCTGCGCCCACAAAACTTGCTCGGTCAGTTTTGCGATGGTGGACTTGCCAGACCCCGACAAACCGGTCAACCAGATCACACGCGCCCGCTGTCCATAACGTAAAGCACGCGTTTGTGTATCAATGGCGGCAGAAACCGGCGTGATATTGGCTGCCCGACGCAATGCGTTACGGATCAAGCCCACCCCTACAGTCGCATGGCTAACCGCATCGACAATCAAAAACGAACCACATGAACGACCTTCCAAATAGGGGTCACACAGGATTGGCTGTGTCGTAATCAGATTGCACAAGCCAATGTCATTGATAGAGAGATCATCTGCGGCAATCTTCTGTCCCGTATCCAGACAGATTCTATGCCGGATACGTGTCACACTGCCCTGTACCCAAGCGCCCTGCCCTTTGAGCCAAAAGCTGCGTCCCGCGGTCAGTGGAGAATCGTGGAACCAAATGATATCGGCTGCGATTTGGCTGAAAAAATCTGGCGTATCTTCTTTGGTATAGATCCAATCACCCCGACTAAGATCGACTTGCCGATCCAGAACGAGGGCAACGCCATCACCTGCCTCGGCCTGCTCTACAATTTGTCCTGATCTATAGAGCCCTGTAATCCGCGCAGCTTGGGCCTGAGGCCCGATTGCAATCTCTTGTCCTGATTGCAGGCGACCACTCAGGAGGGGCCCTGCATAAGCACGTGTTCCATCAGGCGCTCGTGAAACCCATTGGACCGCAAGGCGCACTTTTGCCCGCTCCTTGCGTTCGACGTCAACAGTGGCAAGCCATTCTGCCAGGGTGCAGCCATCATACCAATCAAGGTCAGGCCCTCGTTGCACGAGATTGATGCCATAGGGCGCTGAAACTGGAATGAAGCACTGGGATTGAAAGCCAAAGTCTTCCGCAAAGGCCCTAAACTCGTCCTCGATGGCAGCAAATTTCGATTGCGACCACCCAATCAGATCCATCTTATTGATGGCTACCGCCACGTGCGTAATCCCCATCATGGCACAGATGCGCACATGGCGGCGTGTTTGCTCGAGGAGACCCGCGCGCGCGTCAATCAAGACAATAGCAACATCACAATTAGAGGCAGCTGTCGCCATATTCCTTGTATATTGGGCGTGGCCAGGGCAATCCGCAATCTGGCACGTGCGCCCCCGCACCACACACGACCGATAGGCCACGTCGATCGTAATGCCTTGTTCGCGCTCCGCACTCAGCCCGTCTAGCAGGTAGGAGAAATCCAAGCCGCCCGGGCCAATGGCATCGGCGGGCGAGTGCTCGCGGGCCGCATCGAGAATATCCTCGGCAACCTGGTCGCAATCATAAAGAAGCCGCCCGATAAGGGTCGATTTCCCGTCATCCACAGAGCCACAAGTCAGAATGCGCAGACGTGGCTCTAAATCTTTCTCGACGAAAAGAGGGCCGGTCAAAAATAGCCCTCCCGCTTCTTGGCTTCCATAGAGGAACTGCCAACGCCATCAATCAGGCGGCCTTGTCGCTCTGAAAAGCGCGACGCGCGCATTTCCTCAAGAATCTCCGCCACATTGCTAGCATTGCTCTCAATCGCGCCACTCAAGGGGTAGCAGCCAAGGGTACGAAAGCGCACCGAACGCACGTCTGGCGCTTCGTTTGGCTCAAGCGGCAAGCGGTCATCATCGACCATAATCCACGTGCCAGACCGGCGTACCACAGGGCGTGGCTTGGAAAAATAAAGTGGCACCACCTCAATATTTTCGAGCTGGATATAGCTCCAGATGTCGAGTTCGGTCCAATTGGACAAGGGAAACGCGCGCATGGATTCGCCTTCTTGAAGGCGGGTATTGTAATGGCCCCACAGCTCAGGTCGCTGGCCACGTGGATCCCAGCCATGCCCGACGCTCCGGAAAGAGAATACACGCTCTTTCGCGCGGCTCTTCTCTTCATCGCGCCGCGCGCCGCCGATCGCAACATCAATCCTAAGTCGGTCTAGCGCCTGCTTCAAAGCAAGTGTCTTCATAATATGGGTATGGACATTTGCCCCACTGGTTATCGGATTGATCCCCTGATCAATGCCCTCTTGATTGGTATGGACGATCAGCTCCGCGCCATAGAAGCGTGCAATTCGATCGCGAAAAGCGATCATCTCTTTGAACTTCCAGGTGGTGTCGATGTGCAACAAGGGAAACGGGATAGGGCCAGGTGCAAATGCCTTTGCAGCCAGATGCAAAAGCACCATTGAGTCCTTGCCGATTGAAAACATCAATAAAGGACGCAAGAACGCCCCTGCTGCTTCGCGCATGATGTGGATGGCCTCAGCCTCCAGCTCAGCCAAACTTTGAACGTCCGCCACACGCATGGTCTCTTGACCCTTCAACCCCACCTAAACACGGCCACGACTTCTAGTTGGTCTTGGCACTTCGTGTCCACCCAGTAGCCGCCAGGATGGTCAAGTGCTGGAAAAACAAAAGCGTGATGCCGATATTACTCAAGCGCCATTGCGCCCGGCGAAGTTTCGCACCGTCTCGACAATATAATCCTGCGTCTCATCATCCAAATCCGGATGCATGGGCAGCGAAATCACCAAATCGGCTTTAGCCTCCGTCACAGGAAGACCGCCTAGACCGACAGGGAAGCGGCTATAGACATCCTGTTTGTGGATTGGGATTGGATAATAGGCGGCTGTGGGCACGCCGCGGGTCTTGGCGTAAGCAGCCAGGCCATCCCGGTCCGGGATTTCGATCGTATATTGCGCCCAAGTCGAGAGGCCACCTTCGATGACCTTCGGGACCACCACGCAATCACCCAAAAGCTCGTTATAGCGCGCAGCAATCCGGTTGCGCGCTTCAATCTCATCGGCAAATACAGCCAACTTTTCAAGCAGGATCGCGGCCTGGACGGTATCGAGTCGCGAATTCATGCCAATCCGGATATTGAGATATTTCGGATCATGTTCAAAGGTTTTACCAGCCAAATCGCTCTTGGTCGCTTTCCCATGCACACGAAGGGAATCCATCACCTCCCAGAGCGCAAAGTCATCTGTGAGCACAGCACCACCATCGCCATAACAGCCCAACGGCTTGGCCGGGAAAAAGCTGGTGGTCGCCACATCAGCCCAATGAATGGGATGTTTGCCGTTGAGGGTGCAGCCAAAACCCTGGGCGGAATCAGCAATCAGCTTTAGACCATATTTCTTCGCAATTGCCGAAATCGCCGGATAATTTGCGGGCTGACCAAAGAGATCGACCGCAATGATAACCTTGGGCCTTAGTTTGCCCTCTGCCAACACAGCTTCAATCGAGGCTTCCAGATGGGCCGGATCAAGATTGTAGGTTAGAGGGTCAACGTCGACAAAGACAGGCGTCGCGCCCAACCACGGCACCACTTCGCCGGTCGCGGCAAAGGTGAAGCTGGGACAGAAAACCGCGTCCCCAGTGCGAATGTGCCACGCCATCAAAGGCAAAACCAACGCGTCTGTCCCGTTGGCGCAGGATAGGGCGTATTTCGACTGTCCGAACTCGGCTAGTGCTGTTTCAAACGCTTGGACCTGGGGACCCATAATATAGGCACCACCATTAATCACCCCCATCACCGCGTCATCTATGCGGGAGCCAAGCCTGCGGCGTTGCGCCAACAGATCAATAAAGCCGATAGGGGGGCGGGTGCTGTCAGTCATGGTCAGATCTCGATCTAGGCGGAAAGCGCCATAAGTGGCCTCATACGCCATCATTTGGGTGATTACAGCAAGCCACCACACAAGGCCTCATCACTTTTGACAACCAAGAGCAACACTCACGTGCGGGTGGCTTGATCAATCGCTTCGGCTATTCGCACAGCTGCTGCACCATCTCCGGCAGAAATCGCCACCGGCCGCTCGCCTAAAATGGCAGCGATAAAGTCAGCCGTAGCAGCACCCATCGGATCGGGAATACGGGCTGCGAAGTCAGAATGGAGGCCAAATTTTGGCCCATCCATAAAGCTCTTGGCGATAAAGTCGATCGCGACCTCGCCGTTACTATAGCCAATCGTCATGCGGCGATCGCGCTCTTCGGCCGCGCGGCTGGCAAGAAAGCGGGCTTCACCACCGCCATCAAAAGTCAAAACCGCTTCTACCGCATCGGGGTTTTCAGGTTTACCCGCCAAACGGGTGGCCTTGATGGCAATGGGCTCCGCCCGAAACAGGAGGCGCGCCAAATCAATGTCATGGACCATCAAATCCAGGGTCACCGACACATCGGCTCCACGAATGCTGGGCAAGCCAACGCGGGTTGCCTCTAAAAATACTGGCCGCTCTGCGACCTCAAACAAACCCATTGCTGTGAAGATATAACGCTCCTGGTGGCCGGCTTGCAGCACCACACCGCGTTCAGTCGCGTGCGCGCACAAAATGTCGGCATCCGCCGCTGTGGCGGCCAGTGGCTTTTCGACCAGGCAATGTTTGCCCGCATCAATGGCGGCCCGTGCTACCCCACCATGGGCGATGGCCGGGGTAGCCACCACCAGCGCATCGACTTCAGCGAGAATGGCCGATAGGTCGCTAAAGGCTTGGGTGCCCATTTCCTCAGCCAGAGCTACCGCCCGCTCCGCGTTGCGGTCAAAAATTCCGACTAGACTGGCGCGCGGATTGGTCCTGATTTTGTTGGCATGATTACGGCCAAATACACCAGCCCCCGCAACACCGATCCGGACCTGCTTCCCTGAGACGTCTGACACGTGATGAGCCTTCTGAAAGGAGCGATGCGCAGCCGCTCCCGCGCGGTACGTCAAGAGGTGTCGCTACTGCGCTTTTAGCCGGTCCGCAACCCGCAGCACCTCGGCAAAGGCCAAAAACAGATGGTAAAAGGTCGATGTTGGCATGGCTTTCGCGGTCGCCTTCCCGGCCTGATCAAACGCATCGAGCCACCCGCCTGCGGGTTCGACCGCCAAATATCGATTGAGCAAAAGCTGCAAAGTCGGCCTTAGCACAGGCAGCGGATCAGCCCCTGTCAGCTCAAAGAGCGCAACAGCCGCCTTAAGGCGTTCGGTGTTTGGCCAGGTGCGTGAGCCTGCATCGACAAACCTGCCATCGTCCAAAATGACGTTATAGGTAGCGGCATTAGCCCGATCGACGCCCTTTTCTTCCCCAAAAGCAATCAGGCCTTGCACCTGTGCTGTAACCTCAACACCCAATAATTTGTGCGCGGAAGCCAAGATCCAGGCCCATTCAAACTGATGACCAGGCTCTACCCAATGACCCTTCTCTTCCGTCAAACGCTCGAGATTATCATCAAAATACTCGCACAAGGTTCGACGTACCGGGTCATAGAAATGGGACTGAAACAGGGCGATGATCTCGCGCGCCAAACGCTCAAAAATCGGGTCTTGTGTGCTTTCAAGACAAGCGAGGCAGGCCTCGAGCGTATGCATGTGCGGGTTCTGAAGCCGTGGGCCTTTGACCGGAATCTGGTGCCAGAACCCAAGCTTGGGGTGACGCATCTTGGTGTCGATCAACGTCACAGTCTGGTGCATCAGCTCCAAAACCTCAGGCGTTGGAGAAACACGATAAAACCAGCCCAATGAAAACAGGGCAAAGGCATTATCATAAAGATCCGTGGTCGGATCAAGGATTTGATTGTCAGATGTGACCCGTTTGGCCCAGCCCAAATCTGGCCCCTGCCAGCAATGGGCCACCATGGCTTCATACATTTTCCTGGCATGGGTAATGCCTGGCTGCCACCCCATAAGATAGGCATGGGAGAACACATAGACCTGGCGGCAAAACACCCGGACCCGCTTAAAGCCAGGGTCAGAGAGACCGCCATCCAAAGCCAATTCCTCAACCGGACCACCATGCACATGGTCCCAACCCCGCTCTGCCCATAAAGGCAAAGCGTGATCAAACATCCAGGTTCGCAGGCGCTTGATCTCTAAGTCCATGCCGTGATGCCCTTCAAAGACTTAAACGGTCTGATTATAATGACCCACTTCAGTGAACGCGGACAGTCTGGGCTTGGCCTCCTCATGGAAGAGCGCCCGCATGTCGGCATCTGAGACCGTGCTTTCTACCACCACCACCAATTCGGGCTTGTTGGAGGACGCACGCACCAAGACGAATGAGCCATCTTCCAATGTCACACGGGCACCATTGACCGTATTCACATCGCGGATCGCGCGACCCATGATTTTTCCACCAGCTGCAGCCAAAGCGACATAATCAGCCACCACCCGGTCAATTACCCCGTATTTCACTTCATCGCCGCAATGGGCAGACATGGTGAGCGAGGTCCAGGTAAGAGGCAATTTTTGCTTCATGTCTGAAAGCTTAGCCCCACCTGCGCGGTCCAGCATGGCAAGGATTACACGTGCTGCCACCAGGGCATCATCATAGCCCCGCCCATAGGGTGCACGCAGGAAGAAGTGCCCGGATTTTTCAAAGCCCGCCAAAGCATCGAGCTCATTGGTGCGACGCTTGATGTAGGAATGGCCTGTCTTCCAGTAATCGACCTTCGCGCCATTAGCCTTCAGCACCGGGTCGATCTCATAAGCTCCCGTAGACTTCACATCGACCACAAAGGTCGCATTTGGATGCAGGGTACTCATGTCACGGGCGAGCAACAGGCCAATCTTGTCGGCGAAAATCTCTTCGCCCAAATCATCCACAACCCCGCAACGGTCGCCATCGCCGTCAAAGCCAAGCGCAAGCTCAGCACCGCTCGCCCGCACGGTTTCGGCCATGGCGTGGAGCATTTCTTCATCTTCTGGATTGGGGTTATATTTCGGGAAATTCCAATCGAGGTCGCAGTCCATCTCCACCACGTCAGCACCCATGAGGCGCAGCGCATCTGGCGCATAGGCCCCAGCCGCGCCATTGCCACAAGCGACAACCACTTTGATCGGACGGCTAAGCTTGAAGTCGCCAACCGCGTCGGCGATATAGCGCTCCCGCATACCCTCGATACGGGAGAGACTACCACCTGGCCGTTCGATAAAGGCACCCGACAAGACGATATCGCGCAGCTTGCCCATTTCATCGGGGCCAAAAGTCAGTGGCTTTTGAGCCCCCATTTTTACCCCCGTCCAGCCATTCTCATTATGGCTGGCGGTGACCATGGCAACAGCAGGCGCATCCAAAGCGAACTGGGCGTAATAGGCGACTGGCGACAAGGCCAAACCAATATCGAGGACTTCACATCCAGCCTGCATCAAGCCAATAGTTAAAGCCTGCTTGATCGAGAGAGAATAGAAGCGAAAATCGTGACCGACGACGACGCGGCTCGCACCATAGTCATGCAACAATGTACCAAGGCCCAAGCCTAACGCCTGTACGCCGAGGAAATTCAGCTCCGGCGCTTTCCCATTGCCCTGAATACCAAACCACCAGCGAGCATCATACTCGCGGAAACCTGTTGCCTTCACCAAAGGAAACATTTCAAAATCCAAAGTATTGGTGGCCAAGTCCGTGCGTGGCTTGGGCATGGTGGTGTTCGACATCTTATAGGCTCCAATTGAAGTGGCAGTGAACTAGCGCGGAATGGGCTTGGAATAAAGTGAAGGCATTCTAGGGCAGGGCGAGGCTGCCTATCCTTACTTATTTTTGAAATAGGATTGTGTGATGGCCGGGCGATAGAGCGACAATCCCGGATTGATCCGGGCATATGACGGCACGACTATAATTCAAATCGCGGACCATTTTAATTCTTTGTCTTGAAAGCATCCGCGGCAAGCCGGACATCTTGCGCGCGGTCCTTGTGCATCACCAAAATGCCCTCTGCGGTGGCAATCACAACAAGATCCTGAACCCCGATCAAGGCGACAGGAATATCTTCCGACCGGACCAGACAACCGCGCGCATCAAACAAGGCTGTCGGTCCCTGTGCAACATTGGCATCAGCGTCCTTTTCAGCCAAGTCCCAAAGCGTCAGGAACGAGCCAACATCGTTCCAGCCCATATCTACGGGTGCTACGGCAGCACAATCTGTGGCCTCCATTACCGCATAATCAACAGAGATAGATGGAGCTTTCACGAAAGCGGCTTCTTCAAGATAAATGCAGCCTGAGTCGCGGTGGCTGTTGGCCAAGGCTTCACCCGCGAATTTTAAAACCTCAGGGGCATGGGCGTTGAGCTCAGCCAGGAACGCGCTGGCCTTGAAGAAGAAGATGCCAGCATTCCAGGCATAGTGGCCATCAGCCAGATAGGCTTCTGCCGTCGCCAGGTCCGGCTTCTCGCGGAACGCCTCAACCGCATAGACACCCTCGCCTATAGCTTCACCACTTTTAATGTAGCCATAACCCGTCTCGGGCGAAGTCGGGGTCACGGCGAAGGTCACGATCCGACCCTCGATCGCAGCCGCACACGCATCCAGGCACGCTTGATGCAAACGCTCCGGATAGGCAATCACATGATCGGCGGGCAACACCAGCATCAAGGCATCAGGGTCACGCTCAGCTTGAATAAGTGCAGCAACCGCCAGAGCAGGAGCTGTATTGCGGGGTTTTGGCTCCAGGACGATGGTTGCATCGGTGATATTTTCCCGCGCCAATTCTTCACTTACCGGGCCAAGATGGCTAAGGCCACAGATAACGAGCGGCGCACCAAACACCACGGCTTGATCGGCCGCAACGCGCTGCAGGGTTTGACCAAACATCGTCACGGCACCAGCCAGAGCATGAAATTGCTTGGGCTTTGTCTTGGTTGATAGAGGCCACAGACGCGAGCCCGCGCCTCCTGACAGGATGACAGGTATGATCGGTGGAGCGTGAAATGATGTTGTCAAAGACTTGCCCTTGTTTATGCCCTGTTTTTTACGCTTTGAGCCAACGCCAGCCATCGCGTATCGGTCGTTCTGCTCCAAGTCGCCCTAGGGCCGTTCACCATTTTTCGGATCGAAAAATGGTGTAAAACTGGCCCTAAATCACAAATTTTGATCGCAACCTCGTTTTCAAGAAAACGAGACGCGATCTAGAGGATCGACTGACCAGTCTTCGCCCAATCCTTCATAAAGGCCTCCAATCCGAGGTCGGTTAAAACGTGGCGATAAAGAGCATGGAAAACCGCGGGCGGCAGGGTCGCACAATCCGCACCCGCCAGAGCGGCATCGCGCACGTGCAGTGCTGTCCGCGCCGATGCGGCAAGGATTTGAGTTTCAAAACCGTAATTGTCATAAATAACCCGAATATCGCGGATCAGTTCCATCCCGTCTTGACCATTGTCGTCTAGCCGTCCGATAAAAGGCGAAATAAAGGTTGCGCCGGCCTTTGCGGCCAATAAGGCTTGAACGGCCGAGAAGCACAAAGTGACATTCACCGGTGTTCCCTCCTCGCTCAGCGTCTTACAAACTCGCAAGCCGATAGGGGTTAAAGGCAGTTTTACCACCACATTGGCTGCGATCTTCGCCAAAAAGCGGCCTTCCGCCAGCAAAGTGTCATAGTCGCTTGCCACTGCCTCTGCACTGATCGGGCCTGGAACCAGCGCACAAATTTCTTCAATTGCCTCGCCAATTTTGCGCCCGGACTTCGCGATAAGGGATGGATTGGTGGTCACGCCATCCACGAGCCCCGTCGCGGCCAGAAGTTTCAGATCTGCGACCTCGGCGGTATCAATGAAAATCTTCATAAAGGTGTCCAGTCAATTCCAGCGGTGGGCGAATGCGCAAGATGGCCCCTTAAAGCACACAGGACACAGCCTCAAGGCCAGCGTCCAGTTTGTCAGTGCGGCACTGGACCTGTAGCTGCGAAAACCCCAAGCTGACCGAACCCTGTCGGATAATCCCTGCTACTAGCCGACAGGTTCGCGATCACGACTGTATGGTTACTATCTGCTACAGCGGGTGGGCACCAAGGAGCAGAGGGACTATAGAGCGGTGAGATTTACGCCGGCTCGGGGAAATGTTGGATGAAAAAAATTCGCAAAGCCGTTTTACCGGTTGCAGGGTTTGGAACGCGCGTCCTGCCGGCAACCAAATCATTGCCAAAAGAAATGCTGCCCGTCTTCGATCGCCCTGCCGTTCACTGGGTTGTCGAGGAGGCCCTCGAAGCCGGGATCGAGCATTTTGTCTTTGTGACCGGCCGGAACAAGAATGCGATCGAGGATTATTTTGATCGCGCCTACGAGCTTGAGGATTCTCTGCGTCGCGCCGGCAAAACGGTGCAACTGAAAATGCTTGAAGACATGCTGCCTGAAGCTGGTTCAAAAAGCTTTGTGCGGCAACAATCGCCTTTGGGCTTAGGTCACGCGGTCTGGTGTGCCCGCGACATTATTGGCGACGAGCCTTTCGCCGTTTTGTTGCCGGACGTTTTAGTGCAAGCCAGCCCATCTTGCTTGGCGCAGATGATCGCCGGCTATCAAGAAGTTGGTGGCAATGTCATCGCCGTTGACCCTGTGCCCATGGACCAGGTCTCGAGCTATGGCGTGATCGCCCACGGCCCCAAATCTGGAAAGACCATGCCGGTGACGGGCATGGTGGAAAAGCCCGCAAAGGACAAAGCCCCGTCAAACCTGCGCATTACCGGGCGCTATATTCTCCAACCTGAGATTTTCCATTATCTCGAAACCCAAGAGCGCGGGGCAGGTGGAGAAATTCAGTTAACCGACGCCATGCTGCGCTTGATGGAGGTTCAGGCCTTCCACGCAGTTGAGTTTGAGGGACGTGATTTCGATTGCGGGTCGCGATTGGGCTATGCAGAGGCCTTTGTTGGCTATGCTTTGAAGGATCCAGAGCTTGGGGCGGATGTGCGCGCCATGATCGCGAAATTGTTAGCTAGCGCCTGAAAGCCGGCCATAAGCGGACTAAGGTCGCAAGTGCGGGTAGCTCTTTTGCAGCATTGGACTTATTAACGTCAAGCCCATCGCCTAAAGAGGCAATTCAAGGTTTGATTCACCCGAGCTCACTCAAAGCTCGCCACTACAAGACATCGTTATGAGACAAGGGTTTTCACTATGCGCGTTACAATGGTCGGGACTGGATATGTTGGATTGGTCTCAGGTGCCTGCTTTGCAGATTTCGGCCATCAGGTCATTTGCGTGGATAAGGATGTTGGCAAGATTGACCGCCTCCATCAGGGTATTATGCCAATCTTTGAACCAGGCCTTGAAGACTTGGTAGCATCCAATGTGAAAGCAGGTCGCTTATCCTTTACGACCGACCTCAGCGAAGCGGTAAAAGATGCCGACACCGTGTTTATTGCGGTTGGGACACCCTCCCGCCGCGGCGACGGCCATGCTGACCTGTCCTATGTTGAACAAGCTGCACGCGAAATTGCAGAGCACATGAAGGCCTACACGGTCGTGGTCAATAAATCGACCGTCCCGGTCGGCACAGGCGATTTGGTGCAGTCGATCATGGCCGAAGTGAACCCCAAGGGCGATTTCTCAGTTGTATCCAACCCCGAGTTCTTGCGCGAAGGGGCAGCGATTGGCGACTTCAAGCGTCCAGACCGGGTTGTGGTGGGCACAGAGGATGAGCGCGCACGTCAAGTCATGCGCGAACTCTATCGCCCTCTGTTCCTGAACGAGACACCGATCCTGTTTACAGACCGGCGCACGAGCGAACTCATTAAATATGCGGCCAATGCCTTCTTGGCGGTAAAAATCGCCTATATCAACGAAATGGCCGATCTGTGCGAGCAAGTGGGTGCCAATGTGCAGGAAGTGGCGCGCGGCATTGGATTGGACAATCGGATTGGCAAGAAATTCTTAAACGCCGGGCCAGGCTATGGCGGGTCCTGCTTTCCAAAAGACACCCTGGCTTTAATCCGCACCGCACAGGAGGCGCATGCGCCGGTAACGATTGTTGAAGCAACAGTTGCCTCAAACACAAACCGGAAAAAGCGGATGGCCGGCAAAGTTATCGAGGCTTGTGGCGGGGATGTTGACGGCAAGACCATTGGCATTTTGGGCCTGACCTTCAAACCAAACACGGACGACATGCGCGATTCACCAAGCCTCGACATCGTCCCGGCCCTGTTAGCAGCCGGTGCCAAGATCCGGGCTTACGACCCGGAAGGCATGGAAGAGGCCAAGAAAGAGCTGACAGGCATCGAAATGGTGGACGGCCCTTATGACGTGGCCGACAATGTCGATGCGATTGTAATCCTGACAGAATGGGATCAATTCCGCGCGCTCGACTTTGAACGGATCGCCAAGCAGATGAGGAAGCCGGTGATGGTCGATCTTCGCAATATCTATAATCCGGATGATCTGCGCAAAGATGGCTTCACCTATGTGAGCATCGGGCGAAAGTAAACTGATAAGGAAGAATACTAGGTCGGTGGCAGTTTATCCTCCTACATGGATATTATCTGGAGCTGAATGCTGCGGAGACTGAAATGGGAATCAAAGAAAAACTTCGGCGAGTTTGGCACAAACTGCCACTCAGGGTGCGCATGATAATCAGCAAGCGTATCCGCTTTCTGACCGAGCCTATGCTGGCTCTCAGTATTCCTAAGGCAGGCCCATATCCTCAACGAACAGGTCAATCCGTTACCATTTTGGGGTCATTCTCCTCCCCTATAAGTCATGGGATGGCGGCGAAATTGTTGGAGTTTGAGTTGCGCTCCAGCGGCATGACCGTTCGCCGGCTTGACGCAGCAGAATGGATTGGTGCCCCGATAGACCCCAAGCTAGCGATCAATTCAGAGGGGCCCGAACCGGAAGATTTACTGATTGTAGCCTTGAACCCTGACATCGCCATTCATGCATTGGCAAAAATGGGCAGGGAGAAGCTGCGAAACCGGAAAATCATTGGCTATTGGGTATGGGAACTGGAGGTCGTGCCGACATTCTGGAAACTCGCGGGTAGATTTGTGCACGAAATTTGGACGCCAAGTCAATTCTCAGCCGATGCACTGAACAAGATATTCAACCTACCAATTCATGTGGTGCCTCATCCGGTAGCGTTGTTTCCGCCTCCGGCGATGACAACAGAACGTCGCATCAAGGGTCGAAATGCATTGGCAATCTCTGAAAATTCTTTTGTTGCTTTGCAGAGCTTCTCATTTGCATCAAGCTTGACACGAAAGAATGTGATCGGTGCGATTTCAGCGTTTGTGGCAGCTTTCCATGACAAACCCGATGCCCGGCTCGTACTTCGTCATCTTTCGGGAGATCGTTTCCCTGACTCACTGGCGAGACTGCGTGAAGCGGCCCAACTAGCCGGTCCTCAGATCATGTTACGCGCCGCAGGAGAAGGTCTCGAAGACCTGTTCGATTTGTATGCCGCCTGCGATGTCTATATCTCGCTGCATCGTAGCGAAGGCTTCGGTTTAAACTTGGCGGAGGCGATGATGGCAGAACGCGCGCTGATTGCCACCAACTGGTCGGGCAATTTGGAATTTATGGACAGTGCTTGCGTGGCCCTCGTAACTGCTGATCTCGCAGCGCTTTACGATCCGGATAAGATTTATACTCAGAAGTCTGCGCGGTGGGCAGAACCCCGAATGGGTGAAGCGGTCAGCTGGTTAAGAACCCTGGCTGATGATGCCGAGCTAAGACAGCAAATGGCAAGAGCGGCCAAAGCTAAGGCCATGGGTGAACTGGGCGGGCGTGCAGTTGAAATTTTAAAGCGCACCAGCCGAAGCGAGTTCTAAACCGTTCATTCAATCAATGTTTCGAAGCTCAACGCTTTTGATTAAAACTGGTTCGCCTCGACGCTTGAAGTCCGGCAAAATGCGCTGCAGCCACATCAAGGCAGCTGTTTCCTTATCCTTGCGCGCCGCCTCCAGCACATGATCGATCAAGGTTCGCAAATTCTCGGGCGGTTCTGTCGGATCGCTTGCGACTAACACGCCCTCAACCTGCGTGTTCTCAACCCGCTCAAAGGCATGGAACAACTCTTCATGCAAACGTTCACCAGGCCTGAGGCCAGACTCAATAATGGCGATATCACGCCATGGCTCTTTGCCCTTCATGCGTACCATGGCCTCTGCCAGTTCTAAAATCCTGACAGGCTCGCCCATATCCAGCACAAACTGATCGCCGGATCGTGCACTTCCGTTCTCCAAGCCGATCGCGGCGGCTTGCAGCACGAGAGAGCTTGCTTCCTCCACCGTCATAAACCAGCGCGTCATTTCAGAATGGGTGATGGTGAGAGGACCACCGCTGGCGATCTGGCGCTCGAACACAGTCATAACCGAGCCGCTCGATCCCAAAACATTGCCGAATCTCACGGAATGGAACGTACCTTCAGCGCGGCGGGCACAATCACGCACATATAGTTCAGCTACGCGCTTGGCTGCCCCCATGATATTGACAGGATTGACAGCCTTGTCAGTGGAAATGAAAATGAAGGCATCAACATTGGCAGCAATCGCGGCATCAGCAACGACACACGTACCGCCCAAATTGACTTCCAGCGCCTCGCAAAAATGACCTTCCATCATGGGTACATGCTTGTTTGCTGCAGCATGGATGACGACGTGGGGACGATACTTTTCAAAAATAGCATTCACGCGCCGCTCATCGCGTATGTCACACAACCGGGCAATAACATCGATACTCGGGAAGCCTGCCCTGATCTCCGACGATATTTGGAACAGATTATTCTCCGAAGAGTCGACAAGCACAATCCGGCTTGGCGAGAGCTCGGCAATCTGTTTGACGATCTCGCTTCCAATGGTGCCGCCGGCTCCTGTGACCAAGATTTGTTTAAATCGCACAAGGCTGCGCGGCCCACTTAAATCCAGATCCCGGCGAGTGCGGCCCAAAACGTCTGAAGGGTGCACGGCTCCCAAGCTCGCCCCAGCCCCCTCGGGGATCCGCATCAAAGCAACACCTTTGCGGGATGCGACCTGCAACGCCACCTGGGCAGCGCGTCGCGCCGGATCACGCCCGATGAGTGCGATACGAACCTCGGGATTACGCGATAGTGCGTCGGTTACCAGCGGCTCGAGCGTTTCGAGCCCGCCAAACACCCGCGCGCCGGCGAAAATCTTTCCAACCTGCGTACCCATGGTCGAAACAATAGCGATCGGCCGAATAGGTAATGGACCTGAAAGACGGGCGGAATGGATCGCCTGAGTAATAGCCTCTGTTGGCCCAACCAAAATAGTAGCCGGGGCATTGGGCGCAATTGAACGAAAAAGCGCGCGCAGACCGCCACCTGAAAGCACGCGGGCAAAGCCACGCGCTGCAGCCATCAAAACAAAAGAAATCAATGCGGCCAAGGCAGGCGAAACGCGCGGAACCGTCCCATCGGGGTCAATAAAAAATAAAACGGCAACAGTCCCAAGCCCTGCGGCGGCAATAGCCTGGGCGAGGCGAACCAGATCATCTGCCGATGTCCAGCGCCAGACCAACTGGTTGAGGCGGAAAGCAACCAGAGCAATGGCAATCGAAATGCCATAACAAGCCAGCGCGACAAACGTGCCCTCTACCCAGTCGGGCTTGTTCCCCGTCCCAGTGGCCAAATCAAGCGCAAGCCAAAGGCTCGCGATAGCCAGAAAAATGTCGGTAAAGTAGCCCGTTGAAAACACTTTAATTTTGTGACGTGTCAATTTAGTCCCTCGAGCGTAAGGTTCCAACGCATGACCTGATCCATTCTAACACTGATCCGATTTGGCGTACTATACACCTGATAGCGTTGATTTTGTGACAGGCCTGACATGGGTGGGGCTATAACCTCTTTTATCTCAATATCAAGCCCCGGACAACGCAAGCGCCAGGTCTGTCGCGATGGTGTGCGGATTAAAAGGCTTTCGCCATCGCGGCTTGCGACGGGACTGCACCCCGCCCCCAAATCGAAGACGAGCCCAACAACTTGAACTCGTGCACCAGTTGGCCCTGAAAACAATGCGTCCTCGCCGTGGATATGACCGCCATTGTGTCGCATCGTCACGGTACGGACACAGCTATGTCGTTGACCATCCACTTCAAAACTTGCCGTGCCTTCGAGAAGGGCTTGGCCGTCTTCATCCCGGCGTCTGATTTGCGGGTTTGACATGGCAACCGAGCGATCAAACAAAAGGGCTGTCAGGCCCGATGGACTGCAGGAAAAAAGTTCAAAGCCATGGGCCTCAATTTCACAAATCGGCCCGGTCTGCGATGGCCCGGTCGGTGTTTTCATCCAAAGTCGAGACGAGCCAGCTTCGATCAGGCCGATGTGTCCGGTCTTGAGGATCGAGGATCTCTTCCAACGGCCCGGGCCCAGAACCGACCCGACCAAACCGGCATAGCCGCGTTGCTTGTCAAAGGTCACCAGCGATCCATCCTCGCGCCTCAAGGTAGCAAGGGCCTGTCGAACCCGTTGATTGACCGGTTCGGTCTCGACGAGGCGGGTCAACATCGCCAAATCGGCGGCAGCGGACAAAGTGCCCAAAGGAGAGCCATCCACAAACAGGCCGTCCGGGGCAATGAGTTCCTCCATACGATCCAAAGCGTCCCCAATAGTGGCCTGCCGCAACAGCCCGGGCGCACTGCCGCTCACGGCCAACAGAGCAAAGGCTCTCGTCCAAACGGCGCGGCGGCTCAAAGGTTCCCGTCCACCGGCAAGATTGGCCAAGAAGCCGCGGTCAGGCTCGATCAAGCGGGCAATATCGGCCAAAAGCCCGTGCCATATTCTGGCTTGCAGATTGGCAGAAAACGACGCCACCAGGGGCAAAAGATAGGCCATCCAATGGATTACGCGGCAGCCGCGCCAAAGCAGAACATCGCTTCGGGCAGGCCCGGCAGAGAAAGCCGTCCATTTTGCCAATCCCGATTGAACTTCCTGAGCTTGGCAGATGAACCATTGATCCAGCCACACTTCCAATATGGCGACAAGATCGCCAGAGGCAGGCGACAGATCGCGCAAAAATTCAAAGGACATGGCCCAGCCATGGCCCTGGGCAGAAGGAAGCGAGAATGGCCCGAGAAGCGGGTCAAAGCTGCCAAGACCTGTCCTGGCCGGTGTTCGCCCTTGGAGAAGATCCAGCCCCTCTTCGGGCACAGACGGGCGGAAATCTGGTAATGGATGCCATTGGCGCGGAACCACGGAGCCCTCGGGCGTAAACACGCCAGGCCCGAATAAAGCACGCACGTCACGTCCGAAGCGCGCTTGACTGCCCGCCCCCGTTTGATGCCTGCCTTGGACTGGCATCTGGGGCCCCTAGCCTGCCACTGCTTTGAGGGCGGCGATATTGGCCCGATACTGTTCTGGCCCGCCTTTGAAGACGGCCGTGCCGGCTACCAGCGTATCGGCCCCTGCATTGAAACAGTCGCGGGCTGTTTGAGGGTTTACCCCGCCATCAACTTCGAGAAGGATTTCCCGCCCCGTCTGGTCGATCATTTTCCGCAAGGCCTCGATCTTGCCCAATTGGCCAGGCAGGAAGGTCTGGCCGCCAAAACCTGGATTGATACTCATCACCAAAACCAGGTCGACCATATCCATGACATGGGCCAAGACCGATTCATGGGTGGACGGGTTTAAGACCACGCCCGCCTTCTTGCCCAGGTTCTGGATTGTCTGAAGGCTGCGATGAAGATGGGGCCCGGCTTCTGGATGGATGGAGATGATGTCCGCGCCCGCTTCGGCAAAGGCCTCTAAATAAGGATCGGCCGGGGCGATCATCAAATGCACATCAAATGGCTTATCGGAGTGGGGACGCAGAGCCTTCACAACTTGGGGCCCGATTGTGATGTTGGGGACAAAGTGGCCGTCCATGACATCGATATGAATAAGGTCAGCGCCCGCCGCCGTAATGGCTGCAACTTCCTCGCCCAATTTGGCGAAATCGGCAGACAGAATGGAGGGGCTTATAAGAAGCTTTGTCATCGACCTATCATGCTCTGTTTTTAGGGGTAACTGCAAGGTGGCAAGTGGGGCACCTCGGCTGAAAGCCTATAAGTGTTTTACAAAGCGGGCGATAAAAAATCCGTCGATCCCGCCTCGATCGGCCCAGTAATGGGGAAAAATGCGCACAAAGCCTTGCTCTGTCACCGCTTGGCCCAGATCGGGAACCTCATCGGATGTGATCGGGGCGAGCATTAGCCCGGCTTCAAGCGCTGCAGCCACCGCAGGATCGGCTTCCTCCGGCTCTAAAGAACACACCGCATAGACCAGTCGCCCGCCAGGCTTTAAAGCTGCTGCCGCCGCCTGCACCAGCTCGATCTGCACAGTCGCAAACCGGGCGACATCGCTAGGTGTCTTGATCCAAAGCGCTTCTGGATTGCGGCGCAATGTACCAGTGGCACTGCACGGCGCATCCAAAAGAATGGCGTCAAAATAGGGCTCGGCCGCAACCGTGCGGGCATCTGCGACGTGCAGACGGGCGGTCAGGCTGGTGCGGGCCAGGTTTTCCGCCACCCGGTTAATCCGCGCTGCATCCACATCCAAAGCCGTCACATCGGCCCCAGAGGCTGCCAATTGCAGGGTCTTGCCACCAGGAGCTGCACACATATCCAGCACTTTTTCACCAGGCCCGGTCGCCAACAGGCGCGCAGGCAAGGCCGCCGCGGCATCTTGTACCCAATAATTGCCTTCCCCCCAAAGCGGCAGCGTGGTGACATCGCTGGGCGTTTCCTTCAGCCGGATACTGCCCGTCGGCAGGACTAGGCCGTCAACAGCTTCGGCAATGGCTGCACGATCACCCTTTGTCGTCAGATCAAGAGCGGGCTGGCGCGAAAGGCTTTGCGCAATTGCATCAGCAACTTCTGCCCCATAGGCCCCGCGCCAGCGGTTCCACCACAAGGCAGGCACGCGCTCTCGGTCGTGGGGTCGCACCAAAGGCTCGGTCGCGATCCGGCGCAGAACCGCATTAATCAGTCCGGCAAAGCCGCGTCCGGTTGCCTCAAACTTCGCCAGATCAACCGACCGGCCGACTGCTGCATGGGCCGGGGCCAGTCCTTCAATCAGCTGGGCGGCACCGACGCGCAACAAGGCTTTCGCAAAATGGGCGCTATCGGGTAGTGGCCTGGCCAGTTTGGTTGCCAGCACCGCGTCGACGAGGCCAAGCGCGCGTAACGTGGCCAAAGTCAAATGGGCGGCAAAGCCGCGGTCGCGACCATCGAGGCGCACAAAAGCCTGCTCCTTGCGCATGGCTTCTTCTAGGGTCCAACGCTGGTCGACAACATGGGAGACCAGGCAAACGGCTGCGAACCGGGCAGGGTCGGGATTGACGAGCGCGCGCGGCGGACGACGCCCACCTGCACTTTCCTCGCCAGATAAATGGCGGGTAGAACCGGAATGGGGCTTGCGGGAACTCTCGCGACGGGATGAATCAGACGCCATGGTGGAGGCTCCTGCGCGTCCAACTGCCCCGGGTCAAGTGCCAAGACAGATCGAGCCTTAACCAGCTCCACCCTAGCCAATCACCCCCAAGGACCTTTCCTGGGCCCCCAAGGCCCCGCAGAGCGGCCGCTGGCTTCATCCAATCCCAGCGTGTTGCCGGGCAAGTCATTGCCTCTCAAGGCTTGCAATTGCGCAACCCGATTTTCTGTCGCCGGGTGGGTTGAGAACAAATTGTCGCGCAAGCCCCCTGCGAGCGGATTGATAATGAACATATGGGCTGTCGCGGGGTTACGTTCGGCATCCTCATTAGGGACCTGGCGTGCGCCGTGCTGAATTTTCTGCAGGGCTGAGGCCAACCATTGCGGATCGCCGGCGATCTCAGCGCCCAGACGATCGGCTTCATATTCGCGCGAGCGGCTGATGGCCATTTGCACCACAGCCGCAGCTAAGGGCGCAAAAATCATCATGGCAATCATCGCGATCGGGTTTGGCCGTTCCCGGTCACCGCCAAAGAACATGGCAAAATTTGCCAGCATACCAATCGCCCCGGCCAGCGTCGCGGCAATCGTCATGGTCAAGGTGTCATGGGTTTTCACATGGGCAAGCTCATGGGCCATCACACCTGCAATTTCCTGCCGGCTCAGCATGGACAACAGGCCTGTGGTGGCAGCAACCGCCGCATTCTCGGGATTGCGTCCGGTGGCAAACGCATTGGGCTGCGGGTTCTCGATCACATAAATGCGTGGCCTCGGCAGATTGGCCTTCAAGGCCATGCTTAGAACGTCCTGGGCATAGGTTGCGATCAAGGGGTCGCGGTGATCAGGCCCGACTTCAACCGCCCGATAGGCACGCAAGACCATTTTGTCCGAGTTCCAGTAGGAGAACACATTCATGCCGGCGGCTACCACAAAGGCGATGGCCATACCGCCTGCACCACCGATCAAATAGCCAACGACCATAAAAATGGCGGTCATGGCTGCAAGAAGCATGAAAGTCTTGGTCGTATTCATGGAAAGCTCGACTCCGGTTAGGCTGTCCCTATATGTAGGGTCTATGATGGTTGAAAAAAGCGCTGATCCCGTCTCTTTGTCTTCACCAGTGCGTGAAGGCAGCTCCCATGACTTGGACACGCCGGCTGGCCGCGCGTTGGCCGAAGCGGCGGCACGGCGTGCCCACGGTGACGCTGAACTGGCCTTAGCCCCTGAAATCAAGGGTCCAAAAGGGGCGGAGCCAACCCGGTTTGGTGATTGGGAACGCAAGGGCATCGCCTACGACTTTTGACCTGTGATTGATGTCACGGATCAGGCTCGTCAGTCGCCTCATTGGGTTTTACCGGCGCACCATTGTCCCCCGGATTCCCCGCACGCGGGCACAGCCTTGAACTTTTGGTTTTTTTCAGCCCTTTAGATACTCACGACATAGATTTGAACCCGACCACACAATGTGGTCTGCCACGAATGGGGGTCAGAATGACCAAAACTGCTTTCATCGCCTCTTTGCTGGCGCTTCCTGGGTTGACGCTTCCTGGGTTGGCGCTTGCTGGTGCCGGACAAGCCACGGCCGGGGAACTGACAGCTTCGGGGCCAAACAAGGCTGGTCCCCATGACCCCTGCCTCCTTGGCAACAGGGCCGATATGGCTGCCTGCACAGGCATGATCCGGATTGTGCCCGGCATCAATGTGCACAGCCAATCCTCCACGTCTCCATCCAAACAAGGCACCGACCCTGCCCCATGGTATAACCCAGCAGCGCCCGCGCCAGAAGCCCAACCTGCCCATAGCCATACCAAGGCTGCTGCCAGCGCGCCGGGCCAGCAAACGATCACCGTGACCTCTACCAATACGGGCAGCGCCTCGCAGGCGTCTTCGGGCGGCCAGACCACGATAGCCAGTCATGGGGCTGTGACACATCAAAGGGTGTCGATGCAGTGCGTCACCCCTGAAGCAGGTGCCACTGTTGCCTGCCGCGGCCATTGGGTACCCGCCCCGCAGGTAATGGCTCACCCCCAGTCGCACCATCCCCAGTCGCAACCCCAGCCTCAACCACATCCCGCGCCAGCTTTAGTTCTGCAGATCCCCGCGCCACACTCGACCCATAGGCTGCCGCCACCCGTCAACCAGACTTTGCCGACCTACACCCTGATACCACCCGTGCAATGCTGCGAGCAGCGCGAAGTGATCCTCATCCCTGCAAGCTTCTTCGTGGGCGCCATGAGCTATGGGGTCGGCTTCCCTTCAACAACGAGCTATGGCTATGGCGGGGGATATGGCTTTGTGGGTGGCAGCACCCGTTTCTCGGGCGTGTCTGAACGCACCCGTCTAGTCCCGCCGCCACCTATCCATCGCAAACCGCCACCCAGGCCTTGCGGCGGCTGCCACTAGATCGCGTCTCGTTTTCTTGAAAACGAGGTTGCGATCTAAATTTATGATTTAGGGCCAGTTTTATACCATTTTTCGATTCCGAAAAATGGTGAACGGCCCTAGAATGTCCATTGTCGTCAAGGTGTTTTTGGCACCCACAGATTAGCCCTGATCGGCAGGACTGATCGGGCAGGGCTAATCTGCCCGGCGGAACTTTTGCACCTGCGATTTCATCAGGCCAAGTGCGAGGTTGTCAGGCAAAAGCTTTCCAATCAAGGCAATCGTCTTGTTGGTGGTGCCGGTCACCACCACCGGCTGATTGGCCTCAAGCGCATCATAGCCAATTTGGGCAACGGTCTTTGCATCCTGCCACAGCCACTTCGGCATGGTGGAAACCTGATCACGCATGCCGTTCACATCGTGAAATTCCGAATAAGTAAAGCCGGGGCAAAGCGCACTGACATGGACGCCATTATCGGTGTTTTCCAGATTGAGCGCCTGGCTGAACTTGATCAGAAACGCCTTCGAGGCCCCATAAAGGGTAGCCCCTGCTGCAGAAGGCAAATGTCCTGCCAGCGAGGCAACATTCATGATACGGCCAAAGCGACGGGCCTGCATGCCGGGAAGGACGCGATGGGCAAGCTCAAGTGGCGCTTCAACCATAACCTGCATAAAAGCCGCATGATCGGCCCAGCTCGACGCCAGATAATTGCCCTGCAGGCCATAGCCCGCATTATTGACCAAAGCATCGACCGGGCGACCGGCAGCTTCTAGAGCCGACACAATCTGCTCGGGCGCGGCACGATCGGCCAAGTCAGCAGCCATCGTGATGCTTTCTGCGCCCCAGGTCTCCTTCAACTCTGCAGCAAAAGTCTCCAACCGGTCGCCCCGGCGTGCGGTTAGCGCAAGATCATAGCCGCGCTCGGCGAAGATGCGGGCAATCGCCTGACCAATGCCTGCCGAAGCACCGGTTACCAAACAAAGTCGTCGTGCCATGATGTGATCTCCTGCCGCCAAAACGGATTCGCTTTCCAGAAGCTGGATAGACGGCCCCCGCCAGCCCGTCTAGCGCACAAACAAGTGCCGGCATAACAGGTTGTGCCCTAAACTCTTTAGAGAAACACTTGTTAACTGGGGGGAATCTGCCATTACCCGCCACCAATTGTGCTTGAGCATTGAAGCCATCCGACAAAAGGCGTATTGGCGCCGGCTACAATCGCGAACAGGCAGCAGGTCGGCAGTCCGACCTATTGTTTTCGGGGAGCCAGGATGGCATCGCCTTCACCTATGTCAGCGGACCAAGAAGCCTCCAAAGGCTTCGGCGATCCAGCCAGCGGCGCCCAAGGTGGCGGCCATGGCCACGGGAGCCAATCCTCCCGTGGGTTTTTCATGCTCGCACTGGGTTCGGTCGGGGTCGTATTTGGCGACATCGGAACAAGCCCCTTTTATGCGATGCGCGAAGCGCTCGCCCACGCCAAGGGATCCGGCAATCTGGAAGTAGCCGTTTTGGGGGTGGTTTCCCTCGTACTGTGGGCTCTGTTCCTGATTGTGACCTTAAAATATGTCGTGTTCCTGATGCGGGCCGATAATAAGGGCGAAGGCGGTACCCTCGCACTCATGGCACTGGCACAGCGTGCGATGGGCCGGAAATCGCCCTGGGTTTTCTTCTGCGGCATTATGGGGGCAGCCTTTTTCTATGGCGATGGCATCATCACGCCCGCCATTTCGGTTCTGGGTGCGATTGAAGGCCTCAAAATCGCGCCAGGTGTCGGCAATCTCTTCATGCCCTATATTCTGCCCATATCTGCCGCGATCCTGATCGGCCTGTTTCTGGTGCAATCTAAAGGCACCCATAAAATCGCAGCCCTTTTTGGCCCCATAACGGCCCTTTGGTTCCTGACGCTAGCCGGTCTTGGCATCTATCACATTGCCGATGATCCCCGCGTTTGGCTGGCCTTTAACCCGATCTATGCTGTCCGCTTCCTGATGGAGAATGGCCTTGTCGCTTTGGTCATTCTGGGCTCCATTTTCCTTGCCGTGACCGGGGCCGAAGCGCTTTATGCCGACATGGGCCATTTCGGGAAAAACCCGATCCGCGCAGCTTGGTTTGTCCTGGTCTTCCCATCCCTGGCATTAAACTATCTGGGCCAAGGGGCGTTTGTGCTGGCCAATCCGGCGGCAAAGGCAGATCCGTTCTGGATGATGGTGCCTGAAGCTGCCTTCTGGCCGGTGATGATATTGGCAACCATGGCCGCCGTGATCGCCAGCCAGGCGGTGATTACCGGTGCCTTCTCCATGACACAACAGGCTGTGCAATTGGGCCTCCTGCCGCGCATGCAGATCCGCCGCACCAGCGAGACCCAGGCCGGCCAAATCTATGTGCCCCAGGTCAATACGTTTTTGTTGATCGGCGTCCTGGCACTATTGTTCTCGTTTAAATCCTCCGGCAACCTGACGTCTGCCTATGGCATCGCCATTACCGGGGCCATGTTCATGGACACGCTCTTGGCTGTACCGGTCGTGACGCGTTTGTGGAAATGGAACGGGTTCCAGGCCGCCCTGTTGCTGGTGCCGATTGCAGCCCTGGATATGGTCTTCCTGGGTTCGCAAATACTCAAAATTCCCCATGGTGCCTGGTTCCCGCTGGTATTGGGGGCTGCGATTGTGGTGATCATGTGGAGTTGGCAGGAAGGCAGCCAGATCCTGTCTGAAAAAACAAGACGCGATTCCATCCCGCTGCGTGACCTGTTGAAGACCCTGATGGCCCATCCTCCCCATCGCGTCAGCGGGACAGCGATTTTCTTGACCAGCGACCCAGACCTCGCCCCTGTGGCGCTAATGCACAATCTCAAACATAATAAGGTTCTCCACGAGAAGATTGCTATCTTAAGCGTCCGCACCGCCGAAACACCGCGTGTGGCCGATGCCGACCGGATCGAGATCGAGGAAATCATCCCCGATGTCCGTGTCGTCATCGTCAATTACGGCTTCATGGAAAGTCCAAATATTCCCAAAGCGCTAACCATGTGCCGCAAACAGGGGCTGAAGTTTGACATCATGTCGACCAGCTTCTTCCTGGGCCATCGCACGATTGTGGCGTCGAGTACCTCGGGCATGCCGTTGTGGCAGGATCATTTGTATATTTTCCTGTCCAAAAACGCGACCAATGCGACGGACTTCTTCCACATTCCTTCAGGCCGTGTGGTGGAACTGGGTACGCAGGTCGTGGTCTAGGGGCTGCCGCTTTGACTGGCGTGAATAGAAGCGATCAGTTGTTGGCCCACTTTTGATTACAGATGCGCTCAAAGCCCTATTCACGGGCGCGCTATGATGGTCTAGTCAAGGGTGTGAACCCGCTCAACTTTTCTCACTTTTTGCTGTGGACCGGGGATTTGTGCTTTGTCGCAGGCCTCACCCTGATGGCGCTGATCTCGGCCTCTGCCGCAGCCAAAATCGATCCGGCTGTCCGTGTTCCGATGCAATTTGGGCTCAACGGCCAGCCCACCTGGACAGCGCCCCGACGGCTTGCGCTCTTGTTTGCCCCGGCCCTGGCAGCAGGCTTTGGACTACTCCTAACCTTCCTCGCCCATCGTCTGCCAGGCGGGCAATTGACCAAGGAGGCTGTCTCGCTTGGCACCTCGCGGGTGTTTATGGCCTTCACCTTTGTGCTGGCGCATCTGGTTCATCTGGCTTTCGCGCTCAAATGGCTCAACACAGAAAAGCGGCGCTGATAAAGAAGCGCGCGCTCATCCAATTGGAAGAAAATTGCGCGCCACATGAAAATCAGACCAACAGCTTGCTCGCTTGATCTCGCGGCAGGGATTGCCTAGCACGACACCCACGCTCTTCAGCCTTGGAACCCACGCCCCATGACCAGCCAAAGCCCCATGACCAGCCAAAGCAAAGTCAACAAAGTCGTTCTCGCCTATTCCGGTGGCCTCGATACCTCGATCATTCTGAAATGGTTACAAGAAACCTATGGCTGCGAAGTGGTGACCTTCACAGCCGATTTAGGCCAGGGCGAAGAATTGGGCCCGGCACGAGCCAAAGCGCTGGCCGCAGGGGTAAAGCCTGAAAATATCTTCATCGACGATCTGCGCGATGAATTCGTCCGCGATTATGTGTTTCCGATGTTCCGCGCCAATGCGCTCTATGAAGGGGTCTATTTGTTGGGCACCTCGATCGCCCGGCCCCTGATCGCCAAACGCCAGATCGAAATCGCCAATCTGGTAGGCGCTGATGCCGTCTGTCATGGTGCAACCGGCAAGGGCAATGACCAGGTGCGGTTTGAAGTCTCTTACTATGCCCTCAAGCCAGACGTCACGGTGATCGCACCCTGGCGGGAGTGGAGCTTCCAGGGCCGCCCGGACCTGATTGCCTATGCCAAGAAACACGGGATCGAGATTGCGACCGGGAAAGAACACGACGCGCCCTTCTCGATCGACGCCAATTTGCTGCACACGTCTTCAGAAGGACTCGTGCTGGAAGACCCCAATGAGCCTGTCCCCGATCTGGTGTCCAGACGGGCTGACCGGCGCACGATCACACCGGAAGAAGCACCCGACAAGGCGACGATTATTACCGTCGGCTTTGAACGTGGCGATCCAGTCTCGATCAATGGGGTAGCCTATGGCCCTGCCGCATTTTTGGGCGAACTCAACCGGATTGGTGCTGAAAATGGCGTGGGCGGGCTCGATCTGGTTGAAAACCGCTTTGTCGGCATGAAGTCGCGCGGCTATTACGAGACCCCGGGCGGCACGATTTTGTGGCAAGCCCACCGCGCGATGGAGAGCATTACGCTCGACCGTGGGGCCATGCATCTCAAAGACGAACTGATGCCACGTTATGCCACCCTAATCTATAACGGCATGTGGTTCACCCCCGAACGCAAGATGCTGCAGGCCGCCATTGACGCCAGCCAGGAAGATGTCTGCGGCGAGGTGACGTTGAAAATCTATAAGGGCGGGGTCTATGTGCAGGGCCGTTCCAGCCCGCTCTCGCTCTATAACAAGGAACTCATCAGCTTTGATGCAGCGGGGGGCTATAATCAGAAAGACGCCGAAGGCTTTATCAAGCTCAACGCGCTTCGCCTTCGCATTGCAGCCTGGCGGGACCAGCGCGCCGGTAAAAACGACTGAGGCGAGCGAGGTTAACGTTTTGCCAGGCGCTCTGCGCGTTTGGCGATGCGGATCAGAAGCTGCTCGACCAAAGCGGTGTCAGGCGATCCTGCCCGCTTGACCAGGCCATCGGCCTCGAGCGTTGCGGTGAGAACATCTTCCAAAGCCCCACGCCCCCACAGCCCGACCTGGCGGGCGACCTCGGCCTGGCGCTTCCAGAACACACCCATCCTGGGCTGCTTCAAAATGTCCCCGGCATTGCCGCCCGCTTCAACGCCGGCGCGAACTTGTAACAACAAGCGGACACGGCGGCCTGTGCCATTGAGGATCGCAACCGGATTGGCCCCACCACCAAAGGCCTGCTCAAGGCGCTGGACCATCAAAGCGGGGTGGCCCGAAAAAGCCGCATCAATGGCTTCATCCAAGCCCGCCTCCCGCCCGCCCGATCCAACAGCCTCAACACAGGCCAGATCGATCACACCCTCATGCCCTGCATAGAGCGCAAGCTTTTGCACTTCTGCCGCCACAGAATCAGTGTCCTGTGCGACAGCTTCGAGAATGGCAGACAAAGCGTCCGGCTCAATGCTGGCTCCGGCAGCCTTGGCCTCTGCCCTGGCAATTCCCAGCAATTCATCGCGCGTCGTCTCATACAGCTGCAGCGACCACGCATGGGCAGATTCTTCAAAGGCCTTGCGCGTCTTTGAGCTGCGCCCAATATCACCGACGTCGAGGATCAACACGCCTTCGGGCTCTGACCCGCCTTTTTCCACCCGCTCCAAGAGGCCTGCTAGCGCCGAAGCGTCCTTTTCTCCGCTGACCCGCACATGGGCGATGGCCGCCCCGCCAAACAGAGACGCGCTCGAGATCGCTTCTTCAACCCCACCAGGATTGGCCTTCAAATCATCTTCACAAAAGCGTTTAAACTCGAGCTCGCGATCTTGGCTCTGATGGCGGGTTGCTATGGCCTCTGCCAAGCGGCGTAATTGCCCACAATCAGGGCCTGACAGAATCACAAAACGCGGCGAAAGGTCCTTTTGCGCCGCTTTCGTGGCCGCAAGACCTGTCAGCTTCATCGCGGTGCCCGCACTTGGCGTTGCAGGTCCAGCCAAAGCCGCTCGGCAATCTGGCCCGCAACCCGCTCTTCCCCATCTGCTTGCAGCGCCACATCGCCATAGGCCTGGTCGAGGCTTTCATAAGCAACACTGGTTGTGATGGTGCCGCGCACGGCAGGCAAAGGGGGAGCGGCAGCGAGAACATAGGTCGCCGTTACCGTCAACTCGTTGCGGGTCGAAATGCCATCGGTGCCTTGCGCGGCTGGCGTAAAGCTGCGGGTCATCTTCACGCTCAAAACACGGGGGCTGGTAGCCCCTTGTTCAAGCACCGCCCGGCGATCGAGTTCCTGGCGCAGATAATAGCCGGTCCGCCCCTCGATAGCAGCAATGGTCACAGGCCCGATGCCAGACCCTTGCGTAGAATAGACAGGCTGGAAGCCACAAGCTGCCAAACCGGCACACAGCCCAAACATCCAAGCAATCGCACCAAACTTAGCCAAGGCCTTGCCCATCCTATGCTGCACCGGTCACGATATTGATGATCCGGTCAGGAACCACAATGAGTTTAGCCACACTTCGCCCGACAAGGAAATGTGCCGCCTCGGGCAAAGCCAGAGCCAAAGCCTCCAACTCTTGCCTGGACGTGCCTTTGGCGACATGGAGCTCCCCACGCTTCTTGCCGTCAATCTGGACCGGCAACATGATCGTGGCTTCCGCCAACAGGCTTTGATCGGCTTGCGGCCAAGGTGCGGTCGAGACAAAGCCTGTCCCGCCCAGGCGCGACCAGGCCTCTTCGGCCAGATGGGGTGTGAAGGGCTGGATCACACGAGCAAGAATGCCCAGGACTTCGACACGGGCCGCTAACATATCGGCAGACCCATCGCTCTCGGCGCGCCGGATATGGCCAACCAATTCATGGAACTGGGCAATGGCGCTGTTGAAGCGGTAGCTATCAATCGCCAGGCTAATAGCGGCAATCGCCTTGTGACCTGCGCGGCGCAAATCGAGGGCAGCGCCAGTTACCCCGCTTGCCACATGGAGTGGACCAGGCGCGCCCTCAGGCACGGCATCGAAGGCCGCCCAGATTTTCTGAACAAAGCGCCAAGACCCATCAACGCCCGCCTCAGACCATTCCACATCTCGCTCCGGGGGAGAATCAGACAAGACAAACAGGCGCGCAACATCGGCCCCATAGGTGTCGATAATGTCTTCGGGATCGACCGTGTTGCGCTTGGATTTTGACATTTTCTCGATCGGGCCGATCACCGCAGGCTTGCCTGTTTTGATTTCAACTGCGGTCGTGCCGGTGATGTCAACTTCCTCAGGCGACAACCATTGGCCGTCTTGCGACTTATAGGTCGCGTGCGTCACCATCCCTTGGGTGAACAGGCGGCTGAAGGGTTCAGAAGTTGGCTGATGGCCGACAGCCTTCATCGCGCGGGCAAAAAAGCGCGAATAGAGCAGGTGCAAAACCGCGTGCTCTACCCCGCCAATATAATGATCAACCGGCAGCCAATGGGCGACGGCCTCGAGATCCGTTGGGCGGTTTTCTGGCTGGCCACAGAAGCGGGCCCAATACCAGGACGAATCAACAAAAGTATCCAGCGTATCGGTCTCGCGCAGGGCAGGTGCGCCGCATTTGGGGCACGCGATATGCTTCCAGCTCGGGTGATGATCCAAAGGATTGCCCGGTCTGTCAAAGGTCACATCGTCTGGCAGTGTCACCGGCAATTGGTCTTCCGGCACGCCAACAGGACCACAGGTTTTACAATGAATGATGGGGATCGGGCAGCCCCAATAGCGCTGCCGCGATACGCCCCAGTCGCGCAAACGGAAGTTTACCGTGCGCTGGCCAGCCCCCAAGGCTTCCATCTTATCCATGGCGGCAGACTTGGCCTCTTCACTGGTCATCCCATCGAGAAAATCAGAGTTGAACACGGTGCCCTGGCCCAGATAGGGGACATCGGCCAGGGTCAGGTCTGCAGGGTCTGCACCCTCGGGCAGGATCACAGGCTTGATCGGCAAATTATATTTGGTTGCAAACTCATAGTCGCGCTGGTCATGGGCGGGGCAGGCAAAAATCGCACCGGTGCCATAATCCATCAGCACAAAATTGGCGATCCAGACCGGCAAGGTCTGGTTGTGGTCAAAGGGATGGACAACACGCAGTCCGGTATCAAACCCGCGCTTTTCCTGGGTTTCAATGGCTTCTTCAGACGTGCCCGCCCGGCGACAGGAGTCGCAGAACTCTGCCAAATCCTGATTGGTTTCCCCCAAAGCCAAAGCAATGGGATGGTCGACCGAAATCCCGGCAAAAGAAGCCCCGAACAAAGTGTCAGGCCGGGTTGTATAAACCTCCAACCCCTCACCAAGAGGAGACGGCGTGGCCGAATCAAACTGAAAGCGCAAGCGCAACCCTTCAGACCTGCCAATCCAATTGTGCTGCATGGTGCGCACTTTTTCAGGCCAGCCGGTCAAACCCTCCAGCGCGGTGATCAATTCCTCGCCATACCGGGTGATCTGGAACATCCATTGTTCGAGATAGCGCTGTTCCACCAAAGCCCCCGAACGCCAGCCCCGCCCGTCAACCACCTGTTCATTGGCCAGCACCGTATTCTCCACCGGGTCCCAATTCACCTTGCTCTTTTTGCGGTAGACAAGGCCTGCCTCGAGAAAATCGAGAAACATTTTTTGCTGGTGGCGGTAATAGGACGGCTCACAGGTCGCAAACTCGCGCGACCAGTCAATAGCAAAGCCCAATTGTTGCAATTGGGCGCGCATGGCGTCGATATTGTGACGTGTCCAGGTTCCCGGATGGGCCCCACGTTCACGCGCGGCATTTTCGGCCGGCAAACCAAAAGCATCCCAGCCCATGGGATGGAGCACTTGATCGCCCGCCGCACGCCTGCGCCGCGCAATCACGTCACCCATGGCATAATTACGTACGTGCCCAATATGAATTCGCCCAGAAGGATAGGGGAACATCTCCAGGACATAGCATTTGGCGCGCGCGGGATCGGGCGCGCCAGCCTCGAACAATTTGGCACCATCCCAGCGCGCCCGTTGGCGCGGTTCGGTTTCGCGGTGATTGTAACGTGCAGCCATGAAAGACCCTTATTGCCTTTGACCAGAATGGGATAAGCGCGCGCCGGCACGGCGAACAGCCAAACAAGCTCTATGCCTTTGCCCTAAAAGCAGTCGCGCTGCCAAGCAGATACAGGCAGTAGGACCTGCTCTGATGCAGGGCCAGGCAATGCTCAACCGCTATAAGCGAAAGATTAGACGGATTAGCGGGTTTCGAGCTGGGCGATGCGCAACTGGCGCGCCCGGGTCAGGATTGCATTCTCGATCTGGATCGCGGTATCTGGATCAACGGTCGCATCGACCCAGGCGCCGGTTGCATCTTTTGCCTGACGGAAAACCTGAACCGAGAGGCCGTCTGCACGCAGACGTGTATCGAGAATATAGACCTGCACCTTGAAACGCTCGTCCGGCTTTTCAGCGACGGCGTGCCAATCGGTAACATAGGTGCCGCCGAAAGGATCTGAATCCAGCAACGGCAAGAAGTTCAGCGTGTCGAGCGTTGCCCGCCACAAGAAGGCGTTTACCCCGATGCCAGCTTCACCGGTGCCCTTGGCAGATCGGCCCGAAAACAGGCCCTTGCGGGCCTTGTTGGCTTGTGGCGCAGCGGCAGCAGCAGCGGCTTGATCGGTCGAAGTCGTCTTGACGCGCGTGGCACAGCCACCCAAACCGGCTGTGACCAAGAGTGCGACGATGAGTGTAGGCGCGACAACGCGCATTGGCATGCTCCAGACTAGCTCCCCCGCCCGCCCCGGACGGAAAGCAACGGGTCTATAGCATGAAGCTATTCTTGCGCTAGAGTCAAAGGTGCGATCCAATGCGGGACAGACTTTTCACACGCGCTCAAAGAGCCATTAGCGCGTTGCAGATTCATCACTAATAGATGCGATGGTCATAAGAATCGATCGAAAGCAGATGTTCACAACAAATTAGGATTGCTCTTAAGTTGGCAAGGAAATAGTAAAGTATGGATGGCATGCTTGTTCTCGAGATGGCCAAAAAGGAAACTTAGCGTGTTTGGAAGCCGTTTGATCATGGCAGGAAGTTTGGCGGCACTCATGGCGATGAGTGGCGGGCAAGCCCTTGCGCGGGATCAAAAGACGGCCAATCCATCCACAACAGCCCCCCAATCAGCCCAAGCTCCATGGTACGAGCGCTTCACCTTTGGCTCCGAAGTCCGTGATGGTGCAAACGCGTGGGTGCCCCGTGGCGAGCTCAAAGCCGCCGTAAAGGTAGACCCTCGCAGCCGCTGGGGCATGACCTTTGGCGTGCAACCAGATGCCACGGCCGCATTAACACCGCGCAATGGCCAGAATTCAGGCCGCACAATGGCAGGGGCCTTCTATCAGGTGTCACCCAAGTTCCGTGTTGGTGGCGAAGTGGTTGTCCCCAACGAGCAATTGGGCGTGTCGCAAAGCCGCGAACGTTCCCAACGCCGTGAGCCTGGCGTAAAAGTCGAATCAGCCTTCAAATTCTAGGCTGGACCAGGTTGGGACTCTGATCCCTGGCTTTTAGAGCTCACACGTTCAAACCACTGACCAGCGCCACACCATAAAGCCCGCTGCGGGCAAGGCGGCGCGCGGTTTTTGCCTGAACTCCACCTAACCCATAGAGATCACACGCCGGAAAGGCCCGCTGAAGAAGGGCCAATCGAATCGGCCCCTTCACCCTGCCGGCACCAGACTTCCTCCCGCCGGGCCCCCTTGCGCTGGGGCTACAGCTTGGAAATGCCACCGAAATCAGGATCGCAGTAACGCCCAGCCCCTGCGCTTTGGCGATACTTAGGCCCCTATGGGCAGAGGCGGTCTCGATTAAGCCGGCGGTCTGGCTGCGACGACGCAGCTTGAGCCGCTTTTCAGGCCAATGCACGCCATCGAGGCCACTTTGTCGGGCTTGCCGGGGTAAAACACTTGCCAGGCGGATAGGCCCCCGACCCTTGCTGGCAGAAACAGGGGAAGCCTTCCGGCCAAAGGTGCGCTCGATCAAAATGGCCTCTCGCGGGCAGATAGAAGCCTGCCGCGCCAGAGCATAACCGCGCGCCTCATCGCTGAGGACCACCAGGCGGGGATAGCCTGACTTCAACGGCTTTCGCAATAAGCGCAGGGCGGCTAGAAGCCTTGGCATGGACATAAACCAACGCATCGCCGAAATCACCGGACGGATCAAGCAGGCAGCACAAAGGGCCGGCCGCCCGGCGACTAGCGTCACCCTTGTGGCCGTCTCAAAAGTCCAACCCGAAGACCGGATCGAAGCGGCCTTGGCTGCTGGCCTGCGCGTCTTTGGCGAAAACCGGGTACAGGAGGCCCAGGGCCGATGGGCCCCACGCCGCGCTGCCTACCCCGACCTGAAGCTTCATCTGATTGGCCCATTGCAGACCAATAAGGCCGAAGATGCGGTGAGCCTGTTCGATGTGATCGAAACCGTAGATCGTCCCAAACTGGTCGAGACTTTGGCAAAACTTGCGGCGGCCGGTCACACATTGCCGAAACTCCTGGTGCAGGTGAATACGGGGGAAGAAGAACAAAAAGCCGGTGTTGCGCCGCGCGATCTTCCCGCTCTTTTGGACCTGTGCGCCGTCCACAAGCTGGCGGTTGAAGGCCTCATGTGTATCCCCCCCGAAGAGGAAGCGCCTGCAATGCACTTTGCCCTTCTAGCCAAGCTCGCCCGGCGCCACGCCCTGTCGGTCCTGTCCATGGGCATGAGCGGAGATTTTGAGAAGGCAATCCATTTTGGCGCGACCCATGTGCGCGTGGGCTCGGCTTTGTTTGGCGAACGTGTGAGCCAGGCTTAATTCTTTGCGCGCGCGACGGAACAAGGCACGCCCTGCGTTAAAGCCAACAGGAGGCACTATGATCATGAGCCTAAACGCTGTCATCGCGGCCAACCGGTTCGGCTTCGGGGCCCGCCCGGGAGAGCTCGCACACATTGCGCGCAATCCCAAAGCCTGGCTTTTAGGCCAGATCGGCCAAAGCCAGGCCGCCCCCATCGGGTCAGAGCCCCTGTTGTCAAGCGCCCAGGCCTTTGAGGCACTGCAGAGCTATCAGGAAGCCCGCGCTGCGCAAAGGCGCGCCGCCGCTTCGCCCGGTCCTTCCGTTTCTGTCGACGAGCGGGTGCGCCTTGCCGATCTGGTTAACCAGACCACGGGTCGGGAAATGGAAGCCCGGATCCAGCATGCTGTCACAACCACAGCCCCCTTTGGCGAGCGCTGGGTCCAGTTCTGGTCGAACCATTTCACCATGGCCGCGCGCAATCTGCAGACGACGCCATTTCCAGGCTCGTTTGAGCGAGAAGCCATTCGCCCCCATGTCTGGGGCCGGTTTGAAGACTTATTGGTAAAGGCCGACACCCATGTCGGCATGCTGATCTATCTCGATCAAGCCCAGTCGATTGGCCCCAATTCGCAAGCCGCACAAACCCAGCAAGGCCGCAGGCGGGCAGCCGGCCTCAATGAAAATCTGGCGCGCGAAATCCTGGAACTGCATACTTTAGGTGGCGATGGTGGCTATAGCCAAACCGATGTGACCGAATTTGCCCGCGCGCTGACCGGCTGGACAGTGGCCAGTCCCCGCCTGCGTCGTTTGGCCTTCGATGCCCCCATCGGCACAACCATTTTTGTGCCTGCACTCCATGAGCCAGGTGCTCGTGTGGTTTTAGGCAAAAGCTTTCCCCCCGATGGCGAGAAGCAAGCCCTGGCGATTTTGAGCCATTTGGCCGGCCAGCCATCGGTGGGCAAAAGAATCGCACTCAAACTCGCCCGGCATTTTGTGGCAGATGACCCCCCACCTGCCCTTGTGGCGCGCCTGGAAGCCTCGTTCGGCCAAAGCGGTGGCGATCTATCGGCTTTAGCCAAGACCCTGATCGAGAGCCCCGAGGCCTGGGAGCGCGAAGCCCGCAAGTTCAAAACACCCAATGACTTCCTGATCTCGACCATGCGGGCCAGCGGTGCCACGGCGGCCTCGAGCCAAGCTTTGCGAACAACTTTTGAACAATTGGGACAAACCCCGTGGCGCGCGCCCAGTCCGAAGGGCTGGCCGGATGTGGCGAGCGAATGGGCCGCACCCGACGCCATCTTGAAGCGCGTTGATTGGGCAAATCTGGCCGCCGATGTCATTGGTGAAACCTTTCAGCCTATCGCCTTTGCCGAGACGGCTCTGGGCCCTGCCCTGACCGACAAAACCAAAACTGCCATTTCACGTGCCCAGACCGCCCGCCAAGGCATTGTGCTTGCCCTTATGAGCCCGGAGTTTCAACGCAGATGACCAACCGCCGTACACTCCTCACTGCCGGCCTGTCCGGCCTATCACTCGCCATGCTGGGTGCAACGGCGAGCTTTGCTAAAGCCCCACAAGCACCGGGGAAATTTGTCTTCATCATTCTGCGAGGGGCCATGGACGGGCTGACCGCTGTCGTCCCCTATGGCGATCCCGCCTACCGGACTTTGCGCGGGGCTATCGCGCTTGATGCGCCAGGCGGCCCCACAGGGGTGTTGCCCCTCGTTCCGGGCTTTGGTCTGCATCCAGCTTTAAAAGAGATGCATGGCCTTTGGCTGAAGGGCCAGATGTCCTTCCTGCACGCGGCAGCCAGCCCCTACCGCGAGCGCTCCCACTTTGATGCCCAGGACATGCTGGAGGCGGGGACCCCACAGCTAACCAGCGCCCGGTCGGGCTGGATGAACAGAGCCCTGGCGATGCTGCCCGATGGCCAAGGCCAGGAAGGGGTCGCCATCGGCCGGACCATCCCGCTGGTCTTGCGCGGGCCTTCCAAAGCCACTTCCTGGGCCCCGCCTTTGGCGCCTGAAAGTGACGGCGATACGCTGGCCCGGCTATCCGACCTCTATGCGGGCGATGCCATGTTATCCAATGCTTTGGCGATGGCGATTGAAACCGACCGCATCGCCGATGGTGCCACGATGATGGAGGGCGGGGGAGGGCGTGGACGCCAGGGTGCCTATGCTCCTTTGGCAAGTTCTGCCGCGCGCATTCTGGCAGCCCCCGGTGGTCCAGCTGGGGCCGTGCTGTCGTTTGAAGGCTGGGATACCCATGCCAATCAGGGCGGCGCACAAGGCCAATTAGCCAATCGTTTGGAAGCACTCGATGGGGCCGTCAAAGCCCTGCACGAAGGCTTGGGGCCAGTCTGGGCCAATACCAGTGTTGTGATTGCTACAGAATTTGGTCGTACCGTGCGCATCAATGGCACAGGCGGCACCGACCATGGCACAGGCGGGGTTTCCTTCCTGCTCGGTGGCGCAGTCAAGGGCGGCGGGATGCTGGGCGATTGGCCGGGCTTGAGCCGCCTCTATGAAGACCGCGATTTGGTCCCGGCCAATGATGTGCGCCAGCTCTTTGCCCAAGGCCTGACGCAGGCTTGGGGATTGGACCGTCAGGCTGTGCTGTCAGACGTGTTTAGCGCTTAACAGCACAACCTAACCGACTTATTTGGTGCCAAACACCTGTTGGAAAAACAGGGTTTCGGCTTCGCGTTGCGCGTCGCGATTGCCCTTCTTGGCAAAGCCGTGCCCTTCGTCCTTAGCCACCATATACCAGACCTGGCCACCATTATTGCGGACTTTCGCTACGATCTGATCGGCCTCAGAGATGGGCACGCGGGGATCGTTCGCGCCCTGGATCACAAACAAGGGTTTGGTGATCTTGGTAGCATTATTCAAAGGCGCGATCTGTTCGTGGAAAGCGCGCATGGCTGGATCGCGCTCGTCACCATATTCCACCCGGCGCAAATCACGGCGATAGCCATTGGTGTTTTTAAGGAAGGTCGTGAAGTTCGAGATGCCGACAATATCGATCCCGCCAGCGAGACGATCATTGAAATTGGTCATGCTGGCCAACACCATATAACCGCCATAGGAGCCGCCATAAACCACGACTTTGCGCTGGTTGAGGTCGGGTTGGGTCGCGATCCAGTCCAGAAGCGCGCCAATATCTTTAACCGAGTCTTCGCGCTTGAAGCCATTGTCGAGATCGACATAGGTTTTACCATAGCCGGTTGACCCCCGCACATTGGGGAAGATGACCGCCGCACCAAGCTCGTTCACCCAATATTGCACGGTCGAAGAGAAGCCAGGGCGCGATTGGCCCTCTGGACCCCCATGAATATTGATGATCACCGGGGCCTGGTTCGATGCGCTCGCATTCTTCGGCTTATAGATAAAAGCAGGAATGGTGCGAGGCTTGCCATCTACCTTGTCAAAAGTCGGATAGCTAAAGAAGCCTGGCTCGACAAAACTGGCGGGGTTCAAACCACCAATTTCACTCATGGTCCAGCGCGTCAGCTTTTTGGTCGCCACCTCGTAAGTATAGGCGTCACCTGGCGCTTTGGCGGTGGAAAGCGTCATCCCCAGGCGCCTGGACGACGGGTCCCAGTCGACGCCACCCACGGTGCCAACCGGCAAAGCGACCAATTCCGCATTTGCCCCTTTGGCCGTGCTTTGCAGATAGAGCTTTGAAAGCCCGTTCTCATTGACGGTATAGGCCAAAGTCTTGCCATCGGGGGACAGGTCAAGGCCTTCAACATCCCAGCTCATGACAGGCGACACGCGCGTACGCACACCAGTCGCCAGATCCAGCTGAACCAGATAGGAGAATTCGGAGCCTTCATCGGTCAGAATATAGATCGACTTGCCATCTGCCGAAAAAGTCCCGCCATCATAGGCCACCTTCAAATCCGGCGTGATGGGCGTCAAAGTCCCGGTCGCAACATCGAGCGTCCAGCGCCTGGAATAATTGACCGAAATGCCCTGCCCCAACAGGATGGTCTTGCCATCATCGGATAGGTCGGCAATGCCAAAGCCGCCTTCGGCGCGATAAACCAGGCGGCGGCTGTCAGGCTGATCGGGATTGGCAATCACAATGTCGCGTACAGCCGTGCCATTGCGGGTAACGGTCCAGGCAGCCAGCTTGCCATCCTTGGTAAAGCGGATACCCCCATTTTGGGTGCCAGGTTCGCTAAAGGCTTTCGCAAGACCGGTAGCACGATCAAACAAATAGGCCTGGGTGAATTCATCCCCGCCCTTGTCCTTGCCAAAAACAAAGCTGCCGCCCGAACCCGGGCGGACCGATGCTCCGCCAACAGGCTCGGCATAATAGGTCAATTGGCTGCGTGCCCCCATCGGCATTTTGACTTCATGAATTTGAGGCACATCGCCAAAGCGGGTAGAAATCAAAATCCCGCCGTCGGGCAAGAAGTCCTGGAAAGAAGCAGCGCGCGTATTGGTATATTGGATCAGGCGTTCGCGAATAGCCTCAGGTGTGACAGGCACATTCTGCAGCACCAATTGACCAAATGTCCGGGTCTCGACCCCGGTAACCGGGGCCGTAGCAGGGGCAGTTTGCGCCGTGGCAATCGCCAGCGCCATGGGCGAGACACAAAGCGTGAGGGCAAGGACGATGGCACGGGTAGAAATCATTATAAGCTCCTTCAGGGACAAGAGTCGCCCCGGCTGTTGCGATTGGGCCTGGTCTCTGGCCGATGCTTCATTCAGCTGGTGCGATAAGCGTCTAACAAAGACCCAGGGTACGGGAAAGACAAACCCTGTTAAAATCCGCTAAGCCTTTTTCAAAAACCCCTGATCGCCAGCCACAATAAGGGCAAGCTAAAAAAGAAGTCACGGCGCTTCTTGCCCCTGACCTGAGCCCTTGTTGTCCCTTGTTTTTTATGAGAGTCCTGTTTGTTGATACCGCGAAGTGGTTGAAAGCTTTACGACGCGAATTAGTTCGCCCTTTCATCCGCCAGTTTTGGCTTTTATATGGGTCACGCCTTGCTCATCAACCCAAATGTTGCCGCGAACAAACTCCCACATGATATTGGTCCTACGAATGCGGTACAGCACAGTTGGCACCATCACCATGTTGTATGAACCTGCCAATAAGGCCTTAAAGAATGTCTTGTCGGCCGTCATGCCAGGGTTGTTGTTTACGGGAATACACCAATTCCCCAGCACATTTCCTACCCTGAGCTTATCGATCATCAAGCAATTGGGATCGATAAAGCCACCCCGCTGCTTGAACCTTCCTTTGTTTGGACCAACTGAATCCCATACGTCCACGCACAAGTGCTGATCTGTCTCCTCATCGACAAGAATGCGCTGCCCCGATGCCCAAACCTTTCCTTGGATCGCGCCTAAAAGATGACGCAAATGATATGGGAACCAAGTATTGTCATCATCTAAATATGCTATGTGCAGCGCATTGGCCGCATAACTCATAATGGTACGCAGCGAACCACCGTCGGTAGAAACATGAATCCCACCATGCCGAACAGATGTCGAGTACGGAAGTGCCATAATCAAAATTGAAACATTAGGTGGCCTAGCCGCGAACACTGGTTCGAAGTCATCAATGTTTCCCTCAGCAACATCTACCCCAATGACGATTTGAATCCGTTTGTCCAAATCTTGTTCATAAACAGATTGGACCGCACGCCCCAAAGTCGGACGCAGAATTGTAGGAACAATCACTGCCACAGCAACGGGATCTTGCGCGGCGAATGCATCAGGATAATAGCGCCCAATTGAGCTATAGCTTTTGGTCAAAATGATTTACCTCCTTTCGGCGCACTCGTCGGCACGCCGGACACGATAAGGGTTGTTATCCTTACCCTTTAAGCAAGTGCATTAGTCGGCAGCTGGCACGGTTTCAAGCTCCAAGAAGATCGCCATTGCTGCAAGCCTCATTGGTAGACACACACATCTCCTACCAGCCCTGCTTCGCCCCAGTGCAATTTCAAGAAGCTGATATCCCTTCGGATAAACTAGACTCCCGATGGTCCCTAAAAGACGGTCTAATCGGCGGTTAACAGCACATCACAGATTGATACAAGCCGCGAAAGTATTTTTCAGAACACTGTGTGCACTCCAAAGGCTAATAGATCTTACGAGCAGATACCGGAAACATAGGAGCATGGTCAAATGAGCTGAAAAATCCATCACTGGTTCTCGTTGCCAATTCAAACAGTTAACATAGTCGACTTCACATGAAATTGGACAAAATAATTTAGAAAGAAGGCATTGCGGTCCCCCGTGGACTTATGATAATTTAAATTTTTGCTGGATAATGGGAAACTCAATCTTGTGAACTTGAGATTGAAAGAAAGTATTGGCCCGCTCGATTGTTGTTGAAGTTGTCAAGAGGCGAAACGACATGTATCATGTAGCTTATTGTTTTGACAAAAATTTTATTCAACATTTTTGCGCAGCAGTTACTTCATGTATCATGAACTTTGGAAAACCATCAACACAGCTTCATTTTCATTTGGTGGCCGATCAAGAGGATGTGCGACTTTCGGATTTTCTCGCTGCTACAAAATCTATTTTTGGATGTGAATTCAGCGTATATTTTTTAGCGAACAGCGAGAACAATGCACTCGACAGTATTCCACACTCACTTCGTAATATGAACCATACAAGTGTTGCCACTTATTTTAGGCTTCTTTTACCGGAATTGGTTCCTGATAACATTGATAGAATATTATACTTAGATTGCGACACCGTAGTTATTGGAGATATTTCAGCTTTGCTAGAAATGGACCTAAAAGGAAACCCAATCGCAATGGTGTCGGATGCCAGTTCCGAATACATGTGCAAGGTTCACAAGCTTTCAGCCTATTACAATGCAGGAGTGGCTCTTTTAAGTTTAAATGTATGGCGATCAGAGGAACTAACTTCGAAGTGTCTTGCTTATTTGGAAAATCCAACAACTCCGGTCAAATACTCAGACCAATGCGCAATCAATGTCGTTTTGGCCGATCGGGTTACTGAGCTGGAAACAAGATGGAACCGGTTCACACACGAATCAAAGGTTGAGACTTTGACACTTCAGTCGCTCCGCGATGATCATGCAATCATTCATTTTTTTGACAAGGAAAAACCTTGGTACTCTTGGTATAGGAATGCCTTTGGTAAACTCTATTGGGATTACTTAGATGTTTCGCCTTGGAAAAATGCAAAGCCTCAAGAAGCTGTGACTGTCGATCAGCATATTCTACTTGCAAGGAAGTTCGAAGCAGACGGGAAATTTGCTCAATCGTGCGCGGTTTACTCAAAGATCGTCGCGCATTTCATGTCCAAAAGTAGAGTCGCTGCTTCTTAACCAAAGTTTTACGCCTGCAAGACCGCTGTATTATTTGCAAATTTAAGATTGCATATTTTTCGCACTTTCACCCATGGTGTTCCGGTTCGGTATAGATTTTGACCCAGCCCCTTGACCCAGCCCCTTAAAATCCGGCCAGAGGTTTGTAGGATCCTCGAACGAGAGGATGACAGATGCGCAAGAGTAGATTTACCGAACAACAGATCATTGGGATGATCAAGGAACACGAGAGCGGGATGTCGGCGGCGGAGGTATGCCGCAAGCATGGGATATCGGATGCGACCTTCTACAAATGGCGAGCCAAGTTTGGTGGGATGAGCGTATCAGATGCTCAGAAGTTGAAGGCCTTGGAGTTGGAGAACAGCCGATTGAAACGGCTGTTGGCCGATGCGATGCTCGACAATGTGGTTTTGAAGGACATGGCAACAAAAAACTACTAGAGTATCCGTTGTCGTCAAGCTGGTTTTGGTGCCCATTCTCGATTGTCGCGGATAAGCGCGTTGGCGAGGACGACCAGCTTTCGCATGATGGCTGTTATAGCGATTTTGGGTGATTTTCCGAGTTTGATCATGGCGTTATATTTGGCTTTTAGGTCAGGGTTATAGCGGCAAGCGACGAGGGCTGGCATGTAGATGGCTTGGCGAACGTGGGCGCGTCCCCCGCCTATGTGGCGCTTGCCTCTCATCGCACCGCTGTCATGGGCGATAGGGGCAAGGCCTACGAGGCTAGCAGCTTGAGCATTTTCGATTGAACCGAGTTCTGGCATATCGATAATGAAGGCGCGTACGGTTGCAGGACCAATGCCAGGGATCGAGAGCAGGATTTTTTCCTTTTCCATAAGGTCGGGTTGGGTTGCCATGATGGCAGCGATTGCGGCGTCTATTTGAGCGATCTGGGTATCGATATGGGCGATACGGGCTTTGGATTGACGCTGCAGAAGCGGGCTCCGTCGGACATGTCTGCGGTTTGATGCTGCTGTACGATCTTTGACTAAAGCAAGCCGAGCAACGCTTAGTTCGTCGCCTGTGAACAATCCCCATCCCATTGCCATTGAACAGGTTTTTGGCGTTTTGAAGTATTCGGATTTGCAAGGTTTTGCTGTATTTGGCAGATTTTCTTGCGATTTGGGTGCGCGGCTGCGCGAGGGGGGTAGCGCTTGGGCGGCAG
>CALRXH020000016.1:0-56159 GCA_943372135.1 Maricaulis salignorans | reverse complement strand
TGCGTCTCCAGCTTGGGTTGCTACGCCTGCATTTTCTTGCGTCGCCACGTCTAGGGGCTGGGTTGAAGTAGGGCCCATTGGTGTGGCCAGGACTGGAATTGTTGGTAACAAAAGTGCTGCTTGGGCAGAACCATCTGTTGGCACGGGGGTATCATTAGTCGATTGAACCTGAGCCGGAGTGGCAACACCCGCTTCAGGTGAATCAGGCATGACTTTTGCTGGCTTGTGAGAGCTGGCTGGTTGGGCGAGGCCAATCAATATATCGGCAAAGCTCTGGCCCCCAGACTCACCCTTCGTGCCGTCTGGCTTTACGGACGGCTTCGCATGCCGCGGCTGCGGTGCTTCTGCAATACTGTCCATCATACGACCAACCATTTCCATTCGTCTTGAGCCCCCCGATTCCTCTCTGGCCGCGCGTCACCCTGTGACTTTGTTCAATAGGGTTAGCAAGGGGCATGCCACTCTGAATTTTATTTAAATAACTGATTTTATGTTGTTTTATTAAGGGTTAATCAAGGTAATCGGCACTCAGGCCAGCTGGGTAGCGGCATAGATTGCCCAGTGGAAGGCCAATCCTGCCGCTCGGTCCCAGATTGTTGCTGGGCGACCCGAAATACCTTGTTTTCAGATTCACATGCATCGCCGTGGGTAGAGACTGGATTGGCGCGCGGGTTGCAAGAACATGATTGACAACATGCTTTCGATGGCAAGGCTACGGAGACAGAAGGAGGTAAATCTATGAAACTAAATGATTTAATTCCTACCTCTCTTGAGCCTGTCACTCGATTGAGGTGCGTGAATAGGCAATAATTACTCTGTAACTCGGCAAAAATGACCGAGTGTTGGGTGCAATAGGCAGAAACAAAGGCTGAGCTGGAATGTCACTGAATTCGATCATGAACATCGCCACGAGTGGCCTGTTTGCCAGCCAAAATGCCATTCGCACAGTGACGCAGAACGTCTCCAATGTGAATACGCCAGGATATGTTCGCCTCGAGCATAACCAGAATGCACGTGAAATTGGCGGGCAAGGTCAAGGTGTTGATACCGCTTTAGTCACGCGGGCTGCAGACCGCTTTCTGGCAGCGGCCTCATTAGCGGCGTCCAGCAGTGCGGGCAGTGCAGCGGGTCGCTCGGGCTATCTGGATAATGTTCAAGCTGCCTTTGGTGATCCAACCAGCGAGTCTTCGATATTTGCCGCATTGAACCGCGCCTTGGGTGCCTTTGAGACGGGCGTGCTGAACCCGGGCTCCATCTCTGCGCGACGCGGAGCCATCGCCGAACTGCAGGGCTTTTTGGCTCAGATCAACACCGTCGGCCAAACCATTGAGACGGCGCGGGCCGATGCCGACCAGCGCATAGCCGATCAAGTTCAGCGCATAAACACGCTGTTGAAGGATATCTCGGCTGTAAACGCCAACTCCGACATCCTGCGCGCCAACGCCTTAGGCGATTCAACCGGAGCGCAGCAGCGCCAAGCTGATATGATACAGGAATTGTCGCAATATATCGACATCAAGGCAACCCAACGCCCTGATGGCTCAACTGAACTGCGCACCAGCAATGGCGTCCTATTGGCTGGGTTCAGCCCAGCGACCCTGAACTTTAAGGCCACTGGCGTTGGCGCGGCCTCATTTGATCGTATCACCATCACCTTCGGGGCCGATCCAACCGAGCGGGAGTTTGAGCCCAGCATTCAAAGTGGATCTTTGCGTGGCCTTTTGGATGTGCGCGATCAGGATCTAGCGAAAATTGCTTATGGCTTAGGTGAATTGGCTGGCGGCATTGCAGATGCGCTCAATGCTGCACATAGCCAAAACGCTACCTTGCCACCTCTTGCCCTCGCTAAGGGCAGCGATACCGGCCTTCTGGCTTCCGACAGTTTAAACTTTACAGGCCAAACCAGTATTGGTGTGGTCAATGCGGCAGGCATTCTAGTCAGCAAGATCGAAGTCGATTTTACCACGGGCGCGTTTACCGTTAATGGGGCACCCTCGGGTACCACAGGGGCGACAATCGGCTCGTTTGTTACTGCGCTTAATGCGGCGCTTGGTGCCAACGGCACGGCAAGCTTCACCAATGGCCGGTTAGAAATGCAATCCGCTGCGCCGGTGCCGGCTACTGCTACCCCGAACGGCTTTGTGTTTGATGAGCCCACGACCGGGGGCAGCCAGCGCGGCAACCGCGCGTTTGCGCATTTCTTTGGCCTCAATGAATTGGTCCAGTCCGGCACGCCCATGAATTATGCGACCGGCCTGCAAGCGACAGATAGCCATGGCTTTGTGGCTGGCAGCGTCATGAGCTTGCAAGTGGTTGGACCAACAGGTGGGATTGCAACTTCGAAGAGTGTTACCATTCCAGCCGGTACGATTGGCGACATGATGAACGCCCTGAATGATCCCGCTACAGGGGTAGGTCTTTATGGTGGATTCTCGCTCGACCCCCAAGGCGTTATGAAATGGACGCCGGGGACCGGGCAGGGCAATTTGCGTATGGAGATAATCCAAGACGTTGGCCCGCGCGGCACCACCAGTCACGGCTTCGCAGCGATTTTTGGTGTTGCCTCCAAAACCCGTGAAGCTCGCGCTTTAGGGATCGCAGTCAATCCGGCCATCGTTTCTGATCCTGCAAAAATGGGTCTCGCGCGGCCCGATCTTTCCGGCGTCGCCGTCGGTACCGTGGCCGTTGGTCTAGCCGATAGCAGGGGCGCGCAAGCCTTGTTTGATGCGTCCCGCTCATCTTTATCCTTTAGTGACGGGCCAGGCGGGGTTATTCGCTCGATGAAATTGATGGACTTTGTCTCAACGCTTGGGGGTGATGTCGGGCGACTGGCGGCTGAAGCTGCTTCAGACAAAGAAACCGCTGACGGCTTCAAGGCCGAGGCCGATGCCCGTCGGTCTAGCGTTGAAGGAGTCAATCTTGACGAAGAGCTAGTCAAGTTGACCAGTTTCCAACAAGCCTATTCTGCAGCTGCACGGATGATACGGGCGGTTGATGAAATGTACCAAACCTTGCTGCAGGCCGTTTAGGGCAAAGCATAACTGAAGAGCCACAGGTGGAGCACCTCTTATGAATCGCGTCGCAACCTTTAATCAATTCTTCGGCAGTGCAGCCGGCATTGCTATGGGCCAAGTCAATATGGCCAGAGCACAAGAGCAGGCCTCGACGCAAAAAGTCGCTGGAGATTTGCAAGGTTTTGGTATTGAGGCCGGGCGACTTCTCTCTGCCAAATCCTATGCAGCACGACTGGATCGTCGCGCTGAGACCCTCAAGGCGCTGGAAGCGAGAGCAGAAGTCGAAGCAACCGCCCTTGACAGCGCACAAGCTGCTGTCCAGCAGGCCCGTGATGGCTTGGCCAATGCGGCCGCCAACCAAAATGGCGCCGGCTTGAAGGCGGCTCTCGAACAAGCCCTTAGTGTAATCGATATTGCGGCCAACGCCCAATATAATGGTGAAGCCATTTTTGGTGGCGAGTGGGGCTATGGCGAGCCATTCCTTCCAGCCAGCCTCGACGCCTTGGCGGCGCAGCCCAATACCGATGCCAATTGGGTGGATACCGGACGCAATCGCACTGTGATGATTGAAGATAATCGCTCGATTGAGTTGAGCCGCAATGCGGAAGATTTATTTCGGCCGTTTGTCGACTTTTTACGGTCCATCCGCGTGTGGGAGAATGCCAATGGTCCGCTCGCCGGGAAACTCACCACTGCACAGCTAACCTACGTCCAAGGGCTTATTCCGCAGATGGCAAGCGTGCAATCGAGCTTGATCGACAAATCCGCTGAAGCCGGCAATGCAGCCAAGCAAATCGAGATGGCTGTGTCCACGAATAACGCCAAACGTGACACATTATTGGCCACGATTGGGGATCAGGAAAATGTCGATCTGGCCGAAGTAGCGGCCCGCCTTTCGGCTGCACAGACCCAGTATCAGGCGTCGGCTGCGATTTTTGGGCAGCTAAAGGACCTGAACCTGCTGCAATATCTGCGATAAGCTGCTAAAGTCACCCCATCGCTACAGGCCTTGAACCTGTGGGGGAGGAGAAGACATGTCGCTTGAAAAACACGGGCTGGGCGCAGACGCGGGCCTGCAAATTATTCCCGACATTGACTTGGGCTTTGACAAACCTCGTGCACAAACCCGCGTCGTCGTTGCTATGTCTGGTGGGGTAGATTCCTCCGTTGTCGCTGCTTTGGTGCAAGCAGCCGGGTATGAAACCATTGGCATAACTTTGCAGCTCTATGACCATGGTGCAGCACTGAAGAAGCAGGGGGCTTGCTGTGCTGGGCAGGATATCCGCGACGCGCGCCGTGTCGCCGACCAGATTGGCATTGCCCATTATGTGCTCGATTATGAGAGCCGCTTCAAAGAAGCTGTGATCGACAATTTTGCCGATACTTACCTCGCCGGCTTCACGCCAATCCCGTGTGTCCGCTGCAACCAGAGTGTGAAGTTCAAGGATTTGTTGGAAACAGCACGTGATCTTGGTGCCGATTGCTTGGTGACCGGCCATTATGTCGGCCGCGTTGATGGACCAGAAGGGGCAGAACTGCGCCGCTCGGCTGATGCGGCGCGAGACCAATCCTATTTTTTGTTTGCAACCACGCGGGCACAATTGGGCTTTTTGCGTTTTCCATTGGCGGACCTGCCTAAGCCAGCCGTACGCGACATTGCTGCTGCACTGAATTTGCCTGTGGCGGTTAAGCCTGACAGTCAGGATATCTGCTTTGTCCCCAATGGCAAATATGCCGACGTGGTAGCAAAATTGCGCCCCGGTGCGGCAGAACCGGGCGAGATCCTTCATGTCGATGGACGCGTGCTGGGCGAACATGACGGCGTGATCCATTTCACGGTTGGCCAAAGACGCGGCCTTGGCATTGCGACGGGAGAACCGCTCTTTGTCGTCAAACTCGATGCAGCCGCGAAGCAAGTCATTGTTGGGCCGAAAGATTGCCTGGCCGTCACTCATATCACGCTAACTGATGTGAATTGGATTGGCGAACAAGTTGCTGGCGAAGATGCGCTGGATGGACGGCGTGTGCTGGCGCGTGTCCGCTCTACCCGTCCGCCCGTGCCAGGGACCCTGCTTATCGGCACGGGGTGGTCGGTTGTTCTGGATTCGCCTGAGGAAGGCGTCGCACCCGGCCAGGCTTGTGTGTTCTATGACCCTAAAGTGGATGGTAGCCGAGTTCTGGGCGGTGGCTGGATTGCTTCGACCGCCCTGCGCGGCGAAGGTTTGGTGCTGTAGCCCTCGGCTGCAGACTGGGGTAGATCGAGACATGCCCACGTATCATCAACCAAAGAAAATGAGTGTTGTGCCACCTATTTTGCGGCGCAGGTTCATTGTGCCAGATAATCCCCGCGAACTTGGTACCTTGGTCGCCATCATCGGCCTTGCGATTTCCCTGATTTCATCAGGGCCAACAATCCTGGATTTAAGCAACTCGATGGGCAAGCGCCAAACCGAAGCCAAGCTGATAGCCACCGTGCCTTTTCGTGCCAATCTGGAAAGCCGTTTGGTCGGCGTTTATTTGTTTGACGATGAAAGCAAGCTGCAAGTCGCGGTGCGCGGTGACCGGGTCTATCTGAGCAAAGCGGCGGTGGCTCCGAGAGCCTTGGTTGTGTGGCGGGCAGGGCGTTCTGATAAAGCCAAAACGGTGTTTCAATATCTCGATTATTTATTGGGTCTGCCGATTGGCCTTGGCATCCTGGCTTGGGGCTTGTCCATAAGAATTAGGCGACCCGATCCGTTTGAAGAGGCGATGGCTAATCGGTCTGATGGCGACGGGCGTGCTGAATGAATTATCGTCACGCCTTTCATGCCGGCAATTTCGCCGATGTTTGGAAGCATTTAACCCTTGTTCTCAGCATTGACCATCTGCGGATGAAAGAAGCTCCGTTCCGTGTTTTGGATGTCTTCGCTGGCATTGGCACGTATGATCTCTCCAGTCATGAAGCCGGTCGCAGCCCCGAGTGGCAGGATGGTATCGGCCGTTTATGGGCGGCTGAAGACCCCCCCGCGCCTGTTCAACGCTATCTCGACCTTGTGGCAGCAGCGGGGGACGGGCCCAATACCTATCCGGGCTCACCTGCGCTAGTCGCGGAAATGTTGCGCTATCAGGACAAGGCTTTGTTCTGTGAACTGCACCCGGTTGATTATGAAACCTTAGCTACAAGGTATGCGCGCGTGCGCGGCATCAAGATTGAGCGCCGTGATGCTTGGGATGCCGTGCGCGCGCATTTGCCGCCGGTCGAGCGGCGTGGACTGGTGCTCATCGATCCGCCCTTTGAGCGTCCGGGTGAATTCGAGCGCTTGGTCGAGGCGCTCCAAGATGGCCTCCGCCGTTGGTCAACCGGCACCTATATCCTTTGGCATGCTGACAAGGATCAACACGTCACTGGGGAATATCGCCGGGCTTTGACGGAGACAGACGTGCGACTTTTGGCTGCCGACTTACAGGTCTGCGCGCCCCATGAAGGCCTGGGTTTGGTTAGTGCCGGCTTGACAATCGCCAACCCACCATTTGGCTTGGAAGAAGCCTTGCGTGAGGCGGGGAGCTATTTGGCGTCACTTTTTGCACGCGGAAGTGGGGCAAAGGCTGAAATAGCGCGCATTTCTGGCCGTTGGTGAGGTTGCTTCTCGTCTCACACTCGCGCATAAGGCGTTAGCAGGTTCGTTTTAGCAAACTGAAATGACTGCACCGGCCCCGCTCCTGGTCGCACACGCCCCATTCCTTGCGTGCAAGACCAGATAGTTTCGGCTTTGTGCTGATCTGTCTCAGTCGAGACGGCCCTGTGGCGGTGCAACCCTGCTCCGTCGGTTCCCGGGGAATTACATGCGTTTCGACGACGACGACGAAGATACAAAGCCAGGCGATAAGAAGAAAAAGCCACGTGAACGCGCGCGTGGCATGGAAGAACCTTCATTCGACGCACCACCACCTTCATTCAATGACCGTCCACCACGCCGTGACTTTGGTGGTGGCAATAGCTTCGGCGGTGCCAGTTTTGGTGACCGCCCACCTCGCCAGTACGGCGACCGTCCACAAGGTGGTGGCGGCTTTGGTGATCGTCCGCCGCGCCAGTTCGGCGACCGTCCCCAAGGCGGGGGTGGTTTTGGTGATCGTCCGCCGCGCCAGTATGGCGACCGTCCCCAAGGCGGGGGTGGTTTTGGTGACCGTCCGCCGCGCCCTTATGGCGACCGTCCCCAAGGTGGGGGTGGTTTTGGCGACCGTCCGCCGCGCCAGTATGGCGACCGTCCCCAAGGTGGGGGTGGTTTTGGTGACCGTCCGCCGCGTCAGTACGGCGACCGTCCCCAAGGCGGTGGTGGTTTTGGTGATCGTCCACCGCGCCGTGATTTCGGTGGCGGCGGTGGCGACCGTGGCCCTCGCAACTTTGAAGATCGTGGCCCACGCGAGCCATTGGAGAATCACGAAGGCACTGTGAAATTCTTCAATGCTGAGCGTGGGTTTGGCTTTATCACACCAGATGGTGGTGGTGCGGACGTGTTTGTGCATATTTCAGCTGTTCAGCGTTCTGGTTTTGAACTGTTGGAGCCGGATCAGCGTTTGGCTTTCCAAACCTTGCCAGACCGCTTTGGCAAAGGCCCTAAGGCGATAAATCTGTCCCTTTTGGATGGCACCTCTGCCCCATCAGCAGCTTCTGCTCCCGGTTTGGGCGAAGTGGCACCAAGCGGGGACGATGATCAGCCAGATTTGAGCGATTACAATCCAGAATAAGCGAAAAGCCATAGTAAAAAAGACCCGGCTAGTTGCTTTCGCTAACGCGATAACGCCGCCCTTGGACTTTGATCTGGGGCGGCGTTCTTGTGCGCTCAAAAGCACGCCAGCCCGGCTCAAGGTCTCGCCAAAAGCTTGCCTTTGGTCCTTGGCCTACTTGCACCATCCGAAATGGCGTCATTTGAAACGGAAAAATATGGAAGGGGATATATGCCTGTCCGTTCACTAGCGCTGAATAGGCGATGGTGAAGACCTCTTCCATGTCCTGATCTGTGAGCCCGTAATGTCGTCCAGAGGCGCAGCCGGCTTGCAGCAAGCTAGTGGAACCCCGCCAGCCACGCCCGCGGTCATAGGCGTTTGGCCAATTCAGGTTTATCCCCAAATAGCCAGCCTCGTGTGGCCGCATCTGTGCGGCTGAGAGGGTATAGAAGCCCTCGGGTTGGCCCCTCGAGGCACTTTGGCGGGGCCCTAAAGTCCCATCCTTGCCGCAGATCTTGAAGTTCCGCAGTCTGCTGTAGGGACCAGATTGTCCTTTCACCCAAACTTCAAGTCGGTCTTGGTCGCGGATTAGGCGAAAATAGACTGGAGCCCCCATGGTCAAACCAAGGTCTGAGTAGGCAAAGGTTAAACGCTGGCGGGTACGTTCAATCGCAGCCGCACCGACAGAGGAAACGGCCACGCGCACATGCTTGTTTGCAGCAGATTTTGGCTCTGCGCTGACCGCCAAGGTCCCGCTAGCCCCTACCAACAATGCACCTGCAAAAGCTGCCCAGATATGACGGCGACTCAGTAAAGTTGGTAACGCAAAGCCCATGGTTGTTCCTTAACTCTATCGTCCATTTGGCGTGGCGGCAGGTCCTGCATGCTGGACCTGCCGACGGCCCAGAGTGCATCGACCCCCTCAGCAAAGTCTAGCGGTCTTATGGTTGCGCTCTACATGTTAAATGGAGCAACAGCTCATCCATTCTCTTTGATCCAGTTAGTCCGGGCGTTGCTCTCATGCGACTTAATCCAGAATGGACTATAGGCCAGCAGCGGTTAAAGCGATATAAAACCCAAATGCGACCTCTCATGAACCTGATTACCGATGTGCCTGGCGTCAAAGTTGGCCAGGCCGAAGATGTAGCCGCTCTGACGGGCGTCACCTTGATTTATCCCGATGTTGCCGCAGTATGTGGCGTTGATGTGCGCGGGGGGGGGCCCGGGACGCGAGAAAGCGACGCTTTAGCTCCAGAGAACCTTGTCGATGCAATAGATGCACTCGTCTTATCGGGTGGCTCTGTCTACGGCCTTGCTGCGGCTGATGGCGTGGCAAGCATGTTGGGTGCACGCGGGCGCGGTTTTGGGTTGATTGACCTGCCGGGGGTTCCCCGTTCCCCATTAGTGCCAGCTGCAATTCTCTACGACTTGGCCAATGGCGGTGATAAAGGCTGGGGCCAAGATCCGCCCTATCGTACTCTTGGCCTACGCGCCCTTGAGGCCGTCTCAGATCGGTTTGAGCTTGGCGCACATGGGTCGGGCATTGGTGCCAGGGCAGGGCAGCTGCGCGGCGGCCTAGGCTCGGCCAGCCAGCGCACTGCAGACGGTATTCATGTTGGTGCAATTGTGGCGGTCAACTGCTTTGGCAGTGTGATCATGCCCGGTAGTGACGCTTTCTGGGCTTGGCCTTTGGAGCAGAATGGAGAGGCAGGAGGTATTCGCCCAAACCCCGCATTGGTTGTCGGCGGCGACGATTGGGGCCCTGCCAAGGCTAATCCCGCTACGCTTGGACGCACCAATACCACAATCGCCTGTGTCGCCACCGATGTGGCCCTAACGTCCGCCCAAGCCAAGAGAGTTGCCCAAATGGCCAGCGCTGGTCTTGCCCGCGCGATCCGGCCAGTTTTTGCCCCGTTTGATGGCGATGTTGTATTTGCGGTATCGACGGCCCAACAAGAATTGGCAGAGCCAACCCATTTCAATCTTGCCCGAATTGGGGCTTTGGCTGCGGATTGTTTGGCGCGGGCTGTGATGCGTGGTGTCTATGCAGCCAAAGACGCTTGATCTTCGCCGCAGCGCCGTCTAATGACGCCGCCTCAGCGCGCCCGTAGCTCAGCTGGATAGAGCATCAGACTACGAATCTGAGGGTCGGGCGTTCGAATCGCTCCGGGCGCGCCATTAAATCAATCACTTAGCTAGAACCAAGCCAAACCCCACTGGGGCCGATACCAATTTGCTGCCAAATGCCAAGAACCTAACAGAATGATCTGGAAAGACTTTTTTCTTTAGTGGTAGCAGCAGCGGCGACCACCAGATTGTCGGTAGCAGACAGCGCATCCTTCGTTCCTTAGGCGGAATCCATGTCGTTCCATGATGGAGATCGATTAGATTGGCTGTGGATTGAGTGGTCCAGTTCGTGTGCATGCGGTTAGCCGATCGCCAAACACGCACAAAGCGTCGCTCACTTACGCCACATCTTCCTGTTAAACGAGCTTAGCCATCAATCGGGAACTTTTGTCGTAACACTACAATAGCCATGGCGCTTGCCATTTGAAAAGCCAACAGTGCGGCCGACAGGAAAAGCATGAACAGCTGCTCCTTGGCTCCGGTGACCAATCGGCTCAGTCCTAGCCATCCTTGAATATCATCGTAACTCTGTCAGCTATGAGCTGCACGCCAAAGCTGGCGGTCAAGGGGCGAAGTCCGGGTACCGATCACGCTATTTTGATCAACGCGCAACTTCGACCCTTAAGGATCGAAACGCGCTAAGGCGTGACCTCTAGGGCCGTTCACCATTTTTCGGAATCGAAAAATGGTGTAAAACTGGCCCTAAATACTAAATTTATATCGCAACCTCGTTTTCAAGAAAACGAGACGCGATCTAGAGCGCCAAAATTGGGGCTAAATGACCCTACGGCAGCTAAAAGGGAAATAGAGCGCCGCATTAAAGCTGTTCCTAGGCGTGCTAAGAATGATTAGGTGTAAAAGTTTTTATAGTTACTTTTTTAGGAAACTCTACGGGCCTTCTAGATTACCACTCTACCATGGTTGAGCGCTTGGGTGCCAAACTATTTTCAAACTCGCGCAGGATCTCGAGAAATTCGACAACCGTAATATTCATTTCCTTGTCTGGGCTTAGACTGTAGTCCCAGAAGGACGCAATGTGCGAGATGCTGCCCATCGAAGATCCAAGTTCAATGAACATCCCAGGCGAGTCGAGCAGGAAATTGCGGAAGGCTACCGAATTGCCCTGTTCAACCAAACTCTGGAAAGCATCGTCATAAAGCGACAACACCTGTTTGCAGCTCTTAGCGCTGTCGCGAATACGGCCGCGGATCGATTTTTTCAGATCATGGATCTCTTCAAGACTCCGCTTGTCTGGCCGCCCTTTGATCTTGATCGAGTCCATCTCAGCGCCGATCCGGGTCAGCTTGTTTATGATCTCGGAAAACTGCCATTTGTAGTAAATAAACCCCTTCCAGCTGAAGATGCCTTGAGTGAATTGTTCGCCCTCCAGGCCGAGTGTTACTCGCAAAGGATCCAATCGCGAATCGGCGTTGGTCGATAAAAGCGCATCAGCCAATTTCTTCACAAGTTCTGATGGAATGCCGCCTTTCCTGCTGCCAAACGCCATGGCGATAAGCGGGGCCATTTCCTCGGACGTGAAGGTCTGCATCCGCGCACTATCGGCCGGTGAAATGGCGAAATAGCAATCTGCTGGATGATGATGGTGGCGGCGTAATTGTTCGCGCAGAAGAAAAGGGTCCAGCGAGGGCAATTCGTTGAGCATCTGAAGGATTTCAAAATCCTTTTGTAGCTCGGCATCCGTCGCTCCCAACACTTCACAGAGGGTGGCGCGCCAACCCATTTGGTTAACCAGAATGGACCGGCCTCCGGCTTTTAGGTCGGAGCGATCCAACGGGAACATGACCTTGGTGGCAACACTTGTTCTGGAACTCAACAGATAAGTTTCATCGCTGCGCAACCTGTGCTTAATGATGATCGAGCGGTTTAATAACGAGTCAAAGAAGAAAGGCGCACTAACGCGCGTCAAATCATCGGCGAACTCGATGGTAACCAAATGCAGGTTTAGCACCCGACTCGTTGAGGCGGAGGCACTTAGTGCTGCTAAGCTTCTCACGCCACTCATAAAAACTCACCTCAATAGTCAAACTGGCGCACACCGAAACGCGTTTAATCTTCAGTTTCGTATAGGCTATGTCCAATTGAGATTTCGTAAACCTCGGCAACAAGGGTGCAGTCGGACCCAGTCCCTTAAAAGCCAGCTATAAGATTGCATAAACTTGGAAAGGGGATGACAGGTTTGCAAGAGCAAATTTACCGAGGCGAGGCCTTCGCGCCATTGGTCTAAGCTCACGGCCGAACGGTCATTAGAATGATCACAGGGCACGGTCAGCGTGTCCGCAGACCGGATGTGGACGGCAGATGTATGCTGCAAGCAACCCTTCTTGCCGCAAAAAGGTAGGATCCTCACAAGACAAGCGCGTTAGGTTCGAGTCGAGTTGGGTTTCGTATTTAAATTATTGAAATATTTGATATTTATATTGCTTCGTCTATTCTGGTAAAATAAGACTGGCTCTGGAAACACGCGCGCAAAAGCGCGAGTTGATCGATCACTTCGTTAGCTATTCCGGGGGTCCCTTAAACTGGGTCGGACAGCGTGTGGGGGGTGTCCAATCCACGAGGGGAGAGGGTGAAAACTTCGCATCCCCCCTCGGTAACACCAATCGAGTGCTCAAACTGCGCCGAAAGGGAACGGTCGCGTGTAACAGCTGTCCAGCCATCAGGCAGAATTGAAACCGAATGTTTGCCCAAATTTACCATCGGCTCAATGGTGAAGAACATGCCTGCACGCAATTCAGGGCCTTCGCCAGGCTTGCCGAAATGGACAATGTTCGGATTGTCATGAAACACGCGCCCCAAGCCATGGCCACAAAAATCGCGCACGACAGAGCAACGTTGGGCTTCGACAAAGCTTTGGATGGCATGGCCAATATCGCCCAAGGTAGCACCGGGCTTCACCGCTTCGATCCCGCGCTGCAGGCTTTCCCATGTGACATCCATCAGGCGGCGGGCTTTGCGTGATACCTCGCCAATGCCGTACATGCGCGAATGATCACCATGCCAGCCATCGACAATAACGGTCACGTCTATATTGGCAATGTCGCCGCTGCGGAACTGGCGCGGTCCTGGAATACCGTGACAAACGACGTGGTTCAAGGATATACACGTGGTGTGATTGTAGCCGCGATAGCCCATACAAGCGGGAATCCAGCCATGATCGAGCACATATTCGCGCGCTAAAGTGTCGATGCGCTCGGCTGTTACACCTTCTTTGACTTCGCCCACCAACATATCAAGTACGTCGGCTGCTGCCCGGCCAGCGGTACGCATGCCAGCAAAAGCCTCTGGCCCATGCAGCTTGATCGCATGGTCGTCACGGCTGTCGGGAGCGGTATCTGCGTCGATGTACATCTCTTCCATATAGCCTTCAACTTGGCTTTTGGGCAGGGGGTCTTATGTGGATTGCTCCGCCGCGTCGTCATCTTGGCGCGCGACCGTGGCAGTCACGGCCATATCCATGGTGACGTTGCCTAGTGTGCGGAAGATGTCGGGGAAGGTTTCTACCGCAATCAACAGGGCCAAAGGCTCCACTGGTGCGCCCAAGGCCAAGCAAATCGGCGCGATGGAGCTGATAAAGCTGATCGAACCCGGAAGACTGACCGCGCCCAAAGTGGTGGTCGCAGCTGCTGCAATACCCAAGGCAATCTGTGCTGGGCCCAACTCTACCCCAAACCAATTAGCGATATAGAGCGCAACACCTAGGTTCATGGCTGGCCCAGTTGCGCGGAAGATGGCAACAGCGATTGGCAGGACTACGTCGGCTTTGGCTGCGGGCACGCCCAGGGCCTGCACCCCTTTGAGCATGGCAGGAAGCGAAGCGAGCGAGGATTGGGTGGAGATCGCGACAGCTTGGGCAGGAACGGCGGCTTTAAAGAACGCGCCTAAACCACGCTTGGCACCAAATACGGCCAAGGCAAAAGATGCCATCCAGATGATGACGCCTAGGGCAGACAAGACGACGACATAGTGGGCCAGCGCCCCGAACGCTTCTGCACCCGCCTTGGCCCCAACGACAAAAGCCAAAGCAAACACACCAATCGGGGCCAGTGCCAGCACCCAGCCGATCACCAAAATCATGGCTTCAGCGACCGCTTCAAAAAAGCCCGTTACCGGCGTGCGCTTTTCCAATGGCAGGCGGGTCAAGGCGAAACCAAACGCGGCAGTGAAGATAATCAAGGGCAGAATGGCGTCATTGGCTGCTGCTGCGATCGGGTTTGTCGGGATCATGGCGCGCAAGAAATCACCCAGGGGCGGCACGGGCCCGGGCTTTTCTTTAATGCTCAAGGCCAAGCGCAAGGCCTCAGCTGATCCATCCGGCATCGGAAAGGCGCTGAGAAGAAGCGGAATCATGATGGCTGCCATGATCGACGAGCACCACAGGATCACCAGCATGGTACCCACACCACGTGCGGCAAGCCTGCCAGCGCGCGCTGCCAAAGCAGTTTGCGCGATCCCAGTAATCAAAAGGGCGACGACCAGAGGCACCACCGTCATGCGTAATGCGTTCAACCAGACCGAGCCGATTGTGTCAGCGGTCGCATTAATTGCCTCGCTGGCACCCAGCCAAATTCCAGTCAATAGCCCGAAGATGAGTGCAGCGAGAATGATGAGCGCTTTCGACATAGGCAAATACTTTCAACCAAATTGGCCAATCACCTGGCCTAGAACGACCAATTTGGCTGAGCTTTGTTGGCACTGCAAGCAGGGCACCCGCCAAAACCCTGGCATTCCGCTGCAAGGTGACTAAAGGGTGCGTGCAGAAAGCCGATTGATTACATCGCGACACTCTTGCTCAAAAAGTCCGTTTGCCGCACAAAGCGCCCAGATGGGGACGTGGCGAAATAGGTAGACGCACCGGACTTAAAATCCGTTGGAGCAATCCGTGCCGGTTCAAGTCCGGCCGTCCCTACCAATCCTTCCTGCTTTGAACAAAAGACCCCGCGACTGGGCACGCCAGTCGCGGGGTCTTGAGTTTGGCTTCCTAAATCGAAGCTCAGAAGCTGGTCTGATACCGTACCATCACGGCTTGGTCTTCTTTACCGGAAATCCCATCGGCATCCTGACGCGCCATCACAGCGAATGCGAGGGCAGAATCTTGGCTCAGGGTTCGGGTATAGACCGCCTCAAAGCGCTGTTCGGGCGTTTTGGATGTAAGGCTGATGGCTCGGCGGGTCATAATGGGCGCGCCGGTTTCAGGATCGGCACCTGTCGCCAAGAACAAGTTCATCATGCCGCTGCGGCTGGATAGCGGGGTGCCGATCGCCAGATCGAGTTGGTCGCCCTTGGCCAACAGATCACGCTGGGCAAAGTTGATCGCATAAGCGGTCGCTTCGGTGGCACTAATCGAGCTCACCAAGCTGGTACCTGCACCCAGTTGCGAAGCGGTTTGAGAATGCGTCATCCGCGCACTGAGCGAGACTTTGTCAGACAGAGCCCAAGCCAGATCGGTTTGCACCGCAATGGTGCGGGCAGGACCAGAAAGGCCGAAGAGTTCGCTATCCACATCACCCAAACGACCTTGGCTTTCCTGGATGGCCACCACGCTCGCCCCGAAGCTCATGCGGTCAAACTGACGGCTGAGGGCCGCTTCCACGCTGCTGGCTTGGCTAGTGGCGTTTGGTGTCCAATTGAGGCCACGGCGCTTATATTGCTCACCTTGCAGGCGCGCACCAAAGGTCATGCTGACACCATTGTCCAAGCTCTTTTGGCTGGCCACGCTAGCGGTGGTGCCTTCAAACAGGGCGGTGTGATCGGCAAAGCCCAAGAGGCGTGCGGTCGGGGCTGCACCTGGTGCCAAGCTTGCCCCCAAAATAGGGGAAGCTTGGCCGATAGCGACCGCCCAAGACTGGCCTTGGTTACCGACAAAATGAAGGCCGCCACTGGTATCACCGCCCACGGATTGCGCGGGTGTTGCGACCAAGGACAAGGTGCCGCTGTGGGTTGTCACACTGGCCAAGGTCGCCTGCATGCGGTTGGAGAGCGACGAGGCAAGGATGGAGACTGAATCTGGCCGCAAATCCTCTAACTTGGTGGCAAAATCATAAGCAAAGTCGCGGCCAAACGCGTCAAATACCACGCCTTCAAAGGCACCAGCTTCGCCTGCAAACGACTTCGCGCCAATGGCCACAGCACCGCTGGTAGCAGGCGCAAGTGCGAGTGGCGTCGTGCCGGCTGAGCTAACAGCCGTTACGGTACCGACTGGCAAAAGCGCCTTCTCTAGATTGAGGAGGCCGCGGCCATAAATCGTGTCGATGCCTCTCGCGCCCAAGTCTGTGGCGGTCACGAACAGCACTTCGGCGACCTTTGGTGCGGTCAGATAGGGCCACGCGCTTTTTACGACGGCCGCCGCACCGGCCACCACGGGCGAGGCCATCGACGTGCCACTCATGTATGCATAGGCGTTGGGGGCAGAGGGATAAGCCCCAATCAGATTGACGCCGGGGGCAACCAAATAGAAGTTACGTGCGTCGCCCGCCCGGTTAGAGAAATTCGCGATGACATTATTAGCATCAACCGCGCCAACGGCAATGATCTGGCCCTTGGCCCAGGCTTCAGAGGCGTGTCTGGCCGGAAAAGATGGATTGGCAAGGCCTTCATTACCCGCCGCAATCACCATTAATAGGCCAGCTGCTTGCGCGCCTTGCAGGGCAGTTCGAATGGTAGGGCTCATGCTGGATCCGCCCAAGCTCAAGTTCATAACGAAGGCGCGTTGGCTGGTGGCGTAATTAATGCCGCGGGCGACAAAAAAGTCAGACGTTGATGCGCCTTGGAAGACTTGGACTGGCAAGATGCGGGCATTGGAGGCAACCCCGACCATGCCAACACCATTGGCGCGCGCCGCTGCCAGAGAGGCCACATGCGTACCATGGCCACTGGTATCATTGACCGCATTCGTCCCTGCCAGATTGGTGAAAGCATTATAGCCGCCACTTATTGCCCCCGCAAAGTCGATATGGTCGCGGCGGATCCCTGAATCGATGATCGCGATGGTGACATTGGTGCCCCGCGCAGCCCAAGGCCGCGGCTTAAAGGCACCCACACGCGATGCTGCAGACGACCAAGTCAGTTCTTGGCCCGTTGGAAGTTTCGCGGTTTGGGCGAGCGCTGCACCACACGGCAGAATTCCAGCAATAGCGGTCATAGAAAGAAGGAAAGTTTTCATTGGTAATCCCTGAATGTGAAAAATCTGAGGGATCGAATAAATGCTAAGTTTTAAAGCGGTATTTTGAAACAAGGCGTAGAATTTCTACCCTTCGGAACGGGTTTTTTAGTCAAGGATAAATCAAATTTCATTGATTTCGTATATCCTACCGATCCTAAATCAAGGCATCGCGCAGGTTTTTAAAGTTAATGCTTCATAGGTTTAAGCGGTTATCGCGCTCTTGCACCTTCAAAACCGACTTAATCTCTCGCTTTTTGTTCCTACCAAGCCGCGGCATTAGGTGAAAATTCTTTTTACAAAATGGGCACCGACCTAGCATTCAGGCGTGATCAGCTTAGAGAAGATCCAAGGGATTCTGGCTGGGAGAGGCAAACGTGGGGAAATTAGGAAACTGGGGCTTGGCTGGCCTGGTGGCTGTTGGCTTGGCTTGGGCGGGTCAATCTTTTGCGCAAACCAATTCCGCTAAGGGACCGCTGACGCCAGAGCTGATGTGGCAATTGCAACGCGTTGGCGCACCCAGCCTGTCGCCCGATGGCAAACTATCGGTGGTTACGGTCACGCGGTTTGACGCGGAAAGCGACCTTAGCGTTACAGCCCTGTGGGTGATCTCCAATGAGACAGGCTCGAGCCGCCAACTCACCAGTGGCGACGGAAATGACCTTTCTCCAGTATGGAGTCCGGATGGCAAGTGGATTGCCTTTGTCTCAAAGCGTGGCAGTGACAGCGCAAACCAGCTTTATGTGATTGCCCCAGATGGGGGCGAGGCCCGCCGCCTTACTAGGGTGCCAACAGGGGTGTCGGCCCCTAAATGGTTCCCCGATAGCCAGAGGATTGCTTTCATCAGCTCTATTTGGACAGACCTTGCCAGCTGGGAAGAGCAAGGCAAGCGTATAAAGGATCGCGCCTCTACCACCATGCAGGTTCGGGTTTGGGACAAGGCCCCCATCAGCTATTGGGATCGGTTTCTCGATGAGCGTCAGCCCCACCTCTATGCAATCTCCATCAATGCAGGGGACCCGGTTGCCCTGACCCGGCCTGCGGGTGTGGCGATTGAGTTCCGAACTCCGGGCTCTGAAGACTATGATATCGCTCCGGACGGCCAAGAAATCGCCTTTGTTGGCGAAAGCGATACCAATGGCACACGCCCGAACTCGGATGTGTATGCACTGTCTTTGGCCGCTGGCACGGTTCGTAATCTAACCACAGCCAATCTTGCAGGCGATAGCGAGCCCCATTACAGCCCAGATGGTCGCTATTTGATCTGGAGCTCAAACGTCATCGTGGCGGCTCCGGACCGTCAACGGGTCATGCTTTTGGATCGCCACGCCACCAACGAGGTCCTGCGCGATCTATCAACGACCTGGGACTGGTCCGCCGCAGAAGTCATCTGGGCTCAAGATTCCAAGTCCTTGTGGGTGATTGCAGAAGATCGGCCGACTCGGCGCTTGTTTAAGATGGATCTGACCGGGGCGACGCCGCGCCGGGTCACCAAGGATGGCGACTTTGCAGGCATTGCTGCTGCGGGGCGCAACCTGGTTGGCTTACGGGCCAGCTTCTCCAGCCCTGCCACCTTGGTGGCTATCGATAGCGCAACTGGCCAAACTGCCCAATTGTCCCGCTTTAATGACGCTCTACTTGCCAAAGTCGAGATGGGAAAAGTGGACTCAGTCCGCTACCGAAGCGCCAACGGGGCCGACATCCAGATGTGGGTCGTCAAGCCACCCCGCTTTGATGCGTCGAAGAAGTATCCGGTGATGTTCTTGCTGCATGGCGGACCCCATGTCGGCATTACCGATCAATGGTCGTACCGTTGGAACGCACAAGTATTCGCCGGGTGGGGCTATGTGACGACTTGGCATAATTTCCATGGCTCATCGGGCTTTGGCGACACCTTCGCCGATGCCATCCAGCCAGATTGGGTGACCTTGCCCTATCAGGATACATTGGCGGGGGCTGACTATTTGAAAGCGCAAAAATGGGTGGATCCTGGGCGCATGGTTGCGGCGGGTGGCAGCTATGGCGGTTATTTGGCCACCGTGCTCCTCGGGCGGCCCCATCCGTTCAAGGCGTTGGTGGCCCATGCCCCTGTATACAATCAATACACCCAGATCGGTGCCGATTATGGGGCTAATCAAAACCGCTATTACGAAGCGTGGGAAGAGCCCGCGAAGTTTCAAGCCATCAGCCCGAACATGGTGGCGGCCAACTTCAAAACCCCCACGTTGGTTATACATGGTCAGCTCGATCTGCGCGTGCCTGTTAATCACGGGATTGAGCTATTCAACACCTTGCAAAAAAGGGGTGTGCCTTCGCGGTTAGTCTATTATGCCAACGAGAATCACTGGGTCCTGAGGCCCCAAAACTCCCTGTTTTGGTATCAAGAAGTCAAAAAATGGCTCGAAACCTATTCCCCCGCTGGTGGCAAGTAAGGTAAAAGGGTATGCCCATGCATCAGCTGCGAGACATGACCAGATGACAACTCTTGGGTCCACGATGAACCCTGCTGCAATTGAGGCGGCTGGGCAGGCAGGGATGCAGGCTTTGCGGGCCGGCGATCCTGCTACCGCCATTGGCAAGTTTCAGTCGATCGTCGCGGCTGGGGCGGCAGACACCGCCGTTTGGCTTGCTCTTTCGATGGCGTATCAAGCCGCAGGCGACCGGCAAAGCGAGGTTGCCGCAGTTACCCAGGTGCTCGAGATCGACCGCGACAATATCCGCGCAAATTTGATCAAAGCCGATGCCCTCGTCGCCTTGGGTCGCAGGCGGGCCGCCATGGGCTTTTATGCTCATTTAGAAGTTTTGGTGCCAGAGACTGGGGGCCTGCCATCCCCGATTGCTGCAGAACTCAACCGGGCACGCCAGACCCATGTCAATCTGAAAAAAGACCTCAGTGATTATCTTCATGCTGAAGTGGAGAAAGCAGGCTTTCATCCAGCACGGTCGAGCCGTCGTTTTGGCGATAGTCTCGACATCTTGACGGGCCGGAAGCAGCGCTATGTGCCGAGCCCGCGGGCTTACTTCTTTCCAGAATTGCCAGCGATTGAGTTTTATGATCGTGCTCGCTTTGCGTGGCTCGAAGGGCTTGAGGCGACGACCGATGACATGTGTTCAGAGCTTCTGCCCCTCCTCGAAGAAGGCGGTCATTTCGGGCCCTACATTGAAGTCGAAGTCGAAAAAACAGCTCACGTCGTTGGAAGCTCAGACAAAAATCAGGTCTCCTCGGTTGATGATTGGACAGCGGCTTATTTGATGCGCGATGGCACACGCCAATCCCCGTTGGCAGAGCGATGCCCGAGAACATTGGCTGCGTTGGATAAGGTGCCATTGGAGACGATTGAAGGTCGTGCGCCCTTTATCTTGTTTTCCAAACTGACACCCGGCGCGTGGATTGCTCCACATACGGGCTTTTTGAATTCGCGTTTGGTGTGCCATTTGCCCTTGCTGGTGCCAGATGGCTGCTGGTTCCGGGTCGGCAATCAGGTTCGCTTGTGGGAGCGCGGCAAAGCCTGGGTGTTTGACGATACCATCGAACACGAAGCCCGTAATCAAGGGCAGGGCACCCGTGTCGTTCTCATCTTCAATATTTGGCATCCGGACTTGACCGAGGAAGAGCGCCATCTGGTGGCGGCCCTGATGACTGCCGTCGAGACCTTTGAACCAATCTAAAACACCAGCCAAGAAAAAGGCCAACCTGCCGCTTGGCAGATTGGCCTCAAAGTCTTGCTTACGAGGCTGAAATCTAGCCCTCGTAAGTTTTAGTTGCTACCAACGGTGAAGCTGTTGCCAATGGCCGCTGTGGTCAGGGCAATGTTGCCGGCCACATTTGTCATGTTCAAGTTAGCCGTGGCTACGTTGATGGCACCATTGGTTTGTGAGTTGTTCAACGTCAGTGTGGACGTTGGCAATGCGGTCAACGAGAAGGTGTTGCCGATTGCAGCCGTCGTGAGGCTGACGGCGCCACCAACATTTTGAATGGTCGCGTTTGTAGTAGCGCTTGGGTCGATGTTGCATAATTGGGTGTTGTTCAAGCTGATTGCAGCAGCAGTGTTCGCCTTAACGGTGCCGCTGTTGCAGATTGCAGCCGAGGTGCCTGTGACATTACCGCTGACAGTATTCACGGCGGTGTTCAATTGGCTGCTCACATCACCCCGATAGAATTGATAGGTGTTGATTGAGCTTATTGGGCCGTTGACTTCAGCAGAGAACGAGTTGCCAACGGCAGCAGAAGTTTGTTCAACGTTCCCGACGACACCAGAAATGTGGCTGTTCAAACGAGATTGAACCCCACCCGTAGCGCTTTGGTTGTTGGTGAGGTTGATTGCTTCAGACACCCCAGTTTCAACCTTTACAGTAGCCGAGTTTGCGATGGCGGCCGAAGTTGCGGTCACGGTGCCCACATTGGTTACGGAAGGGAGGTTCAAGGCGGATGAAACGAATGCATTATTGGATTGTGTATTGCTGACCGTTGCTACGCGGCGAACGTCGATCGATGCCGTGTTGCCAATAGCTGCCGTCGTTGCTGTAACGGTGCCACCAAAGCTACCGTTCGTGCGGGTGATGCCGGCGTTGGTTTCGGCAATCGCCCGAGCAACATTGTTTTGGTTGGTGTTGATCACGGTGCGTTGCGCCATGGCCGACGAAACAACCGAAGCACTGAGTGCGATGGCGGTTGCGGTGATGAAGAGTGATTTTCTATTCATTTGATACTTCCCTCTAAAATGCCAATGGAACATTTTATTCCGCTCTGGCTGGTTACGTTCTGGTTCGGTGAAGTGGTTTTAAGATCATGCCACTTCTGCACTGCGCTTGAGGTCAACAATGCCGCTAATTTCCCTCACGGCGCAGACGGTTCTGCATTGTTTCATTGTTGGACCGGTCCCCGGGCGCGAAGGGTTGATCTAATTGACCCGCCTGAAGCCCTCGTAAGGGAGCGTTCAGTTGGGTTTGCCCGAAGTATGTTTGACCGTCGGCAAATTCCGGCGACTGTGGTCTGGCTGGAGCAGGATTTGCCACTAGCTGGTTCTGGCCCAGCCGTGACTGCTGTAGCCAAGGGGCCAGCGGCACCGAAGAGGGTGCCAAGGCAGCATTTTCCGGTCTGAAAATTTGAGCGGGGGCTGGGGCGCTTGTTGTTCGCGCAACCGTGTGCTGTGCCGCTGCCGTCGTCCGAACCGGACCAGACTCAATCTGGCGGGCAAGATTGACGCAGTTACTGGCATCTGAACCATATAGTCCAGCCGTAAATTCCAAGACGGAACGATCAATGATGCTGCGAATGGCCATCTGAATAGGTTCATTCTTTCGGCCGCCAATACCGATATCGATGCTATCAGAACCAGATGCTAAGAGGGCACCCAGTTCGCGTTGTTGGCCGCGCACCTGCTTACGGTACGATTTGACTGCGATCACTTCGGTGGTCCGCGCGTCGATCAAACGCAGGTCCATCCCTACATCGACAACATAATCGCCATTGGTGGCAAAGGCCGAACCGCCGTTGCGGCCAGACTTGCTGATCGAGGCATCCTGGCCGCGTGATTGGAGATTATGATTATATTCGCTGATGCCACCAACAATATAGAGGTCGACGCCTTGTATCTGACCCTCCTGCGGTGTCCGGATCACGGTGGCTGAATCGCGCAACAGACGGTTATTGGCAAAGTCGAGGTCAACCTGAGTCACACCCGTATCAAAGCGCTCAATCACCCGCATCCCGGCGTTCGCGACCGCTGTAATAGCCATCAAGGTCGCGCCTTGGGTCAAACGGCGGCCGAGATATAGGTCATCTGCACCTGTCATGTCGGTAATGTGCCCAACGGCGATACGCGGTGCCGGGTAATTCTGACTGCCGGCTACATTGGAAACGCACTTAAGAGCCGCCGAATAATCGGTCATGGTCGGGGCGACTGCACTGCCTTTCAAGGGGGCAACAGGGGCAACACGTTCTTCAGCGGTCGTTACGCTGGCACAACCGGCCAGTAGGGTGCTCAAGGCGGTGCAAATCAGGAGAAAGCGGGGAGCTCGAATTTTGCAGGTCATGGGTTTCACCGATGCTAGCGCGACTTTATCGCGGCGTGTTGGTGGTCGCGGAAACGCGACCGTTATTGATCTGGGTGATCGAGATGGTGGAGTTGCGCACGTTGCTGATCAACACATTGTTGCCGATGGCAGTCGTGTTGGTCAGGGTAGAACCGGGCAGGCGACCAGAACGTGTAGAGGTAGACAATCGTCCACCAATGCCTGCAGTTGGGTCTGCCAGTCTTGCTGGTCCGGCGGAGCGGGGGCCGCCCAGATCAACGGGACGGCCATTCACAACAAGCCGGACGCCGTTCGGATCGCGGCCAGGAAACTGATAAGGACTTGCCTCAACATCGGGTGTTACGCCGTAGGTCCGCCGCATTTGATCGGCACCCTGCTGAGCTGAGGCTAACCCAGGCATCAAACATAGTGACGCGGCACACAACCACATTCCTCGCTTGATGAAAGTCCGATGCTCTCGAGCACGTACCATTCTGTAACATCCCACTCAAAAACCGATTTGGTAATTGAGCGGTGAGCAATCGATGTGCCAGTTTTTTTCTATATAAAATTCAGTTATTTAAAATTATTGGGTGTGAGTTATGCTTGCTAGTTGTGCCTAACTGGCTTTGCGTTTTACCTGAAACTGACCATATGGCTTAAAACGGTACAGATAGGAGGGCACAATCGCCTCAACGCTCTCTAAAGTGGTTACCTTCAGGTCTGCCAAGGTCTTGGCCCCAGCCCTTACTACATTGTCGGTTTTCAGCATAACGACCTGATCGCCTGTCAGCGGAGGGCCCGCAAAAGGATAGAATTTGAACAAGGCCTCCAGTACTGCGCCCAAGGGTTGCGCGACGAAAAATGGCAATGGTACCAACAAGCGCGGCCGCTCGATTTCCTTCAAAATATATTGCAGCACTTCTTTGAAGCTATAGACGCGCGGTCCGCCCAATTCATAGGTTCCGCCGCTGCTATCGAGCGCATTAACGGCTGCTTCGGCAACATCGCCCACATAGACAGGCTGAAACTTGGTTGTGCCACCGCCGATCAAGGGCAGTGCAGGAGACATGCAGGCCATGGCGGCAAACTGGTTGAAGAAGTTATCCTCAGTGCCAAAGATGATGGAGGGGCGCAGGATTGTGGCGCTTGGGATCAAATCACGCACGGCTAATTCCGCTTCGCCCTTGGTGCGCCCATACTTTGAAGCCGATGCGGGGTCAGCTCCCAGCGCAGACATATGAACAAACCGGGTGATGCCTGCCTTGGCTGATTCATCTGCAACGATGCGTGCGCCTTCCAATTGTGTTGCCTGAAAAGATTGTTTGCCTGTCTCAAAGAGAATGCCAACCAGATTGATCACGCCGGTGGCCCCATCAAGTGCTCGTGCGACACTTTCGGGGTTGCGAACATTTGCTTGGACTAACTGGATCTGCCCGACATCGCCCATAACCCGCAAATCTTGGCCTAAATGGGGGCGCCGCATCGCGACACGCACGCGTTTGCCCGATTTTGCCAGCGCGCGCACGACATAGCGTCCGACAAAGCCCGATCCTCCAAACACGACAATCACATCATTGGACATGGTTTTCCCCTACAAGACGACTGGGCATAGTCTGACAAGGGCTTGTTTGTCGAGCGTTTGGGACACCCAATCAGTTTTGCGCAGCGGTCGATTTGCCGCACCCCCCACCTTGCTGCTATAGGCCCGCCACACTAAGGCCGCCGCTACCTGATTTCGATCGCTGGTTGATGGGGCCTCCACTGAAGTTTTCCTCCCGGAGCATGACCCGTGACAACCCTTTCTGACGCGCCAGTTTCATCGGCTGCGCTACGCAATATTGCGATCATCGCCCACGTTGATCATGGCAAGACAACTCTGACCGATCAATTGTTGGCCCAAGGTGGGGCATACCGCGAAAATGAAGCCCGCGCTGAACGCGCGATGGATTCCAACCCGCAAGAAAAAGAGCGTGGCATCACGATTTTGGCCAAGTGCACCAGCATTGTGTATGGCGAAGGCGCTAACGAAGTTCGAATTAATATTGTCGACACTCCAGGTCACGCTGACTTTGGTGGCGAAGTGGAGCGCGTTTTGTCGATGGTGGATGGCTGTCTGCTGTTGGTCGATGCAACCGAAGGCCCGATGCCACAAACCAAGTTCGTTCTGACCAAGGCTTTGGCATTGGGTCTGCGTCCCATCGTGGTTTTGAACAAAGTGGACCGCCCAACCGCGCGACCCGATGAGGTATTGGACGAAGTGTTTGAGCTGTTCATGGCGCTCAATGCCACCAATGAGCAATTGGACTTTCCATCGGTTTATGCATCTGGCCGTGATGGCTGGGCTTCGCTGATGCTGGATGGCTCCCGAGAAAACCTGAATCCACTGTTCGAGACAATTATCGAGCATGTACCCGCCCCTGACGCAGCTCACCGCCGCGATGAGCCCTTCAAAATGCTGGTAACCATGCTGGATTCAGATCCATTCTTGGGTCGTATTCTGACTGGCCGTGTCGAGAGTGGCCGTTTGACGGCTGGAACGGTCGTCAAGGGCATCAGCATTGATGGCAAAACCATCGAACGGTCGCGCGTTTCCAAGGTATTGGCCTTCCGTGGTCTGCGCCGCCAACCGATTGAAGAGGCTGAAGCCGGCGACATTGTCTCGATCGCCGGTCTTTCCAGCACCACAGTGGCAGATACGATTGGTGACATGGACGTTTTAGAAGCTATCCACGCAACGCCGATCGATCCGCCAACCCTGTCAGTCACCGTGATGGTGAATTCAAGCCCCTTGGCTGGTCGTGATGGCGACAAAGTGCAAAGTCGTGTGATTCGAGACCGCTTGTTAAAGCAGGCCGAAACCGACGTGGCCATCAAAGTCACCGAAACGGCTGACAAAGACGCCTATGAGCTGCAAGGTCGCGGCGAATTGCAGATTGGCGTACTCTTGGAAGGCATGCGCCGTGAAGGCTTTGAAATGTCGATCTCGCGCCCGCGGGTTCTAACCCAGCTGGACGAAGATACCGGTCAGAAGATGGAGCCACTGGAAGAAGTCGTCATCGACGTAGATGATGACTATGCTGGCGTCGTGGTTGAGAAGATGTCGATCCGAAAGGGCGAGTTGCAAGACATGCGCCCATCGGGCGGCGGCAAGACCCGTGTCACATTCTTGGCACCCGCACGTGGTCTGATCGGCTATCACTCTGAATTCCTCACCGACACGCGCGGTTCTGGCATCATGAACCGCATCTTCCACAGCTGGACGCCTTGGAAAGGCAATATCAATGGCCGCCACAATGGCGCGTTGATCGCCAACGACAGCGGCAAGTCCGTGGTCTATGCGCTATGGTATCTTGAAGAGCGCGGCGTCTTGTTCATCGATGGTGGCGAGGACGTCTATCAGGGCATGATCATTGGCGAGAACGCCAAGCCCGAGGACATGGATGTCAATCCGCTGAAGGAAAAGAAGCTGTCGAATGTGCGTTCGTCGGGCAAGGATGAAGCCATGCGCCTCACCCCGCCGCGCCGCATGACGTTGGAACAGGCAATTGCTTGGATCGATGATGATGAATTGGTGGAAATTACTCCTAAATCGATCCGCATACGTAAAATGGAACTCAATCCCGCCTTCCGGAAGCGGAAGCCAAAGGCGGATTGATCCGATCCAAAGCTTGAACAAGCGGGCTTGAGGCTTCTGCTTCAAGCCCCTTTTTCATTTGGGGCTCGCGACGATTTTTGTATCGTGCAGCGTGGCAATCTCTGAGTTGGAAAAGCCAATCTCGGTCAGGATTTCAAACGTATGCTCGCCCAAAATTGGCGCAGGGGTGGGGGCTAGGCGGTCCACCCCCATGAAATTGATCGGGCTGCCCGGCATCAAATAACTGCCAATGCCAGGCTGGTTCAACATGGCAAACATCGGATTGTCGAGGCTGCAGTCGGGATCTTCCTCCACGGCTTGCTTAAACGTCCGATACTGACTCCAGGTGACGTCAGAACCTGCAAGGCTGGTCGCTACGTCCGACAACGTACGTGCTTCAAAGTAGGGCTTTAGAAGGGCCGTGATGGCGTGTCGGTGAATGAAGCGTTCGCCTTCTTGGTCCAAATCGGCATTAAGGCGCTGGCTCAGCTCAACAATGGCTACCTCTGCGCCTGTTGCGGCTTTTAGATTACGCCATTGCCGATCGGTGAGCGCGACCACCATCACCCGATGGCCGTCCTGACACAAAAAGTCCTGCGCATAGGCCCCAAACAGCGAATTGCCCATTTTCGGTCGGTCGCTACCATTGATACTGGCTTCAGCAATGATCCCAAGATTGCCGAGCATGGCAAGCGCCGTGTCTTTCAAGGCCAATTCAATCAACTGGCCCTTGCCAGTCTTTCGGCGATGACGATCGGCTGCAATGATGGCCATCGCGGCCTGCTGGCCCGTGATGCAGTCCCAAGCCGGCAAGGCATGCCCGACAGGCTCGCACGAGCCTTCAGGTCCAGTTGCCATCGGAAAGCCGACAGCGGGGTTGACGGTGTAGTCCACCTGCGGCCCACCGTGGCGATCGCCCAACACTGCCATCATGATGAGGTCTTCGCGATGTTGCTTGAGCCCCTCATAGGACATCCAACCGCGCAGGCGCAGATTGGTGAGAAAAATGCCGGCATCTTCGCCGGGACGGCAGATCAGACGGGTGAGGATTTCGCGTCCTTCTGGCCTCGTCATATCGACAGCCAGACTGCGCTTGCCCTTATTGAGGCCGGCCCAAAACAGGCTTTTCCCTGCTTTGGTGATGGGCCAACGCTCGGCATCGAGGCCGCCTTGCAAGCGGTCAAAGCGGATCACATCGGCACCCATTTGCGCCAAAGTCATGCCAGCCAGCGGTGCGGCCACAAAGGCCGACCCCTCCACCACGCGCATGCCGTCCAGAATTCTATTCATTGTGTTTCCCCCGCCGATTATTGTTGAGTTTGGTTTGGATCGGCTTTTTGTTGGTTGATTGGTCGCGGTCAGGCCCAGGTCATTTGGGCTTCCATGGTGACAGCGTTTTCGCCATTGGCGGCATAGATTTGGGTAGCTTCTGGCCCAGACTGTGCGCCGTGAAAACTGAGAGCGTCAAAGTCGAACAACGGACGCACGCCCTTGAACCGGAAAGCCTGAGGTTTGCGGTCAGCTTGTTCCAAGCGGGCAAACTGAAATGCCAGAATGGCCTGCAGGGGCCCATGGACGACAAGGCCTGGGTAATTCTCCACCCCCATCGCATAATCGCGATCATAATGGATGCGGTGCCCGTTAAAGGTCAGAGCGGAGAAGCGAAACAGGAAAACGGGGTCAAGTGCGACGGAGTGGTGCCAAGTGCAGGTCGGCAAAGCCACCGGCTCAGGCGGGGTGAAGACCTTGGGAATATCCATATAGACGATGTCTTGCTCTTCTTCATAAGCAAGGCTCGCACCCACCCGGATTACGTGGCCGACGGTGACGAAGAACATGGTCCCAGTTCGCCCTTGTTTTTCGCTGATCTTTAAGATGGTTGAGGTTTTGGTGACGCGGTCACCCACATGCAGGTCATGATGAAACGTGCAGCGACTGCCTGCCCACATCCGCCGGGCCAAGGTAATTGGCGGTAAAAACCCGCCGCGCTTGGGATGGCCGTCCGGGCCTATGTTGTGACTAGGCGCACGGGGCAAAAAATACAGCCAGTTCCACACGGGCGGCAGGATGGTACCCTCTGCAGCAAAATCGGCTGGATCCAGATTCAAGGTCGCCGCCAGCCCCTGTGCCGGGCCAGAGGCGAGTGTTTCTTCCAGTGTTTCCTGTCGTCCGAGCCAGTTTGAAATGGGTTCCTGTGTCATCAAAGCACCGCTGTTGGAAAGCTGGTCCAACAAAAGGCGGCAGCGATCACGACCTAGAGATCATGGCCTAAGCCTTCGCACAAGGCACGACTTTCCCGTACTTCCTGACGCGGTCGGTTTGTGGAAGGCGTTTCGGTTGAGGGAAAGTGCTCGGTTCCCGCTGGATTTGCCGTGCTGACCGTCTAGTCTGCGAAACATTCTGGCCCGACATAGGGGGGTGTCGCTTGCGGCGCGAATTAAGCCTAACCTTGTGTCTAAGTTCGTTTTTTTATGAAAACAGACACTCTATAGGGGTTGGCATTGCGCGCTCATCGAGGCACGTGGCCGTGAACGATGCACCTGCCGAGTTCTGTTAGGCAGCGTGTCAAAGCCCGCACTTTTGAGCGGATGGAGTTTGCGCCTTGGCCGCACAATGAACGACTTGCCCCCTCTCATGTGGAAAAGAGAGGGGGCTAAACAACTACCAAATGCGGACGCGCTTGTCCGGAGCGACATAGAGTTTGTTGCCCGGCTGCACGTTAAACGCCTGATACCAAGCGTCCGAGTTTTGGACTGCCCCATTGACGCGGAATTGCGCCGGCGAATGAGGCCCAGTTTGGACTTGGTTGCGCAGGGCTTCTTCGCGTTGCAAGGCGCGCCATACTTGGCTCCAGGCCAAGAAGAAGCGCTGATCGCCGGTGACGCCGTTAAGGACCGGAGCCTTCTTCCCGTTCAGCGACAACTTATAGGCCAGATGACCGACAATCACGCCGCAATGGTCACCAATGTTTTCACCAAGGCCGAGTTGGCCATTGAGTTTCAGGCCGGGCAAAGGTTCAAAGGCGCTATATTGGGCAACCATTCGTGCCCCAAGCGATTTAAACGCAGCAACATCGGCTGGCGTCCACCAATCACGCAAGACACCGTTTTCATCATATTTTGCACCCTGATCGTCAAAGCCGTGGCCCATTTCATGCCCAATGACGCCACCAATCCCGCCGTAATTGATCGCGGGGTCAGCAAACTCATCAAAGAAGGGAGGCTGCAGAATAGCAGCCGGGAAAACGATCTCGTTGTAGCTCGGATTGTAATAAGCATTCACCGTCTGGGGTGTCATGAACCAACGCTTCTTATCGGTCTTCTTTTTGAGGTCCTCTAGATCATTTTTAACTTCAAACGCTTGCACGCGGCGTTCATTGCCCAGCGGATCCCCTGCTTTGATCTCCAAGGCACTATAATCGCGCCACTTATCTGGATAGCCGATCTTGGGATTGAAGGTTGCCAGTTTCCGTTGCGCTTTCACTTTGGTTTCCGGCGACATCCAAGTCAGGCCTTCGATGCGAACTTTGAAGGCTTTGCGCAAGTTCTCAACCAGCACCAGCATCTTTGCCTTAGCCGACGGGCTGAAATGGCGCGCCACATAGACCTGACCAACGCCTTCACCCAAAGCGCCATTGACGGCTTGGGTCGCCCGCTTCCAGCGTTCGCGTTGGACAGGCTGGCCATTCAAGGTCTTGCCGAAGAACTCAAAACGCTCTTCATCAATCGCCTTTGGCAGCACGCTCGCGCTCGAGGAGAGCAAGTGATAGGTTAGATAGGCATTCCAAGTCTCAACCGGCGTTGCTCTAAACAGCTTTGCTAGGGGGCCAATGGCGGAAATCTCGCGGACCACACACTCCTGGATGTCATTGAGTTGAGCCGAAGCAAGGCCTGCAGCCCAAGGGAAGTCCGGGGCAATTTCGTCCAATTGCGCGCGGGTCTTCAGATTATAGGTTTTGGTCCGGTCGCGGCGATCGGTAATATTCCAATGAAGTTTGGCGATCTCTGTTTCCAAAGCCATAATAGATGCAGCCTTGGCCTCCCCATCTTTTTGCCCGGCCAAGGTTAGCATCTTGGCGATATGAACGGGATATTTTTCTCGCAGCGTTTTGAAGCGCGCATCGTCTTTCAGATAATAATCCCGCTCCGGCATGCCCAAGCCGCCTTGGCCAATTGAGACAAGGTAGCGATCTGGATTGCCTGCATCTGGTCCAATCCCCCAGCCAATGGGAGACGGCGTCGGTAGGTCGGGTTTTCCAAAAAGGATGGCGATGTCTTCGTGCGTCTTTGCCGAATTGATCAAGTTAATTTCTGGCTGAATAGGGTCTAGGCCTGCTGCTTCAATGGCATCTGTATCCATCATCGAGCGATAATAATCACCAATCTTTTGCTCGATCGAGCCTGGCGCACTCTTTTTTGCGGCTAGTTCGTCAATAATTGCGCGCACATCGGCTTCCGCTTTTGCGGCCAACTGATCAAAAGCACCCCAGCGTACCCGGTCAGCGGGAATGGGGTTTTTGTCCATCCAAACGCCACCACCGTACCGCCAAAAATCGTCGCCCGGCTTTACGCTCAAATCGCGCCCGGCCATGTCAAAGCCGAAAGTTCCAAGTTTTGGCTTATTGGCCGCCGCCCAAGCAGGTCCAGATAAGCCTGTTTGCATTGCGACCGCGACACCCATGCCGCCCGCGCTAGAAAAGAGAAACCCACGTCTATTCATTGTTTTGTCCCCGCGTTGATGTTTGACATTAATATAAGCCTTTACGCCCCTTTTGACAGGCGCGTATGCCTTGTCGAATTAACTTGCAGCAAAGTTTGCCAATCAAGTCCAGTTGCGCGACGATGCGTAATGAGGCCAAGACTGGCAGGAGTTCACGGAGGTAAGGCATGACCCAAACCATAGGACCAGCAGATGTTGCGGTGATCACGGGTGGGGCCTCTGGTATTGGGTTAGCTTTAGGCCAAGCCATTGCCGCAAAAGGTGGCGCCGTTTTACTCGCCGATATTGAAGGGCCGAAGGCGGAGGCTGTAGCCCAATCGATCCGCGATCAAGGTGGGGCAGCCCTTGGCTGTTTTGTCGATGTAGCCGACCCCGCCTCAAACCAAGCCTTGGCAGACTTTGCTTTTGAGCGCTTTGGCCGGGTGACTGTCGTATTCTTAAATGCCGGCATTGGCGCTGGCGGATCTATCCACAAGGCCTCACGCGCCAACATTGCTTGGACCTTTGAGGTCAATGTGATGGGCACAATCGATGGCGTGCGCGCTTTTGCGCCGCGCTTGCTAGAACAAGACATCGCCTCGCGCCTGGTCATCACAGCCTCAGAGCATGGTTTGGGGCTGCCAGTCCGGGGTGGGCAGGCCACACACCCTATACTGCCTCCAAGCACGCGCTGGTGGGGCTCGCTGAGGCCATGGCGCGCGACTACGTCGGCACGCCTTTGGCGGTCTCCGTGCTGTGTCCAGGGATCGTTGTCTCGGAAATCTGGAATGGGTTTCGCAATCGCCACGAGAAATTTGGCGGGCCACGCCGATTGGACGAGGCGTTTGGGCGCGAGAACCGCGCGGGTCTGCCCGCCTTAGTCGCGGCAGAACGCATCTTGCGGGGGATAGAGGCGAATGAATTTTTCCTCTTCACTCATGGTCGCGATATTGCCGAAGTGGCAAGGCCGCGCGCCGAGGCGATTGAGGGGGCCTTGGAACGCTTTTGGGCACGCGAAGGGAATGAAGCTTAATTTGCTTCACCCGCTCAGGCCTAAGTGTCTGAGCGGGTTTAAGCGTGCAGGTTACGAGCGGCCGCGACGGGGCACGAAGGTGCTGTCACCCCCGCGACCGACATTGGCCCCACCGCGTGCACCAGAGCGCCCGAGGCTGATTGGCTTGCCGCCGAAGGTCTTCTTGCCCGCGGCAGGCTTCGCTGACTTGCGATCATCGCTGCGGCCTTCAATGCGAGCTTCACCGCGTGGGGTAGGGCCCTTGCGCGGGGCGAAATCGCGTTGGCCTTGGCCATTGCGATGGCCAAAGGCCTCGCTGCGCGCTTCATAGGCGCGAGGTCGGTCGCCGTGTGGGCGCTCCCCCCGAGGACGATCATCGCGCGGACGTTCGGTATGGGGGCGATCATCACGGGGACGGTCATCACGAGGGCGCTCGCTGCGAGGACGATCCTGGAAGCTGCGCTCTTCGCGCGGCTTGCCGTGGAATGGCTTGTCAAAGCGTGGCCGCTCTTCACGGCCGGCATCGGCTACTGGGCGCACATAGGCTGGACGCTCAGCGGCTTCAGCCGAGCGGGCACCAAAGCGGTTTTCCTCGCGTTGTTGCGGGCGGCCTTCGTTGAAGACCGAGCCTGTCGCGAAATTGCCAGCGCGCGGACGACGGTCTCCGTCATCGCTGCGGTCCCGGTTGGAATATTGACCACCGCGCGGACCCGGACGGCCACCACGGCCACCTTCGCGGCCACCATCACGCGCACCGAACTTGCCATCGCGACGGGGATCGTTGCGTGGTTCGTACAGCATTTCCTTTGGACCGGTGCGGCGCAAGATGCCGATCACATCGCCATGGGCATTGGTTGGCGCGCTTAGCGTATTGGAGGCTTCACCGACCGATTCCACGAAGATGGTTTCGCCATCCTCGTCATACTGAACATCTGAAGGCTTAGGCGCTGCCGGGCGCGGTGCCTTCATCAAATTGGCTGGGTCCATCTTGGTGATGGACTTTTTGATCAAGCGCTCGATCTGGCGTAAATTGTCCCGCTCGTGGGGTGCACAGAAGGAGATCGAAATCCCTTCAGCACCGGCCCGCGCCGTCCGGCCAATCCGGTGGACATAGGCTTCTGGCACGTCTGGAAGGTCGAAGTTGAACACATGGGTGACGCCATCGACGTCAATACCGCGTGCGGCCACATCGGTACAAACGAGCAGACGGGTGTGGCCCTTGCGGAAGCGCTCAAGCGCATGCTCACGCGCATTCTGGCTTTTATTGCCATGAACCGCGTCAACCGACATGCCTTGTTGTTCCAGCTTGTCGAGAACCTTTTCCGCCCCGTGCTTGGTGCGCACAAAGATCATGGCGCGTTTGACTTCAGGTTCGTGACAAATGGATTCCAGCAATTGCTGCTTGTTCACTTGGCTGGTCATGATCAAGCGCTGGTCGACGCGTTCGGCGGCCGACGACAAAGGTGCAACCTGGATGCGCTTGGGGTCGGTCAGCAATTCTTCGGCAAGGTGGGCGATCTCCTTCGGCATGGTGGCCGAGAACAGGCTCGTCTGGCGAGCCTTGGGGATTTCACCAACGATCAGACGGATTGGCTTAATAAAGCCCATGTCCAGCATTTGGTCGGCTTCGTCCAAGATCAGATGCTCGACCATATCGAGGCGGATGGCGCGCTGCTTCATCAAGTCGATCAGGCGGCCGGGGGTAGCGATCAGGATATCCACACCGCGTTCCATCGAGCGGATCTGCTTGCGGATGTTAGCCCCGCCATAGACCAAGGCGCCGGATAGACCGACAAATTTGCCGTAGGTGCGCAAGCTGTCAGCGATCTGGCCAGCCAGTTCTCGTGTTGGGCACAGGATCAGTGCGCGGCAAGCACGCGCGCCCGCATGAATGCGGCGTTCGCTCAAATGGTGCAACAAGGGCAGCGCGAAGGCTGCGGTCTTGCCGGTGCCGGTTTGGGCAAGACCCAAAATGTCGAGGGATTGCATGGCAGGCGGGATCGCCTGCAACTGGATCGGGGTAGGGTGCTCATAGCCTTCGCCTGCGATGGCGTTCAAAATAGGCTCAGCAAAGCCGAAATCGGCAAAAGTAGTCATGGTTTAGTCGTCTTTCACACGTCAAAGCGTGCGGTATCGCCCCCTTATTTTGGGGTGCGCGCACGCGTCTGGGACGGACCTGACCTTGAGTTGCTTGCTGTCAGGTGCGTCAAATAGGGCCAACCTTCGCCCGGTGTGGCCTCGCGAAAACACACACGGCCACTTGCAACGCCCAGACGGCGGAAAGCGATGAAAGAGCCATTGTGGCTCTGATGTGGGACGTGCACTTAAACTCGGGCAGATCGGGGGGGCAAAAGCCCCTCTCACCTGACTTAGCTGCCGAGTGCTTCCAGGATCGTTTTTACACAAAGTGCCATTAAAACGAGTGAAGCCAAGGCAAACACCGCGAAGCGCGCAGCAACCACATTGACGGTCGCTTGCACCAGCGAATGCAGTACACGAAGGCCCACATAGCCCCAAGCGAGCTGAATTGAAAGCCCATCGGCCCAATTTCCCACATGCGCGGTCAAAGCCAGTGCGTAAAACAGGGTCGGTTGCTCGTGCAGATGGTTATAATTATGCGCGATTTGGGCCACTTTTAGCGGTAAAGCGTCTAAACTACCCGGAATTGCCGCCCCCTGCGGATCGATCTTGTGTTTTTGCATAGCGGGTAGTCGGGTGGCGTACATCCACACCCACATGATCATGGTCCACGCAATAAGCGTCAAAATTGGCAGTAACATAGGAGGCCCTCCCCAGAGCATTATTGTGTGGTGGCAGTCTAGGACAGGATTACTATCCTGGGAAGCGGGGTTTGCGAAAAAGGCCTAATTGTGTGGCTGGGACAGGACCGTAGTGGGCGGGAGCTCTACTTTGATTTCCAACGTTGGCGTGGGCGCAAACAAACTAGCCCACCCAAGAAGACAAGTGATGGCAGGCCAGACTTTGGGGCGCGCACGGGCTGGATCCTGCGGCTTCAAGGCCCAGTTCGCCCAAACCCAGACACATCTAAGGGTCAGCATGAATGTGGTTGAGATCAAAAGAGAGCTCATGACAAAAAGGGCGAGCATGGGTTGCGCGATACCCATGGGCCAAACAGAGTGTGCAACCAAGAAAGACAAGATGCTGCATCCGATGACGACAGCTCCAAGTCCAACATCTAGCCTATTCACTCAATTCACCTCCGGCCCTAATTGTTTGCGCAAGGAAGCCTCTAATTCGGTCACTATTTGTTTGTGGGGTTTGCTGCGCCACAGTCAATGATTCTCGGCGTTGAGTTCCAACTAATTGTAGGGCTTTACAGCTTCTTGGCACCGAAACACATTCAGAGCGTTCTTTTTCGCTGGGCACTTCTGGTCCCTGCACCCAGGGTTCCCCTGTCGACGTAATATAGCCAAAGGCGCTCAGATTGCCTTCACCAGAAAAAGTGACACGCGAACTACCTGGATCAGCGGCTAGGGCTTCTGCCATTGCGACATGCCTTTTGTTAGAGCCGATAGTTGGATCGGTCATGGCGATGCAAATTGATCCAGATATCTAGCCCAGAAGAGTTGTCTTTTTTATGTGTGCCTACAAAAAGGCCGGACCGTAAAACGTTTCCCGCCATAGCAACCCCGCGAGTCTGCGCGACCTTAGCGTCGCGCTGGCTAACGGTCTGACAGATGTATAAGCCAGTAAAGCAAACCTGGGCATCGGATTGCCAATCGCGTCGGGCAGTCGCATGATGTGTGAAAATCAAGCTCTGGGGGCACTCATGCGTTCATTTTTTTTAACTGCTGTTTTGTCGTTTGTGGCCGTGGGGGTCGCCCAAGCTCAGACCCCACCCGCACCATCGCCAACGACCTACATCCATGTTGGTCGGCTGATTGCCGAGCCCGGCACGCCCCCTACCACCGCCAAGACCCTGATCGTGCGCGATGGCAAGATTGAAGCCATACGCGATGGTTACGTTGCTCCCGTGGCTGGTGCGAAGCTCTTTGACCTGAAAGCTAAAACGGTCCTGCCCGGGCTAATCGACAGTCATGTCCATCTTCTCTCCGAATTATCGACCACAAGCCGTTTGGATGAGGTGACGAAGGAAGAAAGCGATCTGGCATTGGATGGACTGGTCAATGCGCAAAAGGCGCTCAAGGCTGGCTTCACGACATTAGTTGATCTGGGAGCGGATGGTCATCACACCATCTTTGCGTTGCGCGATCAGTTTGCCTCAGGTCGTCTGATGGGCCCACGCATTCTAGCTGCAGGTGCGGCGCTAAGCCCAACGGGTGGGCACGGCGATGTGCACGGCTTCCGGGAGGATATTATGCACGTCATGGGGCCAGAGAGCGTCTGTAATGGCGTCGATGATTGCCGCCGCGCCGTGCGCGAACAGGTCAAGGCGGGGGCCAATATCATCAAAGTCACGGCAACCGGTGGCGTGTTGAGCAATACGGCGAGTGGCCTCAGTCAACAATTCTTCGATGATGAGCTCAAAGCCATAGCCGATACCGCCCATCTCTTGGGCAAGACTGCTACAGCGCACGCCCATGGCAAGGGCGGGATTGAAGCGGCCTTGCGCGCGGGCTTTGATAGTATTGAGCACTCCAGCTATGCCGATGCCGAGACTTTTGCTCTCTATAAGTCCAAGAATGCTTGTTTGGTACCAACCCTTCTGGCTGGCGCAACGGTCACTGAAATGGCCAAAATTGGCGGCACGCTGACGGGTGCGCAGGCGGCAAAGGCTTTGACCGTTGGCCCCTTGATGGTCAATATGGTGAGCAAAGCGCGCGAAGCAGGCGTCTGTGTGGTTTTTGGTACCGATACGGGCGTGTCGCGTCATGGTGACAATGCACGCGAGTTTGAGCTGATGGTGCAAGCTGGCTTTACCCCCGCTGAAGCCCTGCGCAGTGCAACGGTAGGTGGGGCTGCCCACCTTGGCCTTTCCGACCAGATTGGAACCCTGGCACCAGGTAAAGCCGCTGACCTTGTTGCTGTTACGGGTGATCCTTTGGCCGACATTTCCCTCCTGCGCAAAATCGAGTTTGTCATGATGGGTGGCCGGGTTGCCAAGGAATAGGGAGCGCTAGCGCCCCCGAGCTCGTTTTAAGCCACCGCAACTTCCTCGGCTGGCAAGAATTTCCTGCCCCGAATGTGGTCAGCGATTTTTTCCGCGATCATCAGGGTAGGTGCATTGGTGTTGCCGCCAATCAGGGTCGGCATCACCGAAGCATCGACGACGCGTAAATTCTTCACGCCGCGTACCTTGCAATCCTTGTCGACCACGGACGTCTTATCGCTGCCCATCCGGCAAGTTCCGATGGGGTGATAAATCGTCTCCGCTGTCGCCTTGATATAGGCGTCAATCTCGTCATCAGATTGAACATGGGCCCCGGGCTTAAATTCTTCCCCGCGATACGGGGACAGCGCTGCTTGGCTTAGGACCTTGCGGCCGATTTTCAGGCCTTCGCGCAGCGCGCGACGATCTTCTTCGGAAGCCAGATAATTGGGGTCGATCTTGGGCGCAGCAAAGGGATTAGCACTTGCCAAACTGATTTCGCCCCGGCTTTCGGGGCGCAATTGGCAGACATGCAGCGAAAAGCCGTCTTGGTTGGCCGCCACATTGCCATGGTCTTGCACCAGGGCGTTGACGAAATGGAATTGCAGGTCCGGGCGGTCGAGGCCTTCGCGCGATTTTGCGAAACCGCCCGACTCGAGGAAGTTTTCGCGTCCGAGCCCTTCCTTCCGGAACAGATAGGTCAGCGCGGTCAGATATTGCTTGAGCCCACGGTTTAGCGAGAAAGCCGTGATGGGCTGGGTGCAGTTTTGGAGAAGTAGCACGTCCAAATGGTCTTGAAGGTTTTGGCCTACATCGGGGCTGTCAACTAAAACCTCGACCCCGACGCGTTTTAGCGTCTCTGCTGGACCAACGCCAGACACCATCAGGATTTGCGGGGATTGCACGGCCCCTGCACACACCAAAACTTCCTTGTTGGCAAAAACGCGGGAGCGAGGTGACTTCTCATCATGGGCATATTCGACGCCCACGCAGACCTTGTCTTCAATGAGAAGCTTGGTCGTATGGGCATGGCTGCGCACAGCAAGATTTGGGCGGGCAAGTGCGGGCTTGAGATAGGCAAAGGAGGCTGACCAGCGTTCGCCATCCTTGATGGTCAATTGATAGGCACCAAAGCCTTCTTGGTCGTAGCCGTTGAAGTCGTCCGACTTTTTGTGGCCAGCTTGAACGGCTGATTCAACAAGTGCGTGATAGAGTGGGTTGGACGACTTGCCCCACGAGACGTGCAAGGGACCGGTTGAACCATGAAATGCGTCGCCGCCGGTCTCTAGGGTCTCGGAGCGTTTGAAATAGGGCAGGACTTCGGAAAAGCTCCATCCCTTCAGGCCCATTTGTGCCCATTGGTCGTAATCACGCGCATGGCCACGAATATAGACCATGCCATTGATCGAGCTTGACCCGCCCCAGCCTTTGCCGCGCGGCCAATAGAGCGGGCGCCCATTTAGATTGGCTTGGGACTCGGTTGTAAATGCCCAATTATGGGCATTCTTGCCTTTGATCAGGGTGCCCACGCCAGCAGGCATCCGAACCAACATCGAGTTGTCCCGGCCGCCAGCTTCCAGCACCAAAACGCGGACTGAAGGGTCTTCGCTTAATCGGTTGGCGAGCACACAGCCGGCGCTGCCTGCGCCAATGATGATATAGTCGAACCGGTCTTCAGCAGCAAGTGTGGCCATTTAGGAACTCCCAGTGGTGAGATATATTCTTGGTTTGCCCATATCTGATTGTGCTCTGTGTTTGACGTCAAGCTGCAGCCTGGGCAAGTGAAAATAGCGATCAACCCGTCCATTGTGGCTTGCGCTTTTGCGCAAACGCCATCGGGCCTTCAATCACATTGGGAGACTTGAACATAGCTTTGATCTCGCCATAACTGGACTGGCCACGATAGGCTGCTTCGAGCGAAGGTTCATCCAGTCCGCGATAGACAGCTTCTTTGGAGGCCCTGATCGAGCTGGGTGAGCAGTCGACAATCATCTCCGCCCAGGCCCGTGCCCGAGTCAAAAGCTCGCCCGGTGCCGTTACTTCATTAACAAAGCCCAGCGTCTTGCCTTCTTCGGCACCCACGCGGCGGCCTGTCAAAATCATGCCCATGGCTTGTTTCTGACCGATTTGGCGCGGCAAGCGGTGCAGACCACCCGCAAGCGCGGCCAGGCCAACTTTCGGCTCCGGCAAGGCAAAAACGGCGGTCTCCGAAGCGAGGATCAGGTCGCAGGCCAGCGCGATCTCAAACCCGCCTCCCATAGCGATGCCATTGACGGCGGCGATCACCGGCTTGGTAAGGTCAAAGCGGCTCGTTAGACCGGCAAAGCCACTGTCTGGCACATACATTTTGCCACCAGAGGCTTGGTATTTTAGGTCATTGCCGGCGCTGAAAGCACGGTCGCCAGAACCGGTAATGATGGCGACCCACAAATCTGGATTGGCGGCAAACCCATCGAACACCTCTGCCAACTCTGCATTGGCAGGCGGATGGAGGGCATTCATCGCTTCGGGACGGTTGATGGTGACCGTTAGGACGCGACCTTCGATCTGTGTGCTGCAAAACTCATACGGCATTTTTCTCTCCCTGAATTTTCCTCATGACCTAGCACGCAAACGCTGGCAAGGGAGACCTTTAAGCACCTTTTTGTCGTGCAGTGCATGGACGCGCGTTGACATGCATTCGCCGCGTTCTTACCTCACGGACCAAACTAGTTGCTTTGGCGCGGCTTTCGCGCCCCTTGCAGGTCTGATGAATCAGATAGGCAGGGCTCCATTATTGCCGGAGTTTCCGGCACAGGTCAGGCCAGAAATTCATGTTGAATATCGTCAAGAAGCTGTTTGGATCCTCAAACGAGCGCCGCGTGAAATCGTTCATTCAGCGGGTGGAGCAACGGATCAATCCGCTGGAAGCCGATATCAAGGCACTCAATAACGAAGCCCTGCGTGGCAAGACGGACGAGTTCAAAGCCAAACTGGCGGCAGGTGCTGCCTTGGATGATATTTTGGACGAGGCTTTCGCCGTTGTCCGCGAAGCCGCCTTCCGCGCCATTGGGCAGCGCCACTATGATGTGCAGCTGGTTGGCGGGATGGTGCTGAACTCTGGTGCGATTGCCGAAATGCGTACCGGCGAAGGCAAGACCCTTGTGGCAACCGCGCCAGTCTATCTCAATGCGCTCCAAGGCAAGGGCGCGCATGTGGTGACGGTCAATGACTATCTGGCCAAACGGGACGCCGAATGGATGGGCCGGATCTATAGCTTTCTTGGCATGGAAACAGGTGTGATCGTGCCAGGTCTCGATGACCGTGAGCGCCGGATCAATTATGCCAAGGACATAACCTATGGCACCAACAACGAATTTGGCTTTGATTATCTGCGCGATAATCTGAAATATACCCTCGATGAAATGGTCCAGCGTGAGCACTGCTTTGCGATTGTTGATGAAGTCGACTCCATCCTAATTGACGAAGCCCGCACGCCTTTGATTATTTCTGGTCCGACAGATGATCGATCCGATTTCTATCGCGCGATGGACGAGCTCATTTATCTGCTCGACAAAGATGACTACGAGCATGACGAGAAACAGCGTTCAGCGGTCTATACCGAGCAGGGCTCCGAACATATTGAAGATTTGCTGCGCGAGCGCGGCCTGCTTGAAGGCGCTCTTTATGAGGCCGTCAACACGACCATCGTGCACCATGCCAACCAAGCTTTGCGCGCTCATGTGCTCTACACGCGCGACAAGGACTATATTGTCAAAGACGATGAAGTGGTGCTGATCGACGAGTTTACCGGCCGGATGATGACCGGGCGGCGCCTATCAGAAGGCCTGCATCAAGCAATCGAAGCTAAAGAACTCGTTCCGGTTCAGCCCGAGAACCAAACACTGGCCTCGATCACCTTCCAGAATTACTTCCGACTTTACGAGAAGCTCGGCGGCATGACCGGTACAGCACAGACAGAAGCAGCTGAATTTGAAGATATCTACAATCTTCAAGTTGTTGAAGTCCCGACCAATCGGCCCGTTGCCCGGATCGACGAAAATGACGTCGTCTATCAGAATGAAGCTGGCAAGCACAAAGCCATCATGCGCGACATCAGCGAATGTTATGAGCGTGGCCAGCCAATCCTTGTGGGCACCGCCTCAATTGAGAAATCCGAGACCATCTCGGAGTTGCTGAAAGCAGACAATATTCCCCATTCGGTTTTGAACGCGCACAAGCATGCGGAGGAAGCCGAGATTGTTGCAGAAGCTGGCGTACCCGGCGCTGTGACGATCGCCACCAATATGGCGGGTCGAGGTACAGACATCCAATTGGGCGGCAACCCCGAAATGCGCCTCGAAAAGGAGCGTCGCACCCGCGAGTCTGCTTGGGGTCGGGCGCTGACCGAGGCAGAATTTAAAAGCCTGCATGACGAGATCATGGCCGACATTGCGGTCAAAAAGGCCAAGGCGATGGAGCTAGGCGGCCTTTATGTTTTGGGAACTGAGCGCCACGAAAGCCGCCGGATCGACAACCAGTTGCGTGGACGCACCGGTCGTCAAGGCGACCCCGGTAAGAGCCGCTTCTACATCTCTTGCGATGACGACCTTCTGCGTATCTTCGGCGGTGAGCGTATGGCAGGGATTTTGCGCGTTCTGAAGGTGGACGAAGATGAGCCCATCGAAGAGCGCATGATGAATAAGGCTATGGAAATCAGCCAAAAGCGCGTCGAAGCCCGTAACTTTGAAATCCGTAAAAATCTGCTCAAATATGACGATGTGATCAATGATCAGCGCAAGCAGATTTTTGAAGAGCGCAAGGAATTCATGCGCACCGAGGATGTTGAAGAGACCATCCAGCACATGCGTCACGAAGTTATCGACAAATTGTGCGAAGATTATATGCCGCCAAAGCTGCTTCCGGAGCAATGGGACACCGCTGGCCTGGAAACCGAAGTTAACGAGGTTCTGGGCTTGACGATCCCTGCCAAGGAGATGGCTGCTCAAGAAGGCGTGGATGACAATGACATCCGTCAGGCCATCATCGAGGCCTCGGATAAGGTTTGGGCTGAAAAAGTCGCCATGATGGGTGAGGAACAATCCCGCTATATCGAAAAACAAGTCCTGTTGCAGACCATCGACCTCAAATGGCGCGAGCATTTAACTCAAGTCGATCACTTACGCTCGGTGATTCACCTGCGTGGCTATGGCCAACGCGATCCCCTGATTGAATATAAGACCGACGCCTTCTCGATGTTTGAGAAAATGAGGACGGATTTGCGCAGCGACGTCACGCGCTTCCTGATGAATATTCAATTGGTCCAGCCAGACCAGCCGATGGCCCCCCCTGCTTTTGATCCCGGCATGGCAAGGATTGACGGCGGCTTTGGCGCAGGCATTGGCGATGGCATGGGCCTAAATCCGAATTGGCTCTCTAGCCATCCATCGCCAGCGACAGGCCTAGATGAAATGGGTGATACGGCGGATGATCTGGTGCCATCTGCTTTGGGGGAAATGCCGCGTGCTTGGCTTGATACACCACGCAACGCCGCTTGTCCTTGCGGGTCCGGCAAGCGCTTTAAAGCCTGCCATGGCGCGATCTAACGCGTAACCCGGGTTATGGGTATACAAATGGGATAGGCGCTTTCTCTCCGACAGATGCCTCTTTTTTGATTTTCCGCTTACCGGAGCAGGCCGAGCGCAGCCTTGATATCGTCCCAGGCTACCAGTTTGAAGTTTTGTGCACCCCCGGCATGTATGCCATCCTGGGCGATGAACAGGCCGCCTGGGAAAGCAGGCCCAAAGTCGCCGACAACCAACTCAATCCCATCGGTTTCTTCGGTCGCGCCATAGGTCCCGGCCGCTATCCTGAACCGGCCCACATAGCTCTCATCACTAGCCTTGTAGATCGCATACGCATTGTCACCTTGACTGGAGACGATGATATAGCGCGTATCTTTTGAGCCTTCTGCGAGTGCTACCCCTTCGACGTCAGCCACGATGTTCTTGCCATCTGCCGTGGCAATCTTGGTTGGTTTGATTGACCCGTTTGGACGGGCATCGAAGCGCCAAAGGCCAACATTTTCTTCCCCGACATAGAGGCGCTGGGTCTTCTCATCGACCACACAGCCTTCCGACTGGGTGGCGAGCTTCATCTTGCGCACGATCTGGCCACTGGGGGAGGGGCCAGCTAAATCCAAAGCGACTTGACGTATGGTACCGTCCTTCAAGACCATGAAGGCATAAAGCTGGCCCTCAGCTTGGGCAAGGCAGATGCCATAAGCCTCGCCAGCCCCAGCCGCCACAGTGCCGATCGGGGTCAGTTTGGCGGTATCTGTGTTTAAGATGAATAGTGCGACTTTGGCTTGGGTCAGGTCATTGCGGTCGCTGGCGGCGACAACGACACGCGCCGTACCAGCGACTGGAACATCGGCGCGCAGATCAACATTATTCACCCGGCCGGCATCATAGAAGTCACGTATCCTGCCCACTAGATCGTAGACATAAAGGCCAGCTTTTTTGTCGGTCCCCACGAGCAGACTGGCTTCTGGACGGGCTTGGTTGCGCCAGATTGCCGGATCATCGGCCGCATCTTGATTTGCAGAGCCAACGGGGACGGTTTCACCGCGTGCCAAGACAGTGACCGCAGGCGTCGCTCGCGCGATGCGTTCGCCAATCGGCAGCTCTGTCGCGCAACCAGCAAGAAGCAGGCTCATACAAGCTGGCACGAGCACGAATTTGGCTATACGAAACATATTCCCCTCCATCGGGTAGACCACGACTGTGGCGGCTAGCGCAATTCTATGCCAGAGTTATGACGCTTAGGCTGAAGCGGCAGGAACCGGCTTCAAACTAGCGTGAAAGCGCTTCCAATTCTCCACATAATGTAGGGCAGAGGCTGTCAGGAATTTAGCTTGCTCAGGCGCGACTTCGCGAATCACTTTGCCTGGCGCGCCCATCACGAGCGAATTGTCGGGAATCACTTTGCCTTCTGGGATGAGCGCCTTGGCTCCAATGATGCAATTCTTGCCAATGACTGCCCGATTTAGAACCACGGCCCCAATACCGATCAAGCTGTTATCGCCAATCTCGCACCCATGGAGCATGGCCAAATGGCCGATCGTCACGTTTTTCCCAATCGTAAGAGGGATGCCTAAGTCGGTATGGAGGATCGCGCCATCCTGCACATTGGAGTTCTCGCCGATGGTGATTGGGTCATTGTCGCCACGTAAAACCGCATTAAACCATATACTTGCATTATGATGCAGGATGCAATTGCCAATCACGGTTGCATTGGGCGCGATCCAGTAATCGCCCTGCGCGGGCAGGGTAGGGCTTGTATCGTCCAAAGAATAGGCACCGCGAATATAGCTCATAAAAAAATCCCTTCCGACAAGGTTTTGTGACGTTAACAACTCATTTACTCTGCTAGGATGACATCGCAACAGAGATTCGCGGCAAGGTCGAAGAGGTCTTCGGTTCTCGCGCGATTAGGGGGCCTAGTGATCGCACAAGCGACCATTTATGATCCACACCCTGCTGGCCTTTTGGCTGGCTCTCCAAGCGTCTTGTTGGCATTCAACAATTCTAAGCGCGCCGCAGCCTCAAGGTCTGCGGCGTTTTTGTTTCCATGAAAGTCCGTCCTGAAGGAGCATGTCTATGGCTAAACGCCCAGCAGTCCGTCGCACCCGTGATCAAGCAGAGCAGTCGCGTCAATCGCACAGCTTAGGGGGGTCAAAACATGACTCTTACGCTCATGAAGAGTCGAATGTACGTGCACTGTTTGGCTGGAACCCAACGGCTCAGGATGACGGGCCAGACCGAGAACAAAGCTTCTTGAAAAAGGTCAAACCCCGAACAGCGGGTCAGGAAAAACTGCTTGATGCCATCGATTTAAACCCGCTTGTGGTGGCGATTGGCCCCGCAGGGACAGGCAAGACCTATTTGGCGATTTCAAAGGCTGTAGAAGCGCTGGAAGCAGGCCGGGTGTCACGCATCGTCTTGTCGCGGCCTGCGGTAGAAGCGGGCGAATCGATCGGGTTCTTGCCCGGTCATATGGAAGAAAAGCTCGCGCCTTATTTGCGGCCCTTGATGGACGCACTTTCAGATCGCTTAAGCCCCAAGCGTCTCAAGACCATGATGGTTGAGGGTCTGATTGAAATCGCCCCCATTGGCTTCATGCGGGGCAGAACCTTGAACAATGCCTTTGTGGTGATTGACGAGGCGCAAAACTGTACCTACGGCCAGCTTAAAATGCTGCTGACGCGCTTGGGCTGGCATTCGACGATGGTGGTGACGGGCGACCCGGCCCAAACGGACTTGCTGCCTGAGCTATCCGGTCTTGGCCAGATTGCCGATGCATTGGACCGGCTCGACGATGTCGCGGTGGTGAGACTGGCCGATGTCGACATCGTGCGCCACCCATTGGTCGCCAGCATGTTGAGCGTGCTGTAAATTCCAAAAGAAAAGCCCGCCACAGAATTTCTGTGGCGGGCTTATTCATGTCTCATGAAGAGATGTTTAGTCTTCCAGATCAATATCCAGAATGGCCATTTCAAAGATGTAAGAGGTCTCCCCTTCATCTTCGTCGATATAGACGGTGCCCAAGAATTCAGGACCCAAATACACTTCCATCGAATCCTTCACTCCGGCGCGTGGTTTTAACATCACGTCCTTCGTGCGGAAGACCCGGTTCATGTGCGCCTCGACGCGCTTCCACTCAGGATTTGCCATCATTTTTCTCCAAGAATTTGACCACGGTTTAGGGGTTCGAGCGGAAACAAGAAAGAGGGCTAAACCCGCAATTGCCCGTCGAGTACAGTCACGGCTGTGCCGCGGAGGAGGACGCGGTCACCCACGACTTCGCAAGCCAATGCGCCGCCCCGACCGGGATAGGCTTGGAAATACGTGAGGCAGGCTTTGCCAAGCTTGTCGGAAAACAAAGGCGCGATGATACAATGGGCAGAGCCTGTGACGGGGTCTTCCGGGATCCCTGATCCTGGCGCAAAAAAGCGGCTAACTACTTCATAGCCGGCATCTGGATCAGCCAGGGTAGACACCATCAGATTGCCCCGATCGCGCACCAAGTCTTTCGAACAAATCCGCTCAATTTCAGCTAGACTCGGCTTAAGACCGCGCAAGATAGTCTCATTTTTTACGAGGGCGACCGCATAGTTGCCGACCCAAGTTTCAACCACTTCTGCGCCCAAGGCCTCTGCCAAGCCCTCAGGGGTATCAATCTGGACTGGGTGATTGGCGGGGAAATTCATTTCAAGCTGACCATCTGCCAACGTGCGCACCGTCAGCGGCCCACTCATGGTGTCAAAGATGAGCGTTGGGGCCTTAACGCCCAATTCATTCAACAAAACATGGGCCGATGCCAAGGTCGCATGGCCGCAGAGGGGGATTTCAAGCGTCGGGGTGAACCACCGCAGCCCAAAGCGGTTGGGCTCATCCGTTTCTAATAGATAGGCGGTCTCAGCCTGATTGTTCTCCATGGCCAAAGTCTGCATCCAAACCGCATCGGGCCACACATCAAAGGGTTCAACCACACAGGCAGGGTTGCCGGTGAAAGGCTTTGAGGCGAAGGCATCAACCAGAAACTGGCGCATGTCAGGCTTCCTTAAATTGAACTTCAGGCCAACGCGCTTGAATGCTGGCCACTTTGGCTTTGGTATTAACGGTCGCGCCCCGCTTTGGGTTCGGGCGCAGGATCATGGCAAACATATCGTCCAGTCCGAAGGGGGCCGCCAAGGTGATGGCGTCATCGGCTTCCAAGCGCACTGCAATCGCATCGCTGTAGCACAAATAGCGCTCGAGCGATTCGTCCGTGCAACTCAGCGGCGCGTAGGGGCTGCCAAAGCGTTGTTCAAACCAGAGATGGACGCGGGCTTGGTTGCGCACCTCAACCAGTGGCTTAAGGGCATCTGGCAATAATTGGTCGACAGCTTTGATGATGCGGTCTTCAGCGTCCCAAGAGGTATCGGGATCGAAATAGCAAACGTCATAATCCTTGATGCCATAATCGGCTGGCCTGCCAGTCAAGGCATTCCAAACTGTGCCATAGACAGAGCCTGCAACGAGGCGCCAGTCTGGCAGATCAGCACCGCGAACACGGGTGAGGACGTCCATCATTTTCGCGCTGGCACGCACCATATTGATCAGTTGGGTCTCTAGGGTCTCACTCATTTCTGGAACGGCCAAGCATGGTTTAGAGGCCCGTGCCCTTTACCGAAGCCGGGCGCGCGCTTGATCGCTTCAACCAGATAGGCATGTGCGCGCGCAACCGCTTCTTCCAATTCAACGCCTTGTGCCAGAAGGGCTGAAATCGCGCTCGCCAAGGTGCAGCCGGTGCCATGGGTGGAAGTGGTGTCAATCCGCTCTGCCTCAAAGAAGACTTCACCACTAGGCGTTGCCAAAAGGTCTGTGAAGCGTGCCCCCGGAATATGGCCACCTTTGACCAGCACGGCACTCGCCCCCAAGCGCAACAGGCGCTCGGCTGCCCGCCGCTGGCCGTTGATGCCGTCGACAGCAACATCTGCTAGGCGTTCAGCTTCTGGTGCATTAGGTGTCAAGAGGTCTGCCAGTGGGATCATTAAGCTTTTGACCGCTGCGACCGCTTTGTCTTCCAACAAAGGATGTCCGCCTTTGGCCACCATGACCGGATCGATCACGCGCGGCACCGATGCGGTGTATCCGTCGATGGCTTCTGCAACTGTTTCGACGGTCTCGATGCTGCCGAGCATACCGGTTTTGACAGCATCGACGCCCAGATCGCTCGCTACGCAGGAAATTTGGTCTCGAATAATTTTGAGAGGAATTGGATGCACGTCGAATACGCCCAGCGTATTCTGCACAGTGATGGCCGTAACGGCTGTCATGGCGAAACCACCCAGCGCTGTGACAGCCTTGATGTCAGCCTGAATGCCTGCACCACCACCACTGTCGCTGCCAGCGACGATCAGAACGCGGCCTTTGGGTTCGCTCGTCATAAAATTGCCTCTCGCTGGTTTGTCTGAATAGATAAGTAGGCCAAGCCTGTGCCCTTAAACGTCCAGCAAAGCCGTTTGCACGGTCAGAGCCTGGCGGGTTTCGGCGACATCATGAACGCGTAGGATTTGTGCGCCATATTGGGCGGCAAACAAAGCTGCCGCAACAGAGCCGCCCAAACGTTCACCTACCTCTGCACCTTGGTCCAGGGTTGCGATAAAGCGCTTGCGAGAGGCCCCAACCAGAACTGGACGGCCTAAGGCCACAAAGCGGGGCAAATCGCGCAATAGAGTCAGATTATGCTCCAGGGTTTTGCCAAATCCAATGCCAGGATCCACAATGATATTGGAGAGTTTCAGGCCTGCTTGGACCGCTTGCCCAATACGTCCAACCAGAAAGTTTAAAACGTCACCCGTCACATCGCGATACTGAGGGGCCTGCTGCATGGTTTTCGGATCGCCTTGCGCATGCATCAGCACAACCGGCACATCGAGGGCCACGGCGGTGGCCATAGAGTCTGATGCAAAGGTAAGGGCGGAGACATCATTCCAGCAATCTACCCCAGCTGCGACGGCCGCACGCGCAACATCGGGCTTGCGTGTATCAATTGAAATGGCAATCGAACTCTCGCGCCGGATCGCCTCAATGATTGGTAAAACGCGCTTAACTTCCTCCCGTGTGTCGACGAGGTCAGCGCCTGGCCGCGTGCTTTCCCCGCCAATATCGAGAATGTCTGCCCCTTGTCTAGCCAATTTTCGGGCTTGCATCACGCCTGCTTCCGGTCGCGCAAATTGGCCGCCGTCGGAGAAACTGTCAGGTGTGGCATTGATCACGCCCATAACCAGCGGACGGCTTTGGCGGGCGAGAGCTTCTAGAAATGGATTCATAATGCTCAAACTAAGCAAGTTCGCCGCTCAAGGACAGACTTAGGTGTGCAAAAGGCCTTTCCTTCACAGCGCGGTGAGGTCAAACTAGCGTCATGACACAGCTTGCGAGTCCCCCCGCGCCGCGCGCCTATGGCGCTTTGAATTGGATCGGCCTGCAAACGCTTTATCAGCGGGAAGTGCGACGCTTTTGGAAGGTGGCCGTTCAAACGATTTTCGGCCCCGTTGTCTCCACGTGGTTGTTGTTGGTGGTTTTTGTCATGGCCTTTGGTGCTGACAAACGCATGATGAGTGGGATCCCTTTTGCGGACTTCTTGGCCCCGGGCCTCATTATGTTGTCGATCATTCAGAATGCTTTTGCCAATTCGTCATCGTCTTTGATTGTCGCGAAGGTCCAGGGCACGACGGTGGATTTCTTGATGCCGCCCTTGTCGGCAGGCGAACTCACCGCTGGCTTTATTGCGGGAGCCACAACACGCGGCCTGTTGGTAGCAGTGGCGATGGCGGTGTCGATCACGATCTTTGCCAATGTGCTGCCGAAGCATATCGGCTGGACGCTTTATTTTGGCTTGACCGGGGCGATCATGTTTGGTGCTTTTGGTGTTTTAGGAGGCATTTGGGCTGATAAGTTCGATAATCTGGCCTTTGTCACCAGCTTTTTGATTACGCCGTTGACCTTTTTGTCGGGCACATTTTACTCGATCAAGGTCCTCCCGGAGCCCTTCCATACGCTGTCGCTTTGGAACCCTGTCTTCCATTTGATCGATGGTTTTCGTTATGGATTTACCGGCCATGCCGATGCCGATGTCATAACAAGTGCTTTGTCGACGGGGCTTATCAGCCTTGTGCTGGTGTTTGCCTGTTGGCGGGTGTTCAAGACGGGGTGGCGCATGCGCGCATAAGGCTGTAAAAGGTCCAGGTCTGACTTGGCTTCGAACGAGGGACCTGGCAGCCGCTGGGCCCTTTTTCGTTTGTTCCAATCGGCGCAAACCCCTGATTTGGAGAGTGATCTGTGAGCGCTGCCCCGTTAATGCCAGTCTATTCCCCCGCCCCAGCCGATTTCGTGCAAGGGCGAGGCGTTGAAGTGTTTACGGCTGAGGGAAAGCGCTATCTCGACTTCATCGCAGGGATTGCCACCAACAGTCTGGGCCATTGCCATCCAAAGCTTGTTGCAGCCTTGACTGAGCAGGCCAACAAAATCTGGCACATGTCCAACATGTATCAGACCGAGCTTCAGCGCTCACTCGCACAGAAATACACCGATACCACTTTTGCTGACGTTGTATTTTTCGCCAATTCAGGGACCGAGGCGATTGAAGCCTGCTTGAAACTGACCCGAAAATATCATTCAGCCAAAGGCAATCCTGAGCGGATTGAGATCTTGGGCTTTGAAGGGGCTTTCCATGGCCGCTCTTATGGGGCCATCAACGCAGCAGCCAACCCAAATTATCTTGCAGGCTTTGGCCCACCACTGCCGGGCTACCGCCAATTGCCATTTGGCGATCACGAAGCGCTGAAGGCCGCAATTGGCCCTACCACAGCAGGTATCATCCTTGAGCCGGTCCAAGGCGAAGGCGGCGTTCGCGCTGTACCAAACGAGTGCTTGCAAGGCCTGCGCGCTCTGTGCGACGAACATGGCATCCTGTTGATTTTCGATGAGGTGCAATCGGGTGCCGGACGGACTGGCAAATTGTTTGCCCATGAATGGGCCAGCATCGCCCCGGATGTGATGGCTATTGCAAAGGGCATTGGCGGGGGCTTCCCAATGGGAGCGTGCTTGGCCACTTCAGAAGCCGCCAGCGGTATGGTTCGCGGTGTTCATGGGTCGACTTTCGGCGGCAATCCATTGGCGATGGCAGTGGGACATGCGACTTTTGACGAAATCAACCAGCCCGAATTCCTCGAGCACGTGCGCGATGTCTCCAATCACCTACATCAGTCCTTGGCCGGCCTAAAAGACCGCTATCCAGACCTCGTGGTGGATGTACGCGGAAAGGGCCTTCTGGCTGGCTTGAAGCTGACAATCGATCCACTGAAAGTGCGTCAATTGTGCTTTGAGCGCGGGATGCTGGTTGGTACCGCTGGCCAGAATGTGCTGCGGATGGCCCCGCCTTTGATCGTCTCGCCAGACGATGTTTCTGAAGCCATCTCTATCTTGGATGCAGCTTTGGCTGCCGCCCAAGCAGAGGTCAAAGCAGCCGCCTGAGCCGGCCTGACTGGACAATTCGCCATGCGTCATTTTCTCGATATTGACAGCCTCGCTGCAGAGGAGGTTCGAGCTATTCTCGATGAGGCTCATGCCCGTAAGCGTGCGCGCCAAGGCTGGCCCAAGGGTAAAGTCGATGCCGATGCGCCACTCGCAGGCCATGTGCTGGCGGCGATTTTCGAGAAGAACTCAACCCGCACCCGTGTGTCTTTCGATGCGGCTATGCGGCAATTAGGTGGGAATACGCTGGTCATGGATGCCGCCACAAGCCAATTGGGGCGGGGTGAGTCGATTGTCGACACCGCGCAGGTATTGTCGCGCATGGTTGATGTCATTGCTTTGCGCGCCAATAGTCATGCCAGCCTGCTGGAATTAGCCCACTATGCCACGGTGCCAGTTGTCAACGCCCTGACAGACTATTCTCATCCCTGTCAGATCTTAGCCGATCTTATGACCTTGGAAGAAGCTGGCATCGCGCTCGAGGGTGCGAAGATCGCTTGGGCGGGGGACGGCAATAATGTGCTGACAAGCTTTATTCATGCCGCCCCAAAGCTGGGCTTCCACGTGGCTGCAGCTTGTCCAGCAGGCTTCAGGCCCTCGGATGAAGTTTTGGCGGCTGGGCGTGCTGCAGGGGCGGTTGTTGACGTGTTTGATGACCCGGCAGAGGCGATTGCGGGCGCCGATTGCGTCGTGACCGATACGTGGGTCTCGATGGGCGATACCAATGTGGGCGAGCGTATGCAGGCATTAGGGCCTTATCAAGTGAATGAGGCTTTGATGGCCCAAGCCAAACCAGAGGCGATTTTCTTACATTGCTTGCCGGCCCATCGCGGCGAAGAAGTCACCAATGCTGTAATGGATGGCCCGCAAAGTCGTATTTTTGACGAAGCTGAGAACCGAATTCACGCACAAAAAGCGATTCTCACCTGGTGCTTGGGGCATGGGGCAAAATAATGACATTTGATGCCCATCCTTCCGATCCCGATGCAGACTTGATGGCCGCAGCCGACGATATTGTGGCGGCGTTTCAAATTGATGGTGAACCTGTGCGCGGACGCATCGTGCGTCTGGGTCCTGCAACGGTCGACGAGATCCTGCAACGCCACAATTATCCCGATTGTGTGGCGCGCCTCTTGGGCGAGATGCTGACCTTGGCGGCCCTAGTTGGGGCTTCGTTGAAATTCGACGGCAAGCTGATCATTCAAGTGCAAGGTGAGAACGGCCTTGAAGGACCGATCCGCTTTATTGTTGCCGAGTATCGCACCAATGGAGCCTTGCGCGGCTATGCCAATGTGGATGGTGTCGCCTTGGCCATGCTACTAGCTGAAAATGCTGAGCCTACGCTGCCCGAGCTGATTGGGCCTGGGCTCTTTGCGATGACTGTGGATCAGGGTGAAGACATGGATCGCTATCAGGGTACGGTCACCCTGGAAGGCGATACATTGGCCGAAGCGGCTGCACTTTACTTTGCCCAGTCCGAACAGATCCCAACCCGGATTCGCATCGCTTGCGCGGAAACCCAAGGCTCAGCCGGTCGGTCACAGTGGCGGGCCGGTGGAGCGTTAATTCAACAGGTTGCTGGTGACAGTGCACGCGGGGATACGGCAATGGCGTGGGAGCATGCCTCAATCCTGTTTGAAACCTTGGAAGACCGAGAGTTGGTCAATGCCGATTTGTCGGCAGGGGACTTGTTGTTCCGTTTGTTCCATGAAGATGGTGTGCGCTTGTTTGAGGCTCGGCCGATTGAAACAGCCTGTACTTGCTCCAGTCATCGCATTCGCGCTTTGCTAAAGCAATTCGGGGCAGACGCCGCGGCGGACATGATTGAGGCTGACGGCTTCATCCGGGTGCGTTGCGAATATTGCAACAAGAGTTTTGATGTGCGCCCGGAAGAATTGCTCTGAGTTTGAGCGAATCCAGGTGCAAAAAAGGCGGCCATCGGGCCGCCTTTTTCGTCTCAGAGAGCGGGTGAATTAATGACCGCTGCGCTGAGCTATAAATGTGGCGCTGTTGCCGACTGCCGATGCGCTAGCTGAGATCATGCCCATGTTGCCGGCGTTGAAATTGGTGGTCGCGGTGACATTGCCATTGTTGGTCTGGGTGGTGCGGCCCTCGACCAAGACGCTCTCATTGCCGCAGGAAGCGCAGGAATAAGCGGTGATGGCGTTGCCGACTGCCGAAGACGTCGCTTGGCCCACACCGCCGTTAGCCGATGCGCCGGAGAAGCTGGTGGTTGCAGCGACGTTGCCGCTGTTTTTTTGGTCCATGAACATCGATACGTCAGAGCCTAAGTTTGACAGTAAAGCCGAGTTACCAACCGAGTTGGAACCCATCATCGCAAAGCCTTCGAAATTGTCCAGATTGACAACCGAACTCGACGAAACATTGCCGCTATTGTTCTGCGAGCCACTCATTTGAGCATATCCCCATTTGTTTTGGATTTCGGCCAGATTGCCAGCAGCCGAAGCGCCGCTTGAGACGTTGGTTGCGCGTTTGACGTCAACGGTCGAAGTGGTGGTGACTGCGCCAGTATTGGTTTGGTCAACTTCAGCAAAGATCGTGGCCGATTCACCTTCCCAGCGGGCTGAGTTTGCAGCGCCAATGGCGTTGGACGAGATAGCACCATTGTTGCAGCAAGCGGTGACTTTCGAAGACGCGTCGACTTTCGCAGCACTGGTTTGGGTCACTTTGCCTTGGGTGTAGCCATTTTTAGTGAAGCTGCCGAAGCTGTTGGCCGTGGCTTGAGCACCGGAGATGATATAGTCAGCCGAACCGACATTGATGTTCGACTTGGCGGTGATCTGGGTACCAGATTGGGCCGTTTGGGTCGAATTGATGCCGATGGCGGCACAGCAGCCTTCAACTTGGGCTGCATTGCCATGGGCAACGGCGGTGCTTTGGGTCACGCCTCGTGCGTTTTGACCTTTGACCGTATTGATAGCGGAAACCGTGCCGCGCAGTGTTTGAGTGTTGGTCACATTCATGTTTTGGTCAACCGCCTTAGCCGACATGGTGTTGCCTGCGGAAAGGTTGTTGGCTGCCGTGCCGTGGCTGGCTTGGAACACAACGTTCAGAGCGGCAACCGCATCACCCATTTGGACTTGGCCATTCAGGACTTCATAAGGGGCAGGCTGCGCGCTAGCGATTGCTGGGATGAACGCCAAGACGGCTGCAGTTGCGATAAGATATTTTGCCTTTGCCATGTTCTACTCCACGATCTAAAGATCTGTCTCTTTCCGGCACACTCGGCCGGTGTTGGGAGTAGGATTGCGGGTTTCGTGCCAACGAAGGGAGTTTGGGCTTAAGAATTCTCCTAAAGCGGGAAAAGCGCGGCTGCTTTAATACGGGTCGAGCGACTTACGGAGACGTGCCTTGATCTTGGTCAAGCTGTCTGGCGTGATTGGGCCAAAGACGCCGCGTGCCGGTTCTGGAATATGGGCCATGGGGTCTTCGTCAGACTGGAAGATGTAATGGTTGAAAATCGTCTTCCAGGCTTGCTTTTCTGCTTTGGGCAAATCGCGCAAGGTTAGGAGGGCATGCTGAAGGGTTAGGCTGGGGGTCACCAAATGCTCAGGGCCATCCCGCCACCAGAAATTGACCAACATGCCAACGGGGGTCTGCGACTCAACATGGTGGATCCATAAGCTAGGTATATAAAGAACATCGCCAGGTTCTAGGTCTGCAACCTGGGCTGCCTGAATGGCGTCTGCAAAGCGGGGATGGATTGTAAGGTCTGGATCTTCGAAGTCCACCAGCGAGATGGGTTGACCCGCTAGCGTATGGTCGAGCGGGCCAACATAGAGGTTCTTAAGCTCTTCAATCGGGAACAGGGTAAAGCGGCGCTTTCCAGCGACCACGCAGGCTAGGTTCTGCGGCAGGTCCCAGTGGGCTGCGGTGCGGGTTCGATTGCCAATCCACAGGGAAACCTTGGCGGCAATTTCCGGGCCCAGCAGGGGCATCGGACATTCTATCGATAGAGCGGGAAGAAATTGGGAGAAAGGCAAGGCACCTGCATACATGCTGGGCGGGTTTTCAACATCACGCAGACGCAAGAGAATGCCTAAAAGGGTTTCAACAGATGCAGAGCGCACATCGAAATTGAATTCTTGCAGGTCAGGTCCATAGCCAAAGCGGCCTTTGATTTCCGGTGGCGCGAAAAAGCAATTTGCCGGCGCGTCAGTGGCTCGGCGGCCAACATAAGCGCAGACTTCATGATCGGAAATTAACCCCGCTTGGACGATAGGCCAGTCGCTGACGAGGCCGCGCAGGATGGCAGGCTTTTGAGCGGGTTGGATCGTGCTCTGGAAGAGCGCCAGATCTACCTGTTCATAGATATTGACTGGCTTACACTGCGACCAATCCACAGCCATCGTGGTTTTCCCCATCCGCTTGGCATTGCCCAAATCAAAGAGAGCGACCCTTGTGGAGCCGCTCTCTGTCATGGTGGAGACAGGGTCATGGTGTCAACAACAAGATATGTTGGCCTTAATTCCGGGTACCGCGGAGTGAGCGTGAGACGGCTTTATCGCGTGTATCGTTCCAGTTATTGGGGTTGGTTCGGGCTGCGGCACCGGCTGCGGTGGCGTCGGAGCGTGGGATGAAGGCCCCGGTGTTGCCGATGGGTCCCATGGGGTCGCCGCCGGG
>CALRXH020000015.1:0-58312 GCA_943372135.1 Maricaulis salignorans | reverse complement strand
GCATGGAAAACGTCAAAACCGAGTGGCAACTCATAGCACTGGCCTATAATTGCAAGCGCCTCGCCAAACTTGGGGCCATCGCCTGATGTCGTTCCCATTTATCCGCCATCAAATCTGGACGCAATCTAAGTTGATCGACAGGCTGCTAGTGGGTCAGGGATTGGAAGCAGACCTCAAACCGGATAGCTTTGGCAATAATCGGCCGATGACCGAACCCGCTCGCGGAGCGGGTTCGGTCATCGTAAAGGGTTTCTGACGCCAAAAGGCATCTGGAACCCTTTACGATAGCAGACGGTCTGGTTTGGGGGACATAGACGTTGAAAGTTGCCATTCGTCGGCAAACCTGAGCTTTATGGCTTGCACGCCAGGCAGTTCGATCCGGTGTGGTTGGCTCTTTATTTCAACTTCTTAAAGGCCATTTTACACTTGCTGGCTAAGGTCGTTCTGCGCTACTCGAAGGAAACATTTTGATGTCGAATCCTTGCCTGAAATGCCCAACAGATCAAAGCTGCTGTCGAGAACTTCATGGGCTGAAGGTGAATGAAGCAGAATACACTCGACTTTTCGAGGGCAGAAATGAACATCTTACCGTTTCGCGCAAAGGCAGGCTTTATGAGATATCCTCTCATGGGAACGGCCCGTGTCCGAATTGGGACCACCAGTGCCAAGTCTATGGGAACCGCCCCATGGAGTGTGACCTTTATCCCTACACGATGGGCAATGTGTTTGAAGTGGATGGGGAGGTTTATGCGACCTATCACAGCCGCACAGAATGTCCTTTGACGGCTCAGCTCCTCTGCCCTCGCGAGAACGCGGAGACGCTGATAGGGAATTTTCTGAAAGACACCTATGGCGAGCATTGCAAGATCACTGTTCGCTATGATGAAGGGGCAGCGAGACTTTACCATCTAGCGCGTCGTGCCGCTTCCAAGGCAAAGAGACTATTGATTGCCAACCAGCCATAAACGAACAACAATGCGCTTCGCGCCGTTAGGTTCATTCCATCTCTGGAAGCCAAAGTAGTCAAGCAAAACTTGAACGTGTGTAGGCATTCAGCCAAGTGACTTGGAACGGCCCGGCAGTTCTGTCTGTGCACGATAGGGTGCTTGTGAGCCCGCCGGACTGTACCATGCGCGTTGGAACCTGCGGCCTCGCCGAGGAAAAGTCTTCATTCCAGAAGCCCCGAAGCCTGCCCTCAATGGCATTTATCGCCGCAAAGCAGACCAAACAAAGCCCCTCCACCACCCAAAACAAACCGCCCCCCTGCGTGGGCAGGAGGGCGGATTAATCGGGAATGGAGCAGCCCAACGCGCGTTAGGTGCGCGGTGCCATCACCATGGTCATTTGTTTGCCTTCCAAGCGCGGCTCGCTCTCAACCTTGGCAATGGTTTCAAAGTCGCGCTTGACCCGCATCAATAGGTCAACACCTAGATGCTGGTGCGCCATTTCGCGGCCACGGAAGCGCAAGGTCACTTTGACCTTGTCGCCTTCTTCGAAGAAGCGTGACATGGCGCGGGCTTTGACGTCATAATCATGATCATCAATCATCGGACGGAGCTTGATTTCCTTCAGCTCAACAATCTTCTGACGCTTGCGCGCTTCATTCTTCTTTTTCTGTTCCTGGAATTTGAATTTTCCGTAATCGAGGATCTTCACCACGGGTGGGTTTGCAGTTCCAGCGATTTCCACGAGATCCAGACCGGCCTCTACTGCGGCATCAAGTGCTGCAGCTAGAGGCATCTCGCCTTGTTTTTCGCCATTCTCATCAATCAGAAGGACGCGCGGTGCACGGATATCTTCATTGATACGGGGGCCGTCTTTAGAGGGCGTTGCAGCCATAGGGCGTCTGATGTTCGTCTCTCCTTAATTTACGCGGTTTGGTGCCGCAAATGCCTTTGTCCCGGGTTTCACCGGGCACAGCTTGATAATGGATGCAAATGAACAATCCTTCAAGGCGTCATGATGTTTGTGCTTCAAGAATTGTCGGCGTCACCGCGCGGGCGGCAGCCAAAACGTCTTGAACACGGATCGTATCGAAGTTGCGCGCGACAAGGCCCACCGTCGCTGAACCCCGGGGAGCGGCTTTGCGCACACTGGCTTCGTTTGGATTGATAATGGCGAGTGTTGGCGCGCCTGCTGCTGCTGCAATGATGGCCATGTCGCCCTCGGAGCCCACTGCAAGAATAGATTGTCTAGCTAAAACAATGAATTGGAAGACATCTAAGCGCGCTACCAGATCGAGGGCTTTGGGCGCAATCGCCCGAACCTCAACGGCCAATTCTATGGCTGCAGGACCACCCACTAAAACAGGCTGAATGCCACGGGCTTGCAGTGCTAAAGCCAGTTCTCCATATCGCGCGGTCGGCCAGCGTTTTGTCGGTTCCGCCGCTGGGCCTTCCGGGGCCAGAAAGGCAAATGGCTCGCCAATGCCATGGTGGCGCGGGGTAAGTTTCGCGTGATCCTTCACCACTGATTCGACCCAATCTAGGTCGGGCAATGGCGACAGGCCTGGTGCAAAGCCTTCCTTTGGGCCCACGCCGCAGGTCATGAGTTGCTCTGCATGGCGGTCAAGCCGGTGCAGGGTCAACCGGGTGCGGTCGACATGGGGGTGCGAGCAGCCAACCGCCCCGCCGGACCATTCAGGTTGCATAGGCCACAGAAGCTTGAACAGGGTATCGCTCTCTGCCGAGTTGGTCAGGTCATAGACCATTGCATAGCGTTCCTGATGCAGCGACCAAATAAACTTGGCTTTGTCGACAATCCTGGTCTGCGGCCAGCGCGCATCAACACGGTTGACATAAGGGGATTTGGACAGAAACCGCACATTGCTGCGCTGGGTCAGCACCGTGATTTCGGCATCCCGATGATGGGCGCGCACCATAGCAAGCGGGGCAAGTGCCAAGACCGCATCGCCTAAACTACCCAAGACAATAACTAAGATCCGTTCCGGGTTCACGTCTGTTCCTGTCACTTCTATTCTTCGACCAGCCGCTGGTACAGCGATATCGTGCAAGATTGTAGCGTGCGGGTCGTAAACAACGACCGGACCCTAACCCCACCCGCAGCGCCCATCTCCGCTTTTTCTGCGGGTGACAGCGCCAGGAGTCGCCCTATGCAGTCAGCCAAGGCTTTACCATCCCCGGCAGGGCTCAGAAAGCCCGTTACCCGGTCTTCCACAGTTTCGCGCGCACCTCCAAGGTCGGAGGCAATTACTGGCAAGCCCATGGCCTGGGCCTCTGCGGCTGTCCGGCCAAAAGCTTCCGGCTCGATTGAGGGGGTGACAGCAAAGTCGGCCAAGGAAAAGGCGGCCGGCATGTCACGACAATGGCCGACCAGATGGACTTGGTCTTCAAGGCCCAAACGGCGGATCTCGTGGCCCAAATCGGCGCAATAATTATCGCGGCCTTGTGGGTCGCCCACCATCAGACAATCGATCTCCAAGCCCTTGCGGTTTAAAGTTTCCAGCGCTTCCAGCATCACCTTATGGCCTTTCCAGGCCGTCAGGCGGGCCGGCAGAATGGCGCGCGGGCGGGGACTTTCAAGAGCGATGCCCCATTGGCTTGCCAGCTCTTTGCGGCGTCTGTCTGAAACAGCTTGCGGGGCAAAGGCATGTACATCGACGCCCCGATAAATGACTTCGATCCTGCCCGGGTCGATCCTATGCTCTGCGAGGATATGGTCACGCGTATAGCCGGAATTGGCGATCACCCGATCGCCGCGCGCCATCACGCTATTGTACCAGCGCTTGAGGCCAGACTTAGCGTTATAGATGCCGTGATAGGTGGTCACAAAGGGTGTGTGGGTGCGCCGTGCAGCCAGTAAGGCGCTCCAAGCAGGCGCGCGAGAACGGGCATGGACGATATCCACCTTCTCTTGCACGATCAGTTGGGCGAGCTTGGTTGGGTTGGAGACAAACACCGTCCAGGGGTGTTTCGAATTGGCCTTGCCCGAGATATGTTCGGCCCCGATTGCTTCTAGTTCGGGCACCAACCGCCCGCCTGCACTGAACACCAAGGCGCGACCGCCTGCTTCAATAATAGCACTGGCGACTTCAACGGTCGTGCGCTCCACCCCGCCGGTGGCCATCTCAGGAACAACCTGCAGGATGGTTTTGTTCTGCAGGGACGCTAAAGGGGGAAGGGGTGGGGACAAAATTCGCCTATTCCAGTGATTCCAGCCACGTTGTTCTTGCGTTTAGCTCAGAGCCCGCTAATTGCCTACCCGAGCCCGCCACAATAAGTCGCGATCCTCGACAAACTCAGGGAGTTTCCAAACATGCAATTAGATGATTCAGTCTCAGCTATCGTGACCGGTGGCGCTTCTGGTCTTGGTGAAGCCACAGCGCGGGCGTTACGGGCACATGGCGTGAAGGTTGCGCTTTTTGATATGAATGTGGCGCGTGGCACAGAGGTCGCCACCGAAATCGGTGCCACTTTTTGTGAAGTCAATGTGACTTCTGAGGAGAGTGTGGATGCGGGCTTCGCCAAAGCGCGCGCCGCCAATGGCCAAGAGCGTATCCTTGTCAATTGCGCCGGCACCGGTAATGCAATCAAAACCGCGAGCCGCGACAAGAAGACCGGCGACATCAAGCACTTCCCGCTCGATTCCTTCAACATGATCATCCAGATCAATCTGGTGGGTACTTTCCGCTGCATTGCCAAGTCGGCAGCTGGCATGCTGTCATTGGCCCCCTTGGAAGACGGCGAACGCGGTGCCATCGTCAACACGGCCTCAGTAGCTGCCGAAGATGGTCAAATGGGCCAAGCTGCTTACTCAGCCTCCAAAGGCGGAGTTGTTGGCATGACTTTGCCAATCGCGCGCGATTTGATGGGGGAGGGTATACGCGTCAACACCATCTTGCCCGGCATTTTCAATACCCCTTTGATGAATGCAGCACCTGATGCCGTAAAAGACGCTTTGGCCATGAGTGTGCCCTTCCCCAAGCGTTTGGGCTTGCCCCATGAATATGCTCAATTGGCTTTGACCATGATCACCAATGGCTATTTCAACGGCGAAGATGTCCGCTTGGATGGTGCCATTCGGATGGCTCCACGCTAACACGAGCGCGCCCGCAGGCCCTAGTGTTCTGCTGGCACGTCCGATTTCCGGCGGCAGATGGCTGGTGCTTGGGTTTCTATAGGGGCCGGGGCCCCACCCATGTCAGCCTCCAAACCCTGGAGGAATAACCAGGCCTACGCTTCCCTAGCTCTGCTATGGTGAGCTGTGGACTTAGCAGGACCTGTTTGATCGTTGCGGGGGAGCTAGAAGTGGCCTGCCAACAGAGATCGTCCCAGAGCCAGCAGGCACTAAAACCGACTGCGTTACAAAGGCTCCCTCTCGCAAAATAGGGCTGACTTTGTGCGCCCGAGCGCGACCGGGCGTTGGATCACATGGGTTGGCAAACACGCATGATTTAAAACTTTTCCGCAAATGGAGGAACCATTTCAAGGCAGTTGCTTTGTGAAGTCTGGTTGGCCTGGAACGGCTCAGGCAGGGCTCTGCGCGCAATAGGCCCGCTGAGGCCAAGGCGCTTATATCTGCAGAGCCACAATGGGTGAATTACGCATCAGTGATGGGCCGGAGGTTGCCAAATTTGTCCAGTTCGCGCAGGCAAATTTGCGGCTTTGGCCTTGCTGAACCGCGCAGGAGCCGTGATGATGGGGAAAGCCTGCCTGATCTTTTGGCATGGCAAGTTCAGATTCGGGAGCACGACACATGACATTTGAAATCCTCGCAACGGGTTTGCAGTTCCCCGAAGGTCCTGTGGTGTTCGATGATGGCTCTGTGGTGTTTGTTGAAATCAAATCTGGCAACCTCACGCGCTATTGGAGTGGCAAGACCGAAACCATTGCGAATCTGGGTGGCGGGCCCAATGGCGCAGCGCTTGGCCCTGATGGGGCCCTATATATTTGCAATAATGGCGGCTTTGCGTGGTCCGACTTCGGCGGTCTCATGGTGCCAGGGCATGAGCCAGATGACTACTCAGGTGGGCGGATTGAGCGGGTGGATTTGACCACTGGCAAGGTCGAGCGCCTGTTCGACACGATCGACGGACATGCCTTGCGGGGACCCAATGACCTCGTGTTTGACCGTCATGGTGGCTTCTATTTTACTGACCACGGCAAAAGCCATCACCGCCACCGCGACTATGGCGGCTTGTTTTATGTCACGCCGGGCGCGGCCTCTGCCCACGAGCTGTCGCATGGCTATACTTCGCCTAATGGTGTTGGCCTCAGCCCCGATGGCAAGACGATCTATATGGCCGACACGATGGAAGGCAGGCTCTATGCCTTCGATGTCGCGGGACCTGGACAGATTGCGCCAGCCAGCCCGTTTCGCGCCGCGCGCGTTGTCGGCCGTGTGGATCAATGGACCTTGTTTGATAGCCTTGCGGTGGAAGCCGATGGCACAGTGGCGATTGCAACCTTGATCAATCCCGGTATTACCCGGATGAACCCCGCCACAGGTGCGCACAGCCTGGTGCCAACCGACGATCTGATGACCACTAATATCGCCTTTGGTGGCACTGACATGTGCGATGCCTATATCACCTTGTCTTCAACCGGTCGTCTCGCAAAAATGCGCTGGGATCGCCCGGGCTTGCGGCTGAATTATCAGGCCTAAGCCGCCGCGCTTGGCCGCGCGCTAACCCGCCTGTGCCAGGCTTTCAAATGGTTGCAATCATCGGGGATGGGCGTGCCGATAAAGGTGCCGAAATCGACGATGGAGAGGGCCATGATGTCGGCGGCAGAAAAGGCCTCGCCCGCAATAAAAGCTTTGTCAGCCATTTCCCGGTCCAGCCAGTGATAGGCGCGGTCAGCATGGGCGCGATTGCTTTCGCCAAAATCCTTATATTGGGTCAAAAGGGCAGCCGTATAGGGATGGGCGTGGCGCCAGATTTGGCCAATCGGGCTCATCAATTGCCACTCCACCCGCCTGATCCACATGTCGATCGTGGCGATCTCTAAGGGCGTGGTGCCAAAGAGGGCCGGCTCGGGTTGAAGCGCTTCGAGGTAGCGGCAAATGCTGACGCTCTCGCTGATACAGGTGCCGTCATCGAGCTCTAGAACCGGCACTTGGCCGAGCCTGTTCTTGGTCAGAAAATCCGGTGCTTTGTGCGCGCCCTGCCGCATCGGCACATGCACATGCTCGACCTTGATGCCCTTCTCGGCCAGGAATATCCGAACGCGACGGGGGTTCGGGGCCGGATTATGTTCGTCATAGAGTTTCATGGGGGGCCTTTGAACGCACTGCCAAAAAAAAGGGCTCAAAGCGATGCTTTGAGCCCTTCTATCCTTTAATCCCGTTTCGGGAGGGCTTTGCGACCCTCTTTCACATCAAGGAAATAGGTCCAAGATGTCTCATTCGGACGGGCGTCGTCCAGCGGGGGAGGCGCTGTCCAAGCTGGATAATTCTTGGTAATTTCGTCCTTCATCACGGCGGGCATCTGGTCCCAATTGTCCAGTTTGCGGCCATTGGTGTTGAAGTAAATTTCGCCCTCGCGACCGCCCATGCGCATCCATGGCAACCAGTCGGAAATCCGCACCCAAGCCACGCTGGCTTCTGCCGTGGTCTTGGTTGGGTCAATCAGATCAGAGACTGTGCCCGCGAAGTTGAACATTTCGGTGGCATGATAGGTGGCACCAACTTCGGCCTGATATTTACCGCCCAGCGGGTTGGTGTAGAACAAGGGCACCGTCACATTGGTCCACCAGTGATCGCCACTAATTGTGCCCGTCCAGCGGATCGGCTGGCCATCCCGGCCTGTTACGTAAGAGGTCGAGTTCACCGGGTCATTGGCAACGTGCATGACGTCGACCACTTCGCCGGTCCAGGGATTGGTCCATTTGCTTAACACCTTACCTGTCTTTGGGTCGGTGTAGATCAAGAGTTCCCGTGAAATCAGGCGATAACCCAGACCACGAACGGGGTCCTTCACCGTCACACACTGGCGAACATTCATGCCTTCCGCCCGGAACAGGAGCTTGTCGGCTTCGCCCTGACGGCGTGAATAAGCATCCCCTGCCCAATAATAGGTGACAGCGACGCCATCGCGCATGTCACAGCCCATTTTGCGGTTGGCGGCCAACACGCCTTCAGGGGTTGCAAGGTCCAATGGGGCTGCAACTGGTGCAGGGGCCACAGGTGGTGCCTTCTTCTTGGGGGCAGCATCGGCCGTAGTGGCGACCGCCGCAAGGCAGGCAGCAAATCCAACGAATAAATGACGGGCAGATAGATAGGTCATGACATCTCCTCTTCTGCCCCTTTCTTAAGTGGGCTCTTGCGACTTGTCACCAAAAATTTGTCCGGACAATTGAGGGCATGCAGTGGGGTGCTTCCGCCGCCCCAGCCCTTTAGAATGAGCCCGTCAAGCTGACCCGGATCGAGCGACCGGGTTTGGGCAGATAGTTCTTCAGGAAGGACGTATGTTCGCGGATATCCTCATTGGTCAGATTGCGTCCTTCAAACGTCAACGCAATGCGGTCACCGCTCTGAACAGGCCGCCAGGACCACAGAGCGTTGAGGGCGGTAGAGCCTTCGGTCTTGGTCTCGAAGGCGGCCGTGCGGGACTGTTCGGCGATGGATTGCACTTCTGCGCGTACCCGCATCTGTGGGCTTCTGGCTTCAAGGCCAAGGGTTATCATCGCGGGCGGCATACGGGCGATCGCGCCACCGTCATCATAGCTGCCACGGACCGTGTCGATCCCGCCATCGCCAACCACGGACCAGCTGCCAACTTCGCCAAAGGGCCACGTGACATGCAGTTCAGCCCCGGTGAGTGTGGCATCTTTCTGGCTGACCAAGAAGACGGGCAGATCGTCTTCGATCAGATTGGTTGGATTGAAAGCGATAAAGCCATCGAAGCTGGTTCGCCACACATTGAGATCGACTGTGACGCCGCCGATTTGCCAACGGGAGATGCCTTCCAAGCTGGTTGCCGTTTCGGTCTTAAGGTCTGCATCGCCAATTTCGAAAGCTTGGGTGGCAGCATGGGGACCATCGGCAAACAATTCAACTTCTGTGGGTGCGCGCTCGGTATAGCCAGCATTGAGCGACAGGCGCAGGCCATCTATTGGCTTGATGAAGGCGCTGGCAGAGAAGCTGCCCAGATCGAAATTGCGGCTACCCGCCAGACCAGAATAGTCGCGTTGTTCATAGCGTGCGCCGACTTCCCCACCCCAATTGTCCCGATTGAAGCGCTCCACCCAGAATGCGCCTAGTGTTTCGATCGTGACGGGCAGGATGAAAGCTTCATCGCCTTCTGCTGCAAAATCGTTGGAGGCAAATTGCAGGCCGAATAATCCGTCCAAGGCCCCGATCGAGCGGTGACGGGCTTCAAGACGGCCCTCATAGCCTTCATTGGTGAAGACGGTGCCAATCGCGCCATCAAACTCAATTTCGCTATGAGTATAATCGCCTGAGGTGATGGAGAAAGTCAGCGTGTCCAAAAAGCCTATGTCCTTGATGGCGGCTTGGAAATCATAGCGGGTTTGGCTAAGTTCGATGAAAGCTTCTTCGCCCGGTATGCCATAATTGGACTTGGTCTGACGGGTGGCTAGTGCGAGGCTGGTTTTATCGGTGATGCGGGCGATGCTGCCGCCCAAGGCCCAAATTTCTCCTCGGGTGTTGAAGGCGGTTCCTTCGGTATCATCGCCAGTGACAGCACGCATGGCGTCAGTTTGGGAGTAGCCCGGGATCTTATAATCTTGGCCGTCGCGGCGGAAACCATCCACTCGAAGGACGCCGGCACCAGTTGTGCCAACCAGCTTAAACGCAGCCGTGCCCGCATCTTCGGCAGTAGAGCCCGCGAGGAAGATTTCACCAGCAAATGGTTTTTCAGGCAGCCTGCTTGGCAGGCGTCCATCGACCACATTGACCACGCCGCCAACTGCATTGCCGCCATAGCGTAAGGCTGCTGGACCTTTCAGGACTTCAATGCCTTCGGCGTCCAAACCATCAATAGCGGGGGCATGGTCTGGCGAAATGGTAGAGGCGTCAATGCCTTGCAAGCCATTCAGCACCAATCTTATCCGGTCTTCCCCCAAACCGCGTACAATGGGGCGCGAGGCATTCACGCCATAAAAAGTGGAGCGAACACCTGGAATACCGGCTAAAGTCTCCCCGATCCCGCCGCTGATGGAGGCTTGCAGCGCTTCGCCACGATTGATCACGGCTACACCTTGGCTGATGGCGTCAGATGGATCTCCCAAAGAACTGGCTGTCACCACAATGGTTTCTATGGGGCGGGTTTGGTTGGTCGGGACAGCGGGAGGGGCTGCTGTTTCTGGGGTTGCCAAGGCGAGAAGGGCATAAAGCGCAGGAGTCATAAGGAGGATCCTAGTATGTTATTACATAACATTACCTATCTAAAATTTTCAGCTGTGCAAGTGCAAAGGACATTTTCCATGCACCTCAAACTCAGGCATGAACAAAGAGAAGGTTCGTCACGTTCAAGGAGGCGCACATGCACGATCTTATTCGTCAAGCGGAGGCCCTATGTCAGCGGTCAGGCATGGCCTTCACCGCGCCACGTCGCCGGGTATTGGAAATTCTTGCAGCCTCTGAAACGCCGATGAAGGCCTATGATTTGATCGGCAAAGCCGGGGAAGGGGGGCAGGCAACCAAGCCGCCCACAGTCTATCGAGCGCTCGACTTCTTGTGCCAATTGGGTCTGGTTCATCGGATCGAACAGGATGCGACGTTTGTCGCCTGCAACCATGCCGGCCATTCCCAACCGGTGGCGCTCTTCGTTTGCAATACCTGTCTGAAAGCCACTGAAGTGGCCTATGACAAAGTGGCACATATCCTTGAGGAAGCGGCAAAAGCGCAGGGATTCCATTTGGCACGCCTGGTCGTGGAAGGACGCGGGCAGTGCCAGGAGTGTGCGCTGGCCGCCTGAGCAGAGCAAGGACAGGACAAGAATATGCGGGACTATTGGCGTGGCAGTGTCGAGGCTTGGGAATGCGATGAAATGGGGCACATGAATGTGCGCTTCTGGGTTCGCCGTGCCTTGGATGGCATAATGCTGATGGCGACAGAACTTGGGTGTGAACGGGCGTTTGCCCCCGAAGCCACGGCGACCTTGCTGCCTGTCCGCCAGCATATTCGATTCTTGAAAGAGGCGCGCGAAGGCGCGCCGCTATTTTTTCGGGGCGGCGTTATTAGTCTTGGTGAGACCGACGTCACTTTTTATGGCGAAATTGCCCACACGTTGGACGGGGCTATTGGCGCGACCTTCTTGACCAAGATGGCACATGTTGAGGCGAAAACCGGCAGAGCCTATACGTGGCCAGAGCGCACCCGGGCGCTTGGCGCTGCGATGGCCGTCGAGGTGCCCAAGCACGGCAGTCCGCGTTCGATTGCGTTTGATGGACCCACAGAGATGTTCGAAGCCGCAACCTTAGTGCCGCGCGGCTTCCAACAAGTAGGTTTATCGGCTGTGCGCATTGAAGATGTGGATGTCTTCAACCGCCTCTATCCCGAGGGCATGATCGGGCGGGTTTCAACTGCGGTCCCGAACCTTATGACTGCATGGCGCGATCAAGCCACAGCAGAGTTGAGCGCCCAGGATGGCCAACCCCGCAAAGCAGGTGCCGCTGTCCTCGAATATCGGTTGGATTATCTGGGGTGGCCTGGAACAGGTGACTTTACAGCTGTTTATTCCGGTGTGGCGGATGTGGCTGAAAAAACCAATACCCTCAAGCATGTCTTGACCCATCCAGTCACGGGCGAAATCTTCTGTGTCTGCGAGGCTGTGGCAGTGACCTTTGATTTGGTCGCCCGCAAAGTAATCCCGATCCCACCTCAGTCACGGGCGCATTTGGAAGCGCGCCTGATCAAACCGCTTGGATGAGCTCAATCAGAGCCTGTGCACAGGCTTCTGGCTTCTCCATCGGCAGAAAGTGGCTCGTCTCCGCGATCGTCTCGACTTGGATCCCGCATCGGGTGAGGAGCGGGATCAACGTCGCCACTGTCGTAGAATGCCTCGCCCCGCGCAGCAAACGGCCGGGCACCTGTAAGGCTCTGATCGCTCTAATCGGATCATGGCGTTGGCCAGCAAAGCAGGCTGCTTCAAAGGCAGGTGCGCAAGATAGGCTGACTTGGCCGTCCGGCACATCTTTAAAGCCATCCTCGCAATAATCCACCAGCATGGTTCTGGGCCAGGATTTAAACGCCCCACGCCCAGTATACGCGTCCAAAACGGCTTGCCTGTCTGGAAAGACGGCACGTCTGCGACCAGCGGCTTTGGCAAGTGGAAACTGGCTGCGCCATAGGCTGAATACCCAGGGCAAATGGGCATAGAAGTAAAAGGGCGCTGGTGCCAGAACAGGGTCAAGCAGGCAAAGGCCCTTGACCAGGTCTGGCCTGAGTGCACTTGCCAGCAGGCATGAAGTGCCACCCATGGAATGTCCAGCAAGGATACAACCGTTTGGCGCGATTTGGTCGAGCAATGCAGCGATATCGCGGGCAAATCGGTTCCAATTGTCCTGGTGGTCTGGATTGTCCGGCAATCGAGTCCGGCCATGGCCGCGCAAGTCAAAGGCCGCAACCGGCCGGCCAATGGCTTCCGCCACGGGTTTTAAAATATGCCGATAGGTTGAAGCGCAAAATCCATTGGCGTGAAAAAAAACCAAAGCGGGGGCCTGATCCATCTGCGGCAGTGTTGCCCATTTTAGCCCTGCCATCGTGCCATCGGCTAAAGTCTGGACGAGGCGCGTTTCAACAATCTCTACCACTGGCAATCTGCTTCCAAGTTTTCGTTTCTGCCCCTAAAGGCTGCCGAACACACGTTTCAAAAGGTCCGTTCCTCGACGCGAGGGGTCGCGCCGGATTCCGCGCTCTTCTTCGCCAATATTGACAAACAACCTTTCCAGAGCCCGGTCTACGACAAAACCGATCAACTGGTTTTTCAGTGGATTGTCCAGGACCACCGGTGGGGGCGGTAGGAGTGGTAACGCAACCTCGATAGGGGTCGCTGCTGCGGCCTTCTTGGTAAGCGCTTTTGCTTTGGTTTCGACAGCCCCTGCTGTCGGCGGCGAAATGGTGGCAGGGACGTCTGACTGCTGCGGCCCTGGAAGGGTTATGGGTGCAGACGAATAGCTCTTCAAGCTGGTCCAACCGCCCGAGCGCTCAATCTCCGAGCCATAGCGGACTTGGATCCGTTCCAGCGCCAGGCCTGCGCCTGATGCTTGCACGGCTTCTGCCATGGGCGGGGTCATTAAACCTACAAGTGCGACCCAGGATTGAGCCTTCAACACCTCGGTTCCGGCCGTATCGCCGCCACGCAGCACCATCAAACCATCTTCAATGCTGAGACTATCGATGGTGTCGACAAGTATGGAACCAGCTATTGGCATTATGCGTTCGGCAGAACGATTGAGACGCAGTTGAAAATTGTCAAGCGGTACGCTCAAGCGCAGGGGGCGAAAGCGCTTTTGTAGCGAGGCGAGGGGCTCTGGCAGAGGAATGCGCACCCGTGTGTCACCCCAAAATCCATCTGCTTTGCCCAAACGGCCAACCGCAGCACCTGTCCCTTGTAACAGGGCAGCGCGAATGCCTGTTTCCAGCTCAGTGCGTGACGAGGCAATCAAGAAATCATCGTCCCAACCAGTCAAAGCTGTGGGTGCCCCTGCACGTTTAGCCGCAGCGGCTTTTGCCAATTCCTCCAGCATTTGACCAGCGCTTTGGGCCTGTGCCTGAGAGCCCAGGCTGGCACTAAGGCCCAGGACCGCCCATAATAGGTCTCGGCGCTGAACCCCGTCCTGGTTTGACATAACGCTTTCTCCTTGACATGAGCGATGATGCGGCGATGCTGACGCAAGTTTGGACTTGAACCAAGACCCAATTAGGGCACAGGATGACCGCAAGCCAGACTTGGTGTAGGCTGGTTCACGACAAGACAAAAGTCCATTGAAAAGAGCTTAAGCTCTGCCGGCCAAAGGGAGCGCGACCATGTACGACACCGATTCCACACCGACATCGACCTGCTTTGATGTCACGATCGCAGATCACATTGCCCATATTCAACTGAAGCGGCCTGAAGCCTTCAATTCGATGACGCGCGATTTCTGGAATGAACTGCCCAAGATCGTCAAAGATATCAATGATAACGCCCGCGCTCGCGTGATCGTGATTACGTCGACAGGCAAGCATTTCTGTGCCGGGATGGATTTGAGCGTTTTCTCGAGTGGCGACGGCGTCACCCAAGGGGCAGTGTCCGATCGTGAGACGCGTGGTGAGAGCTTCCGCTTGCACGTCCACCACTTGCAAAACACCTTCACTTGTTTGGATGAGGCACGCATTCCCGTACTCGTCGCCGTCCAGGGTGGCTGCATCGGCGGGGCTGTCGATTTCATTTCGGCCTGCGATATTCGCTGGGCCAGTGCTGACGCCTTTTTCTGCATTCAGGAAATCAATATCGCCATGACGGCTGACGTCGGCACCTTCCCACGATTGTGCAAGCTCATTCCAGAAGGCTGGGTCCGCGAGCTCGCCTACACAGGTCGCCGACTGACGGCGGCGAAAGCCAAGGAGATCGGCTTGGTCAATGAGGTATTTGAGACCCATGATGCCCTAGTTGTCCATGTGATGGAAACCGCGCGCGAAATTGCAACCAAGGCACCCTTGGCAGTCACCGGTTCTAAGGTGATGATCAATTATGCGCGCGATCATACGATCCGCGATGGCTTGGATTATATCGCCACTTGGCAATCCGGGATGTTTAGCCCTGCCCATATGGCAGAGGCCTTCCGGGCCAATGCGGCAAAGGAGCCGGGAAACTTCCCAGAGCTTCTGCCCTTGCGGAATCGGATGTAGCGGTCATCTTTTAGGGATCAGAGCCGTGGCCCGTTGAAGGGTAGACTTTAACTCTGGCTTCAGGCTTTTGTGCTTACCTAAGATATGGGAAAAATCCGTAACGTCCGCTCTTGGCTCCTGTCCGCTCTTATTCTTTCGGTTTTGGGAACACTTGTTGGTGCGTCGATTTCCTTATCTGCTGTCCGCAATCTGGCGTCGCAGGCGGAGCGATTGGCAACATTTGAGCGGACCTGGAGTGAGGCCATCTGGGTCGACCAGCGCGTTACCGAAGCTGCTGACGACTTTGCCAGAATGGGGCGTACCGAAGATCGAGAGCGCTTTTTTGCGCTGAATGAACCTCGCGAAGCCGTGATTAAAAAAGCCATTCAACTGGCACCAAAATCGACAAAAAAGAAATCCTTTGCAACGGTCTATAACGTAACCCGTGAAATGGGCGCGATTGAGCATTCGGCTGTTCTTCTTGCTGCTGCCGGTCGTCAGGCTGATGCGAAAGCACTGTTGCAATCTCATCCCTACGCCATCGCCGGGACCCGCAAAGCGCGCCAAATGGAAAAAGCGCGGCGCGAAATCGCGGCCAGTCTGAAGATAGAAATCGATGCCGCCTTTCTTTTGTTGAGTTTGGGCCTTGCGGCGCTTTTAGGCTGTATGGTGGGTGCAGGATTGTGCTGGGCCCGGGTCGCTGCATTATTTCGGGGCCAGGCTCAGGATTTGGTTGAAGCACGCGATGCTTTGGCGCTGCATGCCACCACGTTGGAAGCCCGGATCGAAGAACGCACGCGCGATCTGGAAACGGCAAAGACGGCCGCAGAAGCCGCTGACCACGCTAAATCGGCCTTCCTTGCGCAGATGAGCCATGAGATCCGTACACCTATGAATGGTGTGCTGGGGATGGCTGACGCCTTGTCACGCACGCCGCTCGACGATCGTCAGTTGCGGATGCTGGCTGTAATCCAAGACAGCAGCGATACCCTGTTGGCCTTGCTGAACGACGTGCTCGACATCGCCAAGATTGAAGCAGGCAAGCTTTCGTTGGAAACGCTCGATTTCAGTGTGATGGAAATTCTGCGCTCGACTGAGGCCCTGTTCACGCTGCGCGCGCATCAAAAGGGCATCAGTTTTGCAGTTAATGTGGATCCTAGCGCAGACATCTGGTGCCTGGGCGATCCAACGCGGATCAAGCAGGTGCTCTATAATCTGGTCTCCAACGCAGTGAAATTCACGCAAAGTGGCAGTGTCCTTGTAACCATCTCAGCGGAAGATGTGGGCGAGAACCGCCGCGCCTTGTCGTTTGCTGTCAAAGACAGCGGTATTGGCATCGCGCAGCACCTTCAGGGTCGTTTGTTTGAACGCTTTAGCCAGGCTGAAACCGCGACCAATCGCAAGTTTGGCGGCACCGGTCTTGGTTTGGCGATCTGCAAGCAACTAGTGGCGCTTATGGACGGCAACATTGCAGTGGAAAGCAGGGTAGGTGAGGGCTCTACTTTCCGATTTACCGTTACAATGCCGCTGGGGTTAGCACCGGAACGGACAGATGCAGGCCAATTCGGAGAATCCCGTGCCCAAGTTGGCGGCAATACGACGTCTGTCCGAGTTCTGGCGGCCGAAGACAATGCACATAATCGCCTCGTGCTGCAGATGTTCCTAGAGCAAGTGGGCATTGAGCCAGTTTTTGCTGAGAACGGCCGGGTGGCGGTGGAGCTTTGGAGCCAAGACCAATTCGACTTGATTTTGATGGACGTGCAAATGCCTATCATGTCGGGACGAGAGGCTACGATGCGGATACGTGAGTTGGAGCGGTTGCAGAAGCGCAAGCGCACGCCCATCATCGCTCTAACGGCCAATGCGATGACCCATCATGTGCAGGAATGTCTGGAGTCAGGCATGGATGCTCATGTCGCCAAACCGATCCGACCCGAAGTTCTGTTTGCTGTGATCCATCAAGCTTTGTCAGGCGAGGAAGAGGCCGTCGCCACGGGACCATCGGCGCAAGTGGGCTGATCGAACCCAATAAAAAAGGCGAACCATTCAGGCTCGCCTCCTCTAAAGGTCGCTGATCTCGTGAACCAGCTATCAGAGCATCGCCTTGCGTTTATTTCGCGGCGGTATTGCAGGCTTGGATGCCTGCTTCGTCAAGGCTCACGCCCCCGACGTTGAAGCTGGCCACTGGGCCAAAGGCGCGGGCGACTTGGCGGCAGTCGCGAACTTGTGGGGTCTTGCGGTCCAGCACAGAGGTGCAGGTGTCGCCCGCGCAGGTCCAAGCAGCACCCAACACGATCAAGCTGTTAGACGCTTCGGCAACGGGGGTTTTCAGTTTCACAACAACGTTGTTGTAGGCAGCAAGGGCTGCGGTAGCGGTCAAAGCGAAAGCAAATCCGGCAACAATTGTCTTGAAGCGCATGGGGAGGCTCCTAAAAAGGGTTTCGGGGTAACGGGATCTTTTTATCCTCGTTCGTGTGTGATTAGCCCTTGGTGAGAGTGGTTGCAACAGAAAAATGAACATACTATATTTTATTCAGCAGTCACAATTTTGTCAGAGTTCGTGAGCTGGCAGTTGGCGCAGCCCATAAATCAGTTGCAACGTTTAGCCCTGTCAGTAAGGTCATAGGCAGAACCCGCAGACAGCCAAAACGCAGGGAAGGCCGATCATGGATTTTACTATACCCCAGGACATCGCAGACTATTTGGTTGAGTTGGATGATTTTATCGCACGCGAAATCAAGCCTCTAGAGGAAGCTGACGACAATGTGCGCTTCTTTGACCATCGTCGCGAGTGGGCCCGTACCGATTTTGACAATCAAGGTTTGCCGCGGCACGAGTGGGAAGCGCTGTTGGGTCAAGCACGCCGGCGTGCCGATGCAGCTGGCCATTACCGCTTTGCCCTACCGGCTGAGTTTGGCGGTAAGGACGGCACCAATCTGGCTATGGCGATCATCCGCGAGCATTTAGCCAAGAAGGGCTTGGGCTTGCATAATGACCTTCAAAATGAGCATTCTATCGTGGGCAATATGCCAGGTGCTTTGATGTTGCGCGACTTTGGCACACCTGAGCAGAAGGCAACCCTCTTGCCCAAGAGCTTGCGCGGCGAGTTCATCGCGACGTTTGGTCTAACCGAGCCAAATCATGGGTCCGACGCCACCCATATGGAGAGCACAGGTGTCCGCCAGACGCGCGATGGCGTGGAAGGCTGGCTGCTGAATGGGGAAAAAATGTGGATTACGGGGATGCATGTCGCCACCCATTGCATGTTCTTTGCCCGTACCAGCGGAAGCGCAGGTGAAGCACGCGGCATCTCTTGCTTCTTTGTGCCCGCCGCCGACCCCGGCGTGAAGATCGAGGAATATCTGTGGACCTTCAATATGCCGACCGATCATCCCCGTGTCAGTTTCAAGGATGTCTGGGTACCCGATAGCGCGCGGTTTGGCCCTCCCGAGTATGGCTTGGCTCTGGCACAACATTTCGTGCACGAAAATCGCATCCGCCAAGCAGCATCGTCCTTAGGGGCGGCGGTCTATTGCATCGAGGAAAGCGTGGCCTATGCCCGCGAGCGCAAGCCGTTCGGCGAGGCCCTAGCCCGAAATCAAGCCATTCAATGGCCCCTGGTAGAACTTGCTACCCAGGCAGAGATGCTACGCCTTTTAATTTACAAAACGGCTTGGGAAATGGATCAGATGACCAAGCCCGAAGTCGAGAAACAACTGTCGGATAAGGTGTCCATGTGTAATTTCTGGGCCAACCGTTTGTGCTGTGAGGCGGCAGATCAAGCCATGCAGGTTCATGGGGGTATCGGCTATTCCCGCCATAAGCCATTTGAGCATATTTATCGCCACCACCGCCGCTATCGGATTACGGAGGGCAGCGAGGAGATTCAAAAGCGCAAAGTGGCTGCTTGGCTTTTTGGCTACGCAGGACCCAAGAAGCAGCACTTTACATCTTAAGGCTATGGAAATGCAGTGAAACGCTGCGCGGCTGGCTTGCGTTCCGCGCGGGTTGAATGTTCCTTGACCTTATGGGTCTATTTGACGAGATTGAGCCAACGCTCGAAGCATTGCAGGCGATCAAGAAATTGCCGCCTGATGACCCGATCATTGTGTTGTCTATGATACGCTTTCGCCATGATCTTGCCGATGGGCGTTCAGATGCCGCATGGCGCGAGTATCAGGATGGCATTGGCCCTGTCCTGGAAGAATATGGCGCAAAACCCATAACCCAGGGGGTCGTGGCACTTGATCTGGTTGGCCCTAAAGGTCAGTGGGACGTGGTTGGGGCCTACCGGTACCCCAACCCAAAAGTTCTCTGGCGCTTTCTCTCCGATGAGCGCGTGCTGGACCTCATCAAGCTTCGCCGTAAGGCTGTGGATGATGTCACCATGATGATCCTAACCGATCAGATAAACGCCCATGGAGGCAATTGAGCCGTTCAAGCGGCTTTGACTGCCTCAAATACCTGTTCCGGCCCTTCGAGTTATTCCGCCATCCTGTCGGCCAAGGTCTGCGTGTCTTGGAAGATATTGCCCCCGGGCAAGGACGCCGACTTCTAATCAATCATGATCGCCTCAATCCTTGACAGTGATCGACAGATCGTCCGCCAGGATCGATACCGGCCAAAGATGCAATAGGGTGGCACTTGCCGCAAAACGAGGGATCGGTAGCCGTTAATGGCCTCATGGGAAAGTTCATCACCCAACTTAACGCCAGGATGGGGGACCAGATACACTGTTACCACACCAGAAACACACAAACACGGTTGCTCACCCAAAAGCCAGGGAAAACGGTCCATTCTTGGCAAAGGGTTTGAAAACTCCTTCCGGCTGGGCCAAGCGGTCGGCAGTGGCCCAGAAAGCGGCGGGGTTGACGCCGATACCCACATGGCTTGCCAGGCGGATTTCGATCGACTCTGCGTTTTCTGCTGGCTTGGCGATACAGGTCTTCCAATTCACGATCCCGTCAAGCTTGCTATAGATGGACGTGTTTGGAACCGGCAAGTCACCTGCAATTTTCTCCAGATCGCCGGGACGTACTGGGCCCTCTTTGGACACAAGGTCATAGAGTTTCCTGGCGCTGGTCGCCTGTATATCGGCGGCAAATGGACTGCCTAAGGTGATCACACTGCGTATTTTTTCGGGCATCACGAGTGATAGGTAGCGGGCAAAAACGCCCCCCAAGCTCCAGCCAACAATCGACACCTTCTGGTCGGACCTGGTGTAAATCTCTTCCACGAGTCCTTCGAGGACATCGCGCATCTTGTAGAATTCGCCTAGATTTCGTCCTTTACCCCAGCCGTGCGTATCATAGCCCAGCTCGCACAAAAACTGGCGGATCGGCCTGGTAGAGCGGTCGCTGGCCAAAAACCCCGGCAAAACCAGGACGCAATGGCCATCGCCACGCGGCGCGTGGCGCAGGATGGTGCGTGTTGCAAAAGTCGTTGCCAATTCAACAATTCCACGCCCTTCAATCAGTGTTAAGGCCAGTGGGGGTGGGCGCAATTTTGTGGAAGCTTCCAACGTCTGGTTATTCTTTATTGAATCAGTGGATTTTTTCGGTGCAGTGGTAATAATCGCTGCAGCAACCATGGTCCTACGCTCCCGGTATTGTCAACGGCCAGCTCGCATCAGGCCCCATTTTCTTGGGCCAGTCTTGCAAAAAACCTAAACCAAACGTGACACTTCGAATACACGTGGTCAACCAGCATGGGGACAGACTTGGAAGACGCCCACCAATTTTCCCTGGCAAGGGCCACCTGAGGGCAGGCAGGGCGAGGGCCCCCACCGCAGTTGAGGGTTTCCCCTGACACAATAAAACTCTAGGTCTGGGCCTATGGTTGGATTGATTGATCGCGATAGCCGGGTGTGGGCCGTTTTGGGGCCAACCAATACGGGTAAGACCCATTTGGCGGTAGAGCGTATGCTGGGCCATCCAACGGGCATGATCGGGCTGCCGCTGCGTCTTTTGGCGCGCGAAGTTTATGACCGCATCGTCAGGCAAAAGGGCGTTGGCCACGTGGCGCTGGTGACGGGGGAGGAGCGGATTGTGCCAGCTGCTGCCCGCTATTTTGTTGCAACTGTGGAGGCCATGCCGCTCGACCGGCCGTTTTCCTTCATTGCGATCGACGAAATTCAATTGTGTGCGGACCCAGATCGCGGGCATATCTTCACTGACCGATTACTTCGCGCGCGCGGCCAGGCCGAGACAATGTTTCTGGGTTCCGACACCATGCGGCCGATGATCCGTGCGATGATTCCCGGCATTGAGATTGAACGTCGTGAGCGTTTGTCGACCTTGAGCTATACGGGCGTGAAAAAGATCACCAAGCTGGCGCGGCGCAGCGCCATCGTCGCCTTCAGTCAGGAGGAAGTCTATGCCATCGCCGAACTGATCCGTCGCCACAAGGGTGGCGCGGCGGTGGTGATGGGTGCGCTGAGCCCGCGCACCCGAAATGCGCAAGTCGCGCTCTATCAATCTGGTGAAGTGGATTTTCTGGTCGCCACGGACGCGATTGGCATGGGGCTAAACATGGACGTCGATCATGTGGCCTTCGCTGGTTTGTCGAAATTTGATGGCCGGCGCCACAGACCCTTGCGCGCCGATGAGATATCCCAAATCGCCGGCCGCGCCGGCCGTTTTCGCACAGACGGCACGTTTGGTGAAACCGCCGATTGCCCCGACCTCGACACCGAGACTATCGAGCGCGTCGAGGGCCATCAGTTCGAGCCCGTCGAGGCGCTCGAATGGCGAACATCCGACCTCGATTACCGCTCGTGCCAAGCCCTGATTGCCTCTCTCGAGGCGCCTTCGCCCCACCCTTCACTCAAGCGCTCGCGCGGGGCGATTGATGAAGAGGCGTTTCGCCGTCTGGCCATTCTTGAGTGGGTCCAGCCCCTCACGCGGTCTTCTGTGGGAGTGCGTCGATTGTGGGATGCCTGCCAGCTTCCTGATTTTCGCAAAGCACCCCAAGATGAGCATGTCCATTTGATTGAAGGATTGGCCGAACACTTGCTTAAGCCTAAAGGACTGATCCCATCGGATTGGTTCGCGCGTAGGGTAAACGAGCTCGATCGAAGCGATGGGGATATCGAGCAATTGCAACAAAGATTGGCAGCGATCCGCACCTGGACCTATGTCGCGAACCGATCTGACTGGGTTGATGAAAATAGACACTGGCAAGGTCAGACTCGGGTGATAGAAGACCGTCTATCTGATACACTCCACGAGCGCTTGATGCAGCGCTTCATAGACAAGCGTACCTCAGCCCTGTTGAAGGGCCTTAAACGGGAAGATGCCATGGAAGTTGACGTAAAAGAAACCGGCGAAGTGACAGTGGAAGGCCATGTTATTGGCCGACTCGTCGGTTTGCGCTTCCAGGCAGATCCCCAAGCCACCGGGCTTGAGGAACGGGCCGTGAAGAATGCAGCGTTCCAAGCCTTGCGACCTGAATTGACACGCCGCCTTGAAGCGATCGCAACGGGAGGCATCAATGACTTTGTGTTGTCTGATCTGGGCGTGATTATCTGGCGTGGCGACGAGATTGCCAGGTTGATGGGTAGCCAGCCCTTGTTGAAACCGCGCGCGGTGATGATCGGGGGCGAGCTAGCCCCGGAAGATGTGATGAAGCGCGCACAAGAACGGCTCGACGTTTGGTTGCTCGAGATCGTTGCGCGTGACTTGGTGCCACTCAAAGCCCTGGCCGAAGCTGCCGACGGCGAAAGTCTGAAAGGCTTGGCCCGTGGCGTGGCATATCGGGTGGCAGAATCCGGGGGAGTTATGGACCGGGCAGAGCTTGATGGGGACCTCAAGCAATTGTCACAGGATGACCGCAAGGCCCTGCGTGCGGTGGGCTTGCGGTTTGGCCGCGCCAATATTTACGCACCCGCACTTTTAAAGCCACGCCCTGCGCGGCTGCATGCCTTGTTTGCCTTCTTTGCCGGCGGCGGCGATCTCGGTCTTAGCCGGCCTTTCTTGCCACCCTTAGGCGTGACCAGCTTTACCTTGACCAGCCCGGTGGAGGCCAAGCCTTTGGCGGCGGCCGGCTTCCGCGCCTTTGGCCAACGCGCCGTCCGCCTCGATATCGTCGACCGGATTGCGGATGCTTTGTTTGAAGCCGCCGAGGCTGCGAAAGGCCCTTGTGTGTTCCCGGCCGTAATCGTGTCGCTACTTGGAGCCTCGAACGAGGATGCTGAAACCGTGGTTGAGGCGCTAGGCTGGGAGAAGTTTCAGACGACGCGGCCGGTGAAAGCCCCGGAAGCACCATCGGCAGAGCTTGTAGAGGCGGTGGACCCCGTTACCGAGGCCGCTGGTGAAGCCGAACTCAACGAAAGCGGTACGCCAGACGTTGAGCCTGCGCCAGAGGCCGCTCCCGCTGAAGCGGCTGTCGAGGTGGCTGCAAAAGTTGAACCTGAAGAGACTACAGGATTAGAAGCCCCTTCCGCTGAAGCTGCAGAGCCCGCAGCCACGGAGACTGTCACCCTATGGCGTCGCAAGCGTATAAGGCCACCGCTTCGGGATCAACGGCCATTTAAGCGCGGCAATCCCAATCGTGTCTCTGACCCGCGTCCACAAGGCCAAGCCACAGGTGCGGTACCAACCCGCGAAGCCCGCCCCCCGCGCAATGATCTGGCTAGGCCCGCTCAAGGTCAGCGCCGGGATGGCAATCGTCCGCCGCGAGAGGGTGGGTTTAAGCGGCCAGAAGGTGGCCGTCCGCCCCATCGCGACAAGGAGGGTCGCAGCTTTGCCGCTGCCCCACCCCGCACGAATGCAGGGGGTGGTGGCGCGGTTGATCCGAACAATCCTTTCGCCGTCCTGGCCGCTTTGAAATTGACGGCAGATCCCGCCAAGCCAGCCAAGGCCGGCGCGCCTTCCAAGAAGCATAAAGGCAAGAAGCCGCATAAAGGCGGTGGCAGCCAGCCCGCTCCTGCCGTGGAGCCGCAATCTGAATGAGCGAGGAGGCCGATCGCGCCCGGCTAGACGTCTGGCTCTGGCGCGCCCGCTTTTTTAAGAGCCGTGGCTTGGCGAGCGAATTTATCTCGCGCAAAGGGGTACGCCTTGCGCGTGGTGGCTTGGCAGTTCGCAAGATTGACAAGCCCGGCTATACGATTGCGCCGGGTGATTTTTTGGCTTTTGCCATTGCAGGCAAGCCTCACCATGTAGAAATTCTCGCTCTAGGTGTGAGGCGAGGGCCTGCATCTGAAGCTGTTCTGCTCTATAATACCTCAATCAGCCGGGACGAGGTTGACCTTTCTGGTCAGCACGGTCACATCGGCGCCGAAAAACTGCTAGGGAGCCCCCGCTAGGACCATGACCTACATCGTGACCGACGCCTGCGTGAAGTGTAAATATATGGATTGTATCGAAGTATGCCCCGTAGATTGTTTCTACGAAGGGGAGAACTTCCTTGTGATCCATCCTGACGAATGTATCGATTGCGGCGTATGCGAGCCTGAGTGCCCCGTGGATGCCATCAAACCCGATACCGAAGATGAGCCTGACGGCAAGTGGCTGAAGGTCAATTCTGACTATGCTAGGATTTGGCCTAACATCACCGTGAAGGGCGAGCCCCCTGCTGACCGTGATGACTTTGCTAAAGAAGATGGCAAGTTTGAGAAATATTTCTCGCCTAATCCTGGCGAAGGCAATTAAGCGGCGGGCCTAAGCGCCCGTCGTCAAGAAGGTCGCGAGACCTTTGGAGTTAGTTCGATGAATTGGTCCAAGACTTATGATGGCGCAGAGCCGATGCGCATCAATAAATGGATGGGCCAAACCGGGGTATGCTCGCGCCGCGAAGCCGAAGCTTTGATTGATGCGGGTCTCGTTTCCATTGATGGTGAAACCGTCGAAGATATGGGCCGCAAGATTCAGCCCGGTCAAACCTTGACGATTGCCGAAGCTGGCAAATCGCAACTGGATAACCGTTTCTCTATCGTCATCAATAAGCCGCCTGGTATCGTCTCTGCCCACCCGGAACCCGGCCAAGTGCCGGCCATCCGCTTGCTGACGGCTGACAATCTGGTCGGTACCTCTGACATCATTCCTGACGAAGAGATGAGCCTTGCGCCCGTCGGGCGCTTGGATATGGACTCGCGCGGGCTGTTGGTTTTATCAGAAGATGGCGTGCTTGCTAAAGCCTTGATCGGGCCACAGTCTGGGTTGGAGAAAGAGTATCTCGTTGCGATCGAAGGTATAATAACCGATTGGGCCCTAGAAAAGCTTCGCTATGGGCTGGTGCTCGATGGTCGTCAGTTGAAGCCCGCCACGGTTGAAGTGATTGGTCGCTATCGTTTGCGCTTTATCCTAACCGAAGGCCGGAACCGGCAAATCCGCCGGATGTGCGAAGCGGTTGGCCTCTATGTCGTGGATCTCTGCCGTATCCGGATTGGTTCCTTGACGCTGGGTGACTTGCCAGAGGGCAAGTGGCGTTTGCTGACCCCATCTCAACGCCAGGCCCTGATCGGTCTCGCGCATCCAGCAACCCCTGGTTAGCCCAGAGGTGACGTCCGAGGGTGTCGCATCCAGCGCGCTTCACTTTCTGAATAATTTGTGATAAGAATAATTGGCTGGTGCAGTCCTGCACAGCATTCTCTGGTGGACCCCAGCCTTACGAAGCAAACAGACACAACATCGTAACGATCTTTTTTAGGAAAGCGCGTGGCGGTGCAGGTGGTCTTTTGTCTCTGGCGGGCTGGCATGGTGCGAGGGTGAGTTCGCGATGAGCGACGTTAAGAAGACACTATTCCAAATTGGTGACCATGTGGTTTATCCAGCGCATGGCGTTGGCCGGATCACCGGGATTGAATCCCAAACGGTAGCTGGCATGAGCCTTGAAGTTTTTGTCATTGCGTTTGATCAGGACAAAATGACTCTGCGTGTTCCCACATCGAAAGTGAAAACCGGTGGCCTGCGGGCCCTGTCTGGCCCTGCGATAATGGACGACGCTTTGAAAACCCTGACTGGTCGTGCACGCATCAAACGCGCGATGTGGAGCCGTCGTGCGCAAGAATATGAAGCCAAGATCAATTCCGGCGATCTGATTTCGATCGCTGAAGTCGTCCGGGATTTGCATCGGGCAACAGACCAGCCAGAGCAATCCTATTCTGAGCGGCAATTGTACGAATCCGCTCTCGATCGTATGGCCCGTGAGGTGGCTGCGATCGAAAGAGTAAACCGCGAAGAAGCCATCAAGAAATTGACCGGCACTTTGGCCACTCGCGCCGCCTAGATTTTCCTTATCTTCCCAGAGCACTTCATCCCGGCTTGGTTTTAGCAGCCGGGATGATGTGTATTTGAAATTACGCCCTCATCGGCTGCGGTGAAGGAACACGAACTTGCTTCTCTCAAAGTAGCGAGAGGGATAGGTTTTGCGTTCCTATATCACCTCAGCCATCCAGACAGCTTTTTGGCCAACATATTTCTCCTATGACCCTGGCGGCGTGTTCGCAGAAACCCAGTTAGTACAGGGGTGATCAAACGCTAACTCGGTCTTCATAGCCCAGCGCGTCTGGTTTAATTTCAACCAGACGCGCTGTGACCTAGACACCAATGAGACCTTGAATTAATTGATTGCTTAATGATCTCGATATGATATCATATTGATGCTATGTGAAGGGGAAAAATATGTCGCGGACAGAGATCAGCCGTAGTAGTGAGCGTCCCGCCGTGTCTGTGCCAGGGGTGCCGTTGTTTTTGGCATTTCTGCTGGCGATTGCTTGTTCGATCTATCTATTCGTCACGGGGGCGGACCCGACTTATTTCGGTGCAGCCGTTGCATTGATCGGCTTGGGGGCGGTTGGCATGGGTGGCTTTTATTCGATCCAGCCGAATGAAGCGGTGGCGGTTTTGTTGTTTGGTGCTTATCGGGGCACCGACCGCGCTACAGGCTTGCGATGGGTTTGGCCTTGGTTGACGCGCAAGAAAATCTCCATGCGGGTCCGCAACGTGACGTCTGACAAGCTAAAGGTGAATGACAAGGACGGCAATCCGATTGAAATCGCCGCCAATGTGGTTTGGCGCGTGCAGGACTCGGCACAAGCTTTATTTGACGTGGATGATTATGAGCGCTTTAGCCGGATTGAGATTGATACCGCGCTTCGCGATATTGCCGCCCATTATTCCTATGACCATGCTGCAGAAGGTGATCTCACCCTGCGTGGCCATGCCGAAGAGGTCGCTACTTTGCTGGGCGAGCGTTTGAACCAACGCTTAGCTGTCGGCGGGATGGCAGTTGATGAAGCGCGTATCTCCCACCTCGCTTATGCGACCGAGATTGCCGGTGCCATGTTGAAACGTCAGCAAGCCCAGGCCATTCTGGCAGCCCGGCAATTGATCGTGATGGGGGCTGTGGGCATGGTGGAAAGCGCGCTGGAGCAATTGTCTGCCCGGGGCGTTGTGACCTTGGACGAGGAACGCAAAGCCCAGATGGTCTCCAACCTTTTGGTCGTACTTTGTGCAGATCGTGAGGCGCAGCCCGTCGTCAACACCGGCTCCCTGTATTAAGGCAGGGCGCTTTTCTATGGTCACCAAGCCCCGTAAGCCGTTTCTATTGCGCACCAACCCTGAGGTTTTGAGCGCGATAGAGCGGCTCGCGTCGGCGGAGTTTCGCTCTACCAATGTGCAAATGGAGGTCTTGCTCCGCGAAGCCTTGGCCAAACGAGGGATCAAGCTCAAAACCGGGGCTGCATCGAAAGATGACACCGAATGATTGATCACATTTTCTGAAAATGACGTATGCGTCACTTTACGAAGCTTCGACAGTTTGGTAGATATCCCTCATGTCTGAAACTCTCCTCTCCCGCATCGGCTATGATTTTGGCGCAGCACTGCGTGGCATTGGTCGCTTGCTACACAACAAAGAAGACACCAAAGCCGTTTTTGAAATCATGCGCGCGCTATCTGGCCGTTCGATTCCCAATGGCTATGCGCGCCTGTTGCGCTCTCAGGAAGGCGGCCGCATCGCTTATGACCGGGCAGAGCTGCAGCCAATCCTCGACGACCATGAGACCCTGGCAAAACTGCCCGAGGGTAGCGTCGGCCGCGCTTATCTCGCCTTTGTGCAGGGCAGGAAAATCTCGGCCGAGGGCTTGGCAGAAGAGAGCCGCACCACCGGCAATGAGATCGACTCGCTTCATCCCTTTGCCTGGTATGGCCGGCGGTTGCGTGATGTCCATGATGTGTGGCATGTTTTGAGCGGCTATCAGACCGATGCCCTGGGTGAGGCCTGTGTGGTGTCGTTTTCTTTCCCGCAGACCCGATCCTTGGGCTTTGCGCTGATCGGTTTTGCCGCAGCACGCGAGCTTCAGCGCCTCTTGCCAGGACGCCCTGTATTCAAGGCGGTATGGCAGGCCTATCGCAATGGCCGCAACGCGGCTTGGTTGCCGGTGCAAAATTATGAGCGTTTGCTTGCTGAGCCATTGGATGGTGCGCGCAAGCGCTTGAACATCGCGCCACCCTCTTTTTATCATGAAGTCCCGGCCAGCGAACGCGATGGGGTCCCAGCGAACCTAAAAGCCGGGGTTGTGGCCGCTTGACGCGGCCACACTACCCGACCTTGGGTTAGGCGACTCGCACGCGGTGGGCCGCTTCTGGTAAGTCTGCACCAAAGCAACGCTGATAGAATTCGGCCACAGTTGGCCGCTCTAGCTCGTCACACTTGTTCAGGAAGGTGAGGCGGAAAGCCAGTCCGATATCTTCAAAAATATCCGCGTTCTGGGCCCATGTAATAACGGTACGTGGGCTCATCACGGTGGAGATATCGCCATTCATGAAGGCGTTACGAGTCATATCAGCCACACGCACCATCTTGCTCAATTCAGCGCGCTTTGCCGGATCTGACTCGCCCAGTTTCGCTGCCACAATGTCTGTCTCGACATCGTGGTCAAGGTAATTCAGCGTCGTGACAATCGACCAACGGTCCATCTGGCCTTGGTTGATCTGTTGGGTGCCGTGATATAGCCCCGTGGTGTCGCCTAAACCAATCGTGTTGGTGGTGGCAAACAAGCGGAACGCCGGATGTGGCTTGATGACTTTATTTTGGTCCAGCAGGGTCAAACGGCCGGAGGCCTCCAACACGCGCTGAATAACGAACATCACATCGGGGCGGCCGGCGTCATACTCATCAAACACCAGAGCAACATTTCGTTGCAGCGCCCAAGGTAAAATGCCTTCGCGGAATTCTGTAATCTGCTTCCCGTCTTTCAGGACAATGGCATCCTTGCCAACCAAATCTATCCTGCTGACGTGGCTGTCGAGATTGACCCGCACCAAAGGCCAGTTCAAGCGGGCAGCGACTTGTTCGATATGGGTCGACTTACCTGTGCCGTGATAGCCTTGGATCATCACGCGGCGGTTATGGGCAAAGCCTGCGAGGATAGCGCGGGTGGTCTGTGGGTCGAACTTATAGGTTGGGTCAAGCTCCGGGACATATTCATTGGCCTGGCTGAATGCTGGAACTTGCAGTTGTGATGGGAAACCAAAAACGTTTTCTACCGAAACAGTCGTGTCAGGCAAAGCGGCAATCAATGTATCGGTCATGGTCGTTATCAGGTCCTCTTAGCGTCTTGTTTGAGGATCAGACGCGCGCCGTCAAGCATGCATTTCTGTTAGAACTGCTGACATGGTGCGCTGTGACATTTTTGCGAGGCTTTTCCGCAGGGATTTGGGATCCACCAAAAGCCTGGCTAGCGCCACGCGCTCCCCTTTCACGACTGCCGCAACCGGGGCAGAGCACGTTTTGACCCAGGTGGATCCTGTTTGCGCTCTAATCAGGAAGTGGTCATGGACAAACCGAAGGGGCAGAGACGTCAACGCTTCCATTCACTCGTGTGGAACCTAAGCCCGGCGGGCGGTCTTCAGGACTTTATAGGCCTTTACCACCGCATTCAGGCGGGTTTCCGCACTTCTATCTCCGCCGTTCGAATCTGGGTGATACTGACGCACGAGCGCAGCATAGGTGCTGCGGACTTTCGCGCGATCGGCATGTGCGTCCAGCCCAAGAGTGTCGAGGGCCTTCAAAACAGGGGCAGACGGGCGCGCATCCTGGCCCTCTGGTGTTGACCGACCGGCGCTGCCGCGACGCCCGGCCAAGGGGTCTTTCGATTCCTCACCCGCCGCCGCCTTTTTATAGATATGGGCGTCTGGGGAATTCGCGCTTGCCCGAAATGTCCAAGTAGGTCTCCCACCGTGGGAGGCAGCCTCACGATGCGCACGTGCATCATCATCTGTCATGCCTTCAAAGAAGTTCCAGTTTTTATTGTAAAGGGCTGCATGTTTCTCGCAGAAATGCCAGATTTCACCAGGATTGTCGCGACTTTTGGGCGCGCGACACGTTGCTTCTGCTCCACATCCATCATGCTCGCACAGTTGGACATCGGGATTTACTTTGACAACTGGCGGCTTTCGCACCCGGATGTCGACAAATTTAGGGCGGTAGGAGAATGAATCTGTCATGGGAGCTCTAGTATGCGTTTGACTGCCGTCACAGACAAGGAAGAATGACCGATGGGACCCGTGCAAATACAGATGCGGAAAAAACTTACTGAGGCCTTTGCGCCGCTTTTGCTTGAAATCCTCGACGAAAGTGCCAGCCATGCTGGCCATGCCGGGGCTGCGTTACATGCGGCGAAACAAGGCGGCTCTGCAACCGGCATAGGGGAAACCCACTTTACGGTCACGATCGTCAGTGCAGCTTTTGAAGGCTTCACCCGTGTCGCCCGGCAGCGGGCCGTCTATCAGGTTTTGGCCGAAGAACTGGCAGGCCCCGTTCATGCCCTGGCACTGAAAGCAGATGCGCCAGCGCCCGCCTCTTAATCCTCCCGATCGCGGGCTTCAAACACGGGTTCAGGCTTTATGAAGGGCGCGGTTTCGTCTTTGCTCTCGCTGTATTCTACTTTCTCCGTCGCGGGTAATGCCCGTGCTAGGATTAGAAGGCCAAGCAAGGCAGAGATTACCGATCCCACATAGACTCCAAGCCGCGTCGGTGTGGCGAGGCTTGGGTCCTTAAAGGCTAAAGCACCGATAAAGAGGCTCATCGTAAAGCCAATGCCGGCAATACAGGCAATACCCACTATTTGGGGGAAGGTGCCAGGAAGCCGTGCCCGCATCAACTTGGCGGCGACCAGGCCGCTGAACGCGATCCCAATGGGCTTGCCTAGCACAAGGCCAAGACTGGCACCGAGAGTTACCGGGTGGGTAAGGTACTTCTCGGCCCCCGCCAGATTGACCCCTGCATTGGCAAAGGCAAAAACCGGCATGATGCCAAATAGCACCCAGGGCCGGAAGTCATGTTCGGCTTCATGGAGGGGCGATTTGTCGTGGCGGTCTCGCATGGGCACGCAAGCGGCAACCAACACCCCGGCAATCGTGCCGCTGACCCCGCTTTGGTGCGTGAAAACCCAAAGCACTACACCGATTAGGATATAGAGACCGATGGAGCGGACTTTGAAGCGGTTCATGGCGATCAGCACTGCCAGGACCACACCCGCTTGCATCAGGTATTTTACTTGCAGGGTTTCGGTATAAAAAAAGGCAACGATCACAATCGCGCCCAAGTCATCTACCACAGCAACCGCGAGCAGAAAGGCCTTCAGGGCAGGGGACACACGGTTGCCCAAGAGGGATAGGACACCCAAAGCAAAGGCAATATCGGTCGCCGCAGGGATAGCCCAGCCGTGGCCATAGCCAGCAGATGTCGCGAAGAACAGGAATATGAGCGCGGGGATGGCCATCCCACCCGCTGCACTGACAATCGGCAATATGGCAGCGGCGGGATTGGATAATTGCCCTTCAAGCAACTCCCGTTTCAGCTCCAGACCGACAAAGAAGAAGAATATGGCCATCAGACCATTCTTAATCCAGTAGGAGAGTTTCATCTCGATCCCGCCATCGGTCGGGCCGACAGTCACTTTGGTGTCCAAAATCGCGTGATATAACCCCGCCAGAGGCGAGTTGACCACAATCATGGCAGCAATCGCTGTGGCGACAAGCAGAGCGCCAGGCACTGCTTCCTGCGGCAAAAAGCCAAGATATCTGGTGTCGGACGAAGTGCTAGCCATTATGGATCCTCACAAACCCGCTTGGGTATCACGCAATGGAGATGAGATACACAGTATAGGCCACAAATCCTGCTACGAAAACAAACCCTTCCCAACGCGCAAGTTTTAGGCCCGTGCGTGCAAAGAAAATCAAGAGTGCGGTGGTTGCCATCAAGACCCAAATGTCAAATTTGATGATTTGTGTGGGGATTTCAATTGGTTTGACCAATGCTGTAGCCCCAAGGACAAACAGCACGTTGAAGATATTGGAGCCGACAATATTCCCGTAAGCTACGTCGGCGTGCTTGCGAATGGCTGCGGTTATCGATGTCACAAGTTCTGGGGTCGACGTGCCAAACCCGACCAAAGTCAATCCAATCAGAAGAGGCGATACGCCCATGCTCTTTGCGGCAGTCACCGAACCGCGGACCAATAGATCTCCGCCAATGACCAGCATGATCAAACCGATGACCAACGAGATGGCGATATCCATGAGCTGTCCTCCATGTAACAGCTGGCAAGCACAAGGGTATGCCAGTGCTGTCTACTTGAACGACTGTTTGAGAACAGGCAATTGAATTTGGATAAATCCTCTGTGATTCAAAACCGACACTACTGTTGTTTGTCGATGCTCTTATTGCACCAAAGCCCGTGGGGCATTAGGTTTGAGCGATGTCTCAAGCGCAGCCACTCTTTCCTGTTCCGCTCAAACGGACCGTGGCGCTGGTTGGCCTTATGGGCGCGGGCAAGTCATCGGTTGGGCGTCGTCTCGCGGCCCATTTGAATGTCTCGTTCAAAGATGCCGATGATGAAATCGTGATTGCCGCTGGACGGCCGATTGCCGATATCTTTGCCGAGCGCGGCGAGGATGAGTTTCGGGCCGGCGAGCGTCGTGTGATTGCCCGTATTTTGGAGGAGCCGCCCCATATTCTTGCGACCGGCGGTGGGGCTTTCATGAACCCTGTCACCCGTGTGGTGTTACGCCAGCGGGCCACCACAGTGTGGTTGCGCGCGGATTTGGAGACTTTGGTCAAGCGCGTGTCGCGCCGCGATGATCGCCCGCTACTTCGCGCGGGTGATCCACGCGAGATCCTAGAAAAATTGATGGAACTTCGCTATCCCACCTATGCCGAGGCGGACATTGTTGTGGAATCTCGCGAGGGCCCGCATCATATCACGGTGGATGCGGTCATCGCCGCCCTGCGCGCGCATGGTGATTTGGAGAGCTTGGCGTGAAGCAAACCATTCATGTGGCATTGGATCAAAGGTCCTATGTAGTCGATATCGGCCAAGGTCTGTTGGCGGAAGCTGGCGCGCTGATCCGCCCTTTGATGAAGCGGTCTCGTGTAGCCATCATCGCGGACGCAACCGCCTGGGCCCTACATGGCGGGGTTTTTGGCACAAGTCTGACCAAAGCCCAAATCCATTGGGATTTGATCGAGATTGCCCCGGGTGAGGGCAGTAAAAGCTTTGCAAGCCTCGAACGTGTGACCGAACAGCTCTTGAAACTCAATCTTGAGCGCTCAGACCTGATCATTGCATTTGGCGGTGGGGTGACAGGTGATTTGACAGGCTTTGCCGCTGGTATCACCAAGCGCGGCATCGATTTTGTGCAAGTGCCCACTACTTTGCTAGCGCAGGTAGATTCCTCCGTCGGTGGCAAAACAGCCATCAATGCGAGTGCGGGAAAAAATTTAATTGGGGTGTTCTGGCAGCCCCGTTATGTGTTGGCTGATTTAGCAACACTTGCAACCTTGCCCGAACGCGATCTGCGGTCGGGTTGGGCCGAGATCTTAAAGATCGGCCTGCTTGGCGACCGTGCCTTTTTTGATTGGTGTTTGACCCATGCAGCCACCGCGCTTGCTGGCGACCTTGATCAACTGGCCTATGCTATTGGCCAATCGGTTCAAGCCAAAGCCCGCATTGTGGCCGAGGATGAGCGTGAAGCCGGTGTGCGGGCGCTTTTGAACTTGGGTCATACGTTTGGCCATGCATTTGAGACCAGCGTCGGCTTTGATGAGAACGTTTTACGCCATGGCGAAGCGGTGGCTTGCGGCATGGCGATGGCATTCCGTTTTTCCCATGCCCAAGGCTTATGTCCACAAGAGGATGTCCTCTTGGCTGAGCAGGCATTGAAAGCTGCCGGACTTGCCCATCTCCCGCGCCTCTTGCCCGGTGGGCCGTGGCGGGCAGGTCCGCTGTTTGAAGCGATGAGCCACGACAAGAAGAATGAGAATGGGGCCCTCACCTTGATTTTGACGCGCGGCATTGGTGCGGCTTTTGTTCAAAAGGGCGTCGATGCCGAGGCCGTAGAAGCCTTTTTGAAAGAGGATGTTCAAAGATGACGATAGACCCCACGGTCATCGTAACCGCGATTTTGGTCGCTGTTTTGATTGCTATGTCCGCTTTTTACTCTGCCGCTGAAACGTCGATCACCTCGTCATCCCGCGCGCGCATGTTCCAGCTCGAGAAAGAAGGTGACCGGGGAGCAGCGCGGGTCAATCGTCTCATTCAAAACCCTGACCGTTTGATCGGCTCCCTGCTTCTGGGCAATAATTTCCTGAATACTTTGGCCGGGGCGCTGACGACGGCGCTGTTGGTCCAATTGTTTGGCCAAGCCCCGGCCACCATTGCAATTGCGACCGCTTTGGTGACAGCAGTCGTGCTGATTTTCGCCGAAGTCATGCCGAAGACTTTTGCCTTCTCCTATCCTGAGACAACGGCGCGGTGGGTGTCTCTGCCGGTGCAATGGTCTGTCACGCTCCTCAGCCCGATCGTCACCGCGGTGCGTTGGATTGTGCGGGCGACGCTGCAGGTCTTCGGGGTGAAGCTCGACCGCGTCACGGATGAGGATGCTACGATGGAGGAGATTCGTGGCGCAATCGAGCTCGGCAAGCACGAAGGCAGCGTTGAAAAGTCAGACCGTGACCGCGTCGCAGGTGTCCTGGACCTTGAGGAATTGGACGTCTCGGATGTGATGATACACCGCAAGAATATGAAGACGATCGATGTTGAATTGCCTCCCCGCGAAATCGTCATGCAGGTGTTGCAGACCCAGCATTCGCGCCTGCCACTTTACGAGGGCGATCAAGAAAATATTGTCGGAATCCTGCACGCCAAGGATCTTCTCCAAGCCATCGCTGACGCGCAAGGCGATCTAGACGAGATTGACCTGAAAGCCATAATCCGTGCGCCTTGGTTTGTGCCAGACACCACGACTTTGAAAGAGCAATTGGAAGAATTCCTCAAGCGCCGAAGCCATGTGGCTTGCGTGGTTGACGAATATGGCGCCCTGCAAGGCCTTGTGACCTTGGAGGACATCTTAGAAGAAATCGTCGGCGATATTGTCGATGAGCATGATATTGCTATTCAGGGCGTACGCCCTCAACCGGATGGTTCGGTTAATGTCGATGGTGCGGTGCCTATTCGCGACCTCAATCGCGCCATGGACTGGGATTTGCCCGATGAAGAAGCTGTGACCATCGCAGGTCTTGTGATCCATGAGGCGCAAGCCATTCCAGACCCCGGCCAGCGCTTTGCCTTCTACGGCTATCACTTCCAGATTTTACGCAAGCACCGCAACCAGATTTTGGCGATCCGCATTACGCCGGAAATGGCAGGCGACACAGATTAAGGCGTTCAAAGATAACGCGTCAAGAAAGGCCGCAAGCGCAAGCTTGCGGCCTTTTCGGTTGACTTAAAAACGCCTCTTAGAAGGTGCGCTTCAACTGAATAACACCTTTGCCTTCATAAAGCTTGTTATTGTCTACGTCGGTGTCGGTGTAGAACAGGTCCACAGCCCAGCCCTCTTCGGTTGCAGCAGTCAGACCGACTTTCCAGTTGGTGTAATCTGGCAGAACGGCGTTGGTTTCAGCGCTCAGGCTACCGACCGACGCATTGGCTGAGAGGGCAAACGGGCCAATTTTTGTGCCAGGGATCGGAACCGATACACCGGCTTCATAATACCAGTACGAGGGGCCATCCTTGCCATATTCTGGCGAGTAGAAGACCGAGCCAGTCAGCGAAACGCCGGACTCGGTTGCCACAGTGCCTGCGAACTTGCCTTCATAGATCAGGAGGTTGCTCTCCTGAGGGTAGGTATAGGCTAGAACGCCGATGTCCAGAGTAACAGGGCCAACTTGTGGTTTGTAGCCAGCGTAGAGGTCGACTTCCAGATTGGCTTTAGTGCCGAAATCAACGTTCGACAACCAAGTGCCGACATAGAAGGAACCAGCCGACAGGTCGATGCCGCCAAAAAGTTGGCCGGTGTCATCGGCGTTTTGGTTCACACCACGGAACTGGTAGCTAGAAGCCACACCAACGTTCACCGAAGTGGTGGTCTCTTGCGCGGCAACGACGGCCGGAGCGCCACACACAATGGCTGTGGCCAATAGGATTGCTCTTAGTTTCATTTTTGTCCCCTATCGAGGCCGCGAATGGCGCGGACCCTTATATTGCACGATCGCCTTATTGACGTAGGTTGATCTTCAAAACTATGACATCAGCGCAACACCTCCTAAACAATCGCACCGGACGTTTGGCGGGCACCGTTAGCCGAGTATGCTGTTTCCTTAGTCATAAACATCAAAAAATGACTAAGAAGCATGCAGCAACCTATGTGGGTGCACGGATACTTGCGCCGAGATGGAGCCCCGCGTCGACGAGAAGCGTCTCACCGGTGATGTGGCGTGATGCCGAGGAGCAAAAGAAAGCGACTGTATCGGCAATATCGTCCGGGCCCGAGGCAACTTGAAGAGGGACCTGTTTTTTTACGTTTTCCCGGATTTTCGCAGTGGTATCTTCGCCAAATGCATCGGTAAACCAGCGTGTATCAATGAAGCCCGGACAAACGGCATTGACCCGAATCGCCGGCGCCAAAGCCCGGGCGAGGGATTTCGTCATGGTATTGAGTGCGCCCTTGGTTGCGGCATAGGCAACAGAGGATCCAATCCCGATCACGCCGGCGATGGACGAGATCATCACCACGGAGCTGGCATTTTGTGTCTTCGCATAGGCGGCCAGCAGCAAGGGCTTTGCAGCCCGCACCATCATAAAGGGGCCGACCGTGTTGACTTGATAGAGATGGAGGAAATCTTCGGCCTCCAATGCATCCAGATCTGCATGATTAGGCGCGTGTTTGGTTGTGCCGGCATTATTGACCAAAATATCGACCTGGCCCCAGTCCTCGGCGGCGGCGGCGATCTTGGCGCAATCTTCGGCAAGTGCGACATTCCCCTTAACGACCCGAACGTCGCGGGCACCCGCAGCCAAGCACGCTTGCGCGGTCGCCTCACATTCGGCTTGGCTCTTTGAGTAATTCACAATGATCCGTGCGCCGGAGGCAGATAGTTTCAGCGCGGTGGACGCACCGAGCCCAGTCGCCGAGCCGGTAATGATCGCAACTTGGTTTTCAAAGCAAGCCATGGCTTAAAATCCTTTCGCTTCGGCAAGTGCGGCCCGATATTCGGTCTCAAGGCGGTCAACCAAGTCGCTAACCGGCAAGGTGTCATGGATCGCCCCAACGCCTTGGCCTGCCGACCAGATAGTGGACCAGGCTTTGCCAGCATTGAGTTCCTCGCCCATATCGACATGGGTTTTAGGCTCCATTGTCACTGGATCGAGACCATTTTGGAGAAGCGACGGAATAAGGAAATTGGCCGGAATACCGCTGATCTTGGGAGTATAGACAATGTCCACCGCCTCGCTGTCCTCGATCATCTGCTTATAGTCGTCCTGGCCGCGGCTTTCATCGGTCGCGATAAAGCGGGTGCCCATATAGGCCAAATCCGCGCCCAGGATCCGGGCGGTGGCAACGTGACGGCCGTTCGACATAGCACCTGAAAGCGCGATGCATGTATCTGGAAAGGCTGCACGCAATTCCGTAACCAGTGCAAACGGCGACAAGGTCCCCGCATGGCCGCCGGCACCGGCGCAAACTGGAACTAGGCCGTCGACACCGGCCTCCATTGCTTTTTCGGCGTGCTTCATGTTGGTGACGTCGTGGAAGACTAGGCCGCCGCCTTCATGAATGGCCTGCACCACATCTTTGACCGCACCGAGCGATGTAATCGCGAGCTTGATTTTCCTGTCAGCAGAAATTTTGATGTCGGCGGCCAGGCGCGGATTGGTTTTATGCACAATCAGGTTCACACCGAAGGGGGCGTCTTGTGGGGTCAAAGCGGCTTGGATTTGATCCAGCCAAGCGGCATATCCTTCACTTGTACGCTGGTTTAGCGCGGGAAACGTCCCCAGAATGCCGGCCTTACAGCAGGCCGTGACCAGTTCCGGGCCGGAAACCAGAAACATGGGGGCAGCCACGATGGGGAGGCGCAATCGCCCTTGAAGTGCTGTTGGTAAGGCCATAGGCGATGATCCCGAGTTTGTTCTTGATCAGACAGAGTCTTGGCCAAGCCTGTGTGGAAGGTCAAGTCTCAATCTGGGCAGGACCGCTATCCCGTTTATGGCCCAGAGCGAGCTGCCTTGTCTTCCTCTGCGGAGGGAATAAAGCCCTTGCCCATTTGGGAGCGGTCGAGCTTATCCAACTCTTTCAGCATGTCGCTGCTATAGGCCGTCTCCAGGAAACGGTTCGCCATATCAGTTAATTGGCCAACAGGAAGCGTGGCCTTCACATTGAGCTTAATCGGCACGCCCGACAGGACCTGGGGATTGGCACCGACTAAGACAACCCCCAAAGTCAGGTCGCCGGTAATGCGACCGTCAACAGTGATCACATCGATTTCATACTCTATTCCGGTTAGCGCTCTGGCCGCGATTTCCGCAGGTGCTGGTTGTCTAGGAGCAAACCATCTTTGATACCAAGGCAGCTTCTTGGGCGGGATATTGGGGTTTAAGCCTGGGACCGGACCAGTGTAGCGTATTTTGCCGCCGCCATCTCGCGCCTGCAGCCTGCCGCCGACAATTTCAACACTGCCGTTGCGGACTTCGATCGGGAAGACCCCTGATACTCTGCCATCGACTTGTAAATTCGGGATTTTTGTCAGGCCAAGGAATTGGGCGAGGTCGACATCCTCGACGTCCACCGCAAAAGACTGATCGCCATCACGAAATGTCCAGCTTGCCGGTCGGACGGAGAGTTTGCCTTTGGCAAAGGGCCAGCTGGCGTCGGTTAATCGCAGCGTATTGTCGCCAGGCAATGTAAAGACCAAATTAAGATCTTGGATCGGCAGGCCCGGATCAAATTGCGCGACGGTAAACCTTTGTGGGCCGGCTGAGCGCACTGTTATCAAGTCGTCGAGTGAAAAGTCACCTGTCAAACTGGTCACTTGGCCAAGCAATGTGCGAAAGTCGAGATTGGCTGTCGACAGTTTGGCATCTGAAACGGTTGCCTGGTTAGGGCCCCAAGCCATGGAGGCCGAGCCGGAGACATCGCCAACCATATCCAAAACCACCCCTTGCAGCGCAGGCACGATGTCGTCTCCATCCAGTGGATCACGACCTTGTTGAGCAATCCCGGAGGAATCCCTGGGCACTTGGCCAAAGGAAATTTTCTCCGCCAGGGCATCGAGGCGGCCTAACCCTGTTCCCGCATTATGGTTCAGGATGGCGCGCGTCAAAAAAGCCCCTGAATCAGCCAGGCTAATGTCACTTTGAATGTCGATTTGGCTGCCATTGATGGTGCCTTCCCCGGTGAGGGACAGCATGCCAAAGCGGGCAGGGCGCTCGATTTTTTCCGAGGTCTCAACTGGTGCCGAGAAATAGGAAGGAACATCGCGCACCAAGAGGTTTTCAAACGCCAGGCTTCCTACAAGACCCGTCCGTCGCGCCTGCAAGTTGGCGGTCGCAGTACCTGAAATCTGCACAGGCAGACCTTTTGCGCGAAGTCCGGCCATTTGCCCGCGCAAGGTCATACCGCTTGCGTCTGGGGTCAGACGCACGAGCGAGTCTTGCGCGTTTAGCTCGGCATAACCGCCATTGGGCAGTTTGAACAGGTAGCCGACTTCTTTCGATGTCAGATCCAACTGCCAGCCAACTGTGGCATCGGGCTTGAAATCGCCGCGGATGGCACCCAGACGCAGCGACCTGCCATCCTCCAGCGACCCCAGTCGCAATTCTAACGGTTCAAAACGGACATCGGCGAAGATGATGAAACCTTCACTTGTTAAGCTGGCAAAGCGTCCGAGACGATCTGGGCAAAAGCTTGTTTTGACGGGCCCGACGCTGGCATCGCCTGGAAATTTTCCTTGCTCGGCAGACACCGATAAACAGGTGTCGCCTTGAACCAGAAGCCCCAGCCCATGATCGGAGGCAATAGCATGCGCAGGACCATTCACGCGTAATCCGGCTACAAAACTGTCGCCCGAGCTTAAAGAAGCGGCTGTGGCATTGATGGTGGTATTGGCTTGCCACGTCGGCGTCTGGGCCGGGCCAGCGGTGAATCGAACCGGCACATCAGCACGCACATCATCCATGCGCGTCTCGTCATAGGCTAAGGTTTCCGCAACAAGAGAAATTTGCCCATTAACTTCAACAGATCGACCGTCACCATGAGCGCTAAAGGGGACTTTGAAGACACCTTCGCGCACCCCAAGCCCTTGCGCCGACAGGCGCCCCACAGATCCGTTGAGGTTCATAGTGGCTTCCCAGTTTGCTGGTCTGGCCAAGCCTGACCCATCTGCGCGATGCGTTGAGCGTATCACGTTTGGCACGCTTCCAACCCGGGCCCGGCCCTGCAGCCGTCCGGTCAGGTCGATTACATTCAAGTCCGGTGAGCCAAATCCGTCTGCGCCCAATCGGGCATCGAGATCGATTGTCCAGATTGTGCGTGTACGGGTTGCTTTGGCGTCTAGCGCCAAGCGGCCCTGACGCGCGTCAGAGCTTTTTTTACCAAAGCCCTCAACTGGCCCTGCAACGGAAACCATCAGCGTTTGCCCGTCGCCACGAATTTGGCCGGTAAGCCTGGCCTGTCCGGCACCAAGGCCCGGTCCTGCGGCACCTGCCTTTGCGGCAATCTCAATCGTACCACGTCCAGCGCCAACTGGAACCTCGCCAGTCTTGGCAGCCAAGGATAAGTCGCCTACCTGGCCTGAAACCAGAAAGCCTGACCCCCTTCCAGGCAAAGGAATATTTCGGATATTGAAGTTGCGGGCAGCCAAGGTCCAGCCGGCTTGGTTCCAGCTAAAACCCTCCAAGCGTCCCTGGCCCGTGCCCGCGTTGGGTGCTTGGATGGTGATATCACCCGATCCAAACGCCTCTAATGCTGCAAATTTAGTCTTGGAACGGTCAAAACGGACCAAGGGCGGCCTTTTTGAGTCGGGGACGAAGCGCAGGTTAGGACCAGAGCGCAGGGCGAGGTCGACGGGGGCATTGAGGCGCACTTGGGCTTGTTTCGGACCATAGACAAAGGCGACCCCCGCTTTGCCGGACACCGGATCAGGCGATCGTGTCGACGGCGAGACCAAGTTTGTCCACGCCAACATGGCCTGGCCATCCCAAACAGCGTCTGGCACCTGCTGCAGATCTTTCAACACCGCTTGGGCGAAGCCTGAAATCTCGGCGCTGCCTGCCTGCCAACCCAAGGATGGAGCGGTCAGAAGTTTTGCTCCACTGCCCTTCACATCGATGCGGGTTAGACCTGTTTGCGTGCGGGCCGTCGAAAAATCCACCCCAATATTTTTTATCGTGCCTTGCGGTGTCAAAACAGACCCAGCCTCCAGCCGGCCAATCAGCGTGCCAAAGCCTGTCTCGGACCAGGGGCGATTTCCCAAGGCCTGATGCTGCCATTGCCCGGCACCGCCTTCTATCGCGAGATACTGTGCAGTTAGCCCAGCAATTCTAGCTTTTTTGGCCTTGAGGGCAATCGTGCGGGTTTCCGCCCGCGTACCCCCTTTCCCATCAAGTACCAGAAGGAGTTGTGCCTGCCCTGTTAAGCCATCAAGTTGACTGTCGCCCCAGCGATAGCTTTGACCATCTGGGTGAAGTGCCAAACCAATCTGTGTTGGACCCTGCTCACCTGATTTATCGCTCTGCCCCGGTAGCAGGGCAAGTCCCAAGGCAAGCGGACGGTCTGATGACTGCGCTGAGAGGGGCTTGGGCGGAGTGACTAACATCTGGGCGCGCCAACCTTGCCGGTCGCCCCCTGCTGCCTGAATGCGGGCGGTACCTCTCCCCAATGGGCTGTCAAAGCTCAGCACAATGTCGTGCAACACCACATCGGCCAGTCGCACTTGGCTTGGTTTGTCAGATGGGATCAAGAAAGACTTAAGAGCACCGAAGTCAGGCTCGCCCGCTTTGGTTATGCCGATACGGAGTTGGGCACCATGCGCCTCGAAGCGGTCAATTACCAAAGCGCCGCTTGCGATATCGATGTGCCAACTTACGGTCGCTGTCGGCAGTATCAGCGTTGGATCGGTTGCCGGACCTAACCGCAGATCACGAATTTTGACTTCCTTCACTGAAATTTCAGTGAAGGAAATTCCACCTTCGATTCCCCGCTCACGCAGAAGTGATCGAACCCCTGATTCTGCGAGTTGGGTTCGCCAAATCCAGCCCAGACCTGTGGCTGAAGCGAGTCCCAGGAATCCAAGGCCCCACAGAAGCGAGGTCGTGGGGAGATAAGTTTTGCGGCTCAAATAGTTAACTTTGTTAACGCGCTGTGTCTGTATCCCGGAATCAAGGTCATCATGAGGTGGGACTTGGTCATTCATAAACACCTTATAACCCGCTCTGGCCGGTTTCTCGACCCCCCTGTCAAAGCCACTCCAACTTGTAGCAACCTACAACCAAAAGTGAATAAAAAGAGGCAAATGCAAACACGAAATCGTACAAAGTCTGAAAGGGGGGGTTGCCCCGTGCTGAAACTTGTGTATTTCAAGCCACACAATAAGAAAAATATCATCAAAGTATGGTTAAGGGGCGGGAAGTTTTTTTCCCGAGATTAGTCCGGAAAAGACACCCAGTGTGTCTGTTCCGGCTGAAGGGGTTAGAATTTGAGACACACGACCGATCGTCGCGCTGCCTTCAAACTCGCACTCAAGCTGGGCTTGGGAAGCGCGATCGTATTGATCGCGGCGGCAGGCAATTTCCAGGCTGCTCTCGCTCAGAACGCGAACCTTGAGCATATGGCTTTCGCCGCAGGCACCGGTCAGTCGGATCGACAGACCATCTCCATTCATGCTGGTGAAACGCTCGAACAAGCTTTGATCCGCGCCGGGGCCCTACGGGACGATGTATCAAGCGCCGTGCGCGCCTTGGCCCGCAGCCTCGATCCGCGCGATGTTCGCCGCGACGACAGGGTCACCGTCTTTATGCAGACAGGCTCTGATGGCAACCGTTTGGCTGGCTTCAATCTGGTCAGCGGAGCAGAGCGGTCTGTAACAGTGACCCGGGGTATTGATAATGTGTTCCGTGCCCGCGAGATGGCCACCACATTGCAGCGCAAGACTTTGCGTATTGCCGGTGTGATTGGCCAGGATGGTCTGGTTAATGCGGTGCGCGAACTGGGTGCACCTGACCGCGCCGCGGATTCGATTGCTCAGGCTTTCGCGTATGATGTCGACTTCGAGCGCGAAGTGGCACCAGGCACCGAGTTCGAGTTGATGTATGACCGTGTTTCTGATTTGCGCGGGCAAGTGGTGCGTGAGGGTGAGCCTGTTTTCGCCCGCATGACGACAACCGAAGGCCGTACCATTCAATTGTATCGGTTTCAGGCTCCAGGGTCCCCATCATCGGACTGGTTCGATTCGGCCGGGCGCTCGGCTCGCAAGTTCCTGATGCGGACGCCCATCAACGGTGCCCGTCTAACCTCCGGCTATGGTAGCCGTGTTCACCCTGTTTTGGGCTACACCAGAATGCATGAGGGTATCGACTTTGGTGCGCCCATTGGCACGCCAATTCTGGCAGCAGGCGATGGCGTTGTGGCCCGCGCGAGTGTAATGGGTGGCTATGGCAATGTTGTTGACATTGACCATGATGGCACTTGGTCGACCCGTTATGGTCATATCTCCCGCTTTGCACCCGGCCTGCGTCCTGGTGACAGAGTGAAGCAGGGCGATGTGATTGCGTTTGTTGGTAATACTGGTCGTTCGACCGGGCCACATCTTCATTATGAAGTCCGCCGCAATGGTCAAGCCATCAATCCGCTGGGCGTTGGTGTGCCCATCGGCCGCGCGCTCCCATCTGATCAAATTGTTCGGTTCAATGCATTTCGTGCCCGTATTGATTCCATGCGACGGGATGCCATTGGGTCAACCTCGATTGCCCAGTCGGGATCGGCCACAACCCGTATCTCAAACTAAAAATCTCCGTGTTCATATGAAGCACGCCCCGGGTCATTCCGGGGCGTTTTCTTTTGTCATTGCGTGCATCGCTGTGCATCGCTGAATTCATGGGGGGTTCACATGAAGTTAGTCATGCTATCTTTGTCTCACGGGATAGGCCCGTGCTGATAAGGAAAACCCCATGCGTCAGATCCTTCTTGCCATAAGCGTTGTTGGGTTCGTTGGCATTGCTGGCTGCACACCAACGATTCGCCTGCAAGTGCCCGACAAGCCAATCGAGATAAATCTGAATATCAATATGAAGATTGAGCAGAATGTGCGGATAAAACTAGAGCGTGAGCTCGACAAGGCAGCACAGGCCAATCCTGGTATCTTCTAAGCCCCTGATACAGGCGCACCGAAAGGCAGGTCGCGCTTGAGGAGAGTGATGGACATGAAACATAGACTTTTCACCTCTATTCTGGTTGCCGGAGCGTTGATTGCGACCTCCGCCTTTGCAATCGATAATAATGGGCCGGTAGACAAGGCATTGGCTGCTGGCGTTATTGGAGAGCAAGCTGATGGCTATCTGGGCTTTGTACGCCCGCCCACGAATGCCCAGGCCGACCTTCAGCGCCGGATCAACGAGATCAATATTCGACGTCGCGGTGTGTTTAATGATGCTGCGAAGGCCAATGGCGAAACCGAGGATCGCGTCGCCTTGCTCTCAGCGCTGCGCCAGATCACCAAAACACCGAATGGGCAGTATTTTCAGGACTCCGAGATGACTTGGTGTGTGAAAACCCCTGACTCGCAAGTAATGCAGAGCGCTGATGACGTCATCGTCATTCGTTGTGCGCCTGCCACCAGCGCGAACTAGAGCGTTGGCTTGCGATTTGCCTCCTGAAGCACCAAAGACAGCGCCAGAGCGGCTATCTGGCGGTGCTTGGCTGATCATTGTGTTCTTGGTCTTGCTGTTGATTGCTAGCTTGGCGGGAATGGTCGCGGTCTTCCAGGTTGGGCGGTTCCCGGTGATTTCCCTACATGGCTGGATCGCGATGGGGCTTGGGACAATCTTGTCCCTGGCGCTGGGCTTTGGTTTGATGTGGTTGAGCTTCTATTCTTCACGCCACGGCTATGATGATCGTGCCGACCCCGGTCGAAAACGGCTTGAGGGCGAGACGGGTTCAAATTGAGCCAGACGCGCGCTCCAAATCTAGAATGGAGTAACAGCTTATCCACTCTAACTGACCCAGAGATGGTTCCCGTTGCTCTGGTCCTGTCTTGGGGGTGAGGAGACCCTAGCAAAGGCCTTGCACAGCACCTACAATCTGGGCCAATCTGGCGTCGAGCGCCGCCCGGGTGAGAAGGTGGCCAGTCAGGGAGACCCACATGTCAGCTGCCACCAACTTTGAGACCATCACGCTAGAGATTGCAGACAAGATTGCTGTGATCACCCTCAACCGTCCCGACAAGATGAATGCTTTTACCGGTCAGATGATGCTCGATATGGTCGCAGCCTTTGATCTGACCGACGCCAACGATACTGTGGGCGCCGTGATTGTGACGGGGGCTGGGCGGGCCTTTTGCGCTGGGGCAGACCTCTCAGCTGGTGCAAAAACGTTTGACTATGACAAACGCCCGGATCGCCCGGATAAAGCGGGTTTAGATGATCTGGAACGTATCCGCGACAGCGGCGGCCGCATGACCTTGCGCATGTTCGAAAGTCTCAAGCCAGTGATTGGTGCCATTAACGGAGCAGGTGTTGGTATCGGGGCTACCATGCAATTGCCAATGGATATTCGAATTGCTTCGACAGCAGCGCGTTTTGGCTTTGTATTTGCCCGTCGTGGCATTGTGCCAGAGGCTTGTTCTAGCTGGTTCCTTCCTCGCCTTGTTGGCATATCCCAGGCTCTTGATTGGTGTCTCTCGGGTCGCGTATTCGGGGCCGAGGAAGCTCTGGCCGCCGGATTGGTAAAGTCGCTGCACGCGCCAGAAGATCTGTTGCCTGCGGCTCATGCGATTGCGCGAGAAATTGTCGACAACACCGCACCTGTGTCTGTAGCACTCACCCGCCAGATGATGTGGCGCATGTTGGGGGCGGACCATCCTATGCAGGCGCATAAAATCGATAGCCGCGGAGTCTATGCACGTGGACAAACTATAGACGCCCGCGAAGGTGTTATGAGCTTCCTTGAAAAAAGGCCGCCTGCTTACGCCAACAAGGTTTCAACAGATATGCCAGACTTTTTTCCTTGGTGGGATGATGTTCCATTTAAGTGACGATAAACTTTACTTCAGACAGAAAATGTAAACTCGATTTTAATATTCCTCGGCCAAGAAGGGGTGCATTGTGAGGATAATATGGCCGACGGAACCCTATCTGAGTTCGAGATAGACAGCTTCGAGACCGAAGACGGGGGGAAATATAAGACACGCGCCACATTGACGAGGCGTCTTCAGGACGTTGTCGGTCTCCCCGGATCTAGAATAACTCCCCAAGAACGACACATCGCAGCCGACTTGTTAATTGAAGTCCTGCGTGAGAGCGATGTGGGCACACGCACACGCTGTGCGCAGCGAATGATCCTGCTCGTTGATACACCGGCCGTTCTATTACGTTTCTTGGCGAAGGATGACCTCCAAGTTGCGATCCCGCTGCTGGAAGTTTGCGAAGGCTTCAATGACTCGGACCTGATTGCAACAGCGCTGTCATCTGCGGCCACAATCGAACATCGCGTGCTGATTGCCAAGCGCAAAGTCGTTTCAGAAGCCGTGACCGATATCTTGGTGAATCTGGGCGAAGTTGACGTTATTCAGGCTCTATTACGCAATCAGGGCAGCAAATTTGCCCATCCCGCGATGGAGCAGGCTACAGCCCTGTCAAGGGAAGTGCCGAGCCTTGTCAGTCTCTTGGTGAAACGTCCCGAATTGAAGCCCTCCCAGGGTTTGACTATGTTTTGGTGGGCTGATGCGGAGGATCGCCGCCGAATTCTGCAACGTTTCGCGGTTGAACGACTAACGCTCCTTGAAGCAGCACAAGATGTTTTTGCTCGTGCGGCAAGCGAACGGTGGTCCGATCCCTTGGTACGCAAGACCCTGCAATTCATAGAGCGTCGTCAGCGCAATCGCGAGGCAGCAGCTCGCAGCCCATATGGGAGTCTCGAAGGGGCCATTGACGTTCTCGACCATCAACCACCTTCGCGCGAGCTTTTTGTCGAAATTTCCTATCTTGCTGGGATAAAGCCGATGGTTGGTGCGCAAATCTTGTCTGACGGCGGGGGCGAAGCAATCGCTGTTCTGTGCAAGGCCACGGGGCTAAAACGGAAACAATTCCGGCAATTATGGCGCGGATTACGCCGTCCAATGGATGATGATCATGATATAACCGACCCGTGGGGACGTTCTGTGCTGGTCTATGACACCCTCTCCACCAATAAAGCTCAAACGGTTTTACGCTATTGGAACTGGGCCCTGTCATCGGCAATGTCACCTGCTTTGGCCGCCAAGCTCGAAGATGATGACGACGCACTGCTACATTCTGTTGCGGCACGATCCGCAAACCTAGTGTTTCGCGGCAGCCTATAGCGCAGCGTCTGCTGTAAGCGGTCCACATAGGCCGGATAAACGTCTGCTGACATTAAGACTTAGCGCTCAGCTTAGTCGACGCTAATCCTGATTAGCGAAGATATACATTCCTCAAAACAAGACTAAAAATCAGTTTTTGTAGGTTGTCATTTTTCGGCACAGGGAAGGATCTAAAATACGGAAAAAACTATATTAAAATTAATGTAATAATGAATTAGAAAATGAGATTAATAAATCAAATTAATTCAAATATTTAGAGTTTGTTTTTTTAAGTTTATTTGCAAAATATAGATTAATAATTTTTAAATTTGCATCTACCTTTGGTATATATGCAAAAAGTATAGTTTTAGTGCTTGCATTGATATTAGTATGATGGAAAGGTGCTCACTCAGCGGCGTTTCAGGCGCGAGTAAGAAATGAGGGCTTTCAGCATTGGTCTTGGCTGTTTCTCACCTGGGTAAGTTAATGCTGACGGGTGCAATTTAGGTTCGGTTTTTGGGGCGATGGTCTCCAGTTTTTTGGGTGCAAAGCAATGTCGGAAAATGCAGCTACCGGTTTGATTGAGATGGCAGTTGAAATCGTTGCCGCTTATGTAGCGGGTAACGAGCTGCCGGCCACAGAATTGCCCGGTCTAATCGCGACTGTATATGCGTCACTAAAGAATATTCACGATGGTGCGCCAGCTGTGGAGCAAAAAGAATTGGTTCCTGCAGTGCCTACCAAGAAATCTGTTTTCCCGGACCATATCATCTGCCTGGAAGACGGTAAGAAGTTCAAGTCGCTGAAACGCCACTTGCGTTCTTCCTATAATATGTCGCCGGAAGAGTATCGCATCAAATGGGGCCTGCCCGCGGATTACCCTATGGTTGCGCCAAGTTATGCTTCAGCGCGCTCTGAATTGGCCAAGAAAATCGGCCTGGGACGCGGTCGGCGTTAACTATTGAGAGATCGTTTCGCGATCGAAACAAGTATTCGCAGTGAAAATATAAAAATAGTCTCTTGCTATACATAAAGACTCTTGCGCGATTCGGTGCAAATCACTGATACTAATCTCAACAGGGGGTTAATATCGGTGTCAATGTTCCGAGCTCAATTGTTGCTGGAAGAACAGCGTCGTCTTTTCGACGTCTGGCACAGCGCAGCTGCCTGCTCGCGGATGCCGACGCGGGAGAGTTTCCAGCCGCGGGCCTTTGGTCCACTTTTACCGTTCATCTCGTTGATCGAGATCAGCGACTTGGAAGGGCTGCGAGTGCGTGTTGCCGGCAGCGCGCTTCGCGATGTTTTTGGCGATGACCCGAGACTGTGTTTGGTGCAATCAGACCTTCCAGGTGCTGCCGAGACCATCCAGCGCGTTGTGCTCGAACGTAAGCCCTCATGCGGTGTAGCTCCCGCTGAATTGGGCGTGCATGGTCATTCTGTCCGTTTTTGGATGCGTCTACCGCTGGGGCGGGATGACGACGTGGAAGCCGTGATTGGCCTCGATATCGCGCTGACAGGTGCCCGGGCACCAAATTGGGCGCTCCATCGGATGTTGACTGCTTAGATTTTGGCTCTTTCCGCCTCGCGTGCTGCCTTAAAATAGGTTAGGCCGGTCCAAAGCGACATCAAGGCCCCCACCACAAGAATAGCAAATCCGGCATAGCCCAACTCCGAAATGCCGGTCGCTAGGCCGACCAATAAAATGCCCATCCCCCCCATAATCACTGCCGTTTTCGATTTGGCTGCCAGGGTAGGAAACAAGGAGATCCCCTTTAGCCTAGCTTGCGCACGCAAGCGCGTTACCAAGCTGTCTCGGACAGGAATGGCCAGCAGGAAGAATAGTCCGGCCGCCGCGCTTAAGGGATCTGCCAACGCACCCGCAATCAGATTGTCCTTCGGGTTATTCTGCACGATCCAGCCCGCCCATAAGGCCAGTAAGGTGATGCCCACCAGAATCTTGTCTCCCCAAAGATCCAGCTTTCCGCCCAGCTCACTCTTGGCATCGAGCTTACGAGCGAGGTAGCCATCCAGCCAGTCGGTCAGAGCGGAGAACACAAACAGCCCAACGGCCCATGCAAGTTCCCGGTTGGCTACCCCTTTGGCCAGCCCGATCCAGATTAGGTAGCCAATCACGGGTGCAAGAGCCAATCTGCTGATCGATACCGCGTTGGGTAGCCACTTCATCTTCACGTCCTTTGAAAGTAAGCTTGAATTCGAGCTGCGAGTTCTTCATTGACTCCAGGCACGTCCATCAATTCAGCAAGGCTTGCCCGTGCGACCCCACGCGCGGAACCAAACCGGGCAAGAATGGCCCTTTTTCGCATCGGACCCACACCTGCGATCTCGTCCAGCGGATTTTTCGACAGGGCGATGGAGCGTTTCTGGCGGTGCGCACCTATGGCAAAACGGTGGGCCTCATCGCGCAAGCGTTGCAGGTAATAAAGAACAGGGTCTTTAGGCTCCAGGCGGAATGGTGGGCGACCTGCAATATGAAAAAACTCACGTCCCGCGTCACGGTCGACCCCTTTGGCAATGGAAATAAAGGTGATGTCCTCATCCAGCTCAAACTCTCGAGCCACGCTCATAACAACGGCCAATTGTTGATCGCCGCCATCAACCAGCACGATATCTGGCCAAGCGGTCTCGTGCGCGCGGTTCTTGCGACCGCTCTCGTCTATCAGATTGCCTTCCATATCGACATCAGGGGGATGATCTTCTGGCTCAGGCTGGATCAGGCGCGCAAAGCGACGGGTGAAGACTTCGCGCATCATGGCAAAGTCATCGCCCCCCTTCCCATCCTTAAGGGTCCATTTTCGGTATTGGCTTTTCTCAAATCCGTCAGGTCCCGCTACGATCATTGCACCAACAGCATGGCTGCCTTGGATGTGGGAGTTATCATAGACCTCAATCCGATGCGGGGTTGTCGACAGGCCAAAGACCTCTGCAACGCCATCGAGTAATTTGGCCTGGGTGCTGCTTTCGGCCATTTTGCGAGACAGGGCCTCGCGGGCATTGGACGTCGCGTGGGCGACCGTGTCACGCTTTTCCCCACGTTGGGGACAACGTATCTCGATCTTGGAATCCATCCGCAGGCTCAAGGCCTCTGCCAACAACGCTTCCTCCGGCAAGGCATGACTGGTCAGGATTAGACTTGGTGCAGGTTTGTCGTCATAGAATTGCGCCATGAAGGCCTCGAGGATTTCAGCCTCTGTGGCATCCTTCTCGTGTTTGGGAAAATAAGCACGGTTACCCCAGTTTTGGCCTGACCGGAAGAAGAATACTTGAATACAGCTCATCCCGCCAGTCAAGGCCATCCCAAACACGTCGGCTTCTTGGAAGCTGTGAGGGTTGATCCCCTGGACGGCACGAATACTTGCGAGCGCTTTGATACGGTCGCGCAAGCGGGCGGCGCGTTCAAAGTCGAGGCTCTCAGCTGCAGCATGCATATCGACGGCAAGGCGCTCCTGCAGGCCGACCGACTTGCCGCGCAAGAAGGCCGTCGCCGCATCGACCAACTCCGCATAATCTTCCTTGCTGATCAGGCCGACGCAAGGGGCCGAACACCGCTTTATCTGGTGTAACATGCACGGCCGTGACCGCCCGTCATAGACGCTGTCCGTGCATGAACGCAGCAGAAACGCCTTTTGCAACGTTGTGAGGCTGGCATTGACCGCCCAGGCGCTCGCAAAAGGGCCGAAATAATCGGCGTTTCTGGCACGCGCACCGCGATGCTTGGCAATTTGGGGTGCGGCATGATCGCGACGAATCGAAATATAGGGAAAGGACTTGTCGTCCCGCATCAAGATGTTGAATCGTGGCCGTAAACGCTTGATCAGATTGGCTTCAAGTAAAAGTGCCTCTGTCTCAGTTGCTGTAACGACAAACTCCATCGCGCGGGTCAACCCGACCATGCGCGCGATACGATTGGAAAGTCCAATACCCCGGGCATAGGATGTAACCCGGTTCTTTAGCTTCTTCGCTTTGCCGACATACAATACTTCGCCATCTGCACCGATCATGCGATAAACGCCGGGCTTGCCTGGCAAGCGGCGTAGTTGATCGCGGATCACTTCAACCCCCTGCAGCGCACCCTTTACCGGTGCGGCTTCGCCTGGCAGGTCGGCTAGATGGGGCAGGGGGGATGAATCGGCCTTGGACATAGTCTGACTGAGGTGCACGCGACAGAGCCGGAAGGCAAGGCCCCGGGTACTTTAGGGCTTTGCGTTAGGAGCTGGCGCAGTGCGAGGTGCCAGAGGTGGTCCGGCAAGCGCCTCAAAGCTGACAGGGACAACACTCATCCCCAATTTGGCAGATGCTGCCACCAGTTCGCGACTATAAGAGACATAGACGATGGATTGGTTCTCCAAATCGATAATCCGGCGCAGCGCAATGCTCTTGAAAAACAGGCTGGAGCCTTTGGAGAAGACTTCTGCATTCTTCGGCAAGGTCGCCAAAGTAGTCGCATCCATCGGACCCGTCGAATGGCAATCAATGGCTGTGTTGGAGGGGTTCTCGAACCAATTGCCCTTGCCAAGACGGTCAAGAAGGCTGCGGTCAAATGAGCCGAAATAGCAGGTAACTTGGGGCAATTTTGGATCGCGCAGCGCCGTCACTTTAATCTCGTTGCCCGTCAAATCGTTGGTGAACCCACTCACTTTATCGTCCCTCGCCCCACAGGCAGCGGTTAAGAGAGGCAGGATTAGTACCAGCGCCAAACCGAGCTTAGGCGCGAAGCGCCGATGCGGGGAAGTGGGCGAGACAAGGGTCAAGGCGGGAAGGGGTGGCATAGTTTGTTCCTCTTGCTGCGGTGTAACACAACGGCATTCCTGTTCCGATGTGGGGACGATTGGGCCAATTGTCATCGGCATTCGGCTTCGGCGGCTGCGCGGATAGCTGGTTTGGGATTATCTGGCTGCAATCAGCCCGCAAGCTGCATGATTTTCCCTTGCTTTGCTGCTTCTCTCGTTGAATATCTGCAACAAACGTCCACAGAGGCGGCACATAATCCCTTCGGGGTGAGGAAGCACAAATGCCATTTCCAGCCATGTCGGTTGCTCAAGCTCATGCCATTCTGACGGGCCCTGGTGGGCCGCTCGAGATCGAAAAAAAGACCATTCGCGGTCAGGACATTCGCGTTTATAAAGTCGGCCCACAAAATCTGCGCGATATCTTCGATATTGGTCGCTCGCATGGTGAACTTGAGTTTTTGGTTTATGGCCACGAGCGGATTACCTATCGCGCTCACGCCAATGCGGCCGCAAAGCTGGCTCATATTCTGAAGGATACTTACGGCGTCAAAAAAGGCGACCGGGTTGCCCTTGTGATGCGTAATTTGCCGGAGTGGCCCGTGGTGTTCTGGGCCAGCGTTATCATTGGTGCCATGATTTGCCCGCTCAATGCGTGGTGGACGGCCGATGAGCTGGAATATGGCCTGCGCGATTCTGGTTCCGTCTTGGCGATTGTGGATGTGGAGCGCGCCGATCGCATCGCGGCAAAGCTGCCCAATATCGCTAATTTGAAGGCGCTTATTGTCGCTCGCGGCGGCGATGACAAGCCAGCCGGTGCGATCGCGCTCGAAGATTTGATCGGCGAATCCGTTTCTTGGGCCGACCTGCCCGAAACTGCCGCCCCAGAGGTGGTCCTCGATCCAGAAGATCTCTGCACCTTGTTTTATACGTCCGGTACAACCGGTGCCCCCAAGGGCGCTTATGGCACGCACCGCAATGTCATCACCAATCTGATGAATATGATGGTGAATACTGCACGGCAATTCCTGCGTCGAGGCGAGACCCCACCTGAGCCCGACCCAAGTTTGCCGAAGAAGGCTACTTTGCTGTCCATTCCCTTCTTCCACGTCACCGGCTCTCACGCCGTACTGGTACCTTCCGTGGCCCAAGGTGTGAAGATTGTGATGATGCACCGTTGGGATGCGCTTACAGGTATCGAGCTGATCGAGAAAGAAAAGATCAACGGCTTTGGCGGGGTGCCTGCCATAGCATGGCAAGTGATCGAACATCCTCGGTTGAAGGAGTTTGATACGTCCTCGGTGGAGAGCGTCTCTTATGGTGGTGCTCCTTCGTCAGCGGAATTGGTCCGCAAGATTGTCGAGACCTTCCCCAAAGTGTCGCCTGGCCAAGGTTATGGCCTGACCGAAACCTCTGCCGCTGTTACCAATATCGGCTCAGAAGACTATGAGTTGAGGCCGCTGTCGTGTGGCCCGGCTCATCCGATCAATGATGTGCGGGTGGTCGACGGCAATGGGCAAGATGTGCCCGTCGGCGAAGTCGGTGAATTGTGGATCCGCGGCCCCAACGTCATCGTCGGTTATTGGAATAAACCTGAAGCCACCGAAGCGGCTTTTGGCGGTGGCTGGTTTAAGTCCGGCGATTTGGTCAAAATGGATGAGGAAGGCTTCATCTTTATCGTCGACCGCGCCAAGGATATGATTATTCGCGGTGGAGAGAACGTCTATTGCTCGGAGATCGAGGATATCCTCTACAAGCATCCCGATATTTCCGATGCGGCGATCATCGGCGTACCGCACAAGGTATTGGGTGAAGAAGTAGGCGCAGTGGTAACGGTGCCGCCGGGCTCAACCCTGACAGCGGAAGAGTTGAAGCGCTGGGTTGGTGCTTCACTCGCCAGCTTCAAAGTCCCCGCGCATGTGCGCATTATGAACGAGCCATTGTTGCGCAATGCCAATGGCAAAATCCTCAAGCGGGAGCTCAAAGCTCTGTTTGAATAAGGGCAGGGGATAGCAGATCGCTGTGGTATTTTGGGGTATTTTGGGGTATTTTGGGTTTGGGTGGTGTCTTTATCAAAAGCCCCGACCCGGATCGTTTGAAGGCTTGGTACCGGGATGTACCAAGATAAGCTGTGTCAACAAACGGGTGGTTTTGGGTGACACCTAACCCACACCACTCAGTTTTTGCGCAATCTCAGGGATGACAGGCACCACTTTCAGCCCTATCTGCGCAGCATGACTGAAATCAGCCTCACTTCCCATCCTTTGGTGCGCAATCTTGACGTGCAAGCTGTCCTCACAGCCCTCAACACGGCTCAGGCCGACTGCGCACGTTTGGTCGGGGGGTGCGTGCGCGATGCCGTTTTGGGTAAGCTGGCGCATGACATTGATATTGCATGCCAATTAGGGCCAGAAGCCGTGATCGCGGCCCTTCAAGCGGCTGGGATTAAAGTTGTGCCAACGGGCTTGGCCCATGGCACAGTTACAGCGATTCCAGCGGGCAAACCGGTTGAGGTTACCAGCCTTCGAACCGATGTAGCTACGGATGGGCGTTATGCTGAGGTCGTCTTCACTGACGATTGGTTGGCTGATGCACGAAGGCGCGATCTGACCATGAATGCGCTTTATTGTGACGCACAGGGCCGCGTCTTTGATCCCATTGGGTCGGGTATTGACGATGCCAAGGCTGGCCTCGTTCGCTTTGTCGGCGATGCCGGGACGCGCGTCGCGGAAGATTATCTGCGGATATTGCGCTTCTTCCGATTCCACGCCTTTTACGGCAAGGGCGCGCCAGACGCTGTCGCATTGGCTGCCTGCGCCCGTCATCAGGGCGGCATGGCAAAATTGTCTGTTGAACGCGTTTGGATGGAGCTAAAGCGCCTCCTCGCCGCACCCGATCCGCGCGTGGTTTTGAGGGCCATGGTTGAAACCGGGGTTTTGGCTGCCATTCTGCCTGAGACTGAAGGCCTTGAAGCTTTGCAGCATTTGGTCGAGATCGAAAACAGCCTATTCCTCGACCCCGAGCCTTTGCAGCGATTGATGGCGCTGTTGCCGCGCGATCCAGCGCCGGTTGCAGGCTTGGTCAGCCGCCTCAAATTGTCGAGCGCAGAGGGCGAGCGCTTGTTGGGCTGGGCCGCAGATCAGACGGAGATCCAGTCCTATCTGTCTGCGCGCGATGTCCGTCGCGCACTTTATCGGATGGGTGCGCAACTCTACCTTGACCGCGTCAGACTGGCTTGGGCACACGATCGTGAACCTCGTCGCACCAGTCAATGGCGCGCGATGATTGCGCTCTCTAGTGGTTTTGTTGCCCCGCGCTTTGCAGTGACGGGTGAGCAAGTGCTGGCTGCAGGCGCGCGCCCGGGCCCTGCGATTGGCCAGATCTTGCGCGAGCTTGAGCGTTGGTGGGTCGAAAATGACTTTACCGACGATGAAATGGGACTGGTCGAGCGCCTGAAAGCCTTGGTCCAGGCGCTCGGCTAATCACCTAGAAGCAAGCCGCGCTTCTAGCCCGGCCTTTACGCGGGGCCACTCCTGGCGCAGGATGGAGAACCAAGCCGTGTCGCGCCAATGCCCGTCGGGCATCAAAAGATGTCGACGGAATATCCCTTCAAATGACGCCCCAAGCTTCAAGATCGCGGCGCGAGACCGGCTGTTGCGCGCATCTGTCTTCAGTTCCACCCGTTCGGCACCGCATGAAAAGGCCTGTTGCAGCAAAGCGAACTTGCACACTGGATTAACATGGGTGCCATGGGCGTCGGCGACATACCAAGTTCCGCCAATCTCGACGCCTTTATGCTCGGGTCGGATCGCTGTAAAGCACGTCTGACCGACAAGCCGCCCGTCGCCCGCGCGCACAGTATGCAAGAGCCACCGACCGGCTGCTTGCTCTTGTAACATCCAGTCAAAGTTCTGATCCCATTTGTCGGCAGCCATGTCGCGCGGCCAATAGCGGAAAAGGGCGGGGTCGGCTGCAGCCTGCATCTCATTTCGGTCGACCTCTCTCAACGGGGCTAAGGCGACATCGTGCAAGCGTGTGGTCACGGCGGATAGTTTCATGTCTTGCTGTTTATGCCGCAGGTTTATCCGCTTCAAGTCTCATGCTTTCGATTGCCCTCCCGTCAGCTCGAGGCTAGGTTATTAAGAAGGCAGAAAAATCACGAAACAGGGAGCACGATATGATTTTCGAACATTCAGACGTAACCAAGCATTGGATTGGCCGGGTAGAGGCCTTCATGGAGGAATACATCATTCCGGCCATCCCCGTTTATCAACAACAAGATGGTGAGGGTGAGCGTTGGAAGGTGATCCAAGTCGTTGAAGATCTCAAAGTCAAAGCAAAGGCTGCCGGTCTTTGGAACATGTTTATGCCGCCAAGCCATGGCGCTGCCCATGTCGACGATACGTTCGAGTTTGAGGGCCCTGGTCTGTCGAATGTGACCTATTCGGCCATTGCTGAGATTTTGGGCCGCGTTGGCTTTGCCTCCGAAGTGTTCAATTGCTCCGCGCCCGATACCGGCAATATGGAAGTTTTGATGCGCTATGGCACATTGGCACAGAAGGAAAAGTGGCTGCGGCCTTTGATGAACGGTCAAATCCGTTCGGCCTTCTTGATGACTGAACCTGCTGTAGCCTCTTCTGATGCCACCAATATTCAAACTTCGATTGTTCGCGACGGTGACGAATACGTCATCAATGGCACCAAGTGGTGGAGCTCTGGCGTGGGTGATCCGCGCTGTAAAGTCGCCATCGTGATGGGCAAGACAGATCCCGGTGCCAAATCTTACACCCAGCAAAGCCAGATTTTGATGCCTTTGGATGCAAAGGGTGTGACCTTGGTCCGGCCGCTGCACGTGTTTGGTTATGACGATGCCCCGCATGGCCACTTTGAAGTGAAGATGGAAAATGTTCGGGTGCCCGCCGAAAACCTGGTCTTGCGCGAAGGTGCAGGCTTTGAGATCGCCCAAGGCCGCTTGGGACCAGGCCGGATTCACCATTGCATGCGCACCATTGGCGTTGCCGAGATGGCGCTGGAGAAGATGTGTCAGCGCCTCACCACGCGCGTTGCGTTTGGAAAGACTGTTGCAGAGCATTCAATCTGGGAGCAACGTATTGCGCGCGCGCGCATTGATATCGAAATGACCCGTCTTTTGTGCCTCAAGGCAGCCTATATGATGGATACGGTTGGCAATAAGGTCGCACGGGCGGAGATCGCCATGATCAAAGTCCAAGCGCCCAATATGGCCCTGCAGATTATTGACGATGCGATCCAAGCCCATGGCGGCGGCGGTGTCAGCCAAGACTTCGGATTGGCTTCGGCTTATGCCCATCAACGCACCCTGCGTTTGGCTGATGGCCCTGATGAAGTGCATAACCGCACGATTGCGCGCCTCGAATTAGGCCGTCATGCGGGCGGTGCCATGAAAGCAAAGGCTGAATCGGAAGCGGCTTTGCACGTACCCGGCATTCGCTAATCGATTGTTGTTGATCCAGTCAAAGAAAGGGTCCGGGCGTCGCCGTCCGGGCCCTTTTCGTTTCAAAGACGATTTTGATTAGTCACTGAATAAGGAAAGGACAGCTGGACTTGAATTATTGGCAATAGACAGTGCTTCAATGCCCAATTGCTACTTTTCTTGGAGCGACCGAGGTTTTGCACGTTGCTTGCTCAGGTCGTCATCTACTATCGCACCAATTCCGGTGTTTTGCGCATCATGATGTCTGTTTTCAAATTCACCGTGCACGTTGAACCGTTTAAGCCGAGCACTCCATGTCGCCAATTGCGTGTGAGGGTTGGTGATAGGGCCATCCACTAGCAGCCTGTCGCATAACTCGCAAATCACTGTATAGATTGGCATGTCCAAATTCATCTCTGACGACCGTAGCCAATCGTTTTTGTTGCCGCCTGATTTGAGGGATTGGCTGCCGGCTAATGACCTGGCGCACTTTGTGATTGGCGCG
>CALRXH020000014.1:0-66603 GCA_943372135.1 Maricaulis salignorans | reverse complement strand
CAGCGAAAACAAACTGTCGAACCCGTCTTCGGTATCATCAAATCCGTCCTTGGCTTCAGGCACTTCTCCTTACGTGGCATGGAAAACGTCAAAACCGAGTGGCAACTCATAGCACTGGCCTATAATTGCAAGCGCCTCGCCAAACTTGGGGCCATCGCCTGATGTCGTTCCCATTTATCCGCCTTCAAATCTGGACGCAATCTAAGTTGATCGACAGGCTGCTAGGGCCGTTCACCATTTCTCGGAATCGAAAAATGGTGTAAAACTGGCCCTAAATCATAAATTTAGATCGCAACCTCGTTTTCAAGAAAACGAGACGCGATCTAGAAGCCCGTGCCTTGCCCCCCATCGCCCCGCGCGCTAAAGCCAGCCGATGACAGACGCACTTGAAAAAACCATTCTTAAACTTGGTCCCAAAGTTGGTATTGTATCGCTTGGCTGCCCGAAGGCGCTCGTAGATAGCGAGCGGATTATCACGCGCCTGCGGGCGGAGGGATATCAGATTGCCCCCGACTATAGCGGCGCAGACCTCGTGCTCGTCAACACCTGCGGCTTTCTCGATAGTGCGCGCGAAGAAAGCCTGGATGCGATTGGCGAGGCCATTGCCGAAAACGGTAAGGTCATCGTCACCGGCTGTCTGGGAGCAGAGCCCGATGTCATCCGCGAGCGCCATCCCAAAGTTCTGGCCATTACCGGGCCCCAGCAATATGAGAGCGTGATGTCGGCGGTCCATAAAGCGCTCCCGCCCAGCCATGACCCGTTTCTGGATCTGGTTCCAGAAGGTGGCGTGAAGCTGACGCCGCGCCATTATGCCTATCTGAAAATCTCCGAAGGCTGCAACAACCGCTGTTCCTTCTGCATCATCCCGAAGCTGCGCGGCGATCTCGTCTCGCGTCCGGCCGCCCATGTGATGGCGGAAGCGGAAAAGCTCGTCGGTGCTGGCGTGAAAGAATTGCTGGTGATCAGCCAGGATACCTCTGCCTATGGCCTTGATATTGGCTATGCCACCAGCACCTGGAAAGACCGCGACTATCGCGCGAAATTCTATGATCTTTGTAAGGATCTGGGCAGTTTAGGTGCCTGGGTGCGCCTGCACTATGTCTACCCATACCCCCATGTCGATGAAGCCATCCATCTGATGGCAGAGGGCAAAATCCTGCCCTATCTCGACATTCCATTTCAACATGCGAGCCCTCGTGTTTTGAAGGCCATGCGCCGCCCTGCCAATCAGGATAAGCAAGCCGCCCGTATTACCAAATGGCGATCAGAGTGCCCCGACCTTGCCATCCGTTCGACCTTCATCGTCGGCTTCCCCGGCGAGACAGAGGAAGACTTCACCCAATTGCTCGACTTTATGCGCGAAGGCCAAATCGACCGGGTCGGCTGTTTCAAATATGAAAATGTCGTCCATGCCGCGTCGCGCGAGCTGGAAGGCCATGTGCCCGAGGAAGTAAAGGAAGAGCGCTGGCATCGCTTTATGGAAGTCGCGCGAGAAGTCTCAGAGCAGCGGCTCGCGACTAAGATCGGCAAGGAAGTTGACGTCATCATTGATGAGGTCGACGATGAAGGCCCGATTGGCCGCACGGTTTGGGATGCACCCGAAGTCGATGGTGCCATCGAGCTGCATGGCTTTAAGCGGGCCAAGCCCGGCGACATCGTGCGGGCGCGGATTGTTGACGCTGGCGATTATGATCTGGTTGGCGAAGCGATCTAGTTTTTGCCCGCCAGCCACCAGCCGCCAAAGCTCGTCGTGAGGTGCCGTGTGAGCCTGACGCCTTGTTCTGATAGACCTCGACTGATGTTTTCTACATTGGCAAAAGTACGCTATAGGATTTGCTATGGCTGATGATGTTTCCCCCCTCTCGACGGCGCAATCAATTACTTCCGATGGGCTGTTGCTGGATTGCTGGTATTTTGCCGCGACCTCGGCAGAGCTGAAGGCGGGTAAACAATTCCGGCGCATGATTGTGGGAGAGCCTGTGCTTCTGGGCCGCACCGCCACGGGTGAGGTGTTGGCCATACGTGATGTTTGCCCGCACCGCGCTGTTCCCCTGTCGGCCGGCCGCCAGGTTGAAACCGACGGCCAGGCCACGATTGAATGCCCCTATCATGGCTGGCGCTTTGGCGGTGATGGGGTGTGCAAGCTGATGCCGTCCTTGGTCGAAGGCCAGCCCTATGATCCGGCCAAGGTCAAGGTTCGCCGTTTTCCCCATGCCGAGCGCAATGGACTTGTCTTTATCTATATCTCGTCCGACGCGCGGTTTGACGGCACACCCGATCTTCCGCCACCTGATTTTGGTATCAAGGCCGAAAAGCCTAAATTTGTCGTCAGCCGGGTGTTTGAAGCCCATATGGACAATGCCGTGGTCGGTTTGATGGACCCGGCCCATGTGCCCTTTGTCCATAATCAGTGGTGGTGGCGTCCGCCATCGGTGGGCCTTAAGATCAAGGAAAAACAATTCGAGCCGCGGCTTTACGGCTGGGCCATTGCGCGCCATGCACCATCCTCCAATTCGTTAGCCTACCGGCTTTTGTTCGGTGAGGGCGTGACGACCGAGATTGTCTTCATGGTCCCGGGCTTTCGCTGGGAAGTCGTGGAAAATGACAAGAGCCAATTCTTTACGCTCACCTGCCTGACGCCAATAGACGGCAATTCGACGTTGATTACCCAGATTAGCTATTGGACCGCCGCTCCTTTACTCGACCTGATCAAGCCTATCCTCATCCCCGCCGCCCGCGAATTTCTAGACCAGGATGGCCGCATGGTGGATCTTCAGAATAAAGGGCTGCCATTTACAAAAGGCATGTTGTGGATTGACGACATCGACGTGCAAGCTAAATGGTACACAAAACTCAAGCGCGAATGGGCGCAAAGTCGGGCCGAGGGGCGGCCTTTCTCCAATCCCATACGACCGACAAGCTTGAAGTGGCGCAGTTGAATTCAAGCACATGCGACGAATAGGCTTGCGTCAACGCGGCAGGTCAGCCATCGTGTTGGCCAAACACATGCAGGGGCTCAGGGGAGATTAAGCTTCATGCGAATAGCAATATTGAAGGAAACGCGCGACGGGGAAACCCGGGTGGCGGCCTCGCCAGAAACCATTAAAAAACTCACCACGGCTGGACACCAAATTGTCATCGAAACCGGGGCGGGTGATCAGGCATCCTCGCCAGATCGCCTGTTTGTCGAGGCAGGCGCTGAAATGGCAGCTGATGCCAAGGCGGCGCTGAAAGGCGCTGACCTTGTGTTGAAGGTACGCCGCCCCAGTGCGGCCGAGCTGAAACTCGTCCCAAAGGGGGCCGGCGTGGTGGCTTTCTGGAGCCCCCATAGTGACAAGGCTTTGATTGAAGCCGCCGCCAAAGCCGGGGTGGTCGCCTTGTCGATGGAATTCACCCCTCGCATCACCCGCGCCCAGGCAATGGATGCCTTGTCCTCGCAGGCAAACCTCGCCGGCTATCGCGCCGTGATCGAGGGTGCGGCCCTCTATGGCCGTGGCTTTCCGATGATGATGACAGCGGCTGGAACCGTGGCGGCAGCAAAATGCTTCGTCATGGGGGCAGGTGTTGCTGGCCTTCAGGCAATTGCAACAGCCCGCCGCCTCGGTGCCATTGTGACGGCGACTGACGTGCGGCCTGCAGCCAAAGAACAAGTCGCCTCGCTAGGTGCCAAGTTCATCGCGGTCGAGGATGAGGAATTCAAAGCGGCAGAGACCGCGGCTGGCTATGCAAAGCCCATGAGCGCGGAATATCAGGCCAAGCAGGCAATCCTTGTCGGCGACCATATTGCCAAACAAGATGTGGTCATCACCACGGCCCTGATCCCCGGCCGTCCGGCCCCCGTTCTGGTGACGCCAGAAATGGTTGCCGCCATGAAGCCTGGCAGCGTGATTGTCGATCTTGCCGTGGAGCAAGGCGGTAATTGCCCGCTGTCCAAACCGGACGAATTGGTGGTCACTGAAAATGGTGTGACCATTGCGGGCTTCGCCAATCTGCCCGGCCGCCTGGCAGCAGATTCCAGCGCGCTTTATGCGAAGAATCTGCTCAATCTTCTACCTTTGCTGACCGATGCGGACACCAAAGCCTTCGCCCCCCATTTTGACGATGATATCATTCAGGGCATGCTGCTCACCCGCGATGGCGCGGTCGTGCACCCCTCCCTGACAGCAGCATGAGGATTGAACATGGAAGCCGTTGATCCCACCGTTTTCCGCCTCGCCATTTTCGTATTGGCGATTTTTGTTGGCTATTATGTGGTATGGAGCGTCACCCCGGCTCTGCATACGCCCCTAATGGCTGTTACCAACGCCATTTCCTCGGTCGTCGTCGTCGGCGCCTTGATCGCCGCCGCAGCGACCTTGCCAGATGGCGGCGCTGACGGCGCGACCTGGGTGTCGCGCGCCATGGGCACGCTCGCCGTGGCACTGGCCGCCGTCAACATCTTTGGCGGATTCCTCGTTACCCAGCGTATGTTAGCTATGTACAAGAAGAAAGAGCGTACAGCTCCAGGAAAGGGCGGCCACTAAGATGACCCCATCCATTGCAGCCCTTCTTTATCTCGTCTCCGGGGTCTTGTTCATTCTGGCCCTGCGCGGCCTTTCTAGCCCCGAAACCAGCCGTCAGGGCAATACATATGGCATGGTCGGCATGGCGATTTCGGTTGTCACAACCTTGCTGGCCGTCAAGCTGGACGTCACAACCATTGGCCTGATCCTCGCAGCAACCGCCATTGGCGGCGGTGTGGGCGCGGTGCTGGCGCGCAAGATCGCCATGACCAGCATGCCCCAGCTGGTGGCAGCCTTCCACTCGCTTGTGGGCCTCGCCGCTGTTTTGATCGCTGGCGCGGCCATGTACAGCCCCGAGGCTTTCCATATTTCGGCTGAAGGCGGCGGCATCAAAACCGCTTCTTTGATCGAAATGGGCCTAGGCATTGCGATTGGCTCGATCACCTTTACTGGGTCGCTGATCGCGTTTGCGAAGCTCAATGGCAATATGAGCGGCGCGCCGATCATTCTGCCGGCCCGCCATCTTCTCAACATTCTGATCCTTGTCGGTATCATTGCGCTGATCGGGGTTTTGATCGCAACCCAAGGTGGCGCACTCTGGGCCTTCTGGGCATTGGTTGGCCTGTCCTTCCTATTGGGCGTGACCCTGATCATCCCAATCGGCGGCGCGGATATGCCCGTTGTGGTCTCCATGCTCAACTCCTACTCGGGCTGGGCAGCGGCAGCTTTGGGCTTTACGCTCGAAAACAATGCGCTGATCATTACGGGTGCTTTGGTCGGCTCCTCCGGGGCCATCCTGTCCTATATCATGTGCAAGGGCATGAACCGCAGCTTCATTTCGGTCATCCTGGGCGGTTTTGGTGCTGCAGACGGTGCCGCCGTTCCCGGTGGCAAGGTTGAAACGCGTCCCGTTAAGCAGGGCAGCGCGGAAGATGCAGCCTTCATCATGAAGAATGCAGAGCGCGTCATCATTGTGCCTGGCTATGGTATGGCGGTCGCACAAGCCCAGCACGCCTTGAAAGAAATGGCCGACAAGCTCAAAGCCGAAGGGGTGGAAGTCAAATATGCCATCCACCCGGTCGCAGGCCGCATGCCGGGTCATATGAACGTTCTCTTGGCGGAAGCCCAAGTGCCCTATGATGAAGTCTTCGAACTTGAAGACATCAATTCCGAATTTGGTCAGGCTGACGTGGCTTATGTCATCGGTGCCAACGACGTGACAAATCCTTCTGCGAAAACCGATCCGCAGAGCCCAATCTTTGGGATGCCCATTTTGGACGTCGAAAAGGCGAAGACGGTCTTGTTCATCAAGCGTGGCATGGGTTCTGGCTATGCGGGCGTCGAGAATGAGCTCTTCTTCCGCGACAACACCATGATGCTGTTTGCCGATGCCAAGAAGATGACCGAAGCAATCGTAAAGTTCTTGTGATCAGTGAAGTATTAAACCGATCATTTTATAAATGGGGCCTTATTGATTTGGTTGAGTAAGTCTGGGGCCCCATGGCTAAAAACATGCTTTCAGACTACCTCGCCAGGCCTGGCATCCTTCTGGGATGCCTTGCGCTGGTATGGCTTAGTAGCCTGATTTTTGCGGTGGCTCTGCAACCAGCAACCGATATTGCCTGGCGCTATTTTATCGCAGGCGGCATTCTGGAAGGAAAGACGCTTTACCGAGACATTGTTGACCTCAATCCACCACTTTGGTTCTGGGCCGCCATTCCCAGCGTGTGGATTGGCAAGGTTCTCGGTGTCGGCACCCATGCTGCAGCCATGACGCTGGCCCATCTGAGCAGCCTGGTTGCATTATGGATGTTTGCAAAAGCCGTAGACGGCCTTCTGTCCAAATCAGAGCGCGGCTTTGCCTTGTTGGGGTTCTTAGTCGCGATCATGTGGGTGGCGGTTGCCGATGTCGGCCAACGCGAGCAATCGGCTTTGATTGCCAGTATCTTATGGTTGGTTTTGGCGCTTCGCCGCGATGCTCGTCTTCCGGTCTCTCTTGGTCTCGCCATAAGCATTGCAGGCTATAGTGCCTATGGCTTCGCGCTAAAGCACTATTTTGTCCTCATCCCCCTTGCGGTGGAAGTCACGCTTGCGCTGCGCTTGGGCAAAAAGTGGAACCCGTTTCGGCCAGAAACCCTTGTTCTGGGCGCGCTGGCGATCGGCTATGCTGTCCTGGTATTTTACTTTGCCTCCGACTTTTTGACAGAGATCATACCGATCGCGGCAATGTCCTATGATGCGTTCAATGCATGGACGGGGCTGCCGACTTGGCACGCACTTCTCATGATCATCGGGCCCACCCAATTCTTATTGGTCCCTTTGGTTCTGGCTGTCCGATTGAAAGAAGCTAGGCCCATCATCTTAGGGCTCTTGGGCCTGAGCTTGTTATTTTTGCTCATCATCCTCGGCCAGATGAAGGGATTTTTCTATCACTATATTGCCCTAAAAGGGGTATGTGTTTTGATATTGGTCCTGTGGATCGGTCGCGATGCGCCAATGCCGGTGTTGGACACGTGGCTTGCCCGGCTTGGGCTTATGGGATTCATGTTTTCAATGGTTGTGAGCCCGTTGATGGATGTGATTGCCTCTGGAGCCACGCCGGTTTCTAAGACCTTGAGCCGTGTGATTGAATCTGAGCCACCCACAAATCGCATCATGATCCTGTCGACGGTGCCGCAGAACAGTTTCTATGTATTGGTAAGTCAAGGGCGCAGTTTTGGTCAGCGCCATTATTCGATGTGGATGGTACCGGGTTTGATGACCCGCGCCGAGGCGGCGAAGACCGCGGTGCCAGCCAAGAAGCAGCTGGCGCGCGTCCGCCAGGACTATTTTGAGGATCTCAAATGTTTTGCGCCCCAAGTTCTGATTTCTCAGCGGGCGCAATTCAAGGGCAGGCATCCAATGCAGTTCGATAGTATGGCCTTTTTGCGTTCAGATCCAGCCGTGGATAGCTGGATTGCAGGGCATTATCTTTTTGAATCGCGCCTAGATGATTTCCAAGTCTGGCGTTTGATGAAACCTATAGGCCAAGAGGCGACTTGCCCATCAAAGAACCGGTAAACCCAAGGCTTTACGAATAGCGGCGGCAATTTGGGCAGCTGCGCCAAAGGCTGTCTCCGATTGCGCGCCTTGCACCCCGGTGCCGCCTGAGACGATCAAGTCTGCATTCATTCGGCTAGGCCCTGTCCAGCGTTCATAAGCGGGGCGAACGGAAGACAGATATTGGGCAGCAACCGTTTCAGGGGTCCGCCCCCGCTCGTGAATATCGCGCAACAGACGGCGCAGAAGCCGGATGTCCGACGGCGTATCCACAAAGACCTTCAAGTCACACAAATTATAGATGGCGCTGTCGCATAGGGTATGCGTGCCTTCGAGGACCACCACATCATAGGCAGGTAGCCGGTGCGTGGCTTCGCGCCGTCCGTGGATCGTGAAGTCATAAATAGGGACGTCGACGGCTTCGCCCGCCTTGATCGCCCTCAGGTGCTGTTCCAGCAGCACGTGGTCGCGCGCTTCAGGCGTATCAAAATCATAGGTGGCCGGATCAAAACCCGGTAGAGAGCGGCTGTCCTTATAATAATCGTCTTGCGAAACAATGCGCGCCGAAAGCGGCCGCAAGAGCCCAATCAATTGGGCAGCCGTTGTCGTTTTCCCAGAGCCCGAGCCACCGCTGATGGCCACCAGATAGGGGGACGTTGGCACGCTCCCTTATCCAAGACGCACAGCGGTGCCGCTCGCTGCCACCATCATCATTGTGCCTTGATGGACGCCGCCTTCAAAGTCGATCGACACCCCGACAACAGCATCAGCACCTAAAGCCCTTGCCTCAACCATCAGCTCATCAATCGCGACCTGGCGCGCTTCGCGCAGCGTTTTCTCATAAGCCCCGCTGCGACCACCGATCACGTCGCGGATCCCGGCAAACAAATCGCGGAATACATTGGCCCCGATCACCGCTTCGCCTGCGACCACGCCCAGATAATGGGTCACTTTGCGGCCTTCTACAAAATCAGTCGTGGTTACGATCATCCTGCCCTCCTTCCATTATCGCGTTCGGCGGCGTTCCTCGTGTTTAGACATAGCGCGCAACATTGTTCCACCGGGATCAACACGCTTCTGTCGTGTGCCCGATAATCCCACCCAGCCTAGTCATCCACAGAGTCCCGAAGGACAGGGGCTGGCATGGTGCCGACAAAGTCCTGCACATTGCAGCCATAGCCAGGCTTTAGCCGCGCCTCGGCCTGGTTGAGACCGGAGAAGTTCACGATGACGCGCTCGTCCAAATAGACGATCTGCGCCGCGTCGATCTGGGAACCGATTTCGGCGCGACAGGACTGCTCGTCCCGGTCTTGGACATAGAGACAGCTGCACATCTGACGCGCCACGAAGCCCGCACCAATCTCTCCATATTTGCGCGCCTGGTAACCAACCCCCAGCACGATGACAAAAATGACCACCAGGACAATGCCAACGATCGTGGAAAAAGAAGGCAGTTTGCGCACAGGCCATAGAACCTTGTAAAGAGAGTCGATAAAGACCATCCTAATCCGGTCTGTTCTTTTCATCTAGAGGCTAATGATGCGCCGCGCCATGCGTTCCAGCAGAAACTTACCCGCTCTGTCCCGTCCGGTTTGGTTTGGGCTGGCACTTTGTGCGGCCCTGGCAATGGGCGTTGGCACCTTTGTGGTCGCCCAGGACAGCGCGAAGGCACAAATGGCAGCCTATGCCAAGGCCCCTCTGGTGCCTCTTCCCCCCCAGCCCAACGGCGTGCCTTTTCCCACCGATGCCTGGCCGAAAGGTGAGGCACCTGAAGCGGCAGCCCGTGTGATTAAAGCCCAGTTTGAGCAGGCGTTTGGCAATGCGAACTCCCCTATGGGTGAAACCCGCGCGGTGATTATTGTGCAAGGTGGCAGGATTGTCGCCGAACGTTACGCAAAAGGCTTTGATGAGAAGTCCAAGCTGGTCTCCTGGTCGATGGCTAAAAGCGTGACCTCCAGTCTCGTGGGCATCGCCATGCTCGATGGCAAGCTTAAACTGGATCAACCCCTGAACGAACCCTTGTGGGACGATGGCGACCCCCGCCGCGCCATCACCATCCGTCAGGCCTTGCATATGAGCGACGGGCTGCGCTGGCGCGAGGATGGCTACGGCGATCCCGTCTCCAACGATGCAGCCAAGATGCTGTTTGGCCCGGGACGCGAAAACATCGTGGCCTATGTGGCCGACCGCCCGGCGGAGTTCAAACCCGGAGAGCGGTGGCGCTATTCCTCGGGCACAACCAATTTGATTTCAGCAGCCCTGGCCCGCGCGGTGGCACCGCGAAATCTGAAAGACCCGACAGGGGCGGAAGGGTTGCGCAACTTCATGTATGATCGGCTATTGCGGCCCATCGGCATGAATAATGTGGCAGCAGAATTTGATTTGGCGGGTAATTTCTATGCCTCATCCTTGATGCATGCAACGGCGCAGGACTGGGCCCGCTTTGGTCTTCTCCATCTTCGCGACGGGGTCTGGGACGGCAAACGCATATTGCCAGAAGGCTATGTCGACTTCCTGCGCACGCCAACCACGGCAGAAGGGGCGACCGCCTATGGGGCCCACTGGTGGCTGAGCCTGCCCAATAAGCAGGGCACACTCACGAACGGTCCCTATGATTCCTTTGAGGCGCACGGCTTCCAGGGCCAATGGATCGGGGTAATACCTTCCAAGGATTTGGTGATTGTCCGCCTGGGCCTGATGAGTGACGAATCAGGATGGGACACTTTGGATGCGTGGCTGCAACCAATTGTGGATGCCTTTCCCTCCCTTACCAAGCCCTAAACCCCGCCACTATCCCAATCAAGCCACCGAAACCGGGGGAATCCTCTTCATCTTTATGAAGAATATCTCGCAGCTGCCTGGCTGCATTAATCACTCTTTAACTGAAAAATACATTTTGCGTGAAAAACCCCATTGACCGCTGCAGCAAGCCACTTCCACTATATATTGTGTCTTGCCTAGGGGGCGGGCGCAAAACCTAGGCAGAACGCCGAACCATCCCAACCTGCGCAAAGATGTGGGCCGCAAGAGCTAACTTGTGTGCACCGCCACATTAAGGGCTGTTCAAAGGGTGGGGAATCGGGTGTTCTGAACGGCTGTCAGGCCGGGAATGATTTGGGAGCAGGAAGAATGAACGCGAATGATGCAGCTACCGCCAATGCCATTGAAGCTGTCGCCAGCACAGCACCGGCACTTGCGCGCCGTGCCGTCCATCGTGGCAAGCCCAAAGCCGTCCAGCTCCGGATCGTGGAAAGCGTTAAGGTCGACCGGTCGCGCGATGCACTGTTGACGGACTTCGGCAAAACCACCCTGGAAGATCGATATTTGCTGCAGGGCGAAAGCTATCAGGACATGTTCGCCCGCGTCGCCACCGCCTATGCCGACGATATCGCCCACGCCCAGCGCCTTTATGACTATATCTCCAGATTGTGGTTCATGCCGGCAACCCCCGTCCTGTCCAACGGCGGGGCAGAGCGCGGCTTGCCCATCTCGTGCTTCTTGAATTCGGTTGACGACAGCCTCGATGGCATCGTGCAGTCTTGGAACGAAAACGTCTGGCTTGCCTCCAATGGCGGTGGCATCGGCACCTATTGGGGCGGCGTGCGCTCCATTGGCGAAAAAATCGGAGCCAATGGCCACACCAGCGGTATCATTCCCTTCATTCGCGTGATGGATTCCTTGACCCTCGCAATCTCGCAAGGTTCACTGCGTCGCGGCTCGGCCGCCGTCTATCTCGATGTGCACCATCCCGAGATCGAAGAATTCCTGGAAATCCGCAAACCTTCCGGCGACTTCAACCGCAAGAGCTTGAACCTGCATCATGGCATCAACATCACCGACGACTTCATGGAAGCCGTGCGGGCCGATGGCGACTTCAGCCTGATCAGCCCTAAGACCAACGACGTGGTGCGTAGCGTCAAGGCGCGGAAAATCTGGCAGAAAATCCTGGATTTGCGCCTGCAAACCGGCGAGCCCTATCTGCTGTTTGTCGACACCGTGAACAAGGCCATGCCCTCCCACCAGCGCAAGCTGGGCTTCAAGGTCCGTCAATCGAACCTGTGCAGCGAAATCATGCTGCACACCGGCAAAGACCATTTGGGCAAGGACCGCACCGCCGTGTGCTGTCTCTCCTCGCTCAATGCTGAGACCTATATGGAGTGGAAGGACGATCCAGACTTCATCGAGGATATCTTCCGCTTTCTCGACAATGTGCTGGAAGACTTTATCCAGCGCGCACCTGACGAAATGGAGCGGGCAACCTATTCGGCTTTCCGCGAACGCTCGGTCGGTTTGGGCATCATGGGCTTGCACTCCTTCCTGCAAGCCCAAGGCGTTCCGTTTGAAAGCGCCATGGCAAAAAGCTGGAATATGCGGATCTTCAAGCAGGTCCGCCAGGCAGCGGACGCAGCTTCGGTCAAACTGGCCCAGGAACGTGGACCATGCCCGGACGCCGCCGAACAGGGCGTGATGGCCCGCTTCACCCACAAGCTGGCAATTGCTCCAACCGCCTCGATCTCGATCATTTGCGGCGGCACCAGTGCCGGCATCGAGCCCATTCCGGCCAATATCTATACCCATAAGACACTGTCAGGTTCCTTCTCGGTCAAAAATCCGTATCTGGAAAAGCTTTTGGATACCAAGGGCCTCAATCATGACGCGACCTGGACCTCAATCCTCGAGAATGAAGGCTCGGTTCAGCATCTCGATTGCCTCACCGAGCTCGAGAAATCAGTTTATAAAACCGCCTTTGAACTGGACCAGCGCTGGGTGATTGAGCTTGCCGCAGACCGCACGCCCTATATTTGCCAAGGCCAAAGCCTCAACGTCTTCATTCCTGGCGACGTGGATAAATGGGACCTGCATATGTTGCATTGGTCGGCATGGGAAAAGGGCATCAAGAGCCTGTATTATTGCCGCTCCAAGTCCATTCAGCGCGCCCAGATTGCGGGTTCGGCCAACAAGGGCGAGGACGTTGTCGATATGGAGAGCAGCGCGCCTACCAATTATGACGAGTGTTTGGCCTGCCAATAAGGCCTTGACCCTGCAAGTCGTCACAGCCGGCCGTCCCTTTAGGGACGGCCGGCTGTTTTTTGGGCCCGCGCTAGGGCCGTTCACCATTTTTCGGAATCGAAAAATGGTGTAAAACTGGCCCTAAATCATAAATTTAGATCGCAACCTCGTTTTCAGAAAACGAGACGCGATCTAGCCCCCCGTTTGCCGGGCAATCGCAATATTATTGATGCGGGCAAACCGCAAGAATGAGCCCATGGGAAACTCGGTCCAGCTCCGGTCGGCAGTGTCGAGACCTAAGGCTGCCGCCACATCAAACACATAATCCTGACAGGCAAAGGTCTTGCCCTTGTCCTGGCCGATCAGGCTGGGACGCAGGCGATAGCGGCTTTCTTTCCGCCAGCGCCGGTCGACCGCCAGGGCAGCCTGATAGCGGGCTTCATCGACGCGGACATGCACTTGCAAATGCCGCCACCAGCCATCATCAACCTTCATCAGGCCCGGAACAAAATCCTGTCCGGTGACGGTGCCCCACGGCAGGATCAGCGCGGTCGCCATCGCCTGTATGGCCTGGATCTGGTCATTGGCATAATAGCCGCTTTCACGTGACCCGGGCCGAGCCAGCGGCGGTGTCTCGGGCCACTCCAGCCATAAATGGCCAATGAAATCGCCCTTCGACGGGGTAGGCTTGGTGGCAATGATGGTTAGAGTGCGCCCGGGTGCCGTTGTGTCGGATCTAAGATCGATGGAGGTTGCCTGAGGCACAGGCTCGATGGGGGCATAATAGGACCGCATCCAGGCCGCCACCACAAGGCCAAGGTTTAGGAGAACCCAGGCCAGGCAGGCCAGGATTGTCATCAAAATCGCTTTGCCACGCCGTGCACGGATTGCACCTGCGGACTTGTCTGTGGCAGTCTCTTGTAATGCTCTATTCAATTCGACCCGCCACGTTAGAGGATGCAGCGCGCATTCAAGCAATCTATGCCCATCATGTCAAAACAGGCACGGGAACATTTGAGCTGGAGCCTCCCGACCTGTCAGAAATCCAGGCCCGTATGACCAGGATTGCCGGCCGGGGCAGTCCCTGGCTTGCGGCTTGCGCCGGGGATGGACGCGTGATCGGCTATGCCTATGCGGGCGCGTTTCGCGAACGGGCCGCCTATGATTGTACGGTGGAAGATTCCATCTATCTCGCACAGGAGGCCATCGGTCACGGCGTGGGCCGGGCGCTTCTGGCCGAACTAATCTCGCGCTGTAAACAGTCTGGCTATACCCAAATGCTGGCAGTCATTGGAGATAGCGCGAATCTGGCATCGATCGGCTTGCACCGGGCCCTGGGCTTCGAGGAGGCGGGCGTGCTGCGCAAGGTGGGCCACAAATTTGGCCGTCATCTCGATGTGGTGATTCTGCAGAAAAGTCTGTGAACAAGTCGCCAGAAACGGGGAATCATTGTTTCGTGTTTGCGTGATGTTGTTAAGCTGGCTTTAACCAAGCTCCCGTCTATATGTAGGGGCACACAGCATAAAAAACACATGATATAGGGGCAGGTAATGGCATTTGGTGATAATGGTACGGGCGTCGGCCTGGTGACCCCGTCTCATAGTTACAAGCCATTCCGTTATCCCTGGGCCTATGAGTTCTGGAAGCGCCAGCAGCAAGTTCACTGGCTGCCCGAAGAAGTGCCGCTGGGGGAAGATTGCAAGGATTGGGCAACCCGCCTCAATGATAATGAGCGCAACCTCCTCACCCAGATTTTCCGCTTCTTCACCCAGTCGGATGTGGAAGTTAATGACAATTATATGGAGCGCTACGCCCGCGTCTTTAAGCCGACCGAAGTCAAGATGATGCTCTCGGCCTTCTCCAACATCGAGACCGTTCATATCGCCGCTTATGCGCTTCTACTTGAGACGATCGGCATGCCCGATTCGGAATTCTCCGCCTTCATGGAATATGAAGCCATGCGCGACAAGCATACCTATATGCAGGACTTCGGTGTCGACACCGAAGAAGATGTGTTGCGCACCTTGGCGATGTTTGGCGGCTTTACCGAAGGCCTCCAGCTATTTGCCTCGTTTGCCATGCTGATGAACTTCCCCCGCTTCAACAAGATGAAGGGCATGGGCCAGATCGTTTCCTGGTCGGTTCGTGATGAAAGCCTGCATTGCGAAGGCATGGTCAAATTGTTCCACACCTATGCCCGTGAAACCGGCAAACTGTCGGCGTCGGTGAAGGACGATATCGTCGATTGCTGCAAAACGGTCGTGAAGCTCGAAGACAAGTTCATCGATCTTGCTTTCGAAATGGGCCCGGTCCAAGGCATGGTTCCAGAAGATATCAAATCCTACATCCGCTACATCGCCGATTGGCGCTTGTCGCAGCTTGAGCTGCCAACCGTCTATGGCGTGACAGAGCATCCACTGCCCTGGCTCAGCCCCATGCTGAACGGGGTGGAGCATGCCAACTTCTTTGAAGCCCGCGCGACAGAATATTCTAAAGGCGCCACCAAGGGCGACTGGCATGGCGAAGAGGGTGTGTGGTCGATGTTTGACCGCATGCTGCAAAAGCGCTCCGCAGAGGGTGCGCTATAGGCTCTTGATTTGAACATTCGTGCCGCTTGCGCGGCACGATTTGCCTAGCCATTTGTCGATTCGCGACCAAAATAGCCGAAATTATCAAAGATTTGGCTGGCACATTTCTTGAAGCGAGACCATCGAACAGGATGGTCCCACATGCGTCTCGATATAATCGCCGTTGATAGTCTCACCCGCATTGCGTGGGCTTTAGCCGATGCCCATGGTGAAGAAGCACTGCGCGTGGCCGATCGCACGATACGGGAGCTTGAAAGCGAAGGCTCACCGGTTGTTGCCGATGCCTGGCGCGGCTTGCGTTCGGTACTGGAGGATGTGCTTGGGGGGCGGCTGGGCCGTGACGCTCCAACCATCCACTAAAGCGCTCTTCGCAAGCGGGCAAAATCAAGTCACTTGAACACTTTGAATGAGCGCGTAGTTTTACCGATCAATTGATTCTAATTGATCGGAACACGCTTTAGGGCCGTTCACCGTTTTTCGGAATCGAAAAATGGTGTAAAACTGGCCCTAAATCATAAATTAAGATCGCAACCTCGTTTTCAAGAAAACGAGACGCGATCTAGCGCCAGATCCACACCAGTATAGCGGTAATCGCAATGAGAATGAGCGCCTGCAGTCGATAATTCTGCCATAGTGGCCGGGTGCGCAGATGCTCGGTCTCGCCATCATAGTCGGCCTTCTGCCACATCAGGGTTTCAATCTCGGCAAGCTCCGGGGCGGGGGCCAAAAGCGAGCCTAAGACCGTTGCCACCAATGCCACCGCAAAAATCACCACCGCCGCGATCAGGAAATGCATGTTGATGGATTGCTCCATCGCGATGGCAACGAATAAATAGATGCCGCACAGCGTGCCAAGCGTCAGACCAATCTTCGCCCCGGTTGCGTTCGCCCGCTTCCAGAACAGCCCCAAAACAAACAACGCCACGATCGGGGGCACAGCATAGGCCAGAACCGCCTGGATATATTGCCACAATGAGTCTGCGTGTTTCTCGATGACAGGGATCCAGGCAATCGCCAACACCATCAAGACAAAGGTGGTGATCCGACCGATCCGTACCAAGGCTGTCTGGCTTAAGTCTGGCGCGATCTTGCGCGCAAAGTCCATTGTCACCAGGGTAGAGGCAGAATTGAAGGTCGAAGCGATGGACGACATGATGGCAGCCAAAAAGCCTGCAATCACAATACCGACAATCCCAACCGGCAAAAGATCAAAGATCAAGGTTGGATAGACCATGTCGCCCTTCTCCAGGTTTGGATAAATCAGGATCGCCGCCGTGCCAGGCAGCACCATCAAGAACAGGATCGGCAGCTTCAGAACACCGGCAAACAAACTGCCCCAGCGGCCATGGTCAAGGGTTTTGGCACTCATGACCCGTTGCGCCATGAACTGGTTGGTACACCAGAAGTAAAAGCCCAATAGTGGCACGCCCGTGACGAGGCCAAACCACGGCACCCCCTGGTCGTCATTGGGGCGGATCAGGCTCAGTTTCTCGGGGTCAACTTGGGACATCACAGCGTGCCAACCACCAGCCTTTTCAAACGAGAAATAGGCGATGAAAACAGAGGCACCCAGCAACAGAATTGTCTGGACCACTTCGGTCACCATCACAGCGCGAAGCCCCCCTAAAGCCGTGTAAAGCCCGGCTGTGACCGCCAGAATGGCCGCAATCTCCCACAAGGCGAGGCTCGGGAAGAGCAGTTTGAACAGGATCGCGCCACCAAACAGGGTCGCCGCAGTATCCACAACAATATTGAGGAAAATGGTAAGGCCCGAAAAATACAGCCGTATCGAGCCGGAATAGCGCCGCTCGAGAAACTCTGGCATCGTGTAGACTTGGCTGCGCAGAACGGCTGGCAGCACAAATACACAATAAATCGCCAGTATAATTGTGGCCATCCACTCATAATTGAACACCGAAATGCCAATCGTATAGGCAGCCCCAGCAAGACCGATGAGCGTGGTGGCGGAGATATTGGAGCCGATGAGGGCGAGGCCTATGGTTGGCCATGTTGCAGAGCGGGACGCTAGGAAATAGTCCTTGGCGTCTGTCTGCCCGCGGGAGGCGACCAGTCCCAAGAGGATGATACCCACCATATAGCCGATGACGATGATCCAGTCCAAGCTCGCCATCGATGCTTGCAGCGTGTCCATGTCTCTTCCCCCAGATGTGACGGGCTATCTGCGCAACCGTGCCATCACGCTAAAGTGACCAGTCACGTTCGACAACCATTGCCGCGTGAATTTTCACAGCCGGACCCGATGCGGGCTAGACCGAGCCTTGACCTCCTTCCCGTGTTGCCCCGATAGTCAACGCCCCGGCGCTGCTAAAATGCCCGGCCGCAGGAGAATGTGATGGAAGTCCTGGAATCCCTCGTGGTCGATGAGCCCCTTTGGTTGTTGGCAATCCTGTTGCTAACCGGCCTCGCAATGTTCGAGTTTTTGGGCCGCGTTTTGCGACGGCTGTTGGGTCGCCGTGTCAGGTCCGCGACAGAGGGCGGTGGCGAGGGAACCGACTATCTGCTCTCCAGCGTCTTTGCGCTCCTGGGCCTCCTGATCGCCTTTACTTTTGGCATGGCACTTGACCGCTATGAATCCCGGCGCGATTTGGTTGTACAAGAGTCCAATGCGATCGGCACCGCCCATATCCGCGCCGCATTCGCCGCTGAACCGTTTCGCTCAGACTTGCGCCGGGAACTGCTGGCCTATGCGAACAATCGTTTGGCCTATGGACAGGCCCCCATCCACGATCGCCCGCCCTTGGCCGCAGCAGCCGGGCACCAACGCGGGAAACTTGCCACCACCGGCATTGCTGCCAGCCAAAGCATTCCTTCCGAGCCCATGCGACCTGCCTTGATGAGCAGTGTGAACGAAGTCATCGATGTCGGCAGCGCCAGGGAGGCCGCGTCTCTGGCCCGCGTGCCCACCAGCGTGATGGCAATGTTGATCAGTTATGCCTTTATCGCAGCCTTTGTCCTGGGCTATTCGCTGGCCTTGCCGAACCTTGTCCACCGCATTGGCAATGGCTTGCTGTTTCTGCTTTTGACCCTGTCGCTGGTCGCGATCATTGATCTCGATCGGCCGGCAACCGGTGCCATCAAAATCAGCCAACAGCCGATGATCGACCTGATCCGCGGGTTTAAAGGCTAAGCTTCAGTTTATTTGGCAGGCCATAAAACCAAGTGGCGGCAAGGCGACAGTAATGGAGCCCGCGGCGCGTGGAGTTGTTGGGCATTGGCCATAAAGCGGGGTGAGGGACTTTACCTTGGTGCCCAGTTCCACATTGGCATTAAGTGGCGTGAGGGCGGTGTTGAATACAAGGAGGATTTCTTCTCCGGATGCTGCATCAATTCGCGAAACAGCAAACAACCCCGGGGCATCGGAATAATTGCGCACTTTTTGTTCGCCCCGCCGCAGCGCTGGATGGGCACGGCGCAGCGCGGCCAGCTCTGCGATATAGCGATAAAGGGGATGGTTTAAGTCAAAATTGGCTTGGGCTGTGGTGTTTTTTGTGCCCAATAAGCGGTTGTCGTTATAATCTGCAACTTTAGAGGCGAATAGGGATTCACGGGCATCTTTGTCCCAGCCATCCCCCACAAAACCTTGCTCATCGCCGGCATAAAGCGTTGGCACGCCTCGCAACGTCAGCATCAGAGCGTGAGCCAGTTTCACCCGCTCCAGCAGCTCTGAATCGGAAATCTCGGGCATGGCCTTCCGGATATAAAAGCCCAAGCGTCCATGGTCATGGCTTGAGATGAAGGTCGGCTGCTGTCGGGCTGTGGCTTCCCCATTCGGGTAAAGTGGGTCTTGGAAGAAGAGCTCCCAAAGTTTGTTGGTGCCTGAGCCCGAAACGGTGTCCAAAGCAGCGCGGCGAAAGGCAAAATCTATTGTAGCCGAAAAGCCATCTACTTTTGTGTGCAGAGCCAGTTTGCCTGGCTCCAGCTCCACGCTGCCTATCTCCGCGAAGATGTGAAAATTCGCGATTCCCTTGGCTTTAGCGCGCGCCAGCATGGCTGGCACAAAGGCCTGCCAAAACTCTGGATTGACGTGGCGTGCCGTGTCAATGCGGAACCCATCAACGCCAAATTCGTCGATCCACTTGCCATAGATGTCAATCATGCCCTGAATAACGAGCGGATTTTCCGTCATCAGATCATCGAGGCCCGAAAAGTCGCCCATGGTTGCAGACTCATTCCAATAGGTCGTGTCGCCCCGATTATGATAATAAATGGGGTCATTCAGCCATGCTGGAACTTTGATTTGAGCTTCCGCGGGCGGCACAACCACCTGATAGGCATAGTCGGTTTCGTTGAGTTTGGAAAAATTCGCCAGTGTTTGCAGACTGTCACCTTCAAATCCCGGATTGATCGCTGCACCGTCTTTCGCACGCAACTGGTAAGGAAAGTCCGCGCGAGACCGATAGGGACAGCCGCCGTTAGGACATTCAGCATAAGCGATTACGTCAGCTGTATGGTTGGTGATGATGTCCATATAGACTTTCATCCCGCGCTTGTGGGCCGCAGCGACTAGAGCCTTGAAGTCTGCATTGGTACCTAAATGTGGGTCCACTTGGGTAAAGTCCGTAACCCAATAGCCATGATAGCCCGCAGTTTCTTGGCCCGGTGCGCCTTGCACGGCCTTATTCTTAAAAATTGGCGCAACCCAAATTGCTGTCGCCCCAAGGTTTTGAATATAGTCCAGCCGATTGGTCAGGCCTTTGAGATCGCCGCCATGATAGAACGCCTTAAGCGTGGGCTCAAAGCCGGTTTGAATCCTATCTCCTTTTAGTTCGCCCCGATCATTGCCCGGGTCGCCGTTCTCAAATCGATCGGGCAAAAGAAAATAGATGATCTCATCTTCTGGCAGGCGGTCGCGAAACCCATCAGCTTGAGCAGCAGGTGGTGCGACAGCCAAAATGATCAAACTGACCAAGAACGTCATACAACGGAACAGTCCAAGGTGAGTTTGCCCAAGGGGCATTTGCTTTCTATCAAATCTCATAAATGTCAGCTCGCCTTACCCGCATGGAGGGCATTGATAGCGGTTTGAACTTCGCGCTGGCAATCCTGCCAAGCCGCTTCCGACGGCGTCTCAAGTTTAGTAACCCGCTTCATTGCCTTATCGGCTGGGGACCAAACCATGGTCATTTCAGGCAGATTGGGCATGGCGACCGCTGAAAGCGCTTGCGCCTTATAGGCCTGCGCGATTGGATTCTTGGCCACTGCTGGCACATCATACACTTCCCGAAGGGTCGGCAATTCTCCACCTTCAACCGCCATGATTGTTGCCGCTTCCACGCTCGTTAGGAATTTCGCAAAAGCCCAAGCTTCGGCAGGATCATGGGTGGCTGCACTCATAAAGATGGCTTCTACTGCCATGTAAGGTGCCATTGGACGATTTGCGGCAGCTGTGATCCTTGGCAGAACGGCCGCTCCAAAGTCGATCTCCGTCGGGATTTCCCCCAAGAACCATGGACCGTTGAAGATCATGGCCGCTCGGCCGGTATTGAACAAGGATGCAACCAGCGACGAAGTTGGGTCATCGGGTAGTATCCGAAGATCTCGCCGCCAATGCTGGACCAAATTAGAGGCTGAAATGTTGCGTGCATCATCCAGCATCAATTTGCCGGATGGATCGAAAACCCCTCCGCCATACCCATTCATCAAAGCCGCATGGAAGAAGAAGTCATCATAGGCATAGGCGAGGCCAAATCGCCCTCGGGCTTGGTCAGTATGTTTAGCGGCCATTGCCTGCATCTCTTCGATGGTCTCAGGCGGCTTTGTAATCAGCTTTTTATTATAAAGCAGTGCAGCGGACTTGTAATTGAAAGGCAGAGCCCAGACTGCATTCTTATAGGTCACTGCCTCAAACATATTGGGCAAGAAGGCAGACTTCACGGCCTCATCCAAGAAAAAATCAAGCGGGGTGATGGTATCGCCCACTTCGGCCCAGCCGCCCAAACGGTCATGGCCAAAAACAAAGAGATCGGGGCCTTTGCCGCGTGGCACGGAGGCTGAGATCTTGTCAGCCATGGCGTCACTTGGGATTGCAACTGCCCGCACAGGGCGCTGGCCCGGACTTAGGCGACTTGAATAAATCGCGGCAAGCTTTTCAAGCGAGGCTTTCTCGGCGCCGCGAAAGCCATGCCAGATGATCAAATTGGGTCGCAGCACTTGCTTTCTGGGGCCACAGGCGGACAGCGCCACAGATGAACTCCCCGCTAATCCTCCGGCGAGACCCTTGGCGATCCAACCCAAAGCCCCTCGTCTGTTTGGACCTTTCTCCATAGCTGTCACCTCGCTTTGGCCGCTTATGCTGTTGACGGAAGGGTGAACGCAAATTTCCAGCCCGTGCAACCGATTTCTGCATGCGCTTTTGGCTGGTTGCTGTAACGCCCGCCCGGGTCCGCACGTAAGCCAAGATGGGAATGGGGAAGAGGCATGACATCAAATGCGCTTGATATTGGGCTGGTCCTTTGCGCTTTTGCGATGGGCTTTTTGGTGCCCCGCTCAACCACTTGTGCAGTTGCGGCCGTCACTGAAGTTTTGGAGCGAAAGCGCGCTTGGCGCTTTGGCGGGTTTGCATTGGCCAGTCTCAGTGCGATGGTCGTTTTATGGCCGATAGCGTGGTTCACAGGTCTACCGATCCACTTTGCCCCCAGTATCACCCCCAGCTCAATGATTGCCTTGGGCGGCCTTTTGTTCGGGGCAGGTGCTGCACTCAATGGGGCGTGCGTGTTTGGTACGCTGACCAAGATAGTTAGCGGCGATACGTCTTATTTGTTTGTCTTGCCGGGCTTGTGGTTGGGTGCTCTCGTACTTGGCCTGACGGGTCTTTCGGTTCAGCCGCAAATATTGGCAACAACCACACTCGCCACCCCATCCACCTTGTTTATCGTCTTATGGGGTGGGGCTCTTGGTCTTTTGGCTGTGGCGTTGTGGCTCTTCATCCACAAGGGCAAGGCCAATAAAGCAGGCTCCATGGCGGCGATTGGTGTGATTGGCGGTCTGCTCTACACCATCCACTCTGCATGGAATTACAGCGTTGCGATCCATGATTTTGCGCAAGCAATCGTGTCGGCCCCTCAGCACATGGCCGATGGTTTGTTGCCTTGGCTTGTTGGCGCGGCTTGCCTCGGTGGTGTCACCTCTACGCTAGCCGCCGGCACTTTCAAGCTGAAGTCGCCCAGCCTGCGCGGCAGTGCGGGTGCCATGCTTGGCGGGTTCCTGATGGCCTTTGGCCTCGTGATGATCCCCGGCGGGAATGATGGCCTCATCCTCTTCCTCCTCCCCAGCCTAATCGGCTCGGGCGCTTTGGCCTATGTGGCGATGAACGCGGGCATCCTTGGCACACTCCTTCTGGGGCGCGTACTGCGACTTCAAAAGTTCCCAGTCTAACCGCCAAAACTCGCGTGGCACGGGAATCGCTTCTCCAGATAGGCTTGTCCCAAACAGACACAAACGCCGTTGGCATGGTCTGGGACCCAATTTGGAGTGAAGAGAATGCGTAAACCAGTCATCGTCGCCACAGCTATCGTCGCTGCTGCTTTGGCAGCAGGTTTTGCTTTCGCAGGCGTCCAAACCAACCAAGGCCACGCCAGCACGCCAGAGCGTGACGCTACCTATCGCAGCTGCTTGCAAGCAGCCGACGCCAAGTTTGACGGCCTCAACTTCGATCTTCTGGTCGGCGAAGCGGCTGACAAGGTAGCCCTCCGAAATCGCGCTATGCGTGCTCATTGCGACGCTTACCGCGCAGACCTCACCACCCGTTGGAACGGTTTTGCTGAATCCTGCCAGGATACAGCCGCCTATTCCGGCCTTGAGGGCAAAAGCCTGAACGCCAACAGCGTCGCGAACATGGGCAAGGTTTGCACAGCTATGTCTGCCGTCCAATCGGCGGCGAAGTAGGGCTTTGGAGCCCTGAATCTTTTCAGTGCCGAGTTGCTTAACGCGGCAACCTACGAAGCGACCGGCTGCATCATGATGCCGCTATTACAACACGCTGTGCGACACGATCCTGCCAAGTTCTGTCGTCTAAGAGAACAAAGCCGTGAAGGCCGTGAACAAACGCCTAGTTTGCGTCGTGATCGAGGTCTTGAGTTAGGATGAGTGGGGTTTGGATGGGACACCAATAACGTGTGGACTTAAGTGTGCCAGTTTGAACAAGCGCGCCTTTTTCAACAAGGTCACTTAGATCACGGGTTGCTGTTGCCCGGGCAGCACCCGTGATTGTGATGTAGTTAGCGGCGCTCAATCCGCCTTTGAATCCGTCGGGACCTTCGCGGAATAAGCGCAGAAGGGCAAGTTGTTGACGATTATTAAGCTGACCCCGCAATCGATCATACATTTTTGTTTTCTCGATAAGAAAATCGATCATGCGTTGGCTTTGAGCTTGCGCATCGAGCACAGTCTGGCAAAAATACTCAAGCCATGGGGTAATTTCCAAGTCCTTATTGTTGTTCTCAAGTGCATCATAATAAGCATTGCGGTTGCGATGAATTGTTTGGGACAATGCTAGAAGCGTTGGTCGCCCGATACCTTGTGCAAGGGCCTTTTCCGCAAGTGCGCGGGCAATGCGGCCATTGCCATCTTCAAAAGGATGGATCGACACAAAATAAAGATGTGCGATGCCTGCGCGGATAAGTGGCGATAATGGTGAAGCGCCGTCCTTAGATGTCTCAGAAAACCACTTGATGAACGCCTTCATCTCAGAACGCATGTCATTTGCAGGAGGTGCTTCGAAATGCACTTTTGGTTTGTAGATTGCGCCTGAGACAACCTGCATGGGATCGCCTTGGCTTCGGTATACTCCAATCTCACGCAGATCATGGCGTCCGTTTGTGACCATGCGGTGCCAATTGAACAAAGTGTCGTCATCAAGCGACTCTGCAAAGTTACGATACAAATCAATCATCAATTCTGAAATGCCGCGTTCGGCAGGCGGCACACGCTTTTGTTCAGGAGACAAACCAAACTGCCCCAAGATCGACGATTGCACACTGTCACGGTTGAGAATTTCGCCTTCAATTTCAGACGTTTTCAATGCCTCACCTGTAAGCATATCTACCAGAACTAACTGGCGCGTTTCATCGTCAAGATGTTTCGCTGCACCGATTTGAATGCCCGTGTTTTGTATGAATTGCGCTTCAAAACCTGCTACAGCCCCCCCACTCCAACGAAAGCTGGGCCAATCCTTGTGCTGCCAGTTCCAATCCATGAGTTATAAACCCTCCATTTATAACTCATAATTTCTCATAAAATGAGGCATAAAGCAAGAGTTTATCACTCATGTTTTGATTTAGGCTAGTTTTTTCGACAAGGGAATCGAGTGTATTACCAAATCAGGTGTGATGTGATTCACCATTTATGTTGGTGATGGAGGCCAACATGGATGGCAAAGACACTATCGATGGATTTGGGGTCTCGCGCGGTTGCTGGTCGTCCTCGCCAACGCGCTTATCGGCGACAATCGAGAATGGGCACCAAAACCAGCTTGACGACAACGGATACTCTAACGCCCGCCGTCTCCGATCTCCTCGACGCAAAATCGTCGTCGCCAGATCGCCGCTTTATCGGTCAGCGCCTGTCGTGACCTTCCCTGTCAAGGCCGCCGGCCTCTGTTGTTGGCGATAATACCAGTCATCGGGGTCCTTGGCCGTGGGACGGTAGTGGAATCGATCGAACCGGGCCACACCTCCCGACGCCCTGCCATTGCTCGAGCCATAGAGTCCCACATAGACCCCGGTGTAGTTGAAGCCCCGCAGCTGGGTAACAGATAGCGACCGGACGTCGACGTCCCGGGCTACAGCAGTCCAGCCCGTTTGTGCCGAGGCGAAATCGAAGTGATATCTCAGATCGTCCCCGCGAATGCGCATGGTGAGTTTGCCCGCCGGCGCAGGCACTTCGGCGACAACTTCGTCTTGCTCGTAAAGATTGCGAATTACTTGCATCATCCCGGCGCGACGCACGAACCGCAGGGATGACCGCTCGTTCTGCATCAAAATCATCCCGGCCTCCTCTTCCAGATGCTCCGGGTCGAACCGCATGACCGCGGTGGCCTCAAACTGGAAATCCCGCTGGCGGATACCCACAAAGCTATACTGCGCGCGATCGGCGATGCGGGCTTGGCCGAGGGTCAGAACCAGCGTGCCCGGCTCGCTGGACAGATCTATGATCGATGACGTGCCTGATCTGCGGAAATTCCAGTCGGGGGCTAGGCTTGTGGCTTCGAAGTCATCCAGAAACGCCGTCGTGCGTTTTTGAACCGTGTCCGGGAATGGCACGCGATAGTTTAGCTCGACCCGGCCTGTCGAAGGACTAAAGACCGGTGTGGTGATTTTGTCGTCTTTCCACCACCAGCTTTCGGTCTCCCAGACAACGGGGATCAGAAACGTCTCGCGGCCCAAAAGGGCCTCACCTTCAATCTCGCGCCAGCCAAGCGCCACGGCGTACCATCGCCCGTCGGCCAGCTCGACAAGGTCTGCGTGGCCGACACCGGTGATAGGGTGTCGGTAGGACAGATTTCGGTGGGTCAGCACCGGATTGCGGGGATTGTTTTTATAAGGTCCGGTGATTTCTTTGGCGACCGCGATGGACACGGCATGATTGTAGGAGGTGCCGCCCTCGGCAACCAGTAGGTAGTAGACGCCGTTGCGCTTGTAAATGTGGGGTCCTTCCGCATAATCGCCCTGACAACAGCCGCGCCAAAGAAAATGGCGCGCACCGCTCAGTTGAAAGGTCTTCCCATCGAGCTCCTGAAGCCAGATTTCGGTTTGCCCCGGGGAGATCGCGTCGTCTGGATGATGGTTGCCCACATACCAGACTTTCCCGTCATCATCGAACAAAAGGGAGGGATCAATTCCCGGCGCACCCTCGATGATAATCGGTCCCGCCCACGGCCCCGCGGGGTTCCGGGCGGTGAGGATAAAGTTCACCGGCTGCCCGTCCCGCACATTCGTAGTGATGATGTAATAGGTGCCCCCATGATGCCGGATTGTTGAGGCGTGGATCCCGCCTCCTGAAGGAATGGTCGCAAGATCGGCGTGCGCCGGGTCAGTCAGCGCATTGCCGATCAGGGTCCAGTTGACGAGGTCGCGGCTGTGATAGATGGGGATGCCCGGGAAATACTCGAAGGTGGAGTTTATGAGATAGAAGTCCTCGCCAACCCGGACGATGGAGGGATCAGGCGCGAAGCCTTGAATGATGGGATTGGAAAAGACATGATCGCCAGCCACGGCCTTTGGAATTACCGCCTTGACGCCAGAGTGCTCAGAGATCGAAGCACAGCCGCCAAGCGTCGCCAACATACACAACAGACCCCAAAATCCTCGCAACACCGTGGCCTACCCTCCGATTTTAGACCGGATTCTACCACGCCTCTTTTCACGCTGCCATAGCCCCGGTCATGCCCCCCGCGCTAGCAAACGGGGCGTTCATAATGAACGAGGAACCCCCAAGCGCATTTTGATCCTTTGGAATCAAAGTTACGCGTTAGTATAACAAAGCGCGTTTTGATCCTTTGGAATCAAAGTTGCGCGTTAGTATAACAAAGCGCGTTTTGATCCTCATGCCGCGCGGGTTTGCCGTTCGGGGCAATTGGCCGACCCTTATGGCACCCTGACCGCAGGGGGCAGGTTCCAAAAGGTCGTAGCATTGGTGTCGAAGATAGCTCGACGTTCGGCCTCATTGATATTGGCGTTCATCATCCGCTTCACTCCGGTATGGACGTCCTCATAAGGATAGTCCCCGGCGAATTGAACCTTGTCGACGCCCAAAACATCGATGGCCAGACGCAAGGATGCATTGTCGGTCATGCCGCTGGTAGTGATAGCGAAATGGTCACGGAAGTAGTCGCTGGGTAGGCGCTTGAGTACGCGGTTTACTCCACCAATAGCTTGAATTTTATAACGATTATCGATTCTCTCAAGCCAGAAGGGCAGGCCCTCGCCCATGTGACCGAGTGCGATTCGCAGCTTGGGATGCCGATCAAAGGTCCCAGACATGATCAGTCGCATGGCATGGAGCGCCGTTTCGGCGGCAAAGCCCCAGGTCGCGAAATAGAGACCGTGGTCCAGATAGGGTTTGACCGAACTTCCCCCCGGCTCGCGCGGGTGTAGATAGAGCGGCAGATCCAAGGCTTCGGCCGCTTCCAAGATCGGTGCGAACTTAGCCAGGTCGAGATATTCGCTGAAGGTATGGGAGTTGATCAAGAAGCCCTTCAAGCCGAGCCCCTTGGCCCGTTCCAATTCCTTGGCGGCGAGATCAGGCGCTTGTGGCGCGACGGCTGCAAGGCCTGCAAAGCGAGTTGGGCGGGCCCGAACAGCGGCGGCGAGGATATCGTTGGCCTCTGCGGCAATGCCGACTGCACGGCTCGCCTCAAAGACCTGAACTCCAGGTGAGGTGATTGAGATGACGGCGAGGTCCACCCCATCCGCATCCATCTGGGCAATACGTTTGTCACCGAGATCCAGGAGTTTTCCATGCAACATGCGCTGGGCAATGCCATTGCCAAAAATGAACTTGCCCATCTGTGCAAAGCCCGGATCCACGCCACCAGCCTCCAGGACCCGTTTAGATTCGGTCATCAGCGCCGGGGTGGCAAAGGCCTCCTCAGTGGCGATCCGGCGATAGGGGCCAGTGGCCTCGACCTCGCCCTTACGATTGGCTAAAGCCGCGACTGCTGCGGTACCGACGACTGCCGCGCCGCCCAATCCTAGCGCGGCGCGCCGTGACGGTTTAATCTCAGCCATGATTTTTGCTTCCTTTATCTCGACCCTCTTGATCTTTCTGGAACGTTAGGTCCATAACCATTTCATGTCTAGACCAATTGAATTTGACCGGGACCGGGCCGTGCAACAGGCCGTTATGCTTTTTTGGCAGAAGGGTTATCAGGCCGCCTCTTTGGCCGATCTGCTCGAAGCTATGGGTCTGAGCCGAAGCAGTTTCTATGCCGCCTTTGGCGACAAGCGCGGCTTGTTTGTCGAATGTCTGGATGTCTTTGCCTCTCGGACCCAAGCTATCTTGCGGCGGGCGCGTGACCGTAAGCCTCCGATGACGGCCCTGCGCAACTATTTCGAACGCAGCTTTGGTCAGGTCTCAGAACCAGACATGCATTTTGGTTGTATGTTGGTCAACACGGTTATTGAGTTGGCGGCCATCGACCAAGGCCTGCGCGACATAGCGGACCGGCATCTAAAGACCGTTCAGGATTTGTTTGAGGCTTGTCTTCGCGATGCCGGAGCCGAGCCAGATGAGGCGAAGCAAGCCGCCGCCTTCTTGATGATGGTCAATGATGGCGCGCGGGTAGCCAATCGGCAACGTATTTCCATCCCGGATCAATTGGCGCGCATCAATACGGCCTTTAGATATGTCGAAATGTCTATGGATGCGCGAACACAACTCAAGAGCTAGCGCCAACAGGCGCTTGCCTTGCTGTCCGTTTCAGCAATGATGTCGTCCAATCCATCGGGATCAAAACAGACAAGAGGAAACAGGAATATAAAGATACGAGATGTTGTCAGTCCAACGCCATTTGTCTCCAGTTGAAGGGCTGAGGGCGGGGGAGGCGATCGTCAGGTTGCGAGCGACTTCCACGCGACTAGAGCGGCCAACTGTCGGGATTTGAAATAATCTCTTCTTATGACATGGTGGTCCTAGTTGAAGGGGGTGTGCCAGGGGGCCTGGACGGAGCTCAACTTCTTCAAGGTCTTAATCTGACACAAGCGCTGCAGGGTCCGCTCCCGTTGTTAAAAAGGAAGGTGAGCATTCTCAAACGCACTTGAAGAGCGCGGGCTTCACCTCGCGCGCGGTGATCGGCGCGGTCATGTCGCGCTCACCCTCGCGGGTGAACCGTTTGCGCTCTCACGGCTGATAGATGGCAAGTCAAAAGACGTGAATGCAAAGCTGGGTGATCCAAACCAGCTTCGCAGCGTCGATGAAACCAAAGCGCAGATCGGTGAAAAGATCGCGCCTCGTTTGTCTTCCTATATCGCTGAGGCAAAGCGCATGGCGGTGAACGCCCTGAAGCCGATTATCGAACAAAAGCAAAAGCTGACCGACGCGCACCAGTCGGCACGAAAAGAATTTGATGCCAAGGCCAAAGACCGCTGGGACAATGAACAGCGTGAACGTTCCAGCCGCACGCGCAAAGGCTGGGCCGGCGTTTGGGATTTTATGACAGGCAGATATTTCAAAGTGCGCAAGCAGAATGAGCTTGAAGTTCAATTTGCCAAAGAGCGTGATCGCACTGAACGGCACGGAATGATCACCGCGCAACTGAAAGAACGGCAAGACCTTCAAACACAATTCAAGTCCGCGCGACGTCGCGAAGCTGAACAAGTTCTCGCGCCCTACCGCGACGCTGCCATGTTCCGTCTTATGCGTGAAGGCCGTAAGCAAACGCCTCAGCGTGTTCGTAACAAGGGCTTGGATTTAGGCTGATTGTATTGGGCTTCCTCGTGGTGGTTGTTCACTTGGCGTTGAACACGTTTTCCGAGTGCCATGCAGCGAAGGTCGTCTTTCAGAAAAATCGGACTTTGGGATTGATCATGTTGGCTAGGTCCATGCACCAGTTTTCGCGAGACGCGGAATTCTATGCTGCAAAGAACGGCGTAGATTCAGAACGGTTAGGCTTTGGAGCCCTGAATCTTTTCAGTGCCGAGTTGCTTAACGCGGCAAACTACGAAGCGACCGGCTGCAGACACCAGTAGGCGCTGATCCGCTTGCACAATGTCGTCCCATACTTCATATTGCTTTCAATCAGTCTTCTCTTGGGGGCCATCTGGGAAATGCTGGACAATATATTCGGTACGAGCGGGTCATACCGGGAATGCTCGTGATAGATCGCTAAAGCCCAGCAGGATCGAAGATGCCACCATTCAGCCTCCAGACAATCGATCATGTCGTCATTCGCGCACTCAACGCTGCGGAGCTTGTGGCGTTTTATGTCGATGCCATAGGCTGCAAGCTTGCCTGGGATCGGCCCGACTTGGGCCTTACCCATTTGGAAGCGGGAGACGCCATGATTGATATCATCAGCATCGACGGCCCTCTCGGCACGAAAGGCGTGTCACTAGCGGCAGGGCTAGGCCGTAATGTTGATCATTTATGCCTGCGCATTGCGCCATTCGATTATGACGCCTTGAGGGTCCATTTCGAGACATTCGGTATCGCCATTGCTCCTGCACAGACTAGGTACGGTGCGCAAGGACATGGCCTTTCCATCTACCTTACAGATCCTGAGGGCAATGGCATTGAGTTCAAAGAGGGCAGTTAGCCATAGCCTTGGACGTGGAGCTGCGGGACGCCATGCGGGCTGTTATTGTTAGTTTTCGTTCAAACCGTAAGGCCCGCGCGGTCAAAACGCTTCACCTGGTCGCGCATCGTCGATTCCGCAATGCATGCGCACCCCGGCGATCCTGCCGCACGGATTATTGCTGAGAAGGTGGCCGAGCGGTTTGCCATAGGGCGGGAGTGATGCAGCCTTTTGGTGATGAAGCATCAATCTCAGAGGCCAAGTTGACGGATTATATTCTGTCTCCGACCCATCGAATTGGTGCCAACAAAGCAAGAGTGTTCAAGTCTGCATTGGGCATAGGGCTGGCAGAAGTCGCTGTCTTGCGATCCGCTTTGCTCGATGCAGCTCGCACACAAACTCCTTACTTCATCCGCCAGGACAAGTTCGGCCAGCATTACGCGATTGTCTTTAAACTTACCTATGGAACCAAGTTAGCTTTTGTGCGATCATTATGGATGATACGGACTGGAGACGACGTCGCAAAGTTTGTTTCGGCCTTTGTTGTGACTGACAAGCGCGCCGGATCTGAGGACAAGAACCATGAATAAAGTGCAACTCAACTTGCTGGATGCTGTGGCGCTCTTGAGCGATCAGAATGACTTGGGCCTGGTTCAAGGTCAGGTTGGAACCGTGGTCGAGTTGTTGGACGACGACTTTGCACTCGTTGAGTTCTGTGACCGAGATGGCGCAACTTTCTCAATGCCGACATTGCCAATCTCTTGGCTTCTTCGTTTGTCCTATGAGCAAGTCGCTGCCTGAGGTAGCTATTTTACGGTTTCAAGCTCCAACCCATCAGCCCATACCCAATTCATTGAATTTTTCATATTTATGATAAATACATATTGTGCATACGAATGTAGCATCAAAAATACAAAATGTCCTTGATGATTGGCCAAGCAAAGGCCTCGTCATTCAAGCGTGGCTGAGCCAGCGAGGGGTGTCGTACAGCCTTGCTAACCAATATGTGAAAAGCGGTTGGCTGGAAAGGCTAAGCCCCGGCGTGTTTAAGCACCCGATTTGTGGCGCTGTTTCAAGGGTAGGTTTGGGGCTTGCGGAGAATACGTGCGTTACTCTCCGCATATTATACGGAGATTATTACTTAGTCCGAATTGCCGACCAAGACCTAAGATGGGCGAGAGCTCCATTACCCGTCCCAAGCATCCTTCCAAGCCCTAAATTGTGAAGGCCGAACGCGGTAGCGGGCGAAATTGCCGTCGTTGATGACCAGCAGCTCACCTTGAACCAATTGTGTGAAGGTCTCGCGATCATGCGCGGCGACGGTGGCAGGCGTCGCTTCGACGATAGCGCTCTCGACGTCTTGGCGCCCAACAAGCCCTGTAATGACCATGGCAATGACATCCCGCAGTTCATTTCGGTATGCCAACCGAAAGGGATCAGGCTCACCAATTGTCTGCTGCACAACGACATAGCGCGCCGCTGAGCGTTGATAGGCCCAGATGAAAAGCTCCTTCAAAGGTTCAATCCGGTTGAGTTCATAAATCGCCAGCATCGCGCGGGTGTACAGGTCTTGTGGCACATCGGTGAACGACAGCGGCGCAAGGTTGGCACGGACTAGCGGAATGTTGGCCGCCAGTCGCGACACGCGTTTATTGACGTCATCAAATGGCTGGAGATAGGGCAAATGCACCATGACGAAGAAGGCCTGCTCAAACGGGTCTGTGATCGCGCTGGCTTTGGACAAAATGGCGTCAAATTGTGCTTCTATCTGTTGGGGGATTTCCAGCGGCATAAAGACCGATCCACCAATGCCAACGCCAATCGTGCGCAGTCGTCCAACGGCGGCGGCATCAGCGAGCAAATTGTTGGCCAAGAGTGCGTGAAGGTTCAGGATCGTCGTTCGATTGAAACTGGACTCTGCTGCGCCCTCAACAAGAAACTCAATCGCATCCTTATGATTGAGGATCATTTGCGCTTCTAAGGCTGTGTGACCATCGGCAAAGTGTCCAAATTCGATAAGACGTTGCGTATCCAACAGCGAATAGGTGCTGCCTTCCAAGCGGCTGGAGTTCCAAGCAAGGTCGATCAACAATCGACCCAATATCTGCCTTGCGTAAGTGCCAGCTTCGGCGCCCACCATCGCCGGACGCCCAATGCCCGCTAGCGTCAGCCGCTCTTGACGGGTCAGATACCCCGTCTCGTTTGGCTGATATGAGTTCAGAAAGCCATGATCATAACCAACTGGCGTGCGGTTTGCCTGTGTCCTTGATACCAAGTCGATGATCTCAGCTGACACGTCGCTAAGTCGAATTGTCTCTGAGTTAAGTGCCGCTTGCTTTGCCAATTGATAGCGCACAGAGGGTCCAGCACCTGTTTGGATAACTTGCCCTGAGCTCACCAGCTTTTTCATGGTGTATTGCAGCGTGCGCTGGGGAATGTCGGCAATGCCGTGCTCGCTTAGCTTCAGTTGCGCCAAGCTGATTGGAACCGCATGCAGCGACAACGCCGCCAATATGCTGTCTTCTGGGTTTGCGCGATAAGATGTGTTCATTGCGCGATATTGCGCGATTTTCGCTATCGCGCAATATCGCGCAACATTAGTGCACTTGGGCGTAGTGCTAAAAGTACCTCTTAAATTGCACCGTCGAACACCAGGCAACGCTATTAAAGTTATCTTAGGATGGTGGAAAGGCAATGGCCGACGCAATCAATCTTGACCTACCCGACGAATTTTATAGTGCTTTTGAAGAGGGAGCTGCGGGTAACAATAGACGCATCGAAGCCGAAATTATTGATATTCTGGGATCAGTGGTTTTTCACAAAAATGCTTGAGATTTAGTATAGCCGCGCAAAAAAACTGAACGACCATTTTAGATCATGGCCAAGTCGGGACCTTGGGAGCGCCTTTGAAAGGCAAGACCCGAATTTCCGCTTCCCGCTTGCGCGATGTCATAGCTATTTTGCATGCGCATCAGGGTATCCATCGAGACGCCAAACGCCTTTTCAATCCGCAACGCCATTTCAGACGAGAGTTGCGAGCGTTCGTTAAGAAGCGTCGATAATGTTGCCCGCGTTACCCCCAACGCGTCAGCCGCTGAGGTAACACTCAAGCCTAATGGCTCAATAATCTCGAACTTGATAAACCCGCCAGGGTGAGCAGGGTTCTTCATACGGAATCCAGACAATGCACTCACGGCCCTGGGACCTCAGACCAAATCTGTTGAGCCTTCCATCCAATCGGCTTTTAGAAAAGATACTCGTGGCCACCAATTAAAAACTGGTGCGGTGCAGGGCTCGGGCAGATCAGGAACTGTTTTGGCTTCTTGCCTTGGGGGTAGTACGGAAACTCCTCGTCAAGCTCTCAACTCGACACGTCGAGGATTTCAGATTTTTCTTGACGCCTGCGAAAGCCGATTGCCACGTTGACTGACCCTAAAACTGGATTGCTGAAGGCAAAGTTTGGCATGATTTGCTATCGCGACCAGAATATAAAGACCTGGTGAAAAAATCGTGGTCTTTGGTGGTCTCAAACAAGCTTCTCAATCGGCCTCAGACCAACAATTCCATAAAGAGCCCTCATGATCTCCAGAAAAAAGCAGCCCATCTTTCCGAACTCTGTCACGCATCTTACCAGAACCTTGGTAGCAAATTGGTAGCAAACCAAAAATAGGTATCTATTTCGATCTATTTCGAAGCTTGATCGCTGCTGTAAAAAATTGATTTTTAAGGAAAAACTGGTGCCGCAAACAGGATTCGAACCTGCGACCCCATCATTACGAATGATGTGCTCTACCGACTGAGCTATTGCGGCACGTTTTCATTGTGGGTGGGCCCACCTCTTGCTCTCGCCCTTTGGGGCAAAAGATGGGGCCTGATACAACGAGGCAGGGGTTTGAGCAACTGTTCGTGAACACGCTCTTGCATGCAGGGCTTGCTCTCCCAATCTAAAAGCTAGGGCTTGGAAATGTACCCGGCCGCCAAGGAGAGACGACGGATGTTTGACGCAAATAAGATTTTTGCTGCGCTGCAAAGCGAATTGCCCAAGGCAATCTCTGCCATCAAGACCGAGGGGCAGGCCGGTGTAGACCGCGTCAAGACAGACGCGGATTCTAAGAATATCGCTTTGGGTGCAGGTGCTGCCGGTGTTCTGGGTGGTCTTCTCTTGTCTGGCGTCGCCGGCAAGTTTGGCCGGCAAGCGGCCACGCTCGGCAGTCTCGCAGCTTTGGGCACGCTGGCCTATAATGCCTACCAGAAGCATCAGGGTCAGGCGGGGGCTGAGACCGCACCCAGCGGTGCTTTCTTGCCAAGTTCCGCCCAAGATCAAGAAGCCGTTGGTAAGGCAACCATCCGCGCCATGATTTCCGCCATGAAGGCCGATGGTCAGATCGAAGCAACCGAAAAGGCCAAATTGTTTGACCATCTGGCCAAGATCGACTTGTCCGACAGCGAAAAAGCCTTTTTGTTCGATGAATTGGCCAAGCCGCTCGATATTCAACAAGTGGTGGCCGATGCAAGCTCACCGGAATTGGCGCTGGAGATTTATGCCGCCTCCCTGGTCGCGATCAACACACAAGGCCCGGCCGAAAAAGCTTATCTGGCAGATCTGGCGACACGCTTGAAGCTGGATACCGCACTGGTCGCCAAACTTCATGACGAGGCCTTATTGCCAGCTTAAAGTAAACCAAGCGGCAGACATGGGTCGGCCCAGCACGCTCTGTGGCCGACCCTTTTTTATGCGGCTTCAGACGCCGAGGTGTGGCTGGTGAAAGCGTGGATGGCTGCTGCCGATCGTGCCGCCCGCAAGCCATCTCGTACGTCCTGACGGCGTAACAAACGTGACACACGAGCCAGCGCCTTCAAATGGTCGGCACCTGCTTCTTCAGGTGAGAGCAGCAGGACCACAATGTCGGCGGGCCGGCCATCGGGCGCTTCAAAGTCAATCGGCGGGTCCAACAATGCCAAAACGGCCGCCGGGCTCTTTAAACCCTTCAGTCGGGCGTGGGGAATGGCAACGCCTTCACCAACGCCCGTGCTGCCCAAACGTTCGCGTTCCAGCGTGGATTCAAGCGTCGCCGACAGGTCTACCCCATAAGCGGACACGGCTGCTTCCGCCATGGCCAAAAGTACTTCATTCTTCGTCTGCGCTTTGATCCGGTAAACGATGGCGTCAGAGCGGATAAGGTCTGCTAGATCTGGCATAGTGTCTTTTCTCGGGTCGACCTGCGCCCCCGCTCAGGCCGACTGGTTTGAAAAATACTGCGTCGTAATCAGCCCGATACACTAGGGGCCGGATCAATCCAACCTATATTCCCATCTGCGCGCCGATAAACAACGTTCAGAGCACCCGATCTGGGGTTTCGAAACATCAAGAACGCCGCTTCGCCCAGTTCAAGCTGCATCACCGCTGTGGCCACAGGCATGGTAACAATCACGGTCTTTGTTTCCGCAATTACCGCCGGGCCGGCTGGCATGCTATCATCCTGCCCGTCATCGCTCTCGTCAAAATCATCGGTTTCAATGACATTATAAGTGGCTTCTTCGCGCGGCAGCGGCGCATGGTGCCTGGCGTGATGATCCTTCAGACGGCGCTTATAGCGTCGAACACGCTTTTCAATCTTCTCCAAAGCGGCAGCAAAGGCTGCATGGGGCTCCGACGCTTCCCCGTTAGCTTCAAGAGTTATACCCGAATCCAGATGGACGATGGTTTCAACATGAAAGAGGTGGCGCTGCTTGTCTAAAGTCACAATGGCTTCGCCGTCACGCGACACATATCGCCCGACGCCGAGCTCAAGATCTTCCTGGATTTTGCCCCGTAAAGCTTCCCCGACATCGATGTTGCGGCCCGTAACTCTGACTGTGAGATTGCCCATCTGAGGTACCTCCATGTAACTCGGTGCGATGTGTAGCCACCGTCCCATCACTGTTGCACCGGAACGGTGCTTTGGGAAGATCATTTTGCGCTGAAGTGCGGCCACAATGGGGCCTTTTCGTTATTTGGCATCGAATAAATATTATATTTATCATAATCTTCAATGCCTGGATCAACTAAACCGTCAGCCACATAAGACAGCCGATTAGTCGACCCGGCTCAAGCTCCTACGCCGCTGTACCGATGAGGGAATCCGCAAGGCCTCGCGGTATTTCGCCACAGTCCGCCGCGCAATATCGACGCCGGTTTCGCGCAGGATTTCCACGATGCGATCATCCGACAATGGCGCTTCGTGCATCTCGCCATCGATCAAGCTTTTAATCCGATAACGGACGGACTCTGCAGAGTGGGAGTCCCCGCCATCAGACGCGTGAATAGCAGTGGTGAAGAAGTATTTCAGCTCAAACACGCCCCTGGGCGTCGAGATAAACTTGTTGTTCGTCACCCGCGAGACGGTCGATTCGTGCATCTCAATCGCGCGGGCGACATCTTTCAGGATCAGCGGGCGCAAGTGGGCAATACCATAGGTCAGGAAGCCGTCCTGTTGGCGGACGATTTCCTTGGCCACTTTCAATATGGTACGGGCGCGCTGGTCGAGGCTTTTGACCAGCCAATTTGCATCGGCTTGTGCCTCGGCCAGAAAGGACCGCTCGTCCTGTGACCTTGCCTGTCGCGACACACTCTCTGCATAGGCATTATTAACCAGTACACGCGGCAGCGTGTCGGAATTCAATTCAATCAACCACGTGCCCATCGGCCCTTCCCGGACAAAGACGTCGGGGATGACGGCACTTGACTCCGCACTGCCAAATGTTGCCCCAGGCTTCGGCGTCAAGGCCCGGATCTCGCCAATCATATCGGCCAGATCCGCCCCATCGACGCCGCAAATGTCATAGAGACTCTTTAGGTCATGACGCGCCAATAAGGGCAGGTTGGCCAAAAGGGCCTCCATGGCTGGGTCATACCGGTCGCGCTCTTTTAGTTGGGCCGCGAGGCATTCTTCCACGTTGCGCGCACACACACCGGTGGGATCAAAGGTCTGAAGGGTTTGAACCACCCGTTCAAGCGCGTCATGGCCAAGCCCCAGGCGATCAGCAACTTCCGACATATCCGCGCGCAAATAGCCCGCGTCATCGACGTGATCGATTAAATAGCTGGCGACCATGCGATCGACAGGGCAGGAAAAGGCCAGGACGGCCTGGCTCTCCAAATGATCGCGCAGCGATACGCTCTGCGTCAGACGGCTTTCGAAGTCTTCTAAGTCCTCAAAGCCACCGCGACCCTCGCCCGCTTTGCTCCAATCTACGCTCGAGCCAATCGCCTCGCTGGCTGGCATGTCGGCATCACTGTGGACGTCCTCGTAGCTGGCATCGAGGGCAGCTTCAGCATGGGGGTCTGGTCCATCACCATTGGCGCACAATTCCTGTGGGCCATCAGACGCTGGGCCCGAATCGCGGGGGTCAGCATCTGGCGTGTCTTGGATGCCGTAATCCTCCGCATCATCGACGCGCTCCAGCACCGGATTGCGCTCTAATTCCTGCTCGACATACACAGCCAATTCAATCGTGGACATTTGCAACAGCTTGATCGCTTGCTGCAATTGGGGCGTCATAACAAGGCCTTGGCCCTGTCGAAGCTCCATGCGCGGTGCGATAGCCATTCTTCTCGTCCCCGTTAGGCCCTAAAATCCGCTCCAAGATAAACACGGCGGACATCGGGCTGATGTAACACTTCGTCTGGCGAACCCTCAAAGAGAACCTCGCCGTCGAAGATGATAGTCGCACGATCAATAATATTCAGTGTATCTCTGACATTATGATCAGTGATCAGCACACCAATCCCTCTTTGCTTCAAAAATCCAATCAAATCACGGATATCGGCGATGGCGAGGGGGTCAATCCCGGCAAAGGGCTCGTCCAAAAGGATAAAGGAAGGGTCGGTTGCGAGCGCGCGCGCTATCTCCAGGCGTCGCCTCTCGCCCCCCGAAAGCGAGGTTGCCCGCTGTTTGCGTAGCCGATCGATTCGCAATTCCGCCAAGAGTTCCGTCGCGCGGGCCTGCCGGGTAGCAGCATCGGGTTCGATCGTTTCCAGCACAGACAACACATTGTCTTCCACGCTCATGCCGCGAAAGATCGACGGCTCTTGCGGCAGATAGCCCAAGCCCAGCCGCGCCCGGACATACATCGGCAAAAGCGTCACATCCTGCCCGTCTATCGAGATATCACCAAAATCGGGCTGGATCAGGCCCGTAATCATATAAAAACAAGTTGTCTTGCCGGCCCCGTTTGGTCCCAACAGGCCCACAACCTCACCACGCTTCAAGCTGAGCGAAACGCCGTTGACGACTTGGCGACCCTTATAGGCCTTGCCGAGATCGCGCGCGATCAAACCCATTTCGTCAGCTAATCCAGCGCTGGCTAGAGTGTGGGGTCGGCTCATCGTTGAAAATCCATCAAATGTCCGCCTCCATCGGGTTGCGACCTCATTTGGAGGCTGGGCCGCCCTTGCTCGCCTGGCCATTGTTCGGGAATATCACTGCCCGCACGCGACCGTCCATCCCACGCATGGTCGACCCTCGCGTCTTGGTGTTCAACGTCAACATCGAGCCCTTCAAAACGCTTTGGCCCTGAACAACGACAACATTGCCGAAAATTTGCACGATATTGGCCGGGGAATCAAAAACCGCCCGATCGCCGCGGATTTTCTCGGTCGGGGTAACATAAAATGTCTCCCCCTCGGTATAGACTTTGTCGATGTCGCCGGTCGACCCATTGGCTCCGCGCAGATAGGTCACGCGGATACGCGGCGCCCGCAAAACCGCACCATCTTGGGCCACTGACGCATTGCCGACCAGCGTGCTGACACCCGCGACCGGATCATACACCAAATCATTCGCCGAGACTTCAATCGGGCCATTGCTGCTGGTTGATTGCGCCAAAGCCCCGCTGCCCAAGAGGCCAAGGCCGAGCAGGATCACAAAACCGGGAACAGCAAGCTTTTTAAACTGGGTCATATCAAGTCCATTGATAGAGATTCGTCACTTCTAGCCACCAGACGCGCGCGCCAGACACCAAAATTGTCAGTCTAGCCGGGCGATCACGTTACCCATCAGTCGAAGTCTCTGGCTTTGGGTATTATACTCATAGCGGTCAGCGGCCCCTGTGCCTAGCTCTGATCGAATCCGGATTGCCCCCGCACCGCTCAAGGTTCGGGTTTCCTTGTCGAAATAGGCGCGCTCCGAGGTGGCTTCGCCATTCTTGAAGGTCACGCGCGCATTGCCAAAGAGGGCAACCACCCCCTTGGCTTCATCCCATTGCAGGGATTGGGCGGTGGCGGCCTCGCCACCTGGCAAGACGATCTGGGTGCCGCCTTCTAGGGTCAGAACGGATGGGTCTGAGGTCCACATGGCCGAAACACCCGTTGCCCGCTCGCCCGTTTTGCGAGAAAAAACAACATTGCCTTTCAGAGACAGGGTCTGGACATCCTGCGACCAGATGCCCTCGTTTGCCGTTGCCACACTGCCATCGGCGGTTTCAAGCTTCGGCTTTTCCAGGCTCACGGCCCCTGCAGGGTCGGAAATACTGCGCGTGGCCTTCAGGCCCGTGACCTTCAACCGCTTGCCTTCACGCGTATTGCCCACGAATTCGGGCGCGTCTATGACAAATTGGTCGCCTTGAACCAGTTTGCTCGTGTCAATCGAGGCCCCTTGTACCCCACGCACAATCACACTGCCGACCAGCAACAAGGTCGCGAGGCCCGCACCAGCAAGAAATACCGAGCGCGTGGTCTTTACCCGAATGGTGCGCAGACGCGCATCATTCGGCGTCATACGACGCCTGGCAGAATGGAGGGCAGGGGTGTCGAAAGTCGTCATGCGTGGGAAAAGATGTCTGACTCAGACCAGCCCATCAAGTCCAAATCAGCCCGAACCGGCAGGAATTCAAAGCAGGCTTGGGCAATTTCAAGCCTATCCTCGCGCTTCAACATCTCGACCAGACGGGTCTTGGCAGCATGGAGATACAGCACGTCAGACGCCGCATAGGCCAATTGCGCATCGCTTAACTGGGCCGCACCCCAGTCAGAGCTTTGTTGTTGCTTGTTCAGTTCAATACCCACCAACTCTTTCACCAAATCCTTCAAGCCATGGCGATCGGTATAGGTTCGCACCAATTTCGACGCGATTTTGGTGCAGAAGACCGGACCCACCCGAACGCCCAGATAGTGCTTGCACATCGCCACATCAAAGCGGGCAAAATGAAACAGCTTCTCGACCTTCCGATCAGCCAGCAGGGCCCTCAAATTTGGGCAGTCATAAGCCGGCCGGTTCAAGCGGACGATATGCGCATTCCCGTCACCAGAGCTTAATTGCACCACACATAATGCGTCGCGCACCAAGGACAGACCGAGTGTTTCGGTATCCACGGCCACAACAGGCCCCAAATCCAAGCCATCGGGTAAATCGCCCTCATAAGAATGAATCGTCACGTTTAAAGCCTCATCTGGTCACAAAATCGGGGTCCTGACGCGCCGGATAAGGAGCCGCGCCAATCGGTTGACTCTTCTCTAAGCCTTTTTCTGCTGCACCGCAAAAGATGTTGAGTATTGATTACAGGCGCGCCCCGGTCTGCCTCTTTTAGAACGGTGCGAGTTCGAGCATAGAGGCGGAACTAAGCGCGCTTCTGGTCTGGTGTGGCAGGCGGGATGGATAGGGGTTGAGCCTTAATGAGTAGCGAACGCGATACAGATTCTGACTGGAACCAGCTCGGCGAGGTTGACCCCTTTTGGGCCGTGATAACCGACGAGCGCTTTCGCGCGGACAAGATGGATATCGCTACCCGAGAAGCCTTTTATGAAAGCGGCTTTGGTAATGTGGACCAGTTCCACACAGCCCTGAAGCATTATTTTTCCGCTCCTGACCACTTTGATGCCTGCCTGGACTTTGGTTCGGGCGTCGGGCGTTTGCTGGTGGCAATGGCCAAGCGCGCGCACCACGCCGTCGGCGTGGATATAGCCGATTCCATGCGTGGGGTTTGTCAGGCGCGCTTGGATGAATTGGGCCTGGGCCATGTGAAACAGGTCGCAACGCCCACAGAGGCTGTCGTATTCGGCCCGTTTGACTGGGTCAATTCCTTCATCGTGCTCCAGCATATTCCCCCTGCCCGAGGCATGGCACTGATGGCAGACTTGTTGGCCACGCTCAGGCCGGGCGGCTTTTTGTCTCTGCACGTCACAACCCATCGCGAAGCGCACCTGATGACGCACGACACAGCCGGGCCTGTGCGCAAGCTGCTACGGGAAGTCCGGACCAGCTTGTTTCCAGATCCGCAGCTGGGCCAGATCAGCATGTTTGACTATGATCTGGGCCAAGTCCTCGCCCTCCTAACCCGAGCCGGCTGCCCCCGCTTTGTCTTGGAACATACCGACCATGGCGGCCACCATGGCTTTATGATTTATGCGCAGAAGGGGGTAGGGTAGGGGCGCTTGCTATCCTCTGACTTAGGGGCGGTCCAACATTTGGAACATCACCAACAGGGCTGACTTTTCGTCACCGCGTGTTGGGTGTGGAAACTTGGTCCAGAATGCGCCATAGATTATTGGCAACGCCACTTTCATCGGTTTGGAACGCAAGTATGTTAACACAAGGTGACGACTATCCAATCCATCAAACCGCTGAACCGATTGCCTATTCGGGAACCGATCGCAATTTCTACGACAGATATTTCTTTAACGGCTATCAAAGCGATGGCGGCGGCTTTTTCGCTGTGGCTTTTGGCGTTTACCCCCATCTAAACGTCGCCGATGCGCATTTTTCGGTCATTCGCGGTGGCGTCCAGCATTGTCTGCACGCGTCACGGCTTTTGGCGATGGAGCGCATGGACCTGTCGGTCGGGCCCATTACGATCGAGATTGTCGAACCCCTGAACATTTTGCGCATTGTGGTTAGCGCACATGAGGGCATAAGTGCGGATCTGACATTCACTGGCCGCGCCTTTCCGATCGAAGAACCACGCTTTACCCGTCGCATCGGGCCACGCACCTTTATGGATTATACCCGTATGACCCAGAACGGGCATTGGTCTGGCTGGATCGAGGTCGATGGCGTGCGTGAAGATGTGAACGGCAGTGTCGGCACGCGCGACCGCTCCTGGGGCGTTAGACCGATTGGTGCCAGTGACCCCCAGCCGAGCGTGCCTCAGCAGGTGCCACAGTTTTTCTGGGTTTGGAGCCCGGTGAACTTCTCCGATGCCAGCCTGTTCTTCCATATCAATGCTGATGGCAGCGGAAAGCCCTGGAATAGCCGGGCGGTGTGGTGCCCGGATAAGGCAGGTCCCGCCGACAGGATTGAGACCGAGCACGCGTCCATGTCCCTCACCCTCATGCCTGGTTGGCGTCACGCCAGCTCGGCCAGCTTGATTATGGAGGCCGATGGGCAACCAGAACGGCGGGCCGTTTTCCAGCCAATCACCACTTTTCTGATGCGAGGTCTTGGCTATGGACATCCCGCTTGGGGGCATGGCGGCTGGAAGGGCGATCTGGTCACCGAGCGTGAGGACATCGACCTGGCAACTATCATGCCGGGCCGTCCAGACCATCTTCATATTCAGGCGGTTTGCAAAGTAACCGTCTCGGGTGGCGGCGAGACGCAAGTGGGCACCGGCATCCTGGAACAATTCATCATCGGTGCCTACGCCCCCTTGGGACTGACAAGCCTTGCCGCAGATTGATCCCATTCCCGCACCGGTCGATATCAATGCCGACTGGCTGGCCCAACATTTGGGGCGGACGGTTTCTGGTGTTTCGGTTCAGGCGGTCGGTACAGGGCAGGTCGGGGCAACCTATCGCTTTACGCTGACGGACACCGACCCTGACGCGACCCGCGCCCCTTCGCTGCCAGGCTCGCTCATTGGCAAGTTTATGTCGGAGGATCCGGTCAGCCGGGCCACGGGCATTGCACAATTGAGCTATGTGCGGGAGGTGAAATTCTACCAGCACTATGGCAACAGGAAGCCTCTGCCGATCCCCATGGCCAGACATGCGGTGGTTGACGAAGCGACCCACGAGTTTGCCTTGTTAATGGACGATTTTCCAGGCCACAGGCCGGGAAACCAGCTCCTGCCCGCGACGCTGGAAGAAGCAAATCTCGCAATGGTGGCAGCGGCCAGCATCCACGCTGCCTGGTGGGGTGATCGCGGGCTCGATACCCATGCCTGGCTGAACGGGTCGCAGGCTGCTTCAGCTATGAATGTCGACGCCTTGTTTGAGATGCTGTGGCCGGCCTTTTGTGTGCGCTATGGCGATCAGATCAACGACCAGATCCGTGCTACTGGTGAGGCCTATCTCGGCCGGATCAATGCGTGGATCACGCAGCGCACCGGACCGCGCTGCCTCACCCATGGTGACTTTCGCCCCGATAATATGCTGTTTGATGAAGGCGATGCCACCCACCCGATCGTCATTGTCGACTGGCAAACGGCCGGGGTGGGAAATGGCGCGACCGATATTGCCTATTATCTGGGTACAGCCCTGACGCCACAGATGCGCCGCATGCACGAACGGGCCTTGATCGATCTATGGATCAACCATTTGGTGATAGCCGGGGTGCCCCAATCCGACACCCAAGGCCTATGGGATACCTATCGCCGCGATGCCCTCGCAGGCTTTCTGATGGGGGTCCTCGCATCCATGATCGTGGCGCAAACGCCCCGCGGCGACGCCATGTTTCTAACCATGTGTGCGCGCGCTGCCGCGATGGTTGAAGATCACAGCGCTGCTGATCTGATCTAGCAAGGCTTCCTCAAACAAGAAAACGGGGGATCGAACGTGCGCCTCGGCAAACATGCAAAAGTTTAGCAGGAGGGCTTTTCATCCGGTCCTTCTGGACCGGGCGCGACCCCTTTTATGACTGGTGTTCTCTGGGAGTGAGTGCAATATTTGCGCGGAGAGGTTTTTAGAGACAGTTTTTCAGGTCTGATAAAAATAATCAAAACATCGCAAACCCAGACCTGTGCCTAAAAATTCAACGAAGCTGTCAAATCACTCACTGGGTCTTAAACCGAAAACGGTGACTTTGGTCCGATCAATCCCGACAAATTGCATGTCGAGCCATGCGACCTCCTTGGCCCGCTGCGCTTCAACCCCGAGCAGGCGAAGTTGCATTTCGGCGGCTTTGCTGCCAGCCTCCGGTCCGGCATTTCCGTTCATCCTGGCGAACAAGGCTGCGTTAACCAACGAGCCAACCATATCGACCAGGAAATCATCGATCGGCACGGTGAATGCGCCTTGCGCTGCACCGCGTTCAAGATCGCCTCTCAGGTATCGACTAACCTGGTCGCGCAGTTCTGGCAAAACCCAGAAGGCTTGGAAGAACGCCAGACCCCAGTTCAATTGCTCGATAGCAGTATGGATAAACTGACGGGTGCCAAAACTGACCCGCTCCACCGCATCGTCAGTGCCAGCCATTGCCTCGTCGATCTGGCGCGCGATTTCCCCAGAAACCGAAAACGCGACGACCGAGATCAGTTCCTCCTTGTCTTTGAAATGAAGATAGAAAGTGCCGTTGGCCATGCCGGCCTCGCGGGCAATCTCATTGACCGACGCAGCTTCAAGCCCCTCTCGCGCAAAAACGGCGAGCGCGGCGTCGATCAGTTGCGCACGGCTTCGCGCCCTCTTTCCTAAATGGCTGGCCTTGGTGGCAAAGAGACCCGACTTCGACATTTTCCTACCTTCCTTCGCTGCCCATTTATCAGCATCAACGCGATGCACAAGCTTGAAATGACAATTCTCTCATAGTTGGCTATGTAAAAATGAGATAAATCCCATTTTTACTCTTGCGTTCCAATTCAATCTCATTACGCTCTTCCACAAACACGATTTCCCGGCTGTCCAGAGGCAGGCTTAACAGATGAAAACCCGCATCACCGAGCTGTTTGGCATCGAGCACCCAATCATACAGGGCGGCATGCATTATGTTGGTTTTGCCGAAATGGCAGCAGCCGTCTCCAATGCTGGCGGGCTTGGCGTCATAACCGGACTGACACAGAAGACGCCCACCGATCTTGCCAATGAAATCGCCCGCTGCCGCGCCATGACCGACAAGCCGTTCGGTGTGAATCTCACCTTCCTGCCCAGTGTCAATCAGCCCGACTATCCCGGTTATGTCCGGGCGATCATCGAAGGCGGGGTAAAGGTCGTCGAGACAGCGGGCAACAATCCCGTCGCCGTTCTACCGTTTTTTAAGGAGGCAGGCGTGAAGGTCATTCACAAATGCACCTCCGTACGGCACAGCCTGAAGGCACAGTCCATCGGTTGTGATGCCGTGTCGGTCGACGGTTTCGAATGCGGCGGCCATCCCGGCGAAGACGATGTTCCCAACTTTATCCTGCTGCCGCGCGCGGCGGAGGAGCTCGAAATTCCCTTCGTTGCCTCGGGCGGCATGGCCGATGGACGCAGCCTAGTCGCCGCGCTGGCGCTCGGTGCGGAAGGCATCAACATGGGCACGCGCTTCATCGCCACGAAGGAAGCGCCTGTTCACGAAAAGGTGAAACAGGCGCTGGTCGCAGCTTCGGAGCTCGATACGCGGCTCGTGATGCGTCCGCTGCGCAACACCGAACGCGTGCTGACCAATGCCGCGGTTGAACGGCTTCTCGAAAAGGAGCGAGCCTTGGGGGCGGAGCTGAAGTTCGAAGACATCCTCGCCGAAGTCGCTGGGGTCTATCCGAGAGTCATGACCGATGGCGATGTCGATGCCGGTGCGTGGAGCTGCGGCATGGTGGCGGGCCTCATCCACGACATCCCCACCTGCAAAGAGCTGATCGACCGGATCATGAACCAGGCGGAGGCGATCATCACCGAACGGCTGGGGAAGATGCGATGAGCGACAGGGAGATGCTTTATGGGGTCGAAGCTGGCGTCGCAACGCTGACGTTCAACCGGCCTGAAAAACTCAATGCGTTGACACCGTCTATGCTCAGCCATTTTTTCCAGCGCGTCGCCGAAGCTGCTGCCGATCCGGCCGTCCGCGTCATCGTCATCACTGGCGCTGGCAGGGGGTTCTGCGCGGGGCTCGACCTTGGCATTATTGCAACCGGGGCAAGCGCGGGTGTCGTCACCCAGGGCGATCTTGCGCCGCAATGGGGCGATGATATCGGACCCGAACTCCGGCGGTTTTTCAGCGGCGGGTGGAATGGCCTGATCACAAGCCGCAAGCCGACGATTGCCGCGATCAATGGCCCGGCCTTTGGTTGGGGGCTGGTCGTGTCGCTGCACTGCGACATCCGCTTTGCTGCGCGATCAGCTCTCCTTAATGCCACTTTTGCGCGCCTCGGCATTCCCGGTGAAAAGGGATCGGCCTGGCTGCTCGCCCGTCTGCTCGGCACCGCTCGAGCAGCCGATCTGCTTTATACAGCACGCCGTATCGATGGCACCGAAGCCGAGAAGATCGGCCTCGTCAACGCGGTGCTGGACGATGAGGCGCTGCTCCCGCACGTGATGGCATATGCACGGGGCATTGCGGCCCATTCCGCCCCGCGCTCGCTGGCCGCGATGAAGGCGCAGATCTGGACGGCAATTGATGACCATTATGATCTGGCGTTTGAGGCCGCCGATCATGAGCAGGATCTGGCCATTCAGACCAAGGACTTTCGCGAAGGCATCGACAGCCTGCGCGAGAAACGTGCACCGGTCTTCACCGCCAAATGACGAACTGAACAAAATAAAAATGGAGCAAGCGAGATGATCTGGCACTTTGCCGATGTATTCGAAACAATCGCGTCGATCGTTCCCGATCAGACCGCCCTGATCAACGGCGGCACGCGGCGCAGCTGGCGGGCATTTGAAGACCGCGCCGCGCGGCTCGCCAATGCGCTCGTCTCGACAGGGATTCGGCCCGATGCCAAAGTTGCAATTTACGGCCACAATTCTTCTGCCTATCTTGAAGCGCAATTTGCGGTCTTCAAGGCGCGGGCGGTGCCGATCAACGTCAACTACCGCTATGTCGAGCATGAACTGCGCTACCTGTTCGAAAATGCCGATGTCGAAGCGGTGTTTTTCGATGCGAAGTACGCACACAGACTGGCAACGATTCGCGATTCACTGCCCGGGCTGAAACACTTCATCCAAATTGACGACGGCAGTGATGGTACGTTGCCGGGTGCGGATGATTTCGAAGCGCTGATCGCTGGCCATGATCGCCTGCCGCGCCTCGATTATAGTGAAGACGACATCTACATGATCTATACTGGCGGTACGACCGGCATGCCCAAGGGCGTGATGTATCGCCAGGGCGATTTTGCCGCTGGCATTGCCGCAAGCCGGCTTGGCCCTGAGGTAGCGGCGACCCCACAAAATCTGATCGCACTGGTCGAGCAGATCAAGGCTGCGCAAATGGCACCGATTTCTTTACCAGCCTGCCCCCTGATGCACGCCACCGGCATGTGGCTCGGTGCCCTGATGACGCATCTGAGCGGCGGTGCGGTGGCGACGATCAGTGACGAGAAATTTGACCCCCATGCGATTTGGACCTGTGTCGCGCAGGAACGTGTGAACCTGGTGGCGATCGTTGGCGATGCCTTTGCCAAGCCGCTGCTGGCGGCACTGCGCGAAGCCGATGCACGTGGCGAGCGCTATGACCTGTCCTCGCTCGCAGTGATCGGTTCGTCGGGCGTGATGTTTTCTACCGAAGTCAAGCAGGGGTTGCTCGCCTATGCCAATGTTGAAATACGCGACCTGATGGGATCGACCGAAGGCGGCATGGGGGTATCCGTCATGTCGCGCGCGTTGCCGCCCGGCGAGACGGCACGTTTTGCCCTCAACACCACGACTAAGGTTTTCAATGACCGCGATGAGGAAGTGGTCCCCGGTTCCGATGAGGTCGGAATGATCGCCAATGGCGGCTTTGTGCCGACCGGCTATTACAAGGACCCTGAAAAGAGCGCCAAGACGTTTCGTACGGTTGGCGGGGTCCGATACGCGTTTCCAGGTGATTTCGCCCGCATTGCAGCCGATGGCACGCTGGTCCTGCTCGGGCGAGGTTCGGTCTGCATCAATACCGGGGGTGAAAAGGTATTTCCCGAAGAAGTCGAAGAAGCGCTGAAGGCGCATGACAGCATCTGGGATGCGCTGGTGGTGGGTATTCCCGATGAGCGCTTCGGCGAACGCGTCGTCGGTGTCATCTCGGCTCATCCCGGTTGGACCATCGACGAAGCCGCCGTCATCGACTTCGCGCGTACGCGCCTGGCAGGCTACAAGCTCCCGAGACATCTGCTCACCGTGGATACCGTTCAGCGCGCGGCCAATGGCAAGGCTGACTATCAATGGGCTCGGCAGACCGCGATTGAGCGCTGCTCCTAGCATTAACCTTCATTTTGATTTCATCCGGGCGCGATGTGCGAAGCCATGATGGGCTTCTCGCCAACAGGACCACGCGATGATAGGGGCTGGCCGGATGCTGCGCCGGTCCAGTTGGTTGGCGATAGGGCGCACTTCCGCGATCAACCTAAGGATCGTAGACTGGGCATCCGCGTCGCTTGGTTTTCTGGAGGCAGGGGCTGATTGGCCTGATGAGGAATCACGGCCATCATGGCGAAGGCCAGCATGACCAGCCAAATATGTCGATGCCATCCGCTCCACGATCGGAAGTGATAGTTGGAGCCAGCGCCCACTGCATAGCCCGTGCCGATTCCACAACACGATCCTGCATAAATAAACCCTTTATCCAGGCCTTCACGTCTCGCTGCGAAAATGCCCGTAGCGCCAGTGTGGTCTCGATCGATACGCTCGCCATTCACAGCGTTCCAACCCTGATAGGCTACTGATTCGGTTATCGCCTGAAGGCGCGACGGTAATGCTACGCCCATCAGGCAGATTGGTATCTAATAATAATTGTATAAATTCCGATACTTGTATCTAACAGCGGCGATGGAAGCACGTGCACAAAGTGCGACTGGCAGTCCCTTAGAATGTTATTGACATTCATATCATAAATGAGGAATATGCCTTTTATGAGAGATATCCCAGTAAATGGGTGACGCTAAAATCGAGCAGGGGCGTCAAAAAAATGTCCAGTGGGAGGAAATCAAATGCTTAAAAGTTCGCCATACAGAACGATTCTCGCAGTCAGCGTCTGCCTGGCTGCACTGGTACCCGCCGCTGCATTGGCACAAGACCAAGCCCAGAACGCTGCCCCCCCGACCGAAGCCAGCCCCTTCGAAATCGTTGTCACCGCTCGCAAGCGCGACGAAAGGCTCCAGGACGTGCCGGTGGTGGTCGCGGCCTTTAACAAAGAACAGTTGGCCGCCTATGGCTCTGGTGGAATCGAGGACGTCGCAGCACTGGCCCCAGGCTTCATCGTCGATGAAGGCGGTGGTGCTGGACAGGGCACCATGACACTGCGCGGAGTCACAACTGGCAACCTCAATCTGGCCAGCGACCAGGCAATCTCGATCAATATTGACGGGGTTCAACTGAGCAATGCTGATGCCTTGCGTTTCGGACAGTATGATCTGGACCAGTTCGAGCTGCTCAAAGGCCCGCAAGCCCTTTATTTCGGCAAGAACAGCCCGGGCGGCATCGTTTCATTGCGGACAAGCGATCCTACTCGCAAGCTGCTTGTCGAGGCGCGCGGCAGCTATGAGTTCACCGGAGACGAATCCACTGGCGAATTCACGATTTCCGGCCCGCTCACGTCGACCCTTGGTGCACGTGCCTTCATTCATGCCTCGGACATCAAAGGGTATACTCGTAACCTTGCGCCAAACGTTGCCGACTCTCGCGGCCAACGCCGGACTGACTATTTCGGCCGCCTAACCTTGAAGTGGGAGCCCACTGACGCCTTCGACGCCCGCTTCAAATTTGCTTATGGCGAGTCCGATGGCGGCGATCAGGGTGTCGAACAACGCTTTGGCTGTGCAGCCGGCGGCTTTTCTCCGCTCAATGGCCCGATCGATGATTGCGTGTTCAACACCAATGTCGTCAAGAGCGATCCCGATCCACGGCTGGCGACGGTCAATCCTACCTTTGGGGCAAAGCCGTTCGGCAAGGTGACACCACTGCTCACCTCGCTGGCTATGAATTTCCAGATGACCGATGCACTCTCCCTGAGCAGCGTCACTGGTTATTCGAAGATTCGTTACCAGAATTATGGCAACGCTCTGCCGACGGTGGCGGCGGCCTTCATTGTTGGTGTTGACAATACCACCCAGTCGTTCTCGCAGGAATTGCGGGTCAGCAGCAACTTCGACGGCCCGGTCAATTTCATGGTCGGTGCATTCTTCGACATTCGCGAGTTCAAGACGGACCAGGGCCAACTCGTTCCGGCCCCGACCCCGCCGTTCCCGGCCGGAACGCGGCTGCTCTTTGCCAACCAGCAGATGGTCGAATCAGATTCCCAGTCGGCGTTTGGACAGGTTTCATGGAAGCTTGTGCCAAATATCGAGCTGAGTGCAGGGGGCCGGTTTACCCAGGAATCAAAAGCCCTTTCAGGAACCGGCAACTTGTCTCCATTGGGTGCCGCGCCTCTCCTCCCCGGATCGTTCACGCCGCCCGTGGTCACAACAGGACCGTTCAAACCGGCACCATCCAGCGTCGATTATCAAGACTTTTCTCCTGAAGTGTCGCTAAGATGGAGCCCATCGGACACCTTGATGGCCTTCCTGGCTTATAAGGAGGGCTTCGTATCGGGTGGCTTCAACACGTCGGTTACTGGCGCCGCCACTTTGGCCACGGTCTCGGCAGACCAGAGCTATCGCCCCGAAGACGTCAATGGCATCGAAGGCGGGATCAAATCGACGCCCTTCCCCGGCTTCCGCTTCAACGTCGCGGGCTTCAGCTACATCTATGATAATATCCAGCTCTCGACATTCGACTTTTCAAGCGGCTCGGGTGTTTCGACACGAACAGTCAACGCGACTAAAGTCCGCACCCAGGGCTTCGAAGTTGAAACGCTTTGGGCCCCGCCAAGAATCACAGGCCTGACACTCAATGCCAATCTCAACTACAACGATGCCAAATATATTGCCGACTATTTTGATGGCTGTAACGGCATGCAGATTGCCGGTCGCCTGGCCGGTTGCGATTATCGGGCGCAACTGGGCGGCGCGGTGCCGGTAGCACCTGGCACCGGCAATTCGCAAAACCTTAAAGGCTTCCAGCTCGTCCGCGCGCCGCTTTGGACTGGAAGTGCCGGCTTTGCCTATCGCGGTAAGGTGTCGGATACCATCAAGATGGTCCTCAACGGCAATGCCGTCTACTCCAGCGCCTATGATGCCAACGTTCGTTATGATCCACGCTCACGGCAAAAGCCATTCATGATCGTCAATGCGGGAATTGGCATCCAGGCATCCAACAAAAGCTGGGCGGTCGATCTGATTGGTCGCAATCTGACCAACGAGATTTATCTGACCGGTTCGGGCGGCGTTTTGCCACTTGGCGGGACGTCACCCACTTCGCCAGGCGAGATGCAAGGTCCGCTCAGCAATCCCCGTACGGTGATGCTCCAGCTCACCCTGCGTCCAGGTGCCCGCTAAATGGCCCGCCCGTTAAAGCTACTCCGAACTGTCGCATGGGCCGCACTTGGTCTTCTAGCCTTGTCGGACTTCGCAGCCAGTCGCGCCGCGGCCCAGACCGTTGCGCCGGCATTGCCCGCGCAGCCCGGATCCCGCACCCAGATAGTCCTGCTGGGTACTGCCGGAGGCCCGCCGCTACGGCTCCACCGCGCTGAACCATCAACCTTGCTGGTTGTCGATGGGCGGCTCTACTTGTTCGACTGCGGGCTTGGCGCAGTGCGGCAAAGCATGGCCGCAGGATTTCGCCCCGAAGACATACACACGGTGTTCCTCACCCATCACCATCCCGATCATACCCTCGATCTGGTCGGGCTGATGGGCAATGCTGCCTTCACGGCGGATGCGGGCCCTAATCCGCAAAAGCTGAAAATCTATGGCCCGCCGGGAACTGTTACATTTACCGAGGCAGCAATCACCTATCTGGGCGTGCCCTTCGGCCAGTTTGCGGCCGAGAATCTGCGTCCGCCCTGGCCGCCCCGAGGACTGTTCGAAGCACACGACGTTTCCTCTGACGGCCTGTTCTATAGTGATGACAAGATAAAGGTCTTTGCCACCGAAAACTCGCACTACAGCCAGATGAAACCGGCTGAACGCCAAGGCAGGATCTCCTTCTCCTACCGGATCGAAACCCCCGATGCGGTGATCGTCATCACCGGCGATACCGGCCCCAGTGCCGCTGTGACCAAACTGGCCGAAGGTGCCGACGTGCTGGTCACCGAAGCCATGGATATGCCGTCAATGGAGGCCTTGATTGATCGGGTCTTTACCGCACGGCCGGTCGACAAGCGTCCACCTCCTGCTGCGATCCAGTCCATACTGGGCCATATGCGGTTTGAACATCTCGACCTGCCAGAGGTACGCAACCTCGCCGCCGCCGCGAAAGTGCGATCGGTGATCGTCACTCATATCGGCCCCGAAGCCGACGCCTTCCCCGAGAAGGGCACTTTCGCCGCGCAAATACAGCAAGGCCTGAAAATTCCCGTGATGCAAGGTCGTGATCTGGCCCGTTACTGCATCTCTGGCTCCAGTGCCGGGGGATCTGCAATTGTTGAATGCCCGTCACCACAAACTGTCTTGCCGTGACGCGCTGAGAGCGGGGATTGATCCAGAAGGCCGGTTCCATCGCGACATGGGGTGCGCAGCATGCATGAGAGTAAGCCGTCCGCCGGGCATTATCTGGGCTATCGCGAGCTAGACCTTGCCAAGCCCTATGGCCGGTTCTTCAACCCCGAGCTTGCGCCGCTTGCGCCCCACGTTTCCGGCGCGCTCGACCGAGGCGGCGTGCCGGATGTTCTGATCCCTGGTATCGACCAGGCAGCGAGCAATCTGTTCGGCGGCGAAGCCGTGCTCGAAAATGGCTTCGTGCTGACGGGCGATGGCGGCATGCGGGTCAGCGTACTTACCATGATGCCAGGTGTGACCCCGGCGATGGTTGATTGGTGGTTTGGCTGGCACGGCGATGACCCCGCCAAATACAAATTGTGGCATCCCCAGGCGCATGTCCATGTTGGTTGGCGAGAACCTGTGCCAGCCGGCGCCACCGGACGCGCGCTTTATGTCGGTCAGACTTCGATCGTCGAGGAGTATATTGGCAGCAATCTTGTCCGCGCTGCGATCCAATTCGTGCCGCCAGCGACGCTTGGCTTCACCGACCGGAGTCTGGATGATGACCGTCAGGCAACCATCATCTGCGCCCGGATCGGCCTGGGAGACGCGCCGATTGATATCGGTTATCTGGCGCACCATGTCCGCGCGGTTGCTGGTGGCAGCGAGATGCGATCGCGCTTCTGGATAGGAGGCAAGCATGTCGCGGGTCGCAACGCATTAGGCGTTATGGCCGCTGCCGTGGCAAAGCGAACCCTGCAATCGAAGGACAGCGACGCTCGCGCTTTACTGGTCCACTGCGCGCAGGAGATGCCGCATCTGGCAAAAATTCTGCCGGGGCTGTTTGGTGAATTCAAAGATTATGGATGACAATGCGTTTTATACTCACTGCATCGTAATCGCCGTCTGAAACGCCGGTCTTGCAGCCACCCGCGCGACATATGCTTTCAAGTGCGTCATCTCGTCTGACACGCAGCCCATCCGGTTGGCCATAAAGCAGGCATGGCCGAGCATCACGTCCGCGCCTGAAAAATCACCGATCAGATAGTCCTTGCCCTCCAGGGCTGCGTTGACCGGCTCAAGCGAGCGGGTCAGAAGTCGCTGCGCCTGACCGAGCACGATCGGGTCGCGGCGATCCTGGGGTAAGAGCAGGGTGTGGACGACGATGGTATTGATCGGCGGCATCACCATGCCTTCGCAATAATGGAACCATTGCAGATAGGCAGGAAAGCTGGCGTCGCTCACTGCAGGCTTGAGGCCCCCATTCTTGTGTCGCTCCAGAACATAGTCGACAATGGCACCTGATTCCCACAGCGTAATCCCGCCATCCTCGAGGACAGGCACACGGCCAAGCGGATGCCGGGCACGGTGCGCGGCTGACTTCAGATCCTTGGGATCGAAAGCCATCTTGTTGAGTTCATAGGGCAGCCCCAGCTCCTCAAGCAGCCAGACAATCCGGCCGGCACGTGAATTGGGGGCGAAGTGTAATTTAAGCATCGGTTGTAATTTCCTGATGGTTAGAAATGATGGTGGACGCTTGGGGTCCGGCCCGTCCAAAACTCAGGCGGCTATGGCCGCTAAGCGTTTTGTCAAAATGCCGTCAGCCTGGTCCATAATGTTGCGAACCAGTTCGGCACAAGTCGGAATGTCGTGGATTAACGCCTGGCTCTGGCCTGCGGTCCAGATGCCCCCGTCCACATCGCCCTCGCGCAAGACGTTCTCACGTCCGCGCACACCGGCCATCAGTTCGCGGACATCGGCAAAGGTCTTGGTGGGATCACGCTGAATTTCGGCAACCTGTTCGGAGATCGCATTGCGGGCGACCCGGACGCTGTTACGCAGACTGCGCCCAACCATGACCGTGTCACGCTCGGTGTTCCGGACGATCTGGTCTTTCACATTTTCGTGGATCTGCGCCTCGACCGTGGCGCAAAAGCGTGTACCCATGTTCACGCCGTCGGCCCCCAAAGCCAACGCCGCGACCAGGCTGCGCCCGTCGGCCATGCCGCCAGACGCGATCACCGGAACATCCACGGCGTCGACAGTGGCCGGCAGCAGCACGATCAGGCCAATGTCATCCTCGCCCGGGTGACCGGCGCATTCGAAACCATCGATGCTGATCACATCGACGCCGTGCTTCACTGCGGAGATCGCATGCCGGACCGAAGTGCACTTGTGGATCACCTTAACGCCTGCTTCTTTGAAGCGCGGTAAGTGGTCCACAGGCGCACGCCCCGCCGTCTCGACAATCTTGATCCCGGACTCGATGATCGCCTCGCGATAGGCATCATAAGGGATCGGGTTGATCGAAGGGAGCAGGGTGAGGTTCACACCAAATGGCTTGTCGGTCAGACGTCTGGTCTTCTCGATCTCTGCCAGCAACGCCTCACCTGATGGAAACATGTGCGCGACAATGAAGCCCAAGGCGCCAGCATTGGCCACGGCTGCTACCAGCTCGCCATAGCCGACACCGGTCATGCCGCCCATTACGATGGGCGTCTCGACGCCGAACATTTCGGTGATGCGTGTCTTCATTGGAAACTCCTTTGCTTGAAACGATGGATTCTTGGGTCTAGTTTTAGGTCGCTGAAGGTCGGTTGGTTAGAGTCGCCTCAAATGTATTGGATGGGTTGTAAAGAACGCACGGTGCCCGGCGTCGGAGATCTTCGCGTTTTTGAGAAATTCCACACCAGTCCGAACATCTTCGTAAGGCAAGTTACTCGCGAACTGGATCCGCTTGCCACCGGGCTCCGCCAGAGCCTTGGTGCGCCAGCAGGAACTTGGCGCGTGTCCATCCCGTCTTTTCCTTGCATACCCGGTTCCCGACCGTCACACACGCCTTCGAGCCGGACCTCGCGGACCCGATGTTCGCCACCAAGTGGGATAATCGGGCGCACAGTGACGCCGGATGACTTTACGTCCATCAGTCGAAAGCTGACGCCCTGTTGCTGCCTGGTGTCACCATCGCAGCGGCCATCCTCAACTGGCCAAGCTGACGCGACCCGGTCATCTTTCGCTAGGCCTTGTACCACACACGCAACCCTTCCTTCAAAAGTGCCCTATCTTCATCCTGTTTGCCGCGTCGGTCAGCCGGATCGTTTTCGGCGACAAACCAGCGCCCGTCCTGCTGAACGGGCAAGTCTTCGGGGCTGAAGTCATCATGCATAGGGTTTCTCCAACATGTGAAAATTCCGGATGGTAGAGCTTCTAATTCGCCTCAACGATACGCCAATCATCAACCACGGTTTTGCTCATCCGCCAGAAAACATAGGCACTATAGGCTGATGTCAGCGTGACGAGTGTGAGGCCAACTCGCAGGCCTGAGGCATCGCCATAGGCCGGTGCCAGCAGGTTGCTGACTCCACCCACCAGTGTCGGACCCAGGCCAAGACCGATGACGTTGACGATCAGAAAGAAGATCGCGGTGGACATGGTGCGGATCGAAACCGGGGCCAGCGACTGGATCAGCGCGTAGCAGGGCCCAAAGTAGAAGCCTACGGTTGCCGCGCCGACCGACTGCATGACCAGCGCCATGACCGGATCGTTGAACCAGATCCAGATAAGCGTGGTCGGTACATTGACCGCTAGCGCTGCTGCGGGAACGATTCCGTACATCGCCTTGTTCTTGATTGACAACCGCTCCACCAGCCAGCCACCGAGAAAGGTTCCTGCGGTAAAGCCAATGCCGATCGACAGGCCCAGCACTGCAAACACAATGCCCATCGGGTAGTGCGGATGAGCCCGCGCAAACAGATCAACAATCCACGCGCCGGTCGCCGCGGAGCTGAAGGTCGCGGCGGCCACCGCGATTACGATCAACCGCCAGGTGGGGATCGCCCACAAGTGCTTGAGCGCGGAAAGGAACAGGGCGAAGCCACCACTTTGCGGGCCAGAAAAGGCATCTGGACCGATCGCGTTGTCATAAGCGCCGCGTACCGGTTCCCGCACTGTCAGCTTGAGCAGAACCGCCAGGGCGATCCCCGGCAATCCCATCGCGATGAAGGCCACGCGCCAGCCATACGCTTGCGAGATGCCTCCGCCCACCAGAAAGGCCAGACCTGCACCCAACGGCACGCCCATCCCGATGATTGCCAGAGCCTTGGTGCGCATTTCCTTTGGGAAGTAGTCCGAGATGATTGAATGGATCGGGGCTGTGCCACCGGCCTCCCCGATACTGACCGCGAAACGCGCCAGCGCCAGCTGCATGAAATTACTGACCAATCCCGAGACCACCGTAAAGCCGGACCATGTCGCGAGTGCAAGGCCGACGATCGAAACGCGATTATATTTGTCCGCAAGCCGCGCAATCGGGATGCTGAGCAAGGTATAGAGCACAGCGAACGCCACGCCTTTGAGCAGCCCCAGTTCCCAGTCCGATAGCTGCAGGTCCTGCTTGATTGCCGGAGAAAGGATACCGATCAACTGCCGATCGACATAGTTCATGATCGACACAAAGGTCAGCAGGAACAGGACATAACCGCGATGGCCCGCACCGGGCCTGGCTGGGTTGGGGGTTGTCATTCCGCGACGCAACTGGCTTCAATGAAGCCAAGCCCATCAATCTCGCAGCGCATGACATCGCCTGCTTTCAGCATCTGCATCGGCTTCATCGCAGCCCCGACTCCGCCCGGAGTGCCGGTGAAAATGACGTCGCCGGGCTCCAGCGTCATCGCTTGCGAGAGTTCGGCAATCTGCTCCCAGACATTGAAGATGAGGTGCCGGGTGTTCGATGCCTGGCGTTGCTCGCCATTAACGAGGCAACGGATGGTAAGATCATGAACATCGCCAGCCGCCTCGCTCGTGGTGATCCAGGGCCCGAAAGGTGCGTGAGTATCGAACGACTTGCCAAGGCAGAACTGCGGGCTGCGCATCTGCCAGGCCCGTTCACTGACATCATTGCCAACGCAATAGCCAAAGACATGCGCTGGCGCGTCTTCCTTGCTGATGTGGCGGCCACCCTTGCCAATCACAGCGACCATTTCGACTTCGTAGTCGGTCATGAAAGATCCGCGCGGGATCTGGACCGGGTCATAGGGTCCGTTGACCGATGTCCCCGCCTTGGTGAACCAGATCTGGCTGGTTGGCGATGCCATGCCACTTTCGGCAACATGGTCGGCATAATTGAGGCCAATTGCAAAAATCTTGCCCGGACGCGGCACCGGAGCAGCCAAGCGGACCGAAGCCAGATCAATCGCCCCAGCCCGCGCGGCGACCAGAGCTTCGACCTGCGTGCGTGCCGCTTCCCAGTTCGCGATGAGCGAAATCATATCCCCTGCAACGCTAGCAAGCGGGACGATCATATCTCCATCGACAATCACGCCGATTTCGGGCTGCGCGCCCGCTAAATAGGTAACAAGCTTCATGGAAAGTCTCCGGGTTAGACCGTCAGCAGGATTGCCGCGATGGTGTTGAGTATCGCCAATATGGTCGCGCCAAACAGATTGGTGTCGACCAGCCTTACTGTTCCGCCAATGTTGAACCGAAACGGCGGAATGCCATTCACGTCCTTGAGTGATCCTTCAAACCGCTTCATGCTGGCCAGCGTAAGGAAGAAAGTCGCCAGCCAGTTGAAATTCATCATTGCGCCCAGCCAGACGTGGCCTGGAAAGTCCACACCCCACACAATGTAGAGGATAAACATCGAGACCCCCGCCTGACAAAGCACCTGCCAGACCACGTGGAAACGCGCATGCGGCGTCCACAGCGGGTTGGTGGCGTGTGTCGCGTTGAAATCCGCTTTCATAGGCCCCACTGCTGTCATGAAAGCGACGAGGCTGATCAGCAGCTTGGCTGCAAGTTCCATGGATGTTGCTCCCTCTATTATCTCTGCATTAGACCTTGATACGATCCGCCATCTAATTGACCGGTTTTGCCAGGGTGGCGACGAGGTCTGCGATCTCCGACCAGACCTCGGCGCCGCCGGCGCGCATCACCTGAACCATCGGCGAAAGCTGGCGCGCCACCGCGACGTCGTAACTCTCGCGGCCCTGCACGCGCGCGTACCAGTCCGCCAGCTGCGGACGCCCTTCGATAAGCGGCGTCATAGACAGGTGATCCACACGCAGCACATAGGGCAGCGCTGCGGCGTCAGCGAGCGTGAACGCGTCTCCAGCCAGCCATGGGTGCGCGCCTAGCGCAGTTTCCATGCGATCCAGCGCGATCACGAACGCCTCCAGAGCGTCCTGGAACTGCGGCGATGCAACGCCGTGCTCAAGCACGCTGCGGCGCGAGGCGCGGGCTTTCTCGCCCACCATTTGCGCGACATTGGCTTCGACCGCGGCAGGGCCTTGGGCGATGATCATCCGTCGTGGGCCGATTGCGAACGTAAGGGCGCTGGCGTGGGTGTGCAGGCGGTCGATGCTTTGCGTCCAAAGGCGCGCAGCGTGCCGTTTTACGGGGTTTTCTGGAAGAAGAGGCGGCTGGGGAAACGCGTCTTCGAGGTACTCACAAATGAGTGTGGATTCGACAAGGACGGCACCATCGTGGATGAGCGTTGGCACGACGTGGTTGGGATTGAGCTTCACATAGTCTGGCGCATGCTGGCCACCGGAAGACAGGTCTACCATGTGGGGCGTGAAGCTCAGCCCCTTTTCGGCGAGCACCAGACGCACTTTCTGCGAACAGGTGGAAGGTGGGAAGTGATAAAGCTCAATCATGGCAGCGCTTTCTGGCTGGTGGCTGTCCGGCGGAGATTATGGCCACAGCGGTCAGGTTCAATGTCATCACGATCGTGTCGAAGAACAGGTTGGTGTCGACCTTCCCCACCGCGCCGCCGATGTTGAACCTCAAATCCGCACGCCTGGGGCCGACGGCCGTGACCAAGGCAGCGAGGGAGGTGAGCGCGTGCGCAACGAGATGGGTCTGGGCTGGAGCCATGGCACTCACATCAGCCCCTCGTAGGAGCCGCCATCGAGCTGCAGGTTCTGGCCGGAAATGAAGCCGGCCTGCGCGCTGCACAGGAAGGCGCAGGCGTCGCCAAACTCGGCTGGGTCGCCGAAGCGTTTGGCCGCGATCGTTTGGGCGATCTCCGCGCGCGCCTCCTCAAAGGTGATGGAACGCATCTGCATCATCAGTTTCGCCATCATCTTCTGGCGATCCGTGTCGAAGCGTTCAGGCAGCATGTTGTTGATGGTAACATTGTCGGCGGCGACTTCTGGCACCAGCGCCTTGCATGCGGCGGTAAGGCCTGTGCGCGCAGCGGTGGACAGCCCCATCGGCGCCTTAGGTGTCTTGACCATGGCGCTGGTGATGTTGACAATCCGCCCGAACTTGCGCGCCTGCATGCCCGGCAAGAAGGCGCGGATCAGCATCAGCGCCGGGATCATGTTCATGCCAACCGCAGCCTCCCAGGCCGCTTCGTCCCAGTGCTGGAAATGCCCAGGCGGCGGGCCACCATTGTTGTTGATCAAGATGTCGATGTCGCCGCATCCGGCAATCAGCGTGTCGCGGGCGGCCTTGTCGTTCAGATCTGCGACCATCGCCGTCACCGCGCGCCCAGTCGTCTCCTCAAGTGTGGCTTTGGCTGCCGCCAGCGTTTCACCATTGCGGCCGTTGATAATAACCTCAGCACCTTCGCGCACGAGCGCGAAAGCGCAGGCATAGCCCAACCCTTTCGACGATGCGCAGACCAGTGCCCTGCGTCCGCTCAATCCCAGATCCATTGTGACTCCTCCTCTACCTAGATCTTCAGAAAGTCGCTTAGCGCATCGATAACGGTGCCGGGCCCCTCTGGGTCATCTGCGCGCGCGATACACACGATGTGACCGTCGGGGCGGAGCAGTAGCGCGCCCCCCGCGTCCAAGCCCGCGCCTTCGGCCCAACTGCCCGCCGCCAGAGCAAAGTCTGTGCCTTCCACCAGCACCTTCAAAGGGGCAGCCGCACGTTCGACCAGCGGTACCCAAACCGCCCCTTCGCTACCAGCAAGCAGTACTAGGCCGCGGGGGTCAATCAGGTCGAGCGTCGAGCGCCCATCCGCCAGCACGGCGTGCGGCAAGCGCCCGCCGACAATGACCCTGGGTATGTGGACGTTGATGGGTGTGCCGGCATCGATATTCCTGAACTCACCATAAACGTAGCCCAGCTGCAGTCTCAGGCTGTCGAAATGCTCGGCCTGCATCGCAATGGCAGCCGTGATCGCGCTGCGCTGCGCCGGATCGGCGAGCCGTGAGTCCAGTTCGGTGTGGTTGACCGGCTCCCGCATGGTCTGGCCAAGCGCCTGATAGACCATGCCGATCTTCATCGCATTGCCGACGCTTTGACCCATATTGTTTTGCGCAACCTGCGGGCGTTCCTCGTTATAGCTGTCGAGCAGCGCCAACCCGGCCCAACCCTGCTCGACAGCAGCGATCTTCCAGGCCAGATTCTCTATATCGCCAACACCGGTGTTTAGCCCCAGCCCGCCCGTTGGCGGAAAGCGGTGCGCTGCGTCCCCGACCAGAAAAACATTGCCCGAGCGGTAACGGCCCGCGACTTGCGCGCACATCGACCAGGTGCGCGTGCCCTTGATCGTCACGTCGACCGACTGACCAAGCGCCTCTGCGATGAGACGCTTGCAGACATCATCGGTGAAATCGGCCTGCGACATCGCCGAGGGATCATAGGGATGCATCAGCACCCAGGTCTTGCCAACGTCATAGGCAATAAAAACGCTGCCGATCGCCTCCCCGAAGATGAAATAGAGGATCGCAGGCCGGTCAGCCACCAGTGCGCGCAGATCGGCCTCGAAGTGGATCATGACGTTATGGGCAAGGTTGGCCATGCCCTCAAGCTCGATCCCCGCTGCCTCGCGCACATGGCTGCCCGCGCCATCGGCGGCGATCAAATAAGTGCTACGGACCTTTATGTCCTCGCCTGTCGCATGATCGTGCAGCCGGGAAATGACGGCATCGGCAGTTTCTTCATAGCCCAGCCATTCAAGGCCACGGCGCAGCTCGACATGCGCCGCCCCCGCCAGTCCCGCTTCGGCAACGGCTTCGAAATCGGGCTGAGCAACGTTGATCAGCGGCCAGGGCGTCAGCGCTCGCACGCCATCGTCCTGCCGCTCATAGGGGATCGCGCCAAGCTCTTCGCCGGTCACGCTGGTCATGAAACGGACAAATGCCCCTTCGTCCGACCGCGTCGCCTTGGCGTGGATCGCATCCATCGACAGGCCAGCGGCGTGGCAAATTTCCAGTGTCCTCGAATTAAGTGCATGCGCTTTGGGCGCATCGAGCCGCCCCTGATAGCGTTCTGCGATCAGCGTCTTGATGCCGCGCTGTTCGAACATGTGTCCAGCCAGCAGACCGATTGGTCCAGCTCCAATCACCAGCACGGGCACGTCTATTTCTTTCATGGCTCTACTCTCAGGACTAGTCATGCTTGTGGGGAAATGGTTCGCCCGAAGGTTCTAGGCATGCCCGGTCCCCACTGGCTGATTTGGGATATGCCAATAGAGTGAAGTCCGGCTGGAACGCTGGCATCTAGCTGGTCGCCATCGGTCCAGTGTTCGTGGATATGGCCCCAGGGGTCGCGCCAATAATCGAAAATCTGGCTGCCCAGCAGGTGACGGCCGATACCCCATTCGTGCGACCGGTTCTTGGCGGCCAGATGTTCGCTTCCGGCGTGGACATCGTCCAAGTCGCACACTTCCCATGACAGGTGGTTGAGACCGGACACGCCTCCGGCTCCCATGTTTGATGCGAACAGGATCGTATGGTGGTCGGCCGGGTCGGCACCGCGGTCGCAGCGGGAAAAGATTGCAGCAGGCATACCCGAGGCAAGGTTGATCCGGTCTGAAGCGATCAGGCCGAAACGTGTGTTGTACCAGTCAAGGGAAGCCGCCGGATCAGCAACGTTGAGCGCCAGATGTCCGAACCGCTTGACCCGGCTCGGCCCAGGCTCGATCCTTTGCAGCTCGCCAATGCGGTCAAACCGGTCGCCCATATTGAGCTTGCGTGGTGCGGCGCTTTTTAGGGGTGCGGCGATCTCTTGCCCAAACACCGCTTCAACCAGGGTTCCGTCCAGATCGCGCGTGGTGGTGCGCCAACCACCATCAGGCTCTGCCCGCGCTTCAATCGGCGTGAAACCCTCGCTGCCAGCCAGCCGCTCAAGGTCTTCCTGGCTGCTCACTTCAAGCGCAAAGCCCAGAAACCGCGGTTCGCCAACGCTGATGACATGCACATATGCTGCCGAACCGGTGCAGCGCATGTACAATTTGTCGTCCGTGCGATGTGCGCGCACCAGGCCGAAATCTAGGAGGAAGGATTCCATTGTATCTAGATCTGGCACTTGCAGGCGCGGGTATAGCACATCGCCCACTTTGGTGATCGGTACATTGGCCATCCGATTTGCTTCCCACCCTACGCGGCTTGATTCGAGCCCAACAATAGCATCCAAACTGAGAAGTGCAATCGAAAATGAGATGTGCGTCAGTTTTATATTGGGGCGTTATCCACCGTCGGTATTTAATAGACAGATGGTTGTTTTCTTCTGGGAAGCGGACCTTGTAACAGGGCATTCAAAACTGACCCGATGACGGGGTGAATGTGCCACGATCAAGTCACGAGAGTTTTAAACGGGTGCTGGGTCTGCCCTTACCCGTGCCCCTGAAAATTAAGGGTCCCCGGGCTCCGCGCGATCGTACCTAGATCGCGTCTCGTTTTCCTGAAAACGAGGTTGCGATCTAAATTTATGATTTAGGGCCAGTTTTACACCATTTTTCGATTCCGAAAAATGGTGAACGGCCCTAGACAGCGGACACGTTCAAGTTTGTTGTACTTCCTCTGCCCTCCAAGCAGAGGCCCCAGAATCGTTTGAAAGGCAGCATTTCACCACTCAAGTTGGAATCCACCCGTTTTCAAGGGGCTACTAGCAATCGGTCTTAATTCTGTAACGTCATCCTGCGCGCGCCTGTTGCACCTCAAGTTTCTGCTCGATTATTTAGGAGAGCGTATCATCGACATCGTAGCGTGAACTCCGAAGCTCTTCAGACTTCTGAGGTTAGCGCGCGACCTTGTCGCGGAGCCGCAGGCTAACCAAGGAAATCGCGCATAACTCCATAAACGCGGCGGGCGCTAACACTGCCTTTTGTCCCCCTATGATAGGTCATGCGATCTCCCGCGGGTCCATCTCCTTACCCCCTGTTAGAATAGCTATCTTAAGCACGTCGTCGTTGAGTTGTTCGAAACCCTGGCGGGAACGCCTCAAGAGAGCTCCGGCATCAGTGTTGAAGCAGCCTTTCATCGACTATCCTGCCGAAACCCGGCCCGACGATGAGCCGGACCGCATCACGATATCAACAATACCTATTTGCAAACCTACTCCTCAGTGCCTTCTTGTCGATCTTGCCGGTGGCCGTCAGCGGGACCGTGTCGAAAACAATCTCGTCGGGCAGTTGCCATTTCGCGATCTGCGCCGCCATATGGCTTAAAACATCTGCAGCGGCGACCTTCGCTTCCGGGTACAGTTCCAGCACCAGAAGCGGCCGCTCTTCCCACTTCGGATGCGCGATGCCCACGACGGCCGCAATCTTCACGCCAGGATAGGCGACGGCGATATTCTCCAGATCAATCGAGCTGATCCATTCGCCGCCGGATTTGATCACATCCTTCTTGCGGTCGGTGATGCGCATGAAGCCGAACTGGTCGAGCGTTGCGATGTCTCCTGTGTCAAACCAGCCCTCTTCATTGACCGCATCAGCCGGCGCACGGAAGTAGCGCTGGATAGTCCAGGGCCCGCGCACGAGCAGTGCGCCGGAACTCTCCCCATCGCGAGGCACATCCTTGCCAGCCTCGTCGACGACCCGCAGCTCGATGCCGAACTGCAGGCGGCCCTGGCGTGTCCAGATCGCCTCATCGATGGCGTCCTCTCCCAGCGCGGCCAGGGCCGGCGTCGGGGTTGCAATCACACCGAGGGGTGCCGTCTCCGTCATGCCCCAGATCTGCAGCACCTGGACGCCGTGCCGGGTTTTAAACTTCTCCGCCATGGCGCGCGGAACGGCCGAGCCACCGATGACAAGCCGTTTCAACTGGCCAGGCGTCTGGCCGGTGCGCTCTAGGTGTTCGAGATACATGGTCCAGATCGTCGGTACGCCGCCCGAGAAGGTCACGCCTTCTGACACGATCAGCTCCTGCAGGCTTGCGCCGTCCATCAGCTCACAAGGCAGCACCAGCTTGCAGCCATTGATCGGTGCCGCAAACGGCAGGCCCCAGGCCGTGGCATGAAACAGCGACGAGCAGGGCATCACAACATCGAAAGCGGTGAACCCGAAAGCGCTGTTCAGGCCCGAGGCCATGGCATGGAGCACCACGCCGCGATGGGAATAGACGACGCCTTTGGGATCGCCTGTTGTGCCGGAAGTGTAACAGAGGAATGCGCCGGCATTCTCGTCAATCACCGGCCATGCAAATCCGCCAGCCTCCGCGGCGAGAAGCGTCTCATAGCAGAGCGCGCCGACGGCACCGGACGCATGAACGGTCTTGTCGCTCAGCATCACGAAGGTCTTCACTGTCTTCATCTGGGGCGCGAGCCGCTCGACAAGCGGCAGGAAGGTCTTGTCGAATAGCAGGATCTCCGGCTCTGCGTGGTTCACAATGAAGACAATCTGCTCGTCAAAGAGACGCGGGTTCAAGGTGTTCAGTACCGCGCCGAGACCGGTCACGGCATAGAAGAGCTCGAAATGCCGGTGCGTGTTCCAGGCGAGCGAGGCAATGCGGTCTCCCGCTTTTGCACCCAGACGGACCAGCGCCGCGGCCGCGCGCTCGACCCGCCTTAGTTCATCCCCATATGATGAACGCGCAATCGGCTCCTCGATCAGGCGCGAGACAATCTCCACGCCGCCATGCGCGGTCGCGGCGAACTTGAGAATGTCGATGATCTGCAGCGGTGCCGGCTGCATAAGACCGGGGAGAATCGTGACAGATTTGGGGATCATAATTGCCCTCCTTCGAGGAATGGCGGTATCTAAATGGCGCGCCGTCCACTTTGTAAAGTTGGTCGCTCATTGACGATTCGCCTGATAAACAAAATGGCAAGCAACAAAACCTGAAACATGGGCGTGATGATCTTGGGTGATGAGACTCAAACCGGCTTGGTGAAATCTTTCAAAAATTAAACCTAAGCGGTTCCATCACATTGTACTTCGCCACGCGACAAAACGGCCCGTCCGGCTGACCCGCCTGGTGCAAAAAATTGACAGTCAGCGACTTTACGATCCATCTCCTCCCGCTGTTGGTGAGGGTTAAGACCACCAACAGCACCCTCTTCTTACCTGAAAAGGGCAGGATCGTTATAAGACAAGCGACTTTATCACGCCAATTTGGACGTGAAGGGCTCTTGCGGGAAAAGGTGTGGGCGGTACCTTGCCTGGACTTTGTTAATCGTGTCCGAAGCTGCCTTGTAGAGCCCAATAGTTTGACAAGGTCAAAATAATATCTTGAAAGCTCGCCACTTTGCCGGCGGCAAGCCCCCGCGAGCATGGCGTTTCGCGTGAGGTAGCTTGGGGAGAAGTAGAAAGGGTCATGACGTTGTGTGCATAAAGCGCATGCGGCCCCGCTTGCAACAAGCGGGGCCATATTTAGCGCAGAAGAAGGCAGGAACTTGCCTTATTCCTTCAAACGCAGACTGAAGGTTGACCGTGCGATGA
>CALRXH020000013.1:0-76406 GCA_943372135.1 Maricaulis salignorans | reverse complement strand
AGTTTTACACCATTTTTCGATTCCGAAAAATGGTGAACGGCCCTCGATCGCGTCTCGTTTTCTTGAAAACGAGGTTGCGATCTAAATTTATGATTTAGGGCCAGTTTTACACCATTTTTCGATTCCGAAAAATGGTGAACGGCCCTAGTGCCGGAAGTGGCGCATGCCTGTAAACACCATGGTGATGCCGGCCGCGTCTGCCGCAGCAATCACTTCATCATCGCGGATCGAGCCGCCAGGCTGGATCACGGCGGTCGCTCCGGCTTCAACGGCTTGCAACAAGCCGTCGGCAAAGGGGAAGAAGGCATCTGATGCGCAGGCTGATCCCATGGTGGCTGCCTCGCTCCAGCCTGCGGTTTGTGCCGCTTCAACGGCGCGAACAGCGGCAATCCGGGCTGAATCGCGCCGGTTCATTTGCCCCGCACCAATGCCGGCTGTGACGCCGTGCTTGGCATAGACAATCGCATTGGATTTTACGTGCTTGGCGACCTTGAAGGCAAAGAGCATATCGGTCAGCTCTTGAGGCGTTGGCGCGCGCTTGGTCACTACTTTCAGGTCGGGTGCCAGAATGCGTCCGGTATCGCGGTTTTGTACGAGGAAACCGCCGGCCAGGGTGCGGAAGGTCAGGCCGGCTTGAGTAGGATCAGGCAGGCCGCCTGCGAGTAAAAGGCGCAGGTTCTTTTTCGTCGCAAAGATGGCTTTGGCGTCATCATCGGCGTCGGGGGCAATGACAACTTCTGTAAAGATTTTGACGATTTCTTCGGCCGCTGCACCATCCAATGTGCGATTACACGCGACAATACCGCCAAAGGCTGACACCGGGTCGCAGGCCAAAGCGCGCACATAGGCATCTTTAAGGGAAGTGCCGATCGCAACCCCGCAGGGGTTGGCGTGCTTGATGATGGCCACGGCTGCGGCTTCGCTCGCATCAAATTCGCCGACCAATTCAAAGGCGGCATCGGTGTCGTTGAGATTATTGTAAGAGAGCTCTTTGCCCTGAAGCTGGCGTGCGGTGGACACGCCTGGGCGCTTTTCGGTGGTGGCATAAAAAGCTGCAAGCTGATGAGGGTTTTCGCCATAGCGCAGGCTTTGCACTTTAGGACCACCAAAGGCGCGCCAATCAGGAGAGCTTTCCCCGACTTGACCAGCGTACCAGCCTGATATCGCCCCATCATAGGCAGCGGTGCGGGCATAGGCTTTTGCGGCCAAGCGTTTGCGTGTGATGTCCTGCGTGCCACCATGGGCTGTCATATCGGCCAAGACCTTTTCCACATCGCCCAGATCGGTTGCTACTGCACACCAGTCAAAATTCTTAGCTCCTGCGCGGATCATGGCGGGCCCGCCAATATCGATATTTTCAACGCAGGTTTCAAAATCCGCGCCTGACGCCAGGGTTGCTTCAAACGGATAGAGGTTGACCCATAAGAGATCAATTCCCTCGATGCCATGTTGGGTCATGGCGGCTTCATGATCGGCAACATGGCGCAGGGCCAGGAGGCCGCCATGAACGGCAGGATGCAAGGTCTTGACCCGGCCATCCATCATTTCGGGAAAGCCTGTTAAATCAGCCACATCGATGACGGCCAAACCTGCCGCCGCTAAAGCCTTGCTGGTACCTCCGGTCGATACCAGAACCACGCCGTGATCGGCCAATTGGCGCGCGGTTTCAATCAGCCCCGTTTTATCTGAAACAGAGATAAGGGCCCTGCGGACGGGACGGATCGATGACATGGTTTGAGGCTCCGGCAGGGGGTGAACGCAGATAAGATGCGCTGCTTATAGGCTGCGAATCACCGCGTGGCGACGGGGGGTAAACAGGCTTAAGCAATCGCGGGCTTGGCCGTCTTTTTGACAAGCTTCTTTGCTGCCGGTTTAATTTTTTTTGGTGCGTCAGCCGGATTTGGCGTCTTGGTTTTGAACTTGCAGATCTCTGCAATGCCGCAGCGCCAGCAGGCAGGCTTTCGTGCATCACAGACATAGCGGCCATGCAGGATCAGCCAGTGATGGGCCCCCTTTTTATAGGGGTCAGGGGTCACGCGTTCGAGCACTGCTTCAACCTGATCGGGGTTCTTGCCTGGAGCCAGGCCTGTCCGGTTCGAGACGCGGAACATATGGGTATCTACAGCGATTGTGGGCTCACCAAAGGCTTCGTTGAGCACGACATTGGCTGTCTTGCGGCCAACGCCTGGCAAGTCAGTTAACGCATCCCGGCTGCGGGGCACCTCGCCGGCGTATTTTTCAACCAAGAGATGCGATAACGCGATCACATTTTTCGCTTTGTTGCGCCACAGGCCGATGGTCTTGATGTAATTCGCGACACCTTCTTCCCCTAAGGCGATCATTTTTTCAGGCGTATCAGCTACCGCAAACAAGCGCTTGGTGGCCTTGTTGACCCCGACATCTGTCGCCTGCGCTGACAGGGCGACTGCCACCACCAATGTGTAGGGGTCGGTATAATCCAGCTCGGTGCGCGGATCAGGACGCTCTTTTGCTAATTGCGCATAGAGGGCGGCAATCTCGCCGGCTTTCAGCTTGGATTTTACGATTTTTGCTTTTCTAGCCATGGCCCCGCCATAGCCAATTGCAGCTGGCCCCGCTAGCCCTTTTGAGGCAAGCTTTGGCCTTCTACATTGTCCAACTATGTTTTCTTCAAGTTTGCGCTAGCTTAAGGGTTATGAGCTTATCGATCACAGCCCTTTCAGATGCCCCGGAGTTTGCTCGGTGCGATAGGATTTATATGGACGCGGTGCTGCGCCCCAACCGGTCGCTGTCGAGCCATGGCTTCAAGATTGTCATGCTGTCCTTAGCGGCCATGAGTTTCTTGGCAGGTCTCGGCTTCCTCTCGATTGGTGCCTGGCCCGTGATCGGCTTTTTTGGTCTCGACATCGTGCTGGTCTATCTGGCCTTTAAGGTGAATTTCAAGGCAGGTGCGCGCGAGTGCGAGACGGTGAAGGTGAGTGCGGCGCAGGTTGCGATTTCCAAGACATGTTATCGCGGCAAGATTGGCTGGTGGCAGGTCAGTCCCAGTTTTGCCCGCGTCATTGTGGACGAAATCAACGACTATGAGACCCGTGTGACGCTATCGGCTGGCGGGGCTAGTCTTCCCTTAGCAACCTGTCTGTCACCATCAGAGCGGGTCGCATTTGCCGCCGCCCTCAAAGCCGCGCTAGAACAAGCGCGCGACGAGCGCTACCCAACACAAGTGACTGTTTGAAAGGGCCCTGAATGGAATATCTGCACACCATGATCCGTGTCGGCAATTTGGACGCCGCCCTGGATTTCTTTTGTGGCGGCTTGGGCCTGGTCGAACTACGCCGGACCGAGAATGAAAAAGGGCGCTTTACTTTGGTGTTTTTGGCAGCTCCTGTCGATGCAGAGCGCTTTAAGGCGCAAGGCGATGCCCCGCAAAGCGGCTTGCCTGGCGGCTTGCCGATGGTGGAGCTGACCTATAATTGGGATGAGCATGCTTATGATGGCGGGCGCAATTTTGGCCATCTGGCATACCGCGTTGACGACATCTATGCCTTATGTGCGCATCTGGCCGCGCGCGGCGTGGTCATCAACCGTCCGCCGCGCGATGGTCATATGGCTTTTGTTCGCTCGCCAGACGGCATCTCGGTCGAGCTTTTGCAACGTGGTGCCGCTTTGGCCCCCAAGGAGCCCTGGGCCAGTGCCGCCAATATTGGCTCTTGGTAAGAGGCCTTAAGCTTCAGTCCGCAAACGACAGACAAAAAATGATTGGGAGGCAGACGCGATGCAGAAACGATTTTTATCTTTGATAGGTGCAGCTCTGGCCGGCATGATGGCAGTGGCCTGCAGCCCCGATTTGCCGCGTGCGGTCGTTGAGGCGCGTTATACCTCGCCCACGTCACAATTCATAAACATCGGTGATGGCGTGCGTCTGCATGTGCGCGATGAAGGCAAGCGTGATGCCCCCGTACTGATCCTGGCCCACGGCTCCAATGCGTCGCTCCATACGTGGGAGCCCTGGGTGGATCAGCTGAAAGATAATTGGCGTGTGATCAGTTTTGACTTTCCGGCCCATGGCCTGACCGGTCCTTCCAAGAGCGGGGTTTATTCTGGCACCACCTATGTGCAGGTTGTGGACGATCTGGCCCGTCATTTTAAAGTCGACCGTTTTGTCTTGGGCGGCAATTCCATGGGTGGCGGTGTGGCGTGGCGCTATGCTTTGGCTCATCCTGAGAAAGTCGCAGGCCTCATTCTGGTCGATGCAGCCGGCTATCCCCGCGATACAGGAAAGCCACCCCTGATCTTTCGGTTGGCGCGTGCCCCCATTGTCGGGGATGTTTTTTCCCGTGTGAGCACCAAAGGCATGATTGGATCCAACCTCAGGCAGGTCATGGTGGATGATACTCTGGTGACACCAGAAATGGTGCAGCGCTATCATGACCTGTTGATGCGCGAAGGTAATCGTCAGGCCACTTTGACCCGCATGCGTGCAGGACCTGATGCGCCTTCAGCCTATCAGCAAATCCCGACCATTACTGCCCCAACTCTGGTGATCTGGGGTGAGGCCGATCCTTGGATCCCCTTTGTGGACGCCAAGCGTTTTGCCCGTGAGATCAAGGGGGCCAAGCTCGTGTCTTATCCCAATATCGGCCACTTGCCGCAGGAAGAAGTGGCGCTTGCGACAGCCAAAGAAGTCGATGCCTTCCTCGGCCAAATCTATCCAAAGCCTGCGCCTTAAATCTGAACCCCAAATCTTGCGTAAACCAGCACTGACCTATGCGATCTGATCGCGATAGGCTTTGTGTGGCTGCAACGTGCTGTCACCAAGAGTGACAGGATCAGGGGTGGCGCGTCTGGCTGAAGGTTTCTATCAACACGCCAAACAGATCGGTCTCGCGAGACTTGAAAGGCGCTTTTTATGTGCGGCATTATTGGAATCTTGGGCAAAGAGGCGGTTTCTGCCCGTCTTGTTGAAGCGCTAAAGCGGCTTGAATATCGCGGTTATGATTCTGCAGGCATTGCTGCTTTGGTAGACGGCAAGATCGAGCGCCGACGGGCGCAAGGTAAAATCAAAAATCTCGAAGAGGTTTTGGTGGCTTCCCCCTTGCCTGGTCTTATCGGCATTGGTCACACCCGCTGGGCTACCCATGGTGCTCCGTCCGAGCGCAACGCCCACCCCCATGCGACCAATCGCGTCGCGGTGGTCCATAATGGCATTATCGAAAACTTCCGGACCCTGCGGGCAGAGCTTGAAGGGGAAGGCCGCAGATTTGATTCTGAAACTGACACCGAAGTCATCACCCAATTGGTGTCGCGGGCACTGGATTTGGGTGCGAGCCCCAAAGATGCTGTGATCGAGGCTTTGAAGCGGGTCCGCGGGGCCTTTGCCATTGCCTGCCTGTTTACCGGTGAAGAGGATTTGCTGGTTGGTGCGCGCCAGGGCAGTCCATTGGTCGTTGGTGTTGGCGAGGGCGAGATGTATTTGGGCTCTGACGGCATTGCTGTTGCCCCCTTCACCAACCGCGTCATATATCTTGAAGAGGGTGATCTGGTTGTTCTAAGCCGGACCAGCCATGCCATTTATGATAGTGCGCGCTCCCCCGTTGAGCGGCCGATCAAGTCGGTCGCTGCCAGTGCGGCGGCCGTCGAGAAGGGCAATTATCGCCACTATATGCAAAAGGAAATCCACGAGGAGCCGGATGCTGCCGCCCGCACCATTGGCCATTATGTCGATCCTTTAGAAGAGCGGGTAACCTTGCCCGACTTTGGCGTTGATTTTGCCCAGATCGACCAATTGTGGATCATTGGCTGTGGCACGGCCTATTTGGCGGGCCGCGTTGGTGAATATTGGTTTGAGCAGGTGGCAGGTCTGTCGTGTGAAACCGATATCGCGTCGGAATTCCGCTACCGTGAGCCCGTAGCAGCTGGACGCGCTGCGGCCTTGTTCATCTCCCAATCAGGCGAGACGGCTGACACGTTGGAGGCCTTGCGGCTATGTAAGCGCACTGGCTGGAAGACAATTGCGGTTGTCAATGTGCCTGAAAGCTCGATCGCGCGCGAGGCCGATGCCGTGCTTCCGACCCTGGCCGGGCCTGAAATTGGTGTCGCTTCGACCAAGGCTTTTGTGGCGCAATTATCCGCCCTTGCCGCAATCTCGGTGGCGGCAGCTTTGGCGCGGAAAAAGATCGACCGCGATGAAGAGCGGCGTCTGGCGCATTTATTGATGGAAACACCCCGACTTATCCGCGAAGCGCTCAAGGTTGAATCCACGATTGCGGCGGCAGCAGAAGAAGCCAGTCATGCGCGGTCGATCCTGTATATTGGTCGCGGCATGGCCTATCCGATTGCGCTGGAAGCTGCCCTGAAACTGAAGGAGATCAGCTATATTCATGCTGAAGGCTATGCGGCTGGCGAGTTGAAGCATGGCCCGATCGCCTTGATCGATGAAGTCACACCTATCTTTGCGATTGCCCCGCATGACCATTTGTTTGAGAAGACCATCTCCAACGTACAAGAAATTGCCGCCCGCAAAGGCCGCGTCACCTTGTTCTCGGACGCCATAGGTATTGAGGAATCCGGTGATGTGGCGCGTCACACGATTGAGGCACCAAAGGCCGATCCGTTTGTGGCCCCGATTGTCTATTCGCCCTTGATCCATTTGCTGGCCTATCATGTCGCGGTGGCCAAAGGTACGGATGTGGACCAGCCCCGCAATCTCGCCAAGTCTGTGACGGTCGAGTAGAACCGCACTGATAGACTATTGCGACGATTTATATGTCGCCCGTCAAAATAGACAGTCTCTCTCGCACCGCCCCTCTATCCCATCAAATAGAGGGGGCGGTGCTTCATTCACAGTGAGCGCACAGGTTTGATCCACATCGATCCAAAGATGCGCCAGCCTTGGTTCCGATCCCACCATTATGAGGCTGCGGGCGGATAGATAGCAGGCACGTGTTTTGAGAAAGCTTGATAACTTTTGGCTGATCTCGTCAGTTTGAACGCCAGTTGATGCTCTTAAAGACTGATCGTGAGAAGCTCCCGGTCAAGCTCTACCGGCACCTTCCCGCCCAAGAGCTCCAATAAAACCCGCACCCGACCCGTTTCGGTCATGGTTTCAAACTGGCCTAACATGTTTTGAAATGGTCCGGCGGCTATGCGAACCGGCGTGCCAGGCTCGATTGGCGCAAATTGTTTGGCAACACCTTGCTTGCCGGCTGAAAGATAGCTGCCGAGTTGTTCTACAAATAAGGGTGGCAGAGTTGCCGGTTTTGTGCCGGCCATTACCAGACTACGAACACCGATTGTGCCATTAATCGGTGTCCATTGGTGTTGACGGTGGTCTAGCTGCACAAAGATATAGCTTGGGAAAAACGAGACCGTTCGGTCACATACTCTGCGAGCGTGCTTGACGCGCTTGGAAACGGCTGGAAAATAAACTCTATAGCCTTGTTTTTCTATATGGGAGGCCGCGAGCGCTTCCTTGTTTGGCTGGGTGTTCACCGCTGACCAATGAATTGCATTTTGCATCGCACCCTCATTTTTTAAAACTCAAGAGATAATAATTTCGATATAATTGCGGATTTTCTCGTAGCCTACACTTAAAATATGACGTCTGTTAATTTCGATTGATTGTGTCACGGATCACTATTGATGTGTCATCTTGTCCCAACTATCAAGACAGGATAGTCTGATGTCAATAGTGGACAAAGCAAGTGCCCTGTGGGCGGATAAAAACTCACGAACGCGACCTCAATTGAACCCGGCCTTGGACATATTTATTGCGAAAAACAACGGCGCAGCGTACATTAACTATGCACTTGCGAGAATCCGCAGTGCTCTTGCTTGACCTCCAGCAGGCGCTCGGTCATTGATCAAAGCCTAAGCAGAACGGCCAAAGCTAGGCTTGCATGGCCTCCAAATGCAGACCACGCTCCGCGATGAGAGGGCTTCCACCTTATTCACCCGGAGTGCGGTAGCCATTTCAAAAAAATCTTTTTCGCTGGCTTTCAAAGCCTAAGAGCAGGGTCTAGTGTCTCAGCTTATGAGACGTCGAGTGGGAAACCGGGTCCCGCTGGGTCAGATCAGGCTAGGGGTAAGGATCGCGACATGAACTTGACCGCTGCATTCATCCTTTCGGCCAATCAGGCGAAATCATCCGGTGCAGTAGTTGGCACTTAACCGGCTTTGAGTTGGCTGCCTCAGGAGGCAGCCGGGCTCGCCTGAAAATGCCTTTCAGGTCGCCTATGTTTCTTTGGACCGTTGCGCCCGGAAGAGATTGAGCGAGAGGTTCGGTGTTATCGGGCGATGGGGGGCGTAGTTGCGGGTTTTTCGGAGTCCTATAAAAACTAAAATGACAACGCACGCTGGCCCGCGCCGATGAAATGCGTTGGCCGATCCGTCTGGAGCGCATGGTTCGTGCGCTCTTCGTCTTTGTCACTCAAGTCAGTTTCCGCGTTAGCTCCAGTTGACCGACAACAAACATGCTCTCCGGCTCTTCTTCACTCCAACAGTATGCAACCGCTTTCGGATCGCAAATGACAGATCAATCTAAAGGCTCCCAAAGTAACCACCACGCCGAAACCGGAGGTCTTTTGGTCCAGTACGGATGTGGCTTGAGCGCGCCAGATGGCTGGATCAATTTCGACGCCTCTCCGACACTCAGGCTTCAGAAAATTCCGGTGGCGGGCGCGTTGGTAACGCGAGGGCGGACTCTATTTCCGAAGTCTGTTCGTTATGGCGACGTGACGAGAGGGCTCCCAATTCAAAGTGGCTCTTGCGATGGTGTCTATGCGAGCCATGTTCTCGAACACCTGGCGCTGGATGATTTCTACCGCGCCCTTAGTGAGACGCTTCGAATTCTTCGTGTTGGCGGACGCTTCAGGCTAATTGTTCCCGATCTACACGATCTCGCTCGCGAGTATGTCGAAGCGGTGGGTAGCGGAGATATTGAAGCCAGTCACAAGTTCATGAGGAACGCCTATTTGGGAATGATGAAGCGTCCGACGACCCTAAAGGAAAAGATGATTACGGGCGCCGGGAACTCTGATCATCTGTGGATGTGGGACCGGTTGAGTATGGCGGCAGCTCTATCAAGCGCGGGCTTTCGAAAAATTCGTGAGGCCCGTTTCGGAGATTCAGAAGAACCCGCTTTCTCGCTCGTTGAAGATCCTGGCAGGTTTCAAAGCGCGATCGCATTTGAGGCAATCAAATGAATAGAGGTCATTTTCGCTTTCATCGACTGACCAAGTTATAGTTTAGAGACATCATGCATCTCGAGCGCCGTATCCTGATCACCGGCGGGGCCGGCTTCATCGGTTCATTCCTCTGCGAGCGCCTGCTCGAGAGCGGCACCAATGTGCTTTGCGCGGACAACTTCTTTACTGGTACGCGCACCAACGTCGCCCACCTCCTGAACCACCCGCGCTTCGAGCTGATGCGCCACGATGTCTGCTTCCCGCTCCATGTCGAGGTCGACGAGATCTACAACATGGCGTGCCCGGCCAGCCCCATCCACTACCAGTTCGACCCCGTCCAGACGACCAAGACCAGCGTCCACGGCGCCATCAACATGCTCGGCCTTGCCAAGCGCGTGAAGGCGAAAATCCTCCAGGCCTCAACCTCGGAAGTCTACGGCGACCCGGCCGTCCACCCGCAGCCCGGGGAATACTGGGGCAACGTCAACCCGATCGGCCCTCGCTCCTGCTACGACGAGGGCAAACGCTGCGCCGAGACGCTGTTCTTCGACTATCACCGCCAGCACAAACTGCGCATCAAGGTCGCCCGGATCTTCAATACCTACGGGCCGCGCATGCACCCGAATGATGGCCGTGTGGTGTCCAGCTTCATCGTCCAGGCGCTCAAGGGCGAAGACATCACCCTTTAGGGCGACGGCCAGCAGACCCGCAGCTTCTGCTATGTCGATGATCTTGTTCGCGGCCTCATCAGCCTCATGAATACCGGGGAAGATATCACCGGCCCGATCAACATCGGCAACCCCGGGGAGTTCACGATCCGCCAGCTCGCCGAGCAGGTCATCGATCTGACGGGTTCGAAGTCAAAGCTCGTGTTCATGCCATTGCCGCAGGATGACCCGAAGCAGCGCCAACCGAATATCGAGAAGGCCAGGGAGATCCTCGGTTGGGAGCCAGCAGTCCAGCTGCGCGACGGCCTGACCAAGACGATCGCGTACTTTGACGGCATGCTGACCGGTAAACCCGGTCAAGTTTTGGGTTCGGGGTTATCGCATTAGCTTAACCGAAAACTGCTTCGCACTTTTCGGGCCAGTGCAACAGTCGGTGTTATCGGGCGATGGGGATGATGAGGAAAAAACCGAATGATTTTTGGGGCAACTTGAAAAGAAAGTCATGCAGTGGTCACTGACACGGCAGCCCTATGTGCGCCTTCAAATCAACCGAATTGAGCGGATCAGTCTTCCAAAGGCAGATAAACATGGGGCCCGGTATTTGAAACCCGTTGATATGCTTGTGGTTGACCTCGATGGGACGCTCCTTCGCAGTGACATGCTGCATGAAAGCTTCTGGTCTGCTTTGGCCAGAGACTGGCGTACTCCCTTCGTGTCATTGGCGGCCCTGACCAAGGGCAGAGCATGCTTGAAACGCCGCCTAGCAAGGCTATCGGCCGTCGATGCAGCGACGCTTCCCTATGACGAAAAGGTCTTGGCATTCATTGTGGAGTGGCGCCATTCTGGCGGGCGAACAGCCCTCGTTACAGCCAGCGACAGTTATCATGCTGAAGTCATCGCAAGCCACCTCATGATTTTCGACGAGGTCCATGGGTCAGACGGCAGGCTCAACCTCAAAGGAGAGCTCAAAGGCCAGTTTCTCGAGGAACGGTTTGGTCCAAATGGGTTTGCCTATATGGGTGATGCGTTTGCAGACCTACCAGTTTGGAAACGAGCTGCTAAGGCCATCACTGTCAATGCGCGCCCGGCCGTGCGTCGAAAAGCAGAGCAGGTCTGTCAGACGGCTGAGCATCTTTCCACAGAGCGGACGTCTGTGGCTTCCTACATCGAGGCGCTGCGTCCGCATCAGTATTTGAAAAACATGCTGGTGTTTCTTCCGATGCTGGCCGCCCATCGGCTAGATATTGCGACACTCTTGCAGGCGTGTCTGGCGTTTATCTGCTTCTGCCTCGTTGCCTCAAGCGTTTATGTCCTCAATGACCTTCTCGACCTTTCGGCAGACCGTGCGCACCCTCGCAAAAAGTCCAGGCCCTTTGCCTCCGGAAGAATTCCCATCACGCACGGCGGCTGGATGGCAGCGAGCCTTATCTTGCTTGGAACTGGGCTTGCCATAGTCATCGGATGGTCGTTCGCGCTCGTGTTGGCTGGGTATTATTTCCTGACCCTTTCCTATTCGCTGGTCCTTAAGCGGCGGATCTTGGTCGACATATTCGCACTGGCTGGTCTCTACACTTTCCGGATCATTGCCGGCGGCGCAGCGACCGGTATCGACCTCTCGGTCTGGTTGCTCGCCTTCTCAGTATTTTTCTTCCTCTCGCTCGCTGCCGTCAAACGCCAGGCTGAACTCATTGACAGTGCCAGGCGTGGTAATGTGAACGCAAGCGGCCGTGGCTACCATGTCGACGATCTGCCGATCATCTCAATGATCGCGATCAGCGCCGGTTACGTCTCCGTGTTCGTATTGACACTTTACGCCAACTCCCCGGCAGTACTTGTTCTCTACTCTCACCCAGAGGCTCTCTGGGGGGTCTGCGCCGTTCTTCTTTACTGGGTTACCCGCACAGTGTTGGTCGCGCATCGTGGCGGCATGCACGATGACCCCATTGTATACGCGGTGAAGGATCGCATCAGCCAGATGTGCTTCCTTCTCGTTTCCGGCTTCTTGCTGGCTGGAGCCCTTACATGACGCCGCAGGCACTCGTTTTCCGGTATGGTGCCTTCGCCGTGATCGCGACGTTCGCCAACCTTGCTACCCAGCGGGCAGTGCTTCAGTTCGGCGACACAGGACTCTATTTTGCGGCAGCACTCGGGACAGGTACACTTGTTGGCCTGATAGGCAAGTACCTTCTAGACAAACGCTGGATCTTCCAGGACGTCGAAACCGGAATTCGGAACAATAGTCGAAAATTCACACTCTACACGGCAATGGGGCTGATCACGACGGCAATCTTTTGGGGCACTGAGACCGCGTTTTGGCTGATCTGGGAGACAGACACAATGCGCGAACTGGGGGCAATTTTGGGGCTGTCGGTCGGCTACGTGGTGAAATACAATCTCGATCGGCGCTTCGTGTTCACCCGCCAGCGATTGGCTGCACCCACATGAAGTTGTCGGGCTGGGGGCGGCATCCGGTGCTGGAAGCGCGGACCCATCGACCGCGCAGCGTGGACGCCTTGCGGGATATGGTTCTTTATGAACCGACCCTCATCGCACGCGGCAACGGCCGCGCCTATGGCGACAGCGCCATCAATGCGTCCGCCACCATTGAGACGAGACATCTCAACCGCATGATTGCCTTTGATCCAGCCTCTGGTCAGTTGGTTGCCGAGGCAGGAGTGCTGTTCGGCGATATCATTGCTGCCTTCCTGCCCCGCGGATGGTTCCCTATGGTCACGCCGGGGACCAAGTTTGTTACGTTGGGCGGTGCCATCGCAGCAGATATCCATGGCAAGAACCACCACAAGGACGGTAGTTTCCGGGCCTGCGTCGATTGGATCGACGTTATGGGGCCATATGGTGAGATCAGCCGCTGCTCCCCCCAAGACGATACAATCCTTTTCGATCACACGCTCGGCGGAATGGGGCTGACCGGCATAATCTTGCGCGCCGCTATCCGTTTGCGGTCGGTCGAAACGGCTTGGATCCGTCAGACTGCTCTAGCCGCACCTAATCTCAAGGCTGCGATGGCCGCCTTCGAGGCAACGCAAGATGCAACCTATTCAGTGGCTTGGATCGATTGCTTCGGAAAAGGCGGCAATCTGGGCCGCTGCCTGGTAAAGCTCGGAGAGCATGCGACCCTCAACAATCTGTCGTCGGATCAGGCACAGACTCCTTTCGGGATTGAAACAAAGCGGAAGCTATCAGTCCCTTTCGACTTCCCGGGTTTCGCGCTGAATAGTCTGACCGTCCGTGCCTTTAACGCCCTTTACTATTGGTCAGGGACCAGCAAGACCGGCCCGCAATTGGTTGACTGGGACAGCTACTTCTACCCGCTCGACGCGATCCTCGGTTGGAACCGGATCTATGGTCGCAAAGGCTTCGCACAGTTCCAGTGCGCGCTGCCACTAGAGCGTTCCGAGGTGGGGCTGACTGCGCTCTTGGCTGAAATCGCAATGGCCAGGTCGGGCTCATTCCTCGCGGTGCTTAAGCGTTTCGGCAAACAGGACAGCGCGTTCTCATTTCCCATGGAAGGTTACACGCTGGCGCTGGACTTTCCGGTCAAGGCGAATACGCTCGCGCTTATGGAGCGTCTGGATCGTATAACCATCGACCACGGGGGCCGTTTCTATCTGGCAAAGGACAGTCGGATGAGTGCAGCAACACTGCGTGCGTCGGACAGGCGCATCGAAGTCTTTAAGGCCTTCCGAGATGCACGAGGCTTCACAAATCGGTTCCGGTCAGCTCAGGCAGAAAGGCTGGCGCTTTGACAAAGCCCTCCGTACTCATCCTCGGTGCACGATCGGATATCGGAAAAGCAATAGCCCATAAATTCGCTTCGCTTGGGCATCAAGTGTATCTGGCGGCACGCCGCGCTGAAACCCTTGCAGCTGACAAGAACGACATGGAGCTCAGGCACAATGTACCCGTAACTCTGTATGAGTTCGACGCGTTGGCTTTTGACACGCATGAAGCCTTCGTGGCAGCGCTTCCGGAACTGCCGCAAATAGCAGTCTGTACCGTCGGCTTGATGGGCGGACAGAAGGAGAACGAAACTGTTCCTGATGCTGCTAGCCGGGTCATGCGGAGCAATTATGAAGGACCAGCAAGCATCTTGGCTGTGCTCGCCAACAAGTTCGAAGCCCGCGGCAGCGGGACGCTCGTTGGAATTAGTTCAGTGGCCGGCGAGCGAGGGCGCGCCACAAACTACGTCTATGGATCTGCCAAGGCGGCATTCACGGCCTTCCTGTCAGGTCTGCGCAACCGGCTCGCGAGGCGCGGGGTGCATGTTATAAGTGTCCTGCCGGGCTTTGTCGCGACACAGATGACTGAAGGCATGGCTTTGCCGACGCTGCTCACAGCTCAACCCAGCGAAGTCGCAGACGCCATCGCCCAAGCCGTCGAGCACAAGAAGGACGTTATCTACGTCCGTGCAGTTTGGTGGTTGATTATGATCATCATACGGAACATTCCGGAAGCAGTGTTTAAAAGGATGAAACTATGAAGCCCAGTAGTGGCGGACTTCGCGGAGGGAAGAAATAGTTTTTTGGAAATGCTGCGCTTCATTACAAGGAGCAAGCAGAATTCGGGGCCCAGTCAGTTCCACCCAGACAAGTCTTTGCCGGATGTTCTGTTTCAGTTCCCAGCTTTCGGTTTTGTGATTTTTGCTGCGATAGCAACTCAATAAGTACAGGAGGACGCGTTCATTTATTCCCGAACTGCGCGGAACAGAAGTGATAGCAGCGACTACCCGTTCAATATTGGTGAGAGTTATCTCGCAGCCACGAGTACTTTGTATGCATTAGTCGTGGCGGCGTATATAAGGATATTTGTGGATTTCTTTATACTAACCGTGCAGTTGATGAACTGTGCAGCAGCGTACTTAGGGGTGTTTCTGCTCTCCAAAACGCTTGCGCCCACTCTTCGTGACGGCAAGCTCTACCGTATCGGCAGATCAAGTCGCCGTTGCAATTGCCAGGACCGTCGCCAAGCGCAAAAGCGCGATCGTTGCTAAGTCAGTCTGTCAGCCGATCATGATTATCTTCCCGTTGCCTCCAGATTGGATATTCAAAAGGGTAAAGCCATGAACCTCACATACGCTGGCGACGGTCCGACACTGCAAACTCGCGTCATGATCGTCAGCGCCTCATTTGCACTCGCCGTGTTGTGCCGGTACGTTGTCACATTTCAGTCGGGTCTGACCAATTTCAATACGGATACCGCCGCTTATTTTAACATGGCTCGGGCCATGCTGGAAGGCGAACCAATTTCCTATTTTCCCAATGGCTACTCGGTCCTAGTCGCCGCCGCGTTCTCCCTGTTCGGCAACTCGGGCACCATCCCTGCGCTTCTTTGGCTTAACATTGTGCTGGGTGCCGCCACTGTCGCGATCGCGACCGCCATTGTTGCGCGCCAGGGCGCGACAGGTGCGATTCTGTGCGCCGTGATTTTAGCTGCGTGGCCCAACCAACTCAACTACACCCGCCAGTTGCTTTCTGAAGTACCGGCTACGTTCTTCCTTGTCCTCGGCGTTTTCCTATCGCTTCATCGACGAAGCCTATTGGCCGGCATCGCTCTGGGCCTTGCTGTCCTGTGCCGCACGACGCTTTTGCCTGTTTCAGGATCCGTCGCAATCTTAATGTTCCTGTTTGGCAACCGCCCTGGTGCCGGTTGGCTGCTGGCTGGAATTATCACGGTGTTGATTGCGGAAATGGCGGCGATAGGTGCCGGTCTGCTGGCAGAGAGCGCAAATCTCGGACCGAATCTCGTGATCAGCGTTACAAGCACGAGTAGCGAGGGGATAAATTTCAACCCCGTGTACACGGGCAACCCCGTCAAGATCTATTTGGGATTTATGTTTTCCCAACCGTTGGAATTCCTTGAGCAGAGATGGTCATCACTTTGGGAGCTGTGGGGCCCGTGGCCAAACGCGGGCGACGCAAACACGCCGCGGTCTGAAATATCACGCGCTATAATTGGCTTGCGATTCCCATTGCTGCTTATGGCAATCTCTTGTTTTCTGCTGCGCTGTTGGGAGCGAAGGCGTAACGAAGCCGCGTTCTACGAAGCTCTTGTACTACTGTCACCGATCGCTGTGGTGACGGCAATTCATATCGTCTTTTTCTCGACCTCGCGTTTTTCGTTCACGATGGAGCCTTTCGCAATAACTCTGGTGGCTGGACTGCTCGGAGATCTGCTGCGACGCGCGCCATCGGCGAGCGCCACGAGCCTGAAACCTATTTAATCCTGCTCGCCATGCGCGGCGTTATAATCGAAGAACAGCGTCTCGGCGCAGCGTTTGCACTTCATAGCAGGAGCGCAAATCGATCAAGTTGACATTAACCCGGTACTCTTCGGGCTGGGAATGGACTGAGGGATCGCCGTAAACCTCAGAGGTCTAGGCTTGGAGGATGCGCGCTTTGACCCGCTTGGCGAGACCGAGCTTATCGCGCCATGCACGCTTGTCTTGGTCGAATGCGCAGGATCGTGCTGGTAGTGGATCGGTGATATCGGGCGAGGGGAGAAGGGCGTAGCTTGTTTGGGATCTCAATCTCCGCACCACTGACGTTCAGGCAAGTGAGCGCACAACAAATCAAAGGCGATAAAGGCTTTTTTGGATGGCGACATCTTGGAGGAGGGAACTAGAGTGTGGCGCTACGCAATCCAATTTCGGGCAAGTATGAAGAGCTACCTCGTCCAACTTGTTCGAACTTCTGAGCATTTTCATCAGTACGCACACTAACCATTAGTGCAAAAATATGACACGTATAGGTTCCGGAGTTGACTGCAGCCAAAACGGACGATCATCGTCAAAGACAGGTTCATTAGGATCTATTCACTTCCGTGCTTTTTAAACGCAAACTATGGTCTCTTATCCCCAAATGGTCGGGACTGAGCGAGCGCGCGAGGCGGTTAAATCTTGCGATCGTGTTCTCGATTGCATCGAAACTCATCAGGTTGCTGACGCAAACGTTGATTGTCGGCGCAACAATTCGATATTTAGGTGCAGACTCGTATGGAGTTTGGTTGACCGCGGTAGCGGCGCTTGGTTGGCTGTCTTGGGGGCAAGCAGGATTGGCGCCAGGGCTTGTAAATGCGCTCGCGACAGCAGAAGGCGAAAACCGGCGTGCCGATCAAGGAATATACTTTTCGACGTCACTTGCGGTTATCTTGGCTATCGTTCTAGCGCTCGCAATCGCAGGACAAGCCTTGATCCAGTGGGGCGGGCCGTGGCTAGGTATCTTGATGTCTGCCGCTGGGGGAGGATCAGCTGTTAACGACCCAGAATGGATTGCTTTCCTTCAGGTTGGTCTTGCCCTTGCTCTCCTTCGACTTCCGTTGGGCCTCGTCGAGTCTGCATTTGTCGGGCTGCAAAAGATCCATGTGCTGCGGATCTTCGACATATTAGGGCAACTGCTTTGCTTAGCTTCAGTTTTCGTGCTCATTTTCGGCGGGGCATCAGGAGCAGTTTTACTTTTGGGGATCGGCCTCGCAACGGAATGCGGTGTTCTTGCTGCTGGCGTTTACCTCGTCGCAAGGCTTAGGCCAGAACTAATGCCAATGCCGAAAAAGGTGCAACCGAGGGCGAGTGTTCGCATGTTCGATCTGAGCGGCGGATACTTGGTCATTCAGGTCACAGGATATCTCGTTGCTCATGGGGGAATTCTCGTCCTCGCAACCGAGAATGGAGCGGCTGCGGTTCCTCTGTTCGCGCTCACTTGGCAACTCTACCAGATGGCGTCAGGCATCTGGATGATGGTGATGGCGAGCTTATGGGGCGCTCTTGGGGAAGCTCAGTCCAAAGGGGACTGGGCTTGGATCCGCAGCGCGGTCACAAGGCTACTCTTCGGAGCAATGACGCTTTCAATCATTTTTAGTGTAATGCTGGTGATATTTGGGCCGTGGATCATTGGGCTTTGGAGCGGCGGTGAAGTCACGGGTAGCCGAGCTTTTTTTGTTGTGATGGCGTTGAATTGTAGTGTTTTCACCTGGGGAGTGATTCACGCGCAAATCCTCTCGGCGTTGAGCCTGGTTTGGAATCAGTTATGGGCTTCGTTAGCCAACGGTGTCTTTGCGATGGTTTTCGCGATCATCTTTATACCGCAGCTTGGCATAATCGGACTTCCGATCGCTTTATTGTTAGCCACTGTAGCATCGACGGCATGGATGTTTCCAGGCCAACTGAGAACGGCCTTGAGGTTGAAAGCTGATGTCGCGTCGTAACCAAATGAATCGCATGATCTTCGACCTCGCTCCAATGAGTGCGTTAGGCCGATGGATCTATGTCAAGCGTCACCGCCGACAAAAACCAACTCAATCTACGGTGACGCGATTTTTCCGCAATCTCGAACAACTTTCCGCATTTGAGGGCCCACTTAGTGATCTCGCTAAAAGAGATCGGCTGCGCATTCTTGTCAGTGGTTGTTCAATGGGATGCGAGGTGTTCACAATTGCTGGCTACTTGGCCAAGTATCACCCTAAAATCCAATTCGAGATTCATGCTAACGATATATCTGTTGAGGCGCTTCATGTCGCTGAAACTGGTGTTTTTGGGCGTGAGCATGGTCTCGGTGATTCAGAGGACTCTCGAATTCAAGAACTAGAAGCCAGCATGCTCGAGCCTAAGGGGGACAGGTGGCTAGTTGTCAGCGAGCTGCGTGAACGAGTACGCTTTAGCAGGGCTGACGTGCTGTCTCCCGAATTCGAGAAGTTCCGCGATTTCGATGTCGTCTTTGGTCAGAACTTTATGATCCACATGAATCTGATGGATGAAGCGCATGCTTTTGCTCGCCTAGCCGGTGCCGTCAAACCCGGCGGTGCTTTGTTCGTCGGTGGTATGCATTTGGATCAACGCACAGCGCTTGCTAAAGCCAACGGTTTACATGCGCTCGATTGGAACATCGCTGCCATTCACAATGCTGATATCATGCGCAGAGGCGCCTGGCCCTGGAGCTACTGGTCCCTGGAGCCAATAGACCATGGAGCGGCGAACTTTGTGTGCCGATACGCAACTATATTTATCAAAGGTGCTAGCCAGGAATTCTCTGAATCATGACGACGGATCATCGGATAGAGCTAGAGTTCTACAAGAGGCATTATTCGGGCGGCCTGAAAACTGCGCATGAGGCTTCCTCCGCCGAAAATCTTCCATTCATAGCAAAAGGGAGCCGGTACGGTTTAGCCGTTGACTATATTCTTTCGAATACAAGCGAAGGGAGCACGATCGTGGATCTTGGGTGTGGTGACGGACGCATCTTATTCGAGCTCCGAAGACATCGGAAGTTCTCTAATCTGATTGGGCTCGATGCCGCCTACGGAGAGAAAATTGAAATCAACGAAGTCAAACTGTTCAGCCATGACCTCAATTCTCCGTGGCCGTTTGGCGATGGCTCCGTGGACTACTTAATGGCAATGATGATTTTCGAGCACCTTTTCGATCCACTTTTCTGTTTCGAAGAAGTGAAACGCATAATGGCGCGAAGTGGCAGGGCCTTTGTAAACCTCCCTCTCGTGACTGGCTTGCCAAATAGGCTTCGCCTTTTGATGGGGCGGGTGCCTGTGACTAGCAGGCCTACATGACAATGGCTGGATTCGAGAGAGTGGGACGGCGGTCACCTGCATTACTACTCATTAGAGATGATCCGTGCACTGGCGAAATCTTGCAAGCTCCAAGTGGAGATTGTCAACGGTGTGGGGCGTTATCACGGTATCAAAACGCTACTTCCATCGCTGTTCGCATCGGAGATCACGTTCTCACTCAAACACGCTTAACGACCAAGGCCTACAGGATCGCTCAAGTAATTGCGGTGAAACAATGCAAGAAGTGAGAACGCGGCTCGATTGGGCCAAATCCGCTTTGGCCACGGGCGCTCGCCGAGCTCTTTTAAAGGGGCGATCAACCGGCTACATAGGTTGGACAATCGCCGGAAATCTCGGCGATACTGCAATGTATGAGGCAGCCGAGAAGCTTTTTGTTTCTGAGCAATTGGAAGTGTTCAGCGGCTCGCGGCGTGAAGCGATGCTCGCCGGGGTCGGGCTATCAGGAAGGACTCGGTTTCAGCGGGTGTTCCTCGGCGGAGGAACTCTGATAAACCATGGCTACCTCAGCGTAGTAAGGCGCGCTCTCCAGTTTGGGCTTCCTGTCTCGACTCTTGGGACAGGCGCAGGAAGCTCTGGGTTTAGCGCTAAAGGTGAGCTCATCGACCACGAGTGGCGCGATGCATTAAACGCAATGCAGCGTGTTGGTGTTCGTGGCCCCCGAACTTTAGATAAGCTCAGATCGATCGGTGTAGATAAAGCCGAGATTGTCGGAGATCTCGCTTTAGTCTTGACCGCAGCGACGCCGGTGAATCCAGGCTTGGCTCGCGGGTTCATTCTCAATGCCGCGCATCCAACTGGACGAGATGGCGAAGCTGAGGCAACGCCATCGACATTGGAGGCTCTCGCAAAGGCGGCCAAAGCGCTGGTAGATCGCGGGCTTACTCCCATTCCCATGGCCTTTTGTCGAGAAGATGTAGCTCCTACTCGGGAGGTGCTCAAGATGGCCGGACTTGAAGGTTGCGGGCTTGAAACGCCGGTGTCATCGAAGGCTTTTTTCGATCTTGCAGTTAAAGCTAGGCTGACTTTAGCAGTCCGCCTGCACGCCGCAGTGCTATCGTGTTGTATAGGTGTCCCGCCGCTGGCGATTGCGTATCGTGAAAAGGGGCATGACTTTGCTGAGAGCATGGATCACCCCGATATGATGGTTGATCCAAGATTGCTTTACGCTGCGAGCTTTATAGATAGAGCAGTTGCGTTGGCTGATGATCCGGTTGCGGTGGGGCGATTACTTCACAGCCATGCCTTGACTTTCAAAGAACGCCTAAGGTCGTATGCTATCGATGCGTGAATTGGCTATCATCATGCCAACCCGGAACAGACCGGATGTGGCTCGGAAGAATCTTGAGAAAACCCGTTCTCATTTTCCGGACGCTCCGATTTACGTTTTCGATGATGCTTCCGATGATGCAGAGGCGGTCCGCGCTGCGGTGGAGAGTATTCCAAATGCCAAACTTATCCGCAGCGAAGAAAATATCGGCCCCGCCGGCGCGCGCCGCGCGCTTATCACGGCCGCCGACGCTCGTTGGTGCTTGGCCCTCGACGATGACTGCCACCCACGTGACGATTTCGATCCGACGCGCTGGCTTACAATAGAACCGGGCCCGGATGATCCCATCGTTGTAACCTTTCGATACTCTCGCTCCTATGATGGCGACATCGCACCGCCGGGTGATCTTAAGACAGGACCATGTCGGAGCCTCTTGGGAGGCGCTTCGCTGCTGCATCGCGCTAGCGTCATGGCCATAGGAAGTTACAATTCATCTTATGTCTTTGGCGGTGAGGACACCGATCTAGCTAGGCGGGTTTGGGCGTCAGGGCGGCAGCTTTGGATAGATCCGAACAACTTCATCATCCATGACCATGTGGCGGCTGGACGGAATCTACCCCGTGAGTCCTACTTGTACGTGCGCAATCGAATACTTTTAAACGTACTCAGCCTCCCTCTTTGGTATGGCCTTCCTCTTGGGGTTGGCCAAGCCGTGAGACGGTGGTTGGGTCATCCGTATAAACTCTCTGGGTTTCTTGGAATTCTCGCGGGGTTTTCCGCAAGCGTACGCCACTTCGGCCAGCGTAAACCCTTGCGATTGGAGCAAGTCCGATGGCTGCGGTCACTGCCGTCGTGACAAAAGGCCGGTGCATAATTCATATTGCCCGTCAGCCGCGGACCGGCGTTTGGTCAATGATGCGTGAGCTTGCCAGATGGCAAGTCTCGCAGGGCTACCGCGTCGTATTTGGTTTGCTCCTGCCGGCGACATGGCCCGTATCTTATCATCATCAACTAGAAGAAATGCGCGCCGAAGGAGTGCGTGTGTTTACGCGCGATAGTCCAGATGTATTCGGTACCGCTGCATATTTATTTCATCAATTCAGCAATCCGATGGTGGATTGGGCGCTCAAAGTCGGTCAACCAGACACTACGACAGTCATGCATTTTCACAATGCATGGCTGTCTGGTGCGTACATGCCGATTAAAGTGCCTAGTGTCACTACAGTAGTGACTTATCACGGCATTCAGGGGGAAAGGCAGCTAAGTAAACAGCCGATTCGCCGATTTATTCATGCCCGATGGGCGAAGCGACTTTCCAAGTATGGAGTGCGTCATGCCTCGGTTGATCTTCACAATACGTACGTCGCAGAGAGGCTTTTTGGTGTCGATGCGCGCTCATTTACCGTGATCCCGAATGGGACGGCGTCGCCACCAGCAGGTCTACGTGGCGCGCCACACCTTAGGGACAGATCCCTCCCATTCACTGTCGGGCACGTTGGTTTTGTAGACGAGGGCAAGGGATGGCGAATAACGGCGGAGGCCATAAAAAAGCTGCACATGGAAGGGCAACACGTCAGGTACTTGATTGCAGGCGACGGCCCCCAAATCGCTCAGGCTAAGTCCTGGTGCGAAGCGCATTCGGACTTCGCAGAATTTCTGGGGCACCTTCGCAATCCATTAGTCGAGGTGTTCCCGAGATTGGATGTAATGGCGCTTCCATCCAGAGGAGAGGGCCTGCCGATGGCAGTCCTGGAAGCCTTTTCATTGGGAGTCCCGGTCGTCGCTACAGCGGTCGGCGGATTAGCCCAGCTTATCCAAAACTCAGAAAACGGGTTTCTCGTCGATAGGTCGTCAGAGGCCGTTGCAAGCGCTCTGCTGCGGCTAATTGTGAATCCCGATTTGCATATATTGATGTCGCAGCAGTCTCGTGATGTGCATAAGCAGCGATACTCTTCCGAGGTAATGGGAGCGGCCTATGAGAGCCTGTATTTTGAAGAACGCCCGGAATCGAAGTGGTCCGCACGCAAAGATATCGACGAAGGTTGCGAACTGTCTCTCTCAGGTATACCGAGTTCACTCGTCAGTCAGGCACGGGCGGGCCGAGTTTGCCAATGACCCCATTCGATGAATTACGATCGACCCCTTCCGCTGCGTTAGCAGCTACAAATAATCCTGTTTTCGAACATGCCATCGCGTCGCGATGGTCGCCCAGCAGCCGATGGTCTGTTGGAATTGTGCTCGGCTGCTTGACGCTCATGCACTACACTCCAATGTTAGAACCGCTTGGGGTTCCTCTCTCCTTTCTAGCGACGGCCGCGGCAGTTTTTAATCCCTTTGCCGCGTTTCTATTCGTTGCCGGCTCTCAGATCGCTCCCGACCCCCCCGAATTCCCGCTCACTTTAGCGCAGCTGTTCGTAGCGGCATGGATTCTTACGCTGCCATTTAATGGCTGTTTGGGTGGTTTGCCTGCGATTTCGAAAGGCTTGCGCTTTACCTTCCCCTTTATTTTGATGTGGATTGCGATCGGATTCCTCAATGAGACAATCGACGAGACGATGATTTATGCGTTAGTCACGGCTGCAATACTTTGCACATATGTGCCCTTGGCCGCAGGGAACTACGAACGGCTCCTAATGATGCTAGTCTTAGGGGCCTCGCTCGGAATTTTAGGCTACTGGGGCACAGCCGTGGGGTTATCGATGGAGGGGCTTGTCTATGATCAATTTGATCGTGGCGGTCTTCGAATGGGCTCCGGCCGCGCAGATGTGAACTTTGCTTCAGTAAATGTAGGTTTCGCGCTGTGGACTGCCATCGTGCTTAGCCTTTCAGCGGCCTGGGCCGGCAATAGATCTCGACGCGGCGGGGGAATAGTAACTGTTCTGTTTGTTTTCGCAATCATGGTGATCCCCTTGGTCGCGATGGGCTCTCGCGCAGCACTCGTATACATATTTTTCGGTGGGTTCGCTGTTGGACTTTATGTTCTCACCTTCAGAGCGATGCGAACGAGGGCCTTGGCATTGGTGCTGCTGGCACCCTTTATCTTACTCGTGCTATTGCCAGTGCTCTGGCCGATATTTTGGGATTCTGCACCCGGCCAAATGTTGTTGGCGACGCTTCAGTTTAATGAAATCCAAGCTGGCAGTCAGGGCAGCGATGCGCTATCGGTGGGCCGCAGAGATATCTGGGACAGATTTTTCAAGATAGCGATGGACTACCCCATTTTTGGAGCACCTAAAGGGGCTGTTGTTGATATGGGGGAATATGGCTTTGCTGTCGTCGGCGAAGTTGCTCGCGACGGCGCTGGGAGGGGTGGGGCTGCTCACAACGTACTTCTGGACATGGCGGTAAGTCGAGGGTTTCTGACCGCAATTCTCTTCGCATTTGCGTTTGTCGCTCCTGTTGTGCTTCTCATAAAGAGGCGGGGTGCCCTCTACGCGCTACCGTTTGCTATTGCACATGTCATGGTGCTGCTCGCGTTCTCGAATCTGTCGATTGGCAACTGGAAAACGTACTGGGCGCTACACGTTTTGACGGCTGTAGCGGCCTCGGGTGCCGGTAGGCGCGCCTTGGCCAAGGTTCCCAGGAGGCAGCGGTGACAAACCTTGGGGTAATCGTCGCACAGATTGGCGCTCGCCAGCACTATTCAATCCCTCTGGTATGTCACAAGCAGGGGACCCTTGTGAGATTCCACACGGATTATTGGAATGCCATCCCGCCAGACTTGGCACCGTTAGCGGGTCGTCTTGGGGGCAAACCAATCCGGAGACTTTTGGGGCGTCAACATGATGAATTGCCAAGACATTTGGTGCGCTCCCATACTCTGCCAGCGATCTACTGGGACATACGCTTACGCGCCAGTGCGAGGCGTTCCGATCTTTTTGAAAACCACGCAAGGTGGGGCGAGAGCTTTGCGCGGCGTGTTGCTGCGTCACTCGGCGCAGAAGAGTTCTCGACATTCTTTGGCTTCAGCAGCGCATCGCTAGAGGCGATGCGGGCTGCCCGCAAGCTCGGCGCGCTGGCAGTGCTTGACGATATAGCGCCTGTACATCTCGAAGACGAGGTGATCGCTGAGGAGCAGCGACGGTTTCCGCGTTTGGAGTCCCGGACCGAAGCAACGCCGCGTCGATACCTCGCTAGATTAGAGGAAGAGTGGGAAGAGGCGGATCGCATTCTAGTGAATTCCAAATGGACTCGAGAAGCATTGCGAATCCGCGGGGTTCCCGAACAGAAAATGCATGTCATCCCAATTGTCTACGAACTATCGGAAGCGGTTGGGAAGACTAAAATGCGTCGCCACGATGAGCGCTTGCGCGTGCTGTGGCTGGGTACTCTGTGCCTTAGAAAGGGCTTTCAATACGCTTTAGAAGCCGCCAGATTATTGGATGGCGAACCAGTTGATTTCACATTCGCCGGCCCAACTGATATAGACCTACGAAGTATTAGTTGGCCGGATAATAGCCGCTATGTGGGGCAAGTTGCGAGGCTCGACGCAAAGGCGCTTTGGGACAGCCATCATCTATTTATTTTGCCGACGCTATCTGACGGTTTTGCGATCACTCAACTCGAAGCAATCGCTCACGGGCTACCAGCCATTGTAACTCCATGTTGCGGTGACGTAGTTGAAGACGGGCGTTCGGGTTTGATTGTGCCGCCTAGGAACCCCCGGGCCGTGGCGGACGCTATATTGCGCGTATTGACCGGCGAAATCGATCTCGAAGCCGCATCGCTATTTGCTCAAACGCGTGCAACGTCTTTCTCTATGGAAGCGCTGTGGCCTTTGCACAAAAAAATTCTTAGCTCAGACTGCCGGCATGATGGAGTCGAATCTTGCTCCGAGGTTACATGCGGATCCTAAATATCATCCAATGCACAAACCTAGGAGGCATGGAACAGGCCTCGCTCCGATTGATGCAGGCGTTAAAAAAACGCGGGCATGAGTTGCGACTAATCTCGCTCAATCCAGTCGGCAGACTCGGTCCTCTGCTCGAAGCAGAGGCAATTCCCGTTCGCGGACTCGATTACTCGGGGCGCGGAACTCTCCGTTCATTTCTCCATCTAAGGGCAATCATCAGCGCTGAAAATGCCGATGCAATAATAATGACTGGGCACAATTTCGTTGCCTCCCTCGCACTGGGGACGGCTTGTCGTGGGCGGCGGGTGTTGGCGATGCATTTCCATCATCAGGGCGTAATGCCGGCTTGGCGCTGGCGGCTCCTTTATGGCGTAGCTATTAGGCGCTTCAACACGATCAGTTTTCCATCTGATTTCGTCCGTCGAGAGGCCGAAGCAATTTATCCGGCCGTTGCGACTATCTCCGAGACTATCCGCAATCCCCTAGACTTGCCGGCTATCCGCGATAACGCGGTACGCGAAACATTTCGTGCAAGAATAGGTGTTCCATCCTCCGCGCCATTGATCGGGAACGCCGGTTGGTTGGTTCCGCGCAAGCGCTTCGATGTCTTCCTACGGACGGCGGTCGAAATACTTGGCGACCTTCCGGAGGCACATTTTGTGATTGCGGGTGACGGCGAGGACCGAACAAATCTCCATCAGCTCGCCACGTCGCTCGGCATCGCTGATCGGGTGTTCTGGGCTGGATGGTTGAGCGATCTATCACCATTTTATGCAGGTATCGATGTACTTTTGTTCAATGCCGATTGGGATGCATTTCCGACGACCCCTGTCGAAGCAATGGGACACGGTATACCTGTGGTAGCATCGCTTGAGCATGGCGGCCTCGATGAAATCCTCGACAATTCGTGCGGCTGGCTGATTGGTCAACACGATCCCCAAGCACTGGCGGCAGCCGTCTTGGAAGCCCTCTCGCCTGCTGGAAATGCACGGGCCTGGAATGCAAGGCTCCGGGTTGGGGCTATGAGCAATCCTGACAAAATTGGAGAGACGGTGGAAAGTCGTCTTCTCGGGAGAGCGTATGCAAAGGTTGGCTGAAATCCCGAATTTTCCACAGTACGACTGGACAAAGAGTATCCCGAAGAACTGCTTTGTCGATCGCGATAAACTGGTTGTCGAACAATGCCGTGGAATGACTGTGCTGCATGTCGGCGCGGCAGACGCCCCGTTTGAGGTTGATAAGGGCCGTGCTGGTGAGCTGCTGCATCAAAAGATCCAACAAGTCGCTCAGCAGTTAATTGGCGTCGATGTAGATGATGAGGCGATCCGTGCGCTTACTGGGCTCGGCATCGACAACATTATCTGTGCAGACATTTGCTCGGATGACGTACTCGTTGGTCAAACCTTCGACGTGGTCCTTTGTTGCGACGTAATCGAGCATGTTACCGCACCCGGCGCTTTGCTCGCCGCTTGTCGTCGCTTTATGAGGGCTGACTCAAAGCTGATCGTGACGACGATCAACGCTACGGCCATGAAGCCCGCTCTTCGCGCACTGATGGGCAAAGAGTCGGTCCACAACGACCATGTTGGCTACTACTCGTTCGCAACACTAGGGAAATTGTTGACGACGTCGCAACTTCGGCCTGTCGAGTTTGCGGCCTTCGCATATCCGACGGTAAATTCGTTCATTGGTTGGCTCTCGCGAAGCATCATGAGCTTGGCGCCGGGCACCGCGGACGGGATCGTGATCAATGCGCGCCGCGTCTAGTAAAGACAATACGCGCGCGCGCTGCGCCCTGATCTGGTCGGACATAGGCCCCTATCACGCCGCGCGATCGAGGGCAGCGTTTGAGCTGACACCCTTCGTTGTAGAAACTATTGAAATTCTCGGTCGTGCTGGGTTTGAGGAGTTTCGCGCCGGTGAAGCCGAAAGCTCTATGTTCGCACGACACGCACTTGGCCTGATCCCGCCCATTCGTGTTGCTACGACTAGGCCGCAACTACATGATCTGCTTACGCGTCTTGATCCTCAGGTTGTCTTTGCTCCCGGTTGGTCGATGCTGGAATCCCGGCTGGCGATCGAATGGTGCTTTATGCACGACGTTCCGTTTGTAATGATGTCAGAGAGCACTAGGGATGATCAACCAAGAGCTAAAGCCAAAGAATTGATAAAGCGCCGCATAATCGGGCTGGCTGCCTCCGCCTTCGTCGGCGGAAAACCGCAGGCCGATTACGCTCTAGAATTAGGTATGGCGCGGGATCGCATCTTTCTTGGTTACGACATGGTCGACAATGATTATTTCGCGACCAATGCGGCTCTGGCGCGCAAGAATGCGGCGTCTCTTCGCGCGCAACACGGTCTCCCCGAACATTATTTCCTCTGTTGTGCACGACTAATAGAAAAGAAGAATGTTTCTCGCTTGGTGGACGCATTCGCAATGTATCGTGAACGCGCTGGCCGCGCGGCATGGGATTTGGTAGTTGTTGGTCCTGGTCCTTTGCGCGCTGAGATTGAGGAGGTGATTGAAGCTCGGCGTGTCTCAGGAGCGGTGCAACTCGTTGGTGCGAGAGACTACGCAGCATTGCCGCTTTACTATGGGCTTGCCGAGGCGTTTATACTGCCGAGCACGATGGACCAGTGGGGTCTAGTCGTGAATGAGGCAATGGCAGCAGGGCTACCAGTTTTGGTATCAACGCGCTGCGGCTGCGTGCGTGATCTCGTCGAAGAGGGACGCAACGGTTTTACTTTCGATCCCTTCGACGTCCGAGCGATCGCCGACGCTATGTTCCGAGTCGCCCTCGAGCATTGTGATCGGGCTGCCATGGGTGCTGCAAGTCAGGCCATCATAACGAAGTGGGGGCGTGAAAGATTCGCTTCAGGTTTCGAGGCGGCAGCGAGCGCTGCACTCGCAGGTCCAAGACGGGCCTCGTCAATAATTGACCGGACGATGTTGTGGGCGCTGACCGTTTGGTGAACGCAGCCTTCGTGACTTCATGGCTGTCTCGATCGGGAGGCGGCGGTGTTGCAACGGCTATTGAGTCGATGTCGCGCGAGTTACACGGTCCGTCGGTCTCAGTCTCGGTATTGGGGCTGGCCGATGCAGATTGGGTATCGGACGAGAAATTTTGGCAGGGCGCTCCAGTAAGAGCTTTTCCTGTGATTGGGCCACGAGGCCTGGGTGTTTCGCCGGGCCTGCGTCGCGCAATCGTCGACCTTGGTCCGGACCTGGTCCACACACACGGAATCTGGATGCATCCTTCAGCCGACGTTGTCGCTTGGTCGGACGGAAAGAAGCCTTACCTTGTCACGCCACACGGCATGCTTGACCCTTGGGCCCTTTCAGTATCGGCGTCGAAGAAGCGTCTGGCACGGGCCCTCTACGAAGACCAGCATCTGCGTGGTGCTGCGTGTCTTCACGCTCTCTGTACCCAAGAGGTCGAGGCGATAAGGGCTTTCGGCTTGGTGAACCCAATCTGCATGATTCCGAACGGGGTCGAGATTCCAAGGGTTGGGCCCCTCGGACGCTCACCTTGGGCGCGAAGGTTCGGCGCGGATGTCCGCGTGCTTCTCTACTTGGGGCGACTGCATCCTAAGAAAAATCTCCTAGGATTGATCGAAGCGCTGGCGTTGATAAAGAAAGCTGGCGGACTTGCTGGTTGGCGTGTTGCGATCGCCGGGTGGGATCAGCTCGGTCATCAAGCAAAGCTTGCAACTTTAGTTGCGGAGCGGGCGCTTACATCCGATGTGGTATTCCTTGGTCCACTGAGCGGCGATGCCAAGCATGCAGCGATGTGCAATGCGTCGGCTTTTATTCTGCCGTCCTTCAGCGAAGGTTTGCCGATGGCTGTGCTTGAGGCGTGGGCCTACGCCTTGCCCGTAGCGATGACGTCCGCTTGCAATTTGCCGGAAGGTTTTGCTGCGGGTGCGGCTATCGAGGTTGGGTTGGGTCCCGACGAAATGGCGCGCGGGATCCGTGCTTTGTTGGACAGCAGCGATGAGCAACGTGTGGCAATGGGGGCTCGCGGCTTCGCGCTTGTCCAAGCGCGGTTCTCGTGGGCTAGCGTCACTGCTCAACTGCAAGCCGTCTACGGCTGGATTCTAAACGGGGGGTCACCGCCCAGTTGTGTGGCGTTCGGTCCAACCGCGCGCGTTCTCTGACGAAGTCACCAACACTATTTTTACCCTAAATACGCCGCTGAAACCTCCGTCACCGCTGCCAAAATTGCTTATAGTCATGCGCGGGCTAGAGTCTGTTACGCAATTATAGAAGCATATCCGGCGTGACGAAGATAGTTTGAGCATTCGCTTGGTGAGAAGGTTTTGAGGACTTTGCCGACGCGTTTCCAGCAGGCTTCGACGGTGCGCTCTTCGGCCTTGCGCACAGGTGTTTTGAGCTTGGCGAACGTCATCTCGATTGGGTTTGGGTCTGGGCCATAGGGTGGCAGATAGAACAATCTGGCCCCGACTTTTCTCACTGCGTCGCGGGCTGTTTTGTTCTTGTGGCTGGAGAGGTTGTCCAAGACGACAATGTCACCGTGCTTGAGGATGGGGACAAGGCATTCGCCAATCCATGTGTTGAAAGCCTCTGCGTTGATCGGGCCGTCTATCACTCAAGGCGCAACGAGCTGATCATCTCTGAGGCCTGCAATGAAGGTCAGTGTTTTCCAGTGACCAAAAGGTGCTCTGGCATGAAGGGGCTGGCCGCGTGGGGACCATCCCCGTGTCCGCGTCATGTTGGTCTTCACCCAAGTTTCGTCAACAAAAATAAGCCTTCCAGCGTCTATTCTATGTTGATAAGCTTTCCATTGCGCCCGACGGCGCGCTACTTTGGGACGCGCTTGCTCGCTGGCCATCAGCGTTTTTTTTGAAGCTAAGTCCCTGCTTGCGCAAAAACCGCCAGACAGAGAAATGCGAAAGACGAATATGGGACGATCGAAGGTCATTCGCCAGATCTCGAACCGTCCAATCCTCCTTGGCGGCGAGCCGCTTGCGGACTTCCTCGCCGAGAGGCCCGCTCAAAAGCGGCTTTGCCTTGGTCCCTAGTTTGTCGGGAAGAAGGCCCTTGCCCAAACGATCCCGCTGGCCATACCTCACCACGCTGGCAACGCTGACGCCGAACTTTTTAGCTACCGCACGGCACGACATGCCATGCTTCAATGATGCACAAATATGAAGCCTCAAATCCAATGAAAGCGGTTTGACCATGCCAAACAACATAAATCCCACTCCCGCGTTAGCGGGTTCGTTCAATCCCAATCCGATTCCTCATTCACGACACAGACTCTAGTAGCTGACAGATAGCGAACTAACCTTATGCCACAAGCCTAAGTTACGCGGCGCAGCGCCGTGTGTTTTGACTTCGTAGATTTCAAGAAGCACGCTAGTCACCCTTCTCGTGGAGGCTCATGATCATGGTAACGCCTACGCAGTTTCGAGGAGCGGTACAAGCGGCTAAAGGTCGGCAGCAACGTGCGGGCGGAGCTGGGAGCCAGCAAACAGAACTTACCGTTTTTTGCCGAGGGATGGTCATCGGTCAACGGGAGATTCCTAAGCAAGGCTTTCATGCGTTCAAAGTCGTGATTTCATGAAAACGGAGCCGGCTCAGGACGCTAGCTCTCCATCGGCTATCGAAGCGTTCCATGTTGAAACCAAAGTGGACTTATCTCAATTCGACAATTCGCAGTTTTGCCGAGGCAGGTCCGCAGTTACTGAAGCGCTTTGGATAATACTTCAAACATTGTTTGTCCGTTCGTTTTTCCCTGGATCGGGCATTCGCATAGCACTACTCAGGCTATTTGGCGCTCAGATCGGTCGCCGGGTGACGATCAAGCCCGGCGTGCGCGTAAAGTTCCCGTGGCGTCTTCGGGTTGCCGATCAAGTGTGGATCGGCGAGGGCGTCTGGATCGACAACCTTGCCGACGTAACTTTGCGCATGAATTCATGCCTTTCCCAAGGTGCGTATCTGTGCACCGGGAGCCACGACTGGAGTTCTGGGGCCTTCGATCTGATCACCCGTCCGATTGTGATCGGCGAGAGTGCATGGATCGCCGCCAAAGCAACGGTAGGACCTGGCGTGACGGTTGGCGAGGGGGCGGTTTTGACTTTAGGTGGCGTGGCAATCTCAAATCTCGAACCGTGGGTTGTTTATAGTGGAGTTCCGGCACAACCGGTGCGGGCGCGTGGATTGCGCGCTGCGGTGCCGTCTCAAGTCCAGGACCGTGTGCGCTGAACTGAACCGCCCGGTAACCCCGGAGGCCATTTGGTTTTAGTTAAGCAGCGCTAGCCGTTGGCTCCAGCGTCGCAAAGTATGCGGCTTCTGCCCCGGCGGGGGGGATGTTGCCGATAGGCTCGAGAAGCCAGCGATTGTTGTACCAGTCGGCCGGCCCAAGCGTGGCGTACTCGACAGTCTCGAGTGAGCGCCACGGACGTTTCCGCCAGATCACCTCCGCTTTGTAGAGGTCGTTGATCGTTTAAGCGAGCGCATTGTCGTAGCTGTCGCCGACACTGCCGGCGGATGGCTCAACGCCAGTTTCGGGGCGGCGCTCGGTGTACTTGATGGACGCGTATTGCGATCCGCGGTCCGAGTGGTGGACGAGCCCGCCGCCGGAGAGCGGCCGGCGATCGTGTAGCGCCTGCTTAAGTGCATCGAGGACGAAGCCGGCGTGCGCTGAGCTAGAAACACGCCAGCCGATAATGCGGCGAGCGTAGATATCGATGACGAACGCCACATAGACGAAGTCCGATCAGGTGGCGACATAGGTGAAGTCCGAGACCCAGAGTGTATTAGGCGCCAGCGTATTGAAGTTGTGGTTCACCCGATCAAGTGGGCAAGGCGGCACCTTGTCGCTGAACGTTGCGCGATGCGGCTTGGTTAGGCGGCAAGAAGTCCTACATCGTGTTGCCGCACGGTATGCTTGACCCTCGGGTGGTGAAAAAATTTTAGTCTGAAGAATAGGATAGAGCGAAGCCTCTACGAAGACCGCCACCGGCGCGGTGTCGCCGCCCTCCATGCCCTGTGTCGTGCCGAGGTCAATGCGATCCGTGCCTCCGGCCTATCAAACCGCATGTGTATCATCCCGAACGCGGTGGATCTATATTTTCCCGCGGCGCGAACGGTCGCGGTGTGTTGCTGTTTCTCGGCCGGCTGAATCCGAAGAAGAACCTGCATCAGCTGTTCTAGGGCCTGGCCATCGTAAAACGCCAAGGCGGGCTAGATGGCTGGAGGCTCGTGGTTGCCGGCTGGGATCACGGTGGATATGCTCGTACATGAACGAAAATGCGGGCACCCTTCGGCTCGCGCGGGATGTGGCGTTCTGCGGTCCGACGCACGGTGCCCGCAGGGACCCCGCATTGGGCAATGCTTCAGCCTTAGTGCTGTCGTCGGTTAGCGAGGGCTTACCGATGGCGATGCTGGAAGCGTGGGCCTCAGGCCTGCCGGTAGACATGACGGCAGCGTGCAACCTGCCGGAGGGTTTCGAAGCTGGAGCGGCGCAACAAATCGGGGCCGAGCCAGCGGATAAGGTGCCCAGCCTTGTGGCGTTTCTGGGAAAATGTGAGGACGAACTCTATGCGATTGGCGCTCGCGGTCGGCACCTCATCGCGGAGCCCTACTCGTGGTCGCGCATGGCGGAGGACTTCGTCGGCGTTTATCAGGCAATGCTGGCTCAGCAGTCAAGCGAAGAGTCGAAGGGGAATGGAAACGACCTATGAATACCGATTTCAGTTATAGCAACTACGACAAGCCAGATCCCTTGCATCATGCGGCCTACCTCGATTTGATGGTCAAACATCTGCCGGCCAAGGGAGCGATAATTGATCTTGGCTGCGGGGACGGCAACTTCGCCTCGTCGCTGATCTGCCGGGGCTACGACGTGTACGGAGTCGATCTATCGGAAGGCGGTATCGACAGAGCTCGGCAGGGCAATACGCCGGAGAGGTTTCGAGTGTGCTCCGTCTACGATGACTATGGCTCGAAGCTGGGCGTGCCGCGAATTTCGGCGATCTATGCGGTCGAGGTCATAGAGCACTTGTACAGTCCGGTCGGTTTCCTACGGAATGCCCATATTCATCTCGAGCCAAACGGAACGATCATATTGACTACGCCGTACTGGGGCTACCTGAAAAACGTGTTGCTCTCCGCGACGGGCAGGATGGACCGGTCGCTGACCGCCCTTTGGGAGGGTGGGCACATCAAACACTTTTCCTACCGTACGCTGAGGTACCTGCTCGAATACTGCGGCTTCGAGTACGTCGCGTTCTACGGTACCGGAAGGGGCATACCTTTCCTCTGGAGCGGCATGATGATGGTGGCCCGCAAGCCGGCGGCGCAGCAGTCGTTTAGCAAGCCGCCGCCCTATGGCCGTGCATGAGGTTCGGTCACAATCAGCGCAACCTCCGTTTGACTTATACGAGCAAAAACCGAATGTCCAATAGGGAAGCTGGGGGACGTTTGCAGGTCTTTCTGTAGGACTGCCGACCATCTTTGGGATGGCGGCAAGATGCGCTTCCTGACAGTAATCTATGTGTTCAACCGGGAAGCGCTGGCGATCGAGGTCGGCGAAGACGTGGCGACTGTTCTATGTCGCCAGGTGCGCCAGCGTGGTGCGCCGTCGGCGACGTCCGTGGACAATGGCACCGAGTTCACCGGACAGAATCGTCTAGCTCTGCGCTTACCATCACAACATGATCAAGGATATTTCAAGGCCGGGAACTCCGACCGACAACGCGCAAATCGAGTCCTTCAACGGCTCACTCCGAGACGAATGCGTGAACCTGAATTGGTTCGCATCGATCGCCGAAGCGAAGAGACCTGGCGAGGCCTGAAGACGTGACTACAACGAGAGCCGTCCTCAAATGGCTTTCACCGGACTTTTGCCGGCGGAATTTGCCCGTCAGCAAAGAACATGCGACAAGAAACAAAGGCTCCTGCCGTCGGATTCTAACGCTGCGCGTGGACCACGAAATCGCGGCGCTCCAAAATGGCAGCCTACTCAAAACTAGTGCTGGTCTGAAGAAACGAGGCAGGTTGAGACCATTGCATACTTCAGGAAGCTGCTGGCCAAGGGGAGGGCGAAGGTGACGATGGTCTCAAACGTTCTGGGCTCACGTTGATGGACACATTTTTCAACCTCTCAAAGCTGGTCGGAGTGATTGCGACGCCGACAACCTTGCTCATCATTGTGCTTGTTGGAGCGTTGGTAACATCCCTATTTCGGCGGGTTCGTATCTGGGCCTCGCGATTGGTGCTGATAGCTGCTGCCGTCCTTGGGGTGCTTGCAGTGTTTCCCGTCGGCGATGGTATGCTGGTCGTACTTGAACGTCGGTTTTCACCTCTACGAAGTTGTGTGGGCGCGGATCGCATCGCGCCGAATGGGGTGATTGTGCTCGGTGGCGCCGTCGGATCTATCCGCATAGGAGATCGCTTCGAGGCCACGCTGGGGGATGCCGTTGAGCGGGTCACCTACGCCGCATTTTTGGCTCGAAAATACCCAGGCACCGCCGTGCTCGTCTCTGGCGGGCAAGCTTTCGAGAATGGATTCGGCAGGAGTGAGGCCGACGGCATGTCGGAGTTGCTGGTCCAGCTAGGCGTTCCCCCAGGACGGCTTCTAAAGGAAGCGCAGTCTCGGACGACTGCTGAGAACGCAGCGCTTGTGGCGCAGCAGACAGGATCCGGAAGATGGCTGTTGGTGACATCTGCTTTTCATATGCCACGGGCCATCGCCACGTTTCGGAAATCGGGCGTCGACGTCATAGCGGCGCCAACTGATTGGCGTGTTGGGGACGAGAGCGAACCATTGTTGTTCAGCGCGTCGGCCAACCTTCAGAAAGTCGACCTCGCTGTGCGTGAGTATTTCGGCTTGCTTGCTTATTGGTTGAGCGGACGGACCAATGAACTCTTCCCCGGTCCGGACGAAGGCGGGCTCTGCGTATAGTGGGGCAGGTGCAATTCGGCTAGAGCGCCCCAGCGCTTCTCATGCGTGCTTCGCGTTTCGGCATTCTCGACATAACGCAGCAACACGTTGGTCGACTTCCATCCGCCCGCCTGCATGATCGCAAGCGCATCGAATCCCGCGACCAGCTGCGCAAGCACCTTGCCAACTTCGTGGCTGCCTACAACTTCGCCAAGCGGCTCGAGACCCTCAAGGGCCTCACACCCTACGAATACATCTGCAAATGCTGGACAAAACAGCCTCAGCGGTTCACATCAAACCCGCACCATCAAACTCCGGGACCAACCGTCATCGCCGAGTGGTGGCAACGCTCGAACTTGATGCGCCAGTGTTCCTTGTCGGCACGAAACTTTTCGACCGCCTCCCCGCGCTCCACGGCGTAGGCTTGATCGGCGGCCTGGGCCAGAGCCATGAAATTGGCCCAGGCGGTGCTGCGCCTCCCAGCGCGGCCTCGCTCGTGGCGCTTAGCACCGCCTGGGCTACCGGCATCTCGACCTCTTAGACGCTCTCGACGACAGTCACGAGCCGCGGGGCTTCCTCCATCACGATCCTATTGAGCGGCGTCGCTGAACTCGCCGGCCGTCCTGGGGGCCACCCTCCGGGATTGCCAGAGACGCCGGGCTTGAAGCGATGCTCCTCGCGGGGCCGTCAGTAGCCGACAGCCACTTTGGCATCCCGCGTGGTTTTGCTCATCGCCGTGCCTCCATAACTCCGCGACGGCCGGTCCGCGCGGTTGATTCCTAGGAATCATCATGAAGGCCAGATTTCACTGGATCCTAAAGTCTTAATCTCTTTCTAACTGTTTTCATTACTCGAGCGTGGCTTTGTTGGCGGCGGCGGCCCGGGCTTCTCAGCTGCGCGGGCGCATCACCCGAAGCACAGGCTGGGCCTGCGCCTTACGGTCCATCGCGCGGACTTCGAGGAACTCGAAGGCGAGACCTGTTGCATGCTACAGAGGACGACAGGCTGGTCACTCCATGCTCCGTCGGACGGCCCAATTAGACGACCGCAACGGAACGGGGAATGCTGGACCCGGTGTTGGCTTCGGCATCGAGCGCCACCCGCATCGACCTCGTCCATTAGCGCTTGGAGCCAAAATGGCGCTGAACTGACAATGGACCGAAGCTGGCGTCATCTTTCCACGCCCCTCAGTCACAGAGGTCCAAAGCGGGGCAGTGGGGCCGTGATTGTTGACAGGCTGACGTGACGGGCCTCGCCCGAGAATTCCTCTCATCGAAGCCCGCTCGACAGTGCGGTCTGTCGGGTATCGAGGCCCGCAAGAGGGACGCGTATGAAGCCCGGCCCGATGGGGCGCGGCCCGCTCGTCCAGGACCCGCCTCCCGGCCTTTGCCGTGCAGCACCAATTCGTCCTGACACGGTCACATCCGCTTAAACTGAACCGACGAATGCATCCCTTTGTTTACAGCTTTTGGAGTAACTCCGCAGCGGTTGCAGGTTGGGGGACTTCACATGCTCGTCCTAGGTATCTTGATCGGCTTTTGGGTCGGCGTACCGATCGTGGCGATGATGGGGCCACGCGAACGCGAAGCGCTGGATCCGAGGTCAAGGCAGGAACTTCTGGCGCGGCGCTATCCGTCGGCCCCGGGCACCGTCCCCGCCACACCCTCAGCGGCAGCCCCCGCCGCAGACGCCATCCCCCAACCCCGCCGCCGGCACGCCGGATAACGCCTCTTGCAGGGCAAGTTTGTCTTTTCCACTGGTTTTATTGTAGGGTCGATCCTGTCTCCGTTACCCCTCATCATCGTCTGTGACTGGCTCCCGCCTTATTTTGGCGCGGTCGGCCAGTATGAAATGGCCCGCGCCCGCAACGCTGCCCTATCGGGACGTGCGGTGACGCTGATCGGACTTGGTGCGGCTGCCGGCGATGAGACGATTTCTCTCGGCGAGGGCACGCTGCGCATCTTGCGCCTCGCCGCCGGCGCGCCAGACAAGGGCAATCTCGCAAGGCGTGCCGCCTGGGCCCTTTCCATAAACACCCGTCTCCTCAAAGCGACCCGTAACGCTGCGCGGGCCTATGGCGCGTGCGAGATCAAGGTGACTGGGTCGCCGCCCTTTTTCTCGTACCTTTTGCTGCTTTGGTGCCAGCTCTTCTGGCGGGGAAAGGGCAGCGCAATCTCTGTCACCTACCGCATCACTGACTTCTATCCCGAAACCGCCTTTGCCGCTGGCAAGGCAAAGGCGCTTACCCCGCTCGCGCCCCTGATTCACGCCTTGCGGCGGTCCGCCGACCGGGTCGAGGCCCTAAGCGATTGCCAGAAACGCAGATTGATCGAAAACGGCGTCAGGTCCGATCACATTGACGTCGTTCGCGACGCTTCGCCCGTGACCTTTGCGGTTGGCACCCGCCCGGCGCTTCGTCCTTTCACGGGAGACGACGCATCAAAGGACGCCGTCATCCTCCTTTATTCCGGCAATCTCGGTGTGGCCCATGACTGGGGTTCCTTTGCCGAGGCCTATCGCCGGCATGTGCAGGACGGTGCCAACTGCGTGCGGCTCTGGCTCAATGCGACAGGCGTCGGCGTGCCGGAGATCAAGGCCTACTGCGAGATCCACGGCCTTCCGCTTCACGCCTCCCAGCCAGTGGCACTTGAGGCGCTCGCGGAGGTGCTCCTCGCCGCCGACGCCCATCTTGTTCTGCTGGGCGACCCCTTCTGGGGCTATGTTTTTCCCTCCAAGACCTATGCTTGTCTTGAGAGCGGGCACCCCTGCCTCTATGTGGGGCCCGAACAGTGCGACGTGCATGCACTACTTCTTCAGGGCGATCACCGCAACATCTCGCTGCGCCAGGGCGATGTGGACGGCATATTCGCTGCACTTGAGCGCCTTGCGGACACGACCGTTCGGCGCGACGCCGGCGACCTGACTGTTGCTCGTCCTTTGAAGTGATCAGGACAACTATTGGCGAGGCCGCTCATACAGCTGCACCGCAGGACTCGCCGCTACGGGCGCGCGATGAGATGTGCACTGATCACCGATGTCTAAGGCTCTGACAGTGTCTGTCTTCCACGCCTGCTCCTCGCCAACGGATATGAGGTCCACGGCGTTAAAAGGCCTTCCTCGTCCTTCAACATCCAGCGCGTCGACGGAATTTGTATCGACCCGCGATATTTCCGGCCAGCTGACATGAATCTCTTTGAGAGGGACACTTCCAGGGCAAGCTTGCGTGTTGCCTTAGAGGCAGGATCACTTTGGCCGAATGTGTTATAAAAGTGATTGCTGCCGAACTCGGCTCGATAAAGCGCGAGATTGGCTTGCTTGACCCGACTGTGATCAAAAGAGCATGGCCACCTCTCATCTCCTGCCAGCCCTGATCGCCAAGCCGCATGCAGCCAATGTTTCAGGTGCTGTATGATTTATAGTTTGGGGAAGCACCACGCCGAAGCGCAAATTCCTGTATGCTGACGATCGCCTTGATGCGCTGGCCTTCATCCTGAAGCACTGGTCGCAAGCGGCGCGCAGCAATGTCGACCGCGGGCGGACATCCCCATTACCGGCCTCGCAAGCCACTCTTCTCAATCAGCTTCTCTATCAATCAGACACTTGGGCCCATTAGTTCCCATTAAAAATAGCAAAGACATTGAGGAATGAAACCACTGGTGCCCATGTTAGAATCGCGTTGCGGGTGGCGTCAGTACCAACAAATATTCGATCGCCATCCACCAAAATCGGATCTTCAGATGCGCCCTTTTGAATTAGCAACAGGTCAAACCTTGCGGCTTGAATTTCGCCATTAATCTCGCGCAAAATCAAAACTTCCTTATTGTTTGCCATGACGGTTACGCCCTTAGCAAGGGCGATGGCGGCTGAGAGACTGAGGCCGGGTGTCCATTCATAAACGCCTGTTTGCGTAACTGCGCCCGAGACCGTCACTTTATTTTCGCGTTGTTCGACCACAATCCGGTCACCAGCAATCAATTGGGGATCGGCAATCTTGCCAGCCTCAAGGTCATACCGGCCATAGGTATAGGTTTGAACTGTATCTCCAACCGGGCGAGACAAAGTTATCGTTGAAGGATTGGAACCACGTTTAATGCCGCCCGCCAGGGCAACCGCTTGGGTAATTGAAACTGGCCCCTCGATCGGAAATAGACCAGGGCGCTCTACCCCGCCCGCGATTGTGAAGCGCTGGCTCACTTTTTCAACAACCAAGACCGAGACGTTCGGGTCACGAACATAGCGGCCACGATACCGGTCTGCCAGTTCCCTCGCAATTTCCAGTGTCGATTTGCCCGCTACATTGGCTTCACCGATTAGTGGCAAGTTTACAAGACCAGCGGCATCAACTTCAACGCGTCGCTTCAAGTCGTCGATTGGATAGACAGCAATTTCTAGCACATCGCCCGAATTGACCTTATAGCGGGTGGCGGCAGAGCTGCCGGCTGGCATCACATTACCTGAAGGGCTGCTGCCATTAGGTGGTGATGTCGCAGACTGGGACGCGAGCCTCAAATCTGTTGGCCCCGATGTTTGAGGTGCCGCCTCTCTCGTCGCCGTGCTCGTTGCTGTCACGGCAGGCAGTGGGCTAGATGGGGTAATCGATCCAACAGAGGCGGCTTGAAAGCGACCAAAGGCCTGCTGGTCTGCTCCACGACCAAATGGTGAGGTTTCACAACCGGCGATAACGAGGCTGCACACAGATAAAATGAGCGCGCGCGCCTTCGAGCCCACGCTAACTTTTGTCAGGCGCTCATAAGCTTCTGTGCCAGACATCTGAAGGTAATTCATCATCATTCTCTATCCGGCTGGGTAATGGGACTACAATTTAGCTTTTGGTGTTCGTGTTGGTGGCATTGGCACCATATGTATAGGCCTGATAGCTATAGGCATTATCATAGCCGTAACCACCATAACTTTCGCTGACATAGTCAAACTTGGTTAGGACCGCGCCAAGCACGTTCGTTCTCGAGTTTCGAAGTCGGTCAAGTGCGCGTTGAGCCACTGGTTTGCTGGTACCGTTTGCACCCACAACAAAGATCACGGCTTCAACTTGACTGGCGAAGATCGACGCGTCTGCAAGGCCAATGAGTGGCGGTCCATCGAACAGCACCACATCAAACGCGGTCTCAAGGTCATCTATTATCTTGCGGCAGGTTGGCCCGGACAGGAATTCGGATGGATTGGAGAGTTGTGGCCCTGCTGTCATCACAGACAAGTTTGCTTCCCCTGTTGACTGAAGCGCTTGCTCGATCGTGCTTTCACCTAAAAGGAGAGAGCTTAAGCCAATTTTTGATCGCAAGCTAAGCATCTTGTGGACTTGTGGCTTGCGCAAATCTGCATCCACCAAACATACTCTGATGCCGGTACGCGCCAGAACGATAGCCAAGGCGAGTGTGGTTGCTGTCTTGCCTTCTGAAGGAACCGAACTGGTAAAAAACAGCGATTTTGGTAGGCCGCCGGCTTGGGCAAACTGGATTGATGCGCGCAACGTATGGAAAGCTTCGGTCGTCGGTGCACGCGGGCTGGAAAGCTCTTTAAGCAAATCCGAGCCGGGTGGAAATTTCGGGATGGCACCCAGCATCGGAAGGTCTAGACGTGCTGCAATTTGCTCTGGCCGCCGGAAAGGCTGCCCCCAGTTTTCAAGCAGAAAAATGACAATACATGCTGCCAGACCACCCAAACCCAAGGATACGAGGCCGTTGTTGACAGGGCGGGGTTCCACTGGCAACTTTGGCGACGTCGCCCGATCAACGATCGAAATATTATTGACGCCAATCCCACCGGCAACACCAATTTCGCGGTAACGTTGCAACAGCGCATCATACAAGGCTTTATTCGTGTCAAGCTCGCGCTTGAGGATATTATAGCGGATGGCGCGACGATCGGTGTCTAATACGCGGCCCTGCAGGGCCTCAACTTCGACAGCCAGGCGGGCCTCCACGGCAATCGCTTCATTTGCCTGACGCATAGCTTCGCCCAGATCGACCGATCTTGCGCGCGAAATTTCCCCCGATAATTGCCGGTCATACTCGGCTATACGCGCCGCAAGCTGGCGCACAGCAGGATAGTCAGGACCCAGAACTTGCAATTTATCGCTATAGTCAGCGCGCGCTCTGGCCTGCTCGGCGCGCAAATCGCCTATGGAATTTGACGAGTCCGACTGGCTGCTGGTGGGCGTTTGCCTTAAGGCACGCAAGGCCTCTTCAGCCTCGATCCGCTTGCGGGTCGCTTCGCCCTTTGCCGCAGTCAGCGCTCTCAGCGCGGCTTCCTGGGGGCTTTCCAGTGTCTTGCCGTCGGCACCTTCGGGTTGATTGACGATGCGGGCGCTCGTCGCGTATTCCACCAAATCGCGCTCTGAAGTTTCAAGCTTTACCCTCAGGCTGTCGATACGCGTTTCGAGAAAAGTCCGCGCATAGGAGGATGCTTCATATCGGCGCTGCAGATTATTGGCAATAAACTCGTCGACATAGGTATTTACGACAAGTGTTGCAAATTCGGGGTTTGTGCTTCTCATCGAAATAGTCACCAATCGCGAGCCGGTTACAGGGTTGATGTCAATTCCCCTAGACATGGCAGCCGTCGCCTGCTCAAGTCTCGCTGTTGCAACTGTCTGTGTGCCGGTCTCGGCGATCTGGCCGGTTTTTGATTTTTCTGGACCGGCGTCGATCTGTTCCTCTTTTAGTCCAAGTTCTTCAAGAACCTGTTCCACACCGATCTTGGTTACCACACGTTCGGCCAGACTGCGGCTACGCAGTTTCTCATATTGGGTCTTCATGAAGGCCAGATTGTCAGACTGCGTTGTTTGTTCTTGCACAATGTCTTTGACGGTAGCCACGCTCGACTGATCGGGATCTATCTGGACGCTGCCCGATGCTTCAAAAATGGGTGGCGTCAGGATTGTCACGGCAACGCCAATAGCCAGAGCGCTCAATAAAATCAGAACAATCCACGCAACGTGCTTATAAATCAGCCGCAAGCCACTGCGTATGTAGGCGATAATATCGCCCATCTCGAAATGATCATCCCCCGCGTCTGCGCCGAAACGATCCATAGTGGGCGGGTCACCTGCGCCCTCAAAATTACCCCGACTTGCGTCACTATACATGGCCCGATCATTTGAGGATCGTGCGGTTTCTAATCTGTTCATAAAATCACCGAATTTCTTCTATCAAGAGCCTGTTCCAACCCGACACAGACCTAGTTGAAGCGGGGGAAAGGATTTGGAAGGTCGTGAAAATCGCGGGTCCATCCAACATCTTTATGCGCCTCTAATCTTGGACAGAATGGGGCTTCACCCCTTGCTCCACGCCGTCGTTTCCTAACCCAAATGAAACTGCAGAACAAGTCACATTCGCCACGCGCGCCCTTGTAATTGCTGCTTATGTTGATCGCAGGCGCAGCTTCCCTGAAGCGTGAGCCGCAGGGGTTAAGCGAGCCCGCTGCCCTGGTATCTCCTATGGCATAGTCTTCTGATTGAAGGATGGTCTCGCCACTTAGTCTCCCCGGCCAAATCTTCTCATCAGGAGACGCTTTGGGCATTCACACGGCCATTCCCCCATCAGCGGGTTCAGTCAATTTCAAGCCAAGCTGTTTTTGAATAAAAAACGCGCGGCAAATGACCTGAGCCCTTAAGGGACTCTCGTCCTTGATGAAAATCCTGCTTGTTGGTACCGCCATGTTTAGGGTTAGGCTCGCGCGCCCGAAGTGACGCTTCCATAGCGCGAGAGCGTAGGGCGCGCAGCGGGCTTAAACCCCGCCGATCCCGCTTTCGGGGTCGCACGCCGTGCAAGTCGTGCCCTATAGACTCAGGGCCTGCTTTGAAAAACCGATCTAGTATGATGAGAATCCTGCTTGTTGGTACCGCCATGTTTGGGGTTTGGCTCGCGCGCCCGAAGTGACGCTTCTACAGTGCGAGAGCGCAGGGCGCGCAGCGGGCTTAAATCCCGCTGATCCTGCTTTTTGCGTCGCCCGTCGTGCAAGTCGTACCGTCATCGACTGAGGGCCCGTTTTTGCAAAACCGATCTAAAGTCTGTGTCGTGAATAAGGAATGGGATTGGGATTGTACCGAATGCCGAACGCAGACTGAAAGTCATTGGCATATGATCGCCACCATGGCCTGTGCTTCGAGTCTCAACCACCTTGTTCAAGCGTTTAAATCACTTGATCCTGCAGCGGTCATATTGAAGCTACGCCCACTGATCTTGATCGATCATGAAAACAAACTCAACCTAACTGAAAAGCACAGATATAGCTTCCGCTATTTTGGTGTAGGAAGACCGTCAAAACCCATTCTGATCTCCAGAATCAAGGAACTGCACGATGTATCATGCTAACAAGCGCGTTTTGGTGACCGGCGGGGCGGGGTTTTTAGGGTCGCACTTATGCGAGCGCCTTTTAGAGGGTGGTGCCGAAGTCATCTGTGTCGACAATTTCTTCACCGGAGCCCGTCGCAACATCGAGCATTTGATTGGCCACAAGCGGTTTGAACTGATGCGCCATGACGTTTGTTTCCCATTGTTTGTTGAGGTAGATGAGATTTACAATCTCGCTTGTCCGGCTTCGCCCATCCACTATCAACACGATCCGGTGCAGACGACCAAAACCAGTGTGCATGGCGCGATCAATATGTTGGGTTTAGCCAAGCGGGTCCGCGCTAAGATTTTCCAAGCTTCTACGTCAGAGGTTTACGGCGACCCCAGCGTCCATCCCCAGCCAGAGGAATATTGGGGCAATGTGAACCCTATCGGTCCTCGCTCGTGCTATGACGAAGGCAAGCGTTGCGCTGAGACCTTGTTTTTCGACTATAATCGCCAGCACAAAGTGCGGATTAAGGTCGCGCGGATTTTCAACACCTATGGACCGCGCATGCATCCAAATGATGGCCGGGTGGTATCAAACTTCATCGTCCAAGCGCTACAAAATCAGGATATTTCGGTTTATGGTGCGGGCGAACAGACCCGTTCCTTCTGCTATGTCGATGATTTGGTCTCGGGCTTTATGAAGCTGATGGCAACCGGCGATGACGTCATTGGTCCGATCAATCTGGGCAATCCCGGTGAATTTACCATCCGTCAGTTGGCAGAATTGGTGATCGAATTGACGGGTTCGAAATCGCGCATCGTGGAATTCCCACTACCGCAGGACGACCCCAAGCAGCGTCGACCTGTGATCGAAAAGGCAAAGGCCCAACTTGGGTGGGAGCCAAAAGTGCAGTTGCGCGAAGGCTTGGGCAAAACCATCACCTATTTCGATCGATTGCTGAAGGAAGTGTTTAGTCCCGGAGTTTGACGGTGCAGGTTTGATGTAAATCGCTGAGGCTCTTTTGTCCAGCATTTGCACATAAACTCGTAGGGCGCGCAGCGGGCTTAAACCCCGCCGATCCCGCTTTTTGGGTCGCACGTCGTGCAAGTCGTTCCCTCATAGATTGAGGGCCTGATTTGCAAAACCGATCTAGTATAATGAAAGTGTTGCTTGTTGATACCGCCATGTTTTGGGTTTCGCTCGCGCGGCCGAAGTGACGCTTCCATAGTGCGAGAGCGTAGGGCGCGCAGCGGGCTTAAATCTCGCCGATCCCGCTTTTTGGGTTGCACGTCATGCAAGTCGTGCCGCTATAGACTGAGAGCCTGCTTTTGAAAAACCGATCTTGTCTCTAATGAAGGTGTCGTTTCGGGTAGCGCCGGGCTGCGCCAGCCTTTGCCTCTCTATGGCTCCTTTGCCTGAAGGATCCTTGTGGCCCCGAACTGGTTTAAATAGGGCGTTGCAATAGCCACAAAGACAAAGGTGACGATCAGGGCGAAAGATGGCGCGCGTAGGGGATAGTCCACAATAGAGTGCAAGGCAGCCAGCACCAGAATGATGATGAAATAATAAGCTTGAACCTTTATAGCCGCCACTGAGGGACCCTGATCCTGCCTGCTCCAGGCCCAGCTGATGAAACACACCATCAGCCCGATACTTGCAAACCCTAGAACCAGTAATCCCGGCCAGCCATATTCGAGCAGGATTTGAAGATACTCGTTATGGGCCTGATTGGCATAGCCTGGTGACAGTTCGCGCACTGTCTCTTCGGCTTTATAAACATTCACAAAGCTGCCGCCACCAGAACCCCACGGCAAGTATTTCTCGGCCGCCCGCATCGTCACGTCCCAGATATCTATCCGACCATCCTTTTGTTCCATCTCTGAGAAACGGGCAATGGCCCTGAAGCCATTGTTGAAAAAAACAAATGCAAGGATGACGCTTCCAACCAGTGAGCCGATTAACAAGGTGAGGTAGGTGCTGCGAGCCCTGATTTTGGGGACGAGCCAGACAAAAGTCGTCAAGATAAGGGCCACAAACATCAAGCCAAAACCGGCTCGTGATCCTGAAACACCAACTCCGGCTACGATCACCAATAATCCGGCCACCAGAATTGCGATTTCGGGCCAACCAAGGCGGCGAGGCAGTGTGGTGACAATCGTTCCGGCAAGGGGAATCATGGATACCAAAAAGATCGCCCAGTGATTTCGATTGGTAAAGAACCCCCAGGTTTTACCCCCTGAGATGCTTGCAGACGTATAATCAAATAGGGTCGGTGTCGCGGATGCATATTGAAAGGCACCAAAAGCTACCGAGAGAAAGCCGAAGCCTAAGAATGTGGCGACCATCCAATAACGCTGTTTGCCGTTGAGGCATAAGGCAGCCAGGCCGGTCGCTGAAATCGGCAGAAACTGAAAGAGTGCTTCGAGTGTTGCATCGGGATCGAGGCTCAAAGCGCGAGAAGCGTTGGATATTCCCAATGCATTTAGATCGTTTTCCCAGATTGCCCGATTGGGGAGGGATTTCCACACGTCAATCGGTACCACATAGAGCTGGGATGCGATCAAAATAGCAATGATCGCCAGTAACACCAGCACGAAGCCGGACCTGGCATCAATCTTGGCGATCGCTAATTTGTATAAACTCCAGCAAAGAACCGGGACACTGAGCAATCGCATGATGAGATCAAATGGCACATTCTGGTAGGACGACCCGCCCAAAAGAATGACCACTCCGGCAAGCAGAAAGACAAGCCCGATATAGAGGTGATCCAGAGTGAGGCGCATCATGGCGGGGACACCCTGCTGGTTACGATCTTTTCGATAGCGAGATCCCGGTAGGAGACTTGCGTCCGATCGAGGCGATCACGCGCATTTGTCATCAGGCGCACAAAAACCGCGTCACATTGGGCCCTTGGGACATCAAAATTTAGCACAATTTCCTGTTTTTGGGGCGCAGCGGCAGTTGCACCCAGTAATACACCAGTATTGTGACACCCAATGACCCATTTGAAATCATCTAATCCCAACGGCTGATCGGACTGCGCGGTCGTGCGAAACCGATAGCTGCCGGCATCCAGCATGAGTAGCTTGGAGGCAACGATATTGCCCCCTGAACTTCCTGAATTCATCGCCCATATCTTTCCTGTTCCATCCGCCTCACCAGCTTCATATCCTGCCGAGATACCTCCATCATTATTGGCAAACGACCAATCAAAAACGGTTTGGGAAACCTTAAAGCTCAGGCTTGTCATGATGGACCCAAATCCTGCTTGATTATTTCCCAAAAGGGTCATTGCGACGCGCGATTGCGGGTAATGGCGTCTGGCCACCAGATTGCCGATCCAGCTTCTCACGACGGCTTCCTCATCCAGCACGCCTTCGGCTTTTAGTCGCTTCAATAGGTTGAGTGACACATCACCGTCTTCAATCTCGCCTGACAAGTTGGCGAGGAAGGAACTGCTCCAGGAGGGCTTGGCTTTCAAGGTCTCGATCAATCTCTCCTCTATCTCTGGAAGGATGGGGATCGCTTGCCCGATGATTTTCGCGGTTGGCCCGACAACATTGCCTGGCGCAACGCGCATAACCGAATCAAGCGCGACCATCAGCGTTTTAACGTCGCCGCGCAGGGTAGCATTTACCATCACCGCCGCATTTGTCTTAAGGCTTCGTCTGCTTCGTCGATTGGAGGCATCAAGATATTTCTGTGTCAGGACCAAGTCGGATGACACATTGCTTAGGGAAGCAAGAACACGCAGCGCATCGCTATTTAAAGGATCGCGTGCCAAAGCCCGAAGCGCATATTGTTTTGCAGCCGTTTGGCCCAACGGGGTTTGATCGCCCGCCCTGTTTGAGCCGGCATTTGCGAGCGCACGTGCATGGGTGAGATTGAGCTTTATGGCTTCAAGAGGGGCTGGACCCGCGTTGGCCTCAACTCTAGCTTGGGAAAGTACAGCCCCGGTTAGGGCAATAAATCCAATCCAAACGGCAGCCAGAGCAAGTGGTCTGCGCCATTTATGCGGTTGTTCAGCCACATGATGCTCCGAAGGCTAAAATGCCCAACACGCGCTAATTCTAAAATAGAGCAACAGCTTATCCAACCTATCTGGATTAGATAAAGTGGGCGCTGCTCTGGGGATAGGTTAGAACCGATCGTACAACTTTGCTAGAGCAGTAATCTTGTAATTTTGGTGCGGCAAACCCGGCAAACCCGGCAAACCCGATAAGCCAAAACTCGTCACAAAAAAGGGTTGCTACGAAAATAGCAACCCAAATCGTCTCTCAACTTGTCGCTCAAAAGCGCTTAACATCGGACCGCTAGCAGCGAGCGAGATCTTAGCCGCTTTTTCCATCATCGCTGGCTTGGACGGCAAGTGCGCCAAGCGCTACGATCCCGCCGATGACGAGCACGATACCACCAGCACTCAGGCCGCCAAACAATCCGACGCCTGTTTCCACGACCTGGGCATTTGAGTTAACTGGAACGGTGACTACGCCAACCAGAGCGAGCGCACAAATTGCTTTTTTCAACACTGACATCGGACTATCCTAACTTGCAAAATATTTTAGCTACGTGGACCAAGATCAATTTCTTCATCCTTACCTTCACGGTTACAATAGAACGCCCGTAATTGCAACCCCGCTTTCGCAAAAAAGAGGAATTTTCTGTCCTCACTTTAAGCCTGTCGTCACTCCAGTGCCAGAGGTCGTCTGTTTAAAGCAGACGACCAGGCTACGGCTTCCCGATTCAAAGCTGCAAGGCGGCAAAACAATTGAGAAACTGAGTGTGTCAGGAAGTGTATGAGGAGATGTCCGGGGAAGTATCTGGGGAAGTGTCTGGCGAAATTTCTGGGGCACCTCCCGTCAAGTAATGCAGAGCCGGGTTTCCATCGAGGCCAGCGATAGGCTTTTCAACACGACCGCGACAATAATGGCGACAAGGAAGGTGTGTTTGGCGGCTCTTACCACATGCGCTGCACCGGCCATCAAGGCCTTTGGCCTGCAAGCCTGACCCAAATAACGAGATTTACCCCCGCAATGACAACAGAAGGGGTCTAAAACCATCCCGGGCAACAAGCCAGATCAACAAGCCAGATCAACAAGCCAGATCAACAAGCATGGGCAACAAGGATCTGGACCATTTAAGCGGACGCCAGCATACATGAGAAGCAAGCTGTCTGCTGCACCCCCTCGCTCCTTCAAACCACCTGACGGCTTTGAAAGATCGCTTTATGGAAGGCACCGAGCTGGGCCAGCCTCCAGGGGCCTCTCAACACGCGTTATGTTCGCTAGCAGACCTCCTATGCAAATCAATTTTTACCGTTTCGGGATTTGCAGGTTGGGTATTTGGCGCAACGTCGGTATGACGGAGGTGCGTCACAGAGCTATTTGTGTTTCGAGCAAGCGAGAAGAAATATGATTGATTTGCATTGCCACATTATTCCAGGAATTGACGACGGGGCAGTCACAATGGAGGATTCCCTTGCGATGGCGCGGCTAGCTGTGGCCGACGGGATCACAACAACTGCGTGCACATCCCATATTTTTCCAGGCATTTTCAATAACACCCGCTCGGTCATCGAAACGGGGATGATGCAATTGCGCGCGGAATTATTGGCCCACGACATACCCCTCAAACTTACCTTGGGTGCTGATATCCAGCTGGCGCCGGGGATCGTGGAGGGCCTTACAAACGGCTCCATTCCCTCGATTGGAGGTACAAGGTATTTTCTGTTTGAACCACCCCATCGCACCGCACCACCGCGCATGAAAGAGGTGGTGAGAGAATATTGCGCCTCTCCCTTCGTGCCGATCGTCACCCATCCCGAACGTTTGTCATGGATTGAGGATCATTATGGGCAAATGGCCGAGTTTGTCGCATTGGGCGCGTGGATGCAGCTAACCGCTGGCTCGATCATTGGTACCTTTGGCAAACGGGTGCAATATTGGTCAGAGCGCATGCTTGACGAGGGTCTGGTCCATGTGATTGCCAGCGACGGCCATAATCCCACCCACCGACCACCGGTCATGTCGCAAGCCCGCGATGCCGTGGCAAAGAGACTTGGAGAAGAAGCAGCACAGCTGATGGTACAGGGAAGGCCTCAAATGGTGCTGGATAATGTTGCCGCAAAGGATGTACCCCCTCCAACGGGACAACTCGCTCCCAACCCACATTCTGCTGAGGGTCGCGAACAAGAAAAGCCAAAACGTCGTTTCTGGCCTTTTGGATAGGGCGATTGAAGCATCTTGGCCGTCTTTCTTGGCCGTTCTTATCGCGCCTCCATTTCAAATCGAGCCAGCTTGCGCGCTAGATTTGGAATGGAGCGACAGCTTCTGTTGTTTCAAACTCAAAGGGTTTTGTTACAAATTGGCCAGCTCAGCAACAAAGCTGACATGACCTATACTGAATGCCCTTAGAGTCTGCTTAATAAAGAAGCCTATTCCTTACAGAGCCTTGCGAGGTGTCGGATGATGTGTTGGACGGAAGCCATAAAGAGCCAGGCTGTGGCGCTGGCGATGGTGCGTTCGAAGTCTTTAGCGGGGCGACGGTTGCGGTTAAGCCATGCGAAGGTGCGCTCTACGACCCAGCGACGCGGGATAAGTTCAAAGCCTTTTGCCGCGTCAGAGCGTTTGACGATCTCGAACGTCCAGTCGCCTTTTCCCTTCAAAGCGGCGCGCAATTGCTTACCCGCATAGCCCCCATCAGCGAAGATATGACGCAGCCATGGGAAGGTGGATCGGATGGATTTGAGGACTAGATCGCACCTCGTTTTCTTGAAAACGAGGTTGCGATCTAAATTTATGATTTAGGGCCAGTTTTACACCATTTTTCGATTCCGAAAAATGGTGAACGGCCCTAGTTATCCCATAATATATATGATGCGATTTGACAGCGATGCTGTCATTGAGTACAAATAGTGCTCCTTATGGAGCCTACACAATGGCCACGCTCACTGTCCGAAATCTAGATGATGACGTTCGCAACAAACTGCGCGTGCGCGCAGCGAAGGCTGGGCGTTCTATGGAAGATGAAGTGCGCGTCATTTTGCGTCGTGCAGTAATGACGGGTGATCCCGCTGCTGTGTGGTCGGTCGCACGAGCCCATTTTTCGGGTGATGATGGTGTTGACCTTGAGTTGCCGACACGCGAGTTTGACCGCCCAGTTCCTGGTTTCTGATATCAGCGATGATTGTCCTTGATACGAATGTAGTCTCCGAGCTGATGCGGTCGGACCTAGACGCCAATGTTGCAAAGTGGTTTGCTGGTCTAGCAGGCGATAGCTTGGCAACAACGGTTATAAGCGTTGCAGAGATCACATTTGGCTTGGCGCGTTTGCCTCATGGTGAACGCCGTAAGCGTCTTGAGGATGGCTTCTTGGCGTTGACCCATCCCGACGGCCCCCTTCCCGTCCTTGCTGTCCAATCAGAGGATGCCCATCTTTGTGGGATCTTAAGGGCCAATCGCGAATTGGTTGGACGCCCAGTAACCCTCGCCGATGCTTTGATTGCTGCAATTGCTTTACGTCAGAATGCTCGTTTAGCGACGCGCAACACCCGCGATTTCGACGCACTGGATATTGAGTTAATTGATCCATGGCAGGAAATAGACACCCGATCAGTTGAATAGATCGATGAAACAAGCACTTAATGGCAGCTTTGGGTGCAGGCTAAAGAGCCTCGTGAACGCCTTGGACTGGCCGTAAGCGGGTGGTCTGGTATTGGAGTTTCCATTGAGGAATGCGGACATTTGGGGACGCTACTTCGGTTTGGTTGTTCATTAGAGCGCGGCGCAACATCCAGCTTGTCTAGGCGCCTCACAAAATTAATCCCGATCAATTCTTTGCAAAATATGACTTTGGAAGCACCATAGAAGAAGTAGCGGCCTCGTCTGAGTAGGTCGAGCGCTCAGTGTCTTAGGATGGTGAGATCATGTCCCATTTGGTGGTGTAACACGCGGTGACAGCTAATCCCCCCGCGCAGCGCGCGTCACATAGCTGGCGGCGTGGGGGGATTGGCGGTTGGTCATTGATCATTCTGGTTTAGGATTGGGTTGCGAAGCTCAATTTTAGACCACGAAGGAACAACCAATGACCAATCCCATGATGACGTTAAACACACTAATTGAGAAGACCTCTGACGCTGATATCCTACTCGAGATGGCAGACGGTATAGCGTCAGCGTTTTGCTAGATCGCGTCTCGTTTTCTTGAAAACGAGGTTGCGATCTAAATTTATGATTTAGGGCCAGTTTTACACCATTTTTCGATTCCGAAAAATGGTGAACGGCCCTAGTCAGCGCTTGATGGAGATGGAGGTCGGTGCCCGCACGGGCGGCGGGTTATGTCCGCTTTCATCGCAACGGCCTTTGCCCAAGACGACGCCAAAAGTGCCAGCCTGCAATGGCGCAGCGTCGCCGATCAGCTACGGCCCAAAATCCCCAAACTCGCCGCTCTGATGGACAGTGCCGAGCACGATGTCCTCGCCTTCATGGCTTTTCCTCAGGCTCACCGCGCCAAACTGCACGCCACCAATCCCATCGAGCGCCTCAATGGCGAAATCAAACGGCGCACCAATGTCGTGGGCGCTCGGCATGCCCTCGGACCACTGGCAGGCTTGCCTCGCTCCCCAATGAAGCCGCCATCACCCGCCTCATCGGTGCCCTCATCATGGAACAATCAGAAGAATGGCCAAAACAGATATTAGGGGCAGCGAGGCCGCTACATGTCTCTTGAAAATCTCGCGCCTTTAAGCAATGATCCCATCGTCATGCTCAGCGCAGTCCCCTGATCATGACCAGCCAAGCCCTAAACTGGCTACATCATGGCAACGCTGTTACACCACGGTGTGGGACACGATCAGCCCCTAATAAAATCTCCGTTTTTCTTGCAATTGAGATGCCAGTTTGATATCGAGCCTTCTGTAGTCGGATAGGGGATCATGACTTCCAGCGTCGCACGCGCTCCGGCAGCCGCCACGGTGCCACGGTGCCACGGCGTCACGGTGCCACGGCGTCACCCATTTTGATCCTGATAAGAATTTTTGTTTGTGTAGCTTTAGCGTCTTAAGAGAATCGCGGAAAACAATTAAATGGTTTCATCGACGACTGTTCAACGGGCATCGGTTTGGTTTGATGCCATCTGGATTTGCGGATCCGGTATCATCTCCTTTGAATTGCGGCGCTGGTTTGGCGAGTCCCTACACGGCACCACCCATGCTTCGCCTGACTATCTTGCCATCTCGGCCATCACCAGCCTGCTGGCCTATAGTCTGGTTGGGCTAAATACGCGCTCGACGCTGCATGCCTCTAAAAGCGATGTCGTCCTGATTGCGGGTGTAGCGATGATCGGGCCATTGATCGCGTTAACAATCACGTTCTTACTTAACCGGTCCGAGGACGTTGCGCGTTCTATTCCGGTTTTTCAAACGCTTTTAGTCTTTATGGGCCTGGTTGGCCTGCGCGTTTTCACCCGTTTCTTTTTGCCAAAACTACTTGTTTTCACAAGACGGAAAGCGGCCGAGAGGGAGCATCTCTCCGCGTCGGGGACAATCGGTCAGAAACCACTTGCCAGCGGTAAAATCCTTGTCGCCGGACAGGCCCGAAATGTCGCCAATTATCTAAGAGCACTTGAAACCGTTCATGGCGCTCAGTTTGAAGTGGCGGGCATATTGGTTTCAGAGCAAGGCCTTGCGGGCTGCTCGATCAGAGGTGCTGCTATTTTGGGCCATCCAGATGATTTAGCCGCCGTCATCGACACTTTGAAAACCCGCGGCATCATTATCAGTCAGGTGGTTGTCGCCAATGGAGCGGCCTCCGTGCCAGCCTCCGTTAAAGCGTATTTGGCTGCCTCGAACATCGCAATGTTCGATTTTGATGAATTGTTCCTAGAAAATGAGGGACAGACAACGCTAGAAGATGACCGGCCCGGATCCTATGAACTAAAGGCGGGCCCGCGCAGGTACGCGCCGTTTAAGCGAGCCATGGATATAGTGATTTCGGGAATTGGCTTGATCATCTCTTTTCCCTTCATGTTGATGACGGCCGTTTTGGTGAGATTCATCTTAGGTACGCCCGTTTTATTCTGGCAATGGCGCCCTGGCTTGCAAGGCCGCCCGTTCAAACTGGTCAAATTCCGTTCGATGCGCAATCCAATGGGTCGCCAGGGTGAAATCCTGAGCGACCAAGCTCGGCTGGGGGTGTTTGGCAAAGTGTTACGCCGCAGCCGGTTTGATGAATTACCGCAGCTTTTCAATATTTTCATTGGCGAGATGTCTTTGATTGGTCCGCGTCCGTTGATTGAGGAACAACAGGAAAAATGCGGTCCGCGCCTAGGCGTCAGGCCCGGGCTGTCGGGCTGGGCGCAAGTTCATGGCGGTCATCTTGTCTCCGACGAGCAGAAACTGGCGATGGATCTTTGGTATGTTGACCGGTCGAGCTTTTGGCTCGACATGAAGATCTTAGTGTTGACGGTGCGTGTGATTGTTTGGGGTGATCAGCCCGAGCTGGCAAGGGCGGCACTTAAGCCCGAAGCCAGCCTCACAAATCCGGTCCAAACGGGAGGGTCGGATCGTGCAGGATGAGGTGAGTTCCCTCAGCAATCTGGATGGAAGGCCTAAGGGTTTGAGTACTGGTTTCGGATCGGCAATGAAGGCTTTTGCCGTCTCTGCGTTGACCCACAAAATCATTGATGTCGCACTCATCCTATCGACCTTTTTGGTCGCCTATTATTTGCGCATGGGCTCCCTTCCTGCGCTTGTGACAAGTGGTGCTGTCCAGGCCTATTTTATCTCCAGCTCCATCGCGGGGTTGGTGTTTTGGCGCGTGAGTGGTCTTGATAGAAGGGCGTTGGCATTTGCTAGCTGGCGCGACCTCGGTTCTATTTGTGCGTTGGCATTGATTGGGCCTGTAGCTGGCATTCTTGGTGGGTTCCTGATTGACCGGCTCGAAGCGGTGCCACGCAGCCTTCCGCTTTATCACGGCGCCCTTTTGCTTTTTGGCTTGAGCGGTTTTCGCCTCTTTATCTTGCTGGTTGCAAGTCGGGGTTTAGCCCTTTCTGGCAAGAAAGCCGGGACCCGAACAGATGTCCTCCTCCTGGGACATACGGCTTTAGCCGACGTCTATGCCGGAGCGGTTCAGGCCCATAATGCCCACCACCTCGCGATCGCCGGAATAGTAACAGATGAGGCTATCGCTGCGGGCACATCGATCAACTCCGTCGTGGTTCTTGGCAAATCAGCGGACTTGCAGGCAGTCGTGCGCCGATTGGGTGTCCACGGCGTTCATATTTCCCGTCTGGTTCTATTGGTGCCCGAAAGTGACTTTGATAAGGACACAGAAGCATTTTTAAAATCGAAGAATATTGAAATATTGAATTTTTACCAGACACTGATTCCAGGCCAGCCTAGCGTGTAAGCCAGTTTAAAAAAGGCTGAAGCCAAACTGAAGGCAGGCTTGGATTTCTAATTTTGGAGAACCGATTTGACTAAATCTGGCTAAATCGGGCCAAATCGAAATGGTCTTTTCTCCATGACGCACCACGTGGCTCGACCTCAACTGGGTAACCGGCCTCAGGGTGACCATGTCCCGCGTGATAATGTAGCCACGAACCAGTAGCCCAGGGCCGTTCACCATTTTTCGGAATCGAAAAATGGTGTAAAACTGGCCCTAAATCATAAATTTAGATCGCAACCTCGTTTTCAAGAAAACGAGACGCGATCTAGGACAAGCGTGTTCCGATCAATTGGAATCAAGGGGTCGGTGCAATGAGAATTTTTTCACTGTGCTAGAGCGCATTGATTTGGCCCAATTGGGCGAAAAGTGATCCAAGGGTTGCGAAAAATGGGTGAAAGGGAGCAACAGCCTATCCACTCGATCCGGTGAGGAATAGAGCGCGGGTTCCTTTAACTGGACGGGTTTTTTTGATGCGAGCGGCCAGGGCCTTGTTCAAGGGCGAGGAAATAATTTAGACAGATCAAGATAATGATGATGCCTAAGCGTGGACAATGGTTGAAAATTTCCGGAGATTTCATGTTCCAAGATCATAATCCAAAGACAATCCTGACCCTGGTCAAAATCCTTGGCTTTATCTCCGCTCTCATCCTTGTGCTGACCCTTGCGCTCTTGCCTCAAGAAATCGCCGTCCAGGTGTCTTCTTCTGACAAAATTGACCATTTTGCCGCTTTCGCTGTGTTGATGATGTTGGGCCAGCTTGCCTTTCGTGCGCGTTTTCACCTCGCCTTAGGTCTGGGATTGATGGGCTTTGGCGCATTGATAGAAGTTTTACAGGGATTGCCCGGTCTCAACCGCTCACCGGACGTGCTCGACTGGCTGGTCGAGGTTGCAGCTATTTTGATGGTGGGTCCGCTCTTCTCGCCTCTTTCAACCATCCTCTCTGGCTTATGGAGCCAAATAGCCCGGCGATAAATCAGAGGACCAAGATTTCCGGCGGGCGCGGATACGTTCCAGCCCGGCCGCGGTAGTCACCGCCGCCTGTTGGCAGGGGCGGCCCCTTCCCCCGAAAACCGATGATGTCCGACCATTACAGCTACTCCCAGAGCCCCACCCGTGGTACCAGTGGGGCAGGGGCATATTGGGGGAATGTCTTTCGGGTCGAACCGAATTCTTTGAGGCGGTTGTGTCCGGTGGAGATCAAGCAAAAGACTTGAAGTTATCGCGCTGGCATTTACGAAAACCCTTTGCCACTTTTTCTGCGATCACTTTCTTGTTCGCGTAGCGGCACGCAAAGCTGCCGCGCACTTTTATTGGCTGATGCGAGGTGTGAGGCTCTGCCAGTCTGGCACCTTCACGAAGCGCGGTCTGCCATGTCCCGCGAACCCGTGCGCGCCGCCCTGATTGTCAGATTGGGAGCGTTGGATCAGGCCCTGCAGAGGGAGCGGGCCCCGCGCCCACCGCGCCGGAAGTTTGACGCGCGTCAACGTATACACTATGTGTATCTACCAAATACTGCGCCAGGTTGCAGCTGGGAGGTGAAACATGGAACGTGGATCGGTCTTTATGACGAACAAGACGCAGGCGGTGCGCTTGCCAAAATCGGTGCGCCTTCCCGCTGGCGTGACAAATGTCGACGTAGAGCGTGTCGGACGTAGCTGGGTGATCACCCCCTCAGACCATGGCTGGGCGTCATGGTTTGAAGGGGACGCAGTCAGCGACGATTTCCTGGATGCGCGCGAGCAGCCCGGCACCCAGGAGCGCGCAGCGCTCTGATGCTTCGCTACATGCTGGACACGAATATCCTGATCTACACGATCAGGAACCGTCCCGAAGCGGTTCGCCGTCGGTTTGAGGCGCATGCGGGTGAGATCTGTATTTCCAGCGTGACGGCGATGGAGCTTCTCTATGGCGCGCACAAGTCGCAGTCCGTCCGCCGCAATCTTGACGTCGTGGAGGGCCTGCTTGGACGTCTTGAACTGCTTGACTTCGACCTCGGCGGGGCTGAGCACGCCGGCCAGATCCGGGCCGGGCTCGCCTCGTCAGGGACCCCGATAGGGCCGTTCGACGTCATGATCGCTGGTCACGCCCGGTCAAGGGGTCTTTGTCTTGTGACGAACAATGAAGGCGAGTTCAGCCGGGTCGGGGGCCTGCGTCTTGCGAACTGGGCCAAGTGAACTCGGCGCGTTCACTTCGGCACATACGCTATCAGTCGAGCCACCTCGTCACGTCTTGTCGCGCTGCCTCAATAACACCGCGCGCCCAAGAGCAGGGTGAAGGCGACAGGCACCGCGGGCGTTCGCGGGCTCAATCGATCCCCCGGATCGATTGCAGGTCGCCTGGAAACCCCGCGAACAACGCCGAGCAGTTTAAGTGTGCGCGCCATCGAGCACCTGAACCGCACAGCCGAGGCCCAAGGAGTAAGCGTGCGCCAGTCGTCTCTGCGCGTGACCGCGCACGCCCGGCGCGCGGCGGCGCGGCGGGACTACGCCCTCGATGTCGTGCTGTGCCGGTGACCGAAAGCCGGTTGTCTCATCGCCCGGATACTTACCCATCAACCGCCCTGACGGGAGAACAGATATAGAGCAGGTATGCTTTTGGGAAGCCGGGGTGGCAATATGGCTGACGCATTGTCACTTTTATTGGTGACGAATCGTCGGCGTTCGTGCTAATAATTCTGACACTATGTCACAAACAATTCGCACACTCCACTCATCTAGCAGGAAAGGGGATGCGCTCACCCAAGCGGAGCGTGCCCTTGTTCTCCTCGATAGGACACCGCTCCTACGGGCACGCAATTTCGTCGACGCCGGCATCGCACGGCAAACGCTGCGCCGTCTCGTGCAGAGCGGTGAGATCGAACAACCCGATCGCGGACTCTATCGCCGCGTCGGCGGTGCAATGGCGGCGGAAGCATCGATTGCTGAGGTCGCACGCCGGACACCCCACGCCGTGGTCGCGCTCCTATCCGCGCTTCGCTTCCATGGCCTGACGACCCAGGTGCCCCATGAAGTATGGGTCTATATCGGCCGAAGGGCGCGTGTTCCGGCGCGGACACCCGTCAAACTCAGGGTGTTCCGCGTGGACGGCGACGGGCTGACGCTCGGGATCGACGACCACGTCATCGACGGCGTGCCGGTCAAAATCACCAATATAGCGCGCACCATTGTGGACTGTTTCAAACGACGGGACGAAGTCGGGCTCGACGTGGCGATAGAAGCCCTACGCGATGCCCGGCGGCAGAGGAAAGTAGACTTCAATGAAGTCTGGCGAATCGCTGAACGCCGCCGTGCACTGACCTACATGCGACCCTATCTCGAAGCGCTGGGCCAGGGGGCGCTGGAACCATGACCACCAATCTTGCTGCTTCCGTTCGTGCGCGATTGACCGCCCTCGCCAAACAACAAGGCGATGCGGTCGAGCGTGTCTTTCTGCGTTACGCCATCGAACGTCTTCTTTATCGGCTTGCCCTGAGCGGCTACCGTGATCAATTCGTACTCAAGGGAGCCATGCTGTTTTCACTTTGGGCGGCTGTTCCTTATCGCAGCACCGGCGACCTTGATCTGCTCGGTCAAGGCGATCCCGCGCCTGACCGTATGGCGGCGATATTCTCGACGATTTGCGCCGCCGCCGTCGATGATGACGGCATGTTTTATGACGCGGCCAGTGTATGCGCGCAGAGTGTGCGCGAGGATGAAGACGATGGCGGCGTTCGTGTTACGCTGAGGGCAACGCTGGCTGGCGCACGCCTGGCGATCCAGATCGATATCGGGTTTGGAGATGCAGTGATGCCTGGCGCATCAGACGTCAATTACCCGTCGCTTCTTGGCTTTCCATCGCCGTTTCTGCGCGCCTATCCGCCAGAGACTGTTGTCGCGGAAAAGCTCGAAGCGCTTGTGTCGCTCGATATGCGCAACAGCCGTATGAAAGACTTCTTCGATCTCTGGGTGATCGCAAAGACATTCGACTTTAATGGTTCGACGCTAGCAGCCGCCGTTGCAGCGACCTTCGAGCGCCGCAGCACATCATTCCCGCAGGGTCTGCCCGTCGCGCTGACCAAGACCTTTTCAAACGACACGGGAAAGCAGTCCCAGTGGCGCGCATTTTTGAACCGAACCACGATCGCCATTGCGCCAGAACCATTCCCTATTTTGATCGCGTTCATTGCGGACTTCGTCGCGCCACTCATGAAGACCAAAGCCGCAACCGACATGGCAGGAATGACTTGGCAGCCAGGTGGTCCTTGGGTGACTGCTGCAACCCAATCGGAAGGCTGATCCATTTGTGACCCCGATTGTCTATTCGCCTGTGATCCGCCTTCTGGTTTTCACGCTGCCGTCGCCAAAGGCACGGAAGTCGACCAACCGCGGCATCTCGCGAAGTCTGTCACGGTCAAGGGATCTGGCGCAGCACAATGGCGCGTTGCGCGAGTTTTAAAGGTGACCAGGCGAATTGGCGGGCGAGGTCGAACAGGCTGACTTTACGATTCGCTTGAATGGCCTTTCGGGCCTGCCAGGCGGTGCCCCAACCCTTCAGGCCGTCTGCGAGGCCACGCCCATAGGCAGGGCCTGCGCCGCGCCATGCCGTGTGCGCCCAGAGTAAAAGTGTTGCGCCGAGATGGGGGAGAAGCAGCAACCAGAAAAGCGCGCCCGGCATAGTGCGGATAAAGGTCCAAAGCCTGTTGCGTGTGCCGTGATAGACGGCAAAGTCCGACAAGCGTCCACTCGATGCAGAACCCAAATGGCGCACCCGTGCATCGGCCAGTTGAATGACCTGCCCGCCTGCCAGCCGGTGGCGAAACCCAAGGTCGACATCTTCACAATAGCAGAAGTAACTTTCTTCAAACCCGCCCAATCGGGCAAATATGTCCGCACGCCACATCGAAGCGGCCGCGCACGGGCTGAAGGTCTGGCCATCGGCTAGATCAATTGGGCAAGGCTTGCGATAGCCGCCCCGGAAGGGAATGCCAAAGGCATGATAGACATCACCCGCCCCGTCCAGCAGACTCGGGTCCTCGTCCAGTATCTGGGTAGAGCCAAAGGCGGTTGCGCCCAGGTAGCGCCGGGTTCCCGCCATCAGGGCTTCCAACCAGTCCGGCTCTGGAAAGGCGTCCGGATTAAGGCAGATGATCCACTCACCCTGTGCGAGCTTGGCTGCTTGATTATTGGCTGCCGCAAAGCCTGTATTGTGCGCATTGGCAACAAATCGGGTCGCCCGCGCCCGGGTTGCCGCATCGGGCCCCATCCCGTCTTGGGAGGCATTGTCGATCAAAATGGTCTCGAAATCGCGAAACGTCTGCGCGTCGAGACAGTCAAACAGGCGCGGCAAATGCGTCTGGCTTTTAAACGCAACAATCAGGATCGAGACGTGCGGTGCGGCCAAGATCAGCCAAGTGCCTCAACGGCTGCACAGACCGCGTCGCTGGTAATGCCGAAATGGGCGTAAAGGGCCTGATAGGGCCCCGACGCGCCAAAGCCTTTCATGCCAATAAAAGTGCCCGTCGGGCCAATCCAGCGATCCCAACCGTAACGAACGGCTGCTTCAATCGCGATCTTGGGCAAATCGCCACCCAAAACTTCTTGCTGATAGGCGCTGGTTTGGGCCTCAAACAATTCGAGGCAGGGGGCTGAGACCACACGCACACCGATACCGGCTTCGGCCAATTTGGCCTGAGCCTGCATGGCAATTTCAACCTCTGAACCCGTGGCGATCAACACCGCTTTTTCTGGCAGGCTCGTTGGCGACAAGACATAGGCACCCTGCGCACTGCGATTGGTTGGCGACCCGTCCTTGCGCTGGAATGCAAGCTTCTGGCGGGTGAGGGAGAGAACCGAAGGTGTCTTTGTGGCCAGAAGAGCCATTTCCCAGCATTCGGCGACTTCGACGGGATCGCAGGGACGAAAGACGTTGAGATTGGGAATGGCCCGCAGCGAAGCGAGCGTTTCAACCGGTTGGTGGGTTGGCCCATCTTCACCCAGGCCAATGCTGTCATGGGTGAGGACATGCACGGTGCGAACTTCCATCAGGGCACCAAGGCGCAGGGCCGGACGCAGATAATCGGCAAATACGAGGAAAGTGCCCGAATAGGGCACCACGCCACCATGCAGGGCCATGCCATTCATGGCTGCTGCCATCCCATGTTCGCGCACGCCATAATGGACATAGCGTTCCTGATAGGCATTTGCCCCAAAGCCCTTCATGCCAGCGACTTTGGTGTTCACCGAACCGGTCAAATCAGCCGAACCACCCATGAGCAGATCAAAGGCCGGGACCAGGACTTCCAAAGCTGCACCAGAGCTTTCGCGGGTTGCAAGCGCTGGGGCTTTTTCAGCCATGGCGCTTGAATGGGCTTCAATGAGGCCGCGCAGTTTTACCGGGTCGATCCGTGAGTTCAGGAGGTCGTCGACGGAAGCGTGATCTGCGCGCTTGGCCAGTCTTGCTTGCCAGTCGCCGTGGGCTTTGGCTCCCCGACTGCCAGCGCCACGCCAGATTGCCAGGATGTCTTCTGGCACCACAAAGGGAGGGTGGGGCCAATTGAGGGCTTTGCGTGTCGCTTCAATCTCTGCCGCGCCGAGCGGCGAGCCATGGGTTTTGGCGGTCCCGGCCAGATTGGGAGCGCCAAAGCCAATTTGAGTGCGGCAGGCGATCAGAACCGGCCGGTCAGAGGATAGAGCCGCCGTCATGGCTGCTTCCAGCGCAACCCGATCATGGCCGTCAACCCGGCTTGTTTGCCAGCCTGCGGCATCAAAGCGCTGGAGCTGGTCACCGGTTTCTGCAACCGACAAAGCCCCGTCGATGGAGATTTCATTATCGTCCCACAAGACGATCAGCCGGTTTAGCCGCAGGTGGCCTGCAAGCGAAATCGCCTCATGGCTGATCCCTTCCATCAAATCACCGTCGGACGCGATCACCCAGGTGTGGTGGTCGCAAACATCTGCACCCAAAGTTGTCCGCAAATGGGCCTCAGCCATCGCCATGCCGACGGCGGTGGATAGGCCCTGGCCCAGGGGGCCTGTGGTTGTTTCCACTCCTGGCACATGGCCATATTCGGGATGGCCGGCTGTCAAGGCACCGATCTGGCGGAAGTTTTTCAACTGGTCCATCGTCATGGCTTCATAGCCTGTCAGATGCAGGAGCGAATAAATCAGCATCGAGCCATGGCCGGCCGAGAGGACAAAGCGGTCCCGGTCGTGCCACAGAGGAGCCTTGGCGTCGAATTTCAGAAACTTGGTGAACAGGACCGTGGCCACATCTGCCATGCCCATAGGCATGCCGGGGTGACCGGAATTGGCGGCCTGAACGGCATCCATCGACAGAAAGCGGATGGCGTTTGCAAGGTCTGTATGGCTGGTCATGGGAGCTGAAGCTTTCCTCGGCTGAATGAGGGATCGCTTATAGGACTCGGCCGCGCCTAACAATGGTAAACGGCACCTCGTCCGCCCCGTTTCTTGCCCCGACGGGGAGTGGACTCATTGCCGACTCATTATGGTCAAAATCTACGCCCGAAATTGTCGTAGCTAGGGTGCATAACCAATCCGCACACCCCATACACCCCACACCCCACACCCCACACACCCGACATACATAATGAGGCCTGAACATGACCATCCTTCCCTACCCTAAGTCTCGTCGCCGCGCCGCCAAGCCAAAGACCGCCCCGGTGGTCCTGCCTGTCGCCCCGCCCTCGGGCGCTTTGCTCAACACCATCCTGTCCTATGCAGATATTTGCGAGGATATTGGCGGTGGTCTGACGCTCTTGCGGGTCAGCGCCAAGCGGATGGATGATGAGGTGATTACCCAAAGGCTCGGGCGGGAAGCCGCGCGCCTGGCCGATGTCTCCATCCTTTGGAATGATGGCGAGAGTGAAATTCATGCCGTTCTCGATGCTGCCATTCGAAGCGGGGTTGAGGATTTCTGGACCGAGCCCCAGTTTGAGCTGACCGATTTGGCCATGGCCTATCTCGAAGAGATGGACGAGATGGAAGCGTGCGCCAGGGCGGGCTAGCCTGTCATTTGTGCAGCTTATCGTCTCATAAACACTTTATTCGCCATAATCTTGCCTTGCGAGGGGTAACAAGCGGCCACAAACCGCCTTATAAGTGGGCTTATGACGACAATTGCTCTGGTCGATGACGACGAAAACATCCGCGCTTCCCTGGAAATCCTGTTCCAGAGCGAAGGTTATGACGTGCGCACCTATCCCGACGGCGCGACAGCGCTGCCGGCCTTGATTTCAGACCCGCCCGATATTGCGATCCTCGATATCAAGATGCCGCGCATGGACGGGGTGGAATTATTGCGCCGCGTGCGGGAGAGCTCCGATGTGCCAGTGATTTTCCTGACCTCGAAAGATGACGAGATTGACGAGGTCATTGGGTTTTCGGTCGGGGCCGATGATTTCATCCGTAAGCCCTTCTCGACCCGTCTGTTGTCAGAGCGGGTCAAGGCGGTTTTGCGCCGCTCCCGCCCGATCGACGCGGCCGAAGATGAGCTGAGCGTAAGCGAGGGTGACAAGAAGGTCGTCACGCGTGGCTCCTTGACCATGGACCCCAATCGCCATGCGTCTCTTTGGAAGGGCAAGCCGGTTCGCCTGACGGTGACCGAATTTTTATTATTGCAAGCGCTCGCCCAACGGCCAGGCTTTGTGAAAAGCCGGGACCAGCTGATGGATGCGGCTTATGACGATAGCGTCTATGTCGATGACCGAACCATTGACAGCCACGTAAAGCGTGTGCGCAAGAAATTCCGTGAAGTTGATGGCGAGTTTGATGCCATCGAGACGCTTTATGGGGTCGGCTATCGCTACAAGGAATCCTAAAGATAAGCCGCAGCCACCTTTCGGAAAAACCCGGAGGCAGAGACGCCGTGGCGGCATTGCCGGCATTATTTTTATCGCCAATTTTGCCGGCATCGTCATTTTGGTGCTGGGCTCGCTTTTGTTCAACGAGTTGCGATCGGGCCTGACAAAAGCGCGTATGGATGCCTTGCGGGCGCAGGGCTCTACCATTGCCAGTGTCTTGGCAGAAGCCGCCATCCCGGCCGACGCGGTACCGGTTCTCGATGAGGATCGCGCACGCGCGATCCTGCGCCGCCTGTCACGCGAACCCGGGGCCCGCCTGCGTCTATTCAATCGCGACTTGCGCCCGATTGCCGACAGCACCATCCTCGACGATATCGTCAATGTGCGCGAATTGCCACCGCTCGGACCTGCCGCACCCGATATCGGGGAAGTAGCCGGCAGGGCTGTCTCTAATGTTCGCGTCTTTATTCAAGGGGCCAGTGATGACCCTAAGGAGGCCCTGATACGGGAAGTCTCCACGGGCCTGCAAGGTAATGTTGCCCAAAGCGAACGCTTTGATGAAGAGGGTCGCCGGGTTGTTTCTGTCACGGTTCCGATCCAGCGCATCCGCGCGGTCGTTGGCGTATTGACGCTGGAAAGCGGTGACGTCAGCGAGATCGTCGAGGCAGAGCGGCGCGCGCTTTATCCATTTATTTTTTCGGCCATTCTGGTGACAGCCATATCGGCCAGCATGCTGGCCTGGTCCATCGCGGTGCCGCTGCGCCGGTTAGCTGCTGCTGCCGACAATGTTCGCCGCGGACGGGCGCAGGAATTGGATGCCGATGCGCTTCGAAAGCGGCCAGACGAGATCGGGGACCTGGCCGATGCACTCGCGGCGATGACCGCTACGCTGCAAGACCGGATTGATGCCAATGAAAGCTTTGCAGCCGACGTTGCCCATGAAATCAAAAACCCCCTGGCCGCGATCCGCAATGCGGCCGAACTTCTGCCCCGGGCAACGACAGCTGATCGTAAGGCCAAGCTTGAATCCATCATCTTGAATGATGCACGCCGGGTCGACCGTTTGGTGACCGACATTGCCAATGCGTCGCGCCTCGATGCCGAGCTTGCCCGCGCCAGCCAGCAGAAGTTCTTTATGGCCGATATGATTGATGACCTTGCCCGAGCTTATGGTTCGATTGGCCATGCGCGCGAAGTGGAGATAGTCGTGCGCCACCTCGACGAGACCGACCGATTGGCGGTGAGCGGACGCGAGGAAGCCATTTCCCGCATCCTCACCAATCTTCTCGATAATGCGCTGTCTTTCTCGCCGACCGACGGCAAGGTTAGCCTGTTTGGGGCACGCGAGGCCAAAATGATCCGCATTGTGGTCGAAGATGAAGGCCCTGGGATTCCAGACGACTCCCTGCAGAGTGTTTTCAACCGCTTCTATACCCATCGCCCAACCAGTGCCGGGGAAGAAGGCCAGGCCGCCTTTGGCAAGCATTCCGGTCTTGGGCTCGCAATTGCCCGCCAGATTGCCGAAAGCCATGGCGGGGCAATCTGGGCAGAAAATCGCGAGGATCGCAGCGGCGCGCGCTTTGTTCTGGAATTGCCTGCAGCCTAATCCTTAGGGCCGTTCACCATTTTTCGGAATCGAAAAATGGTGTAAAACTGGCCCTAAATCATAAATCTAGATCGCGTCTCGTTTTCAAGAAAAACAGACGCGATCTAGGGCGTCGTAAAAGCGGGATGGACCAGAAAATCAGGGGCCAGAAGATCATGGGTCAAGACGGGATAGAGCGAGGCCATCAAGGTCAAGGCCGCGATGATGTTAAAGGTGCGTAGCTTGACTGGGTCGTCCAGGAATTGGCGCATTTGCACGCCCAGAAAAGCCCACAGGCCAACAGTTGGAAAATTAATGGCCCCAAACACAAGGGCCACAACCAAGAGACCCATGATGGGACGATCTGCCGGCACATAGGCGGTGACGGACATGAGAGCCATGGTCCAGGCTTTGGGGTTCACCCATTGGAAGAGACACGCTTGCAGGAAGCTGAATGGCTTGGCATTTGTTTCTCCCGCATTGGCCTTGGGCGCAGAGGCTGTCGCGATTTTCCAAGCCAGATAGGTCATATAGGCTACCGACCCGACTTTGAGGACAAGATAGGCGACGGGCAAGCGCACAAAGACTTGCGCCAAGCCCAGGCCGATCAATAGTGTCATGACGACAAAGCCGATCGATACACCCAGCATGTGGGGCACGGTGCGGGCAAAACCGAAATTGGTACCCGACGCCATCAACATCAGATTATTGGGCCCTGGTGTGATCGAGGAGACCAGCGCAAAGCCGCAAAGGCCGAGAAAAAGATCTTGTGTCAGCATGACGCAATATTATGCGGGATTTATCCGCATAATATTGTTATTTCAGTAAATAGGAGTATTTCTACACATCTTATGACTACTTTAGATGAAACAGACCGAAGAATAGTGCGTGTGCTTGCTCGCGACGGGCGCATCAGCAATGTGGACCTCGCGGGCAAAATAGGGCTGTCGCCCTCGGCCTGTCTCCGGCGGGTGCAGGAATTAGAGCGCCGGGACATCATTCAGGGCTACCGGGCACAGATCAATGCTGGCGCCCTCGGCATCGGTTTTCTGGCCTATGTCACAGTGGGTCTGTCTCGTCATACCAAACAAGAACAGGCAGACTTTGAGGCTGCCATAAAACGCGCCCGCCAGGTTCGTGAATGCCATAACATTACCGGCACGGTGGAGTATTTATTGCGGGTCGAGACGACAGACCTGCCTGCCTATAAGCACTTCCACACCGAAGTCTTGGGGGCCCTACCCCAAGTTGCCACCATCACCAGCTATATTGTGATGGGCTCGCCGAAGGATGAGCGGGGGTAGAGGGGGGTAGCCTTCTGCACTGGCCACTGCAAAAGGGCACACATCAAATCCAATACTCTGTTGCGCAGAGTTAACTCTGTGATACAGAGTTAATCATGGATGAAGAACAAGCTTTCCAAGGATTGAACGACGTTGCGAAGGCCCGTCAAAAGACTGCCGAGCTTCGGAGTTATCGTGGCATGGGGTCGATTGTCTCCGCATGGGGAATTGTTTGGCTCGCTGGTTTTGGTGCCCAGGCGACCTTCCCATCCATCGCGCCCCTTGTTTGGGCTGCGGGCTGGCTGGGTGCATTAGCTTGGACCTTTACAAGACAGCCAAAGCCTCACGACCTCCGTGCTTTGACCACCTTGAGCGTTGTCGTGGGCACCTCCATCCTTATCTTGATGGTCACGCGCGCGGACCCGACAACAGCGGCTATGATCTTCGGCTTGGCTTTATCGGCGGCTTACGCAATTCTTGGAATTTGGTTGGGGAAGCGCTTTCTCCTGCTCGCCACTTTAGTTCTGGTATCGGCGTGTCTAGGGTGGTGGTTCGTACCCCAATTTCTTTTTCTAGCTATGGCGCTTGGTGGTGGCGGTGCATTAATTCTTGGTGGCGTTTGGTTGCGGCAACCATGATGAAGTGTCATGAAACCATACACCAACCACACCGCCTGCGGATTATGGCCGCGCTTGATAACGATCCTGAACCATTGGATTTTGCCACTCTGAAGGCAATCAGCGGCGCAACTGACGGAAATCTCGGGGCGCATCTTCAAACCCTTGAGAAGGCAGGCCTCATTTCAATCTCAAAGGAAGTTATTGGTCGCAGAAATCGTACCTGGGTTTCGCTGACGATATCGGGAAGGCAGGCGTTTCGGGAGCACGTCTCTTTTCTAGAAGACATAATCCATTCCACTCAAACAATGCGGAGAACCTAACGATGAACGCTTGGATATTCTTGGTATGTGCCATTGCGCTAGAGGTGACAGGAACAATCCTGCTCAAGTTGTCCAATGGCTTTGAAAAGTGGCATTGGGGCGCTTTATCGATTTTCTGTTATTCGGCTTGTTTCTGGGTTCTTGCCCCAGCGATGAAACTTCTCCCCGTTGGAGTTGTTTACGCTATCTGGGCTGGGGTAGGGATCGTCGCCGCTGCCGCCATTGGGGTTTTTGTTTTTGGCGAAAAGCTCAGCGCACTACAGTATCTTTTCATTGCTTTCGTTCTGGGCGGCGCGGTCGGCTTACGCGTTACCACGACCGCGTGATGGGAGCGGGGGTAGGGGCCCGACTTGTCCAAAGATTTCTGTTGCCTGTTCGATCGGTTAGGATGTGTTTCCCAGTGAGGCGCAGCTGCGCCATGGATGCGTCGAGCTGAAGTTTCATGGATCAGTGCAAAATCGCACAAGGGCTGGTCTGCAGGAAGCTGGGGCATGTGCTATGCCGTCTTTGGGGCTGAAACACTGGCCACCCCCGCGGCGCGCTTGGCAATGATCGCGCCAAGTGATCTCAATGCGCCACTCGAAAGATCGCGATCCTCCAGGTCCTTTTCGACGTCCTGGAGCGCGCCAGTTACCAACTGGCAAAGCTCTAGGACCCGCTTGCGCACAAAAGGCATGCCCAATCCGGCATCCTCAGAAAACGTCTCCCATGCTTGGGGTGATAAGTCTTCCAAGGCTCCGGCTCTACCGATCTTCATCGCCATTCGGGTTGCGACGTGAGGCCAGGCCATTGTGCATAGAAGGTCATAGAGGGGGGCCAGCACCGTTCCATCGCTTGGCGAATAAAGCAGGCTGATAGACCGGCGCTATCTGCCCCTCTGGTCAAATCGCCAAAGCGCCTGCGACATCACCGCCCAAGGCGTCCAGCAGAGCAAAGTCATTGTTGCGGGACAAGCCAAGTGCACTGGCTGCGGCATCCCTTTGGCCTTCTTCGGGCAGTAGGCCGGCAAAGAAGCTGCGTGTCTGGCGACGGCCATAAGGCTCGATGCGCAAGGGCAGGGCGGTCGAAATTGCTCTGGCAGCAGGCTGCGCCAGCCAATCTGATGAATAGACAAATCCTAAATCGCCATCGGCGTCGCGAAACAGGGTACCCATGATCTGGCCCTCCCACCAGACAGACAGGCGGCTCATGACGCTGGTCCCGTGAGATCCATCTGAAGCCCGAGCGCTGCCGCCACTGCCAGCGCCTTGCCCAAGTGAACACTGGCCTTGCCAGCCTCCAATTCGATAACAAAGCGCACGCCGACGCCCGCTGCGCCAGCTAGTTGGTCCTGGCGCAGGCCTTGTGCTTTGCGCGCGGTGCGTACCGCTTTTCCGAAAGTGATCGGGGTCATGGTATTGGTCACTCTAGCTTCCCGATCAGGAAGATATACAGATCTACCCCATGCTACAAGTAAAAACTTCCTGATCGGGAATTTATTGTGGATCAACCCGGTGAATGGGCGATTTCATCCCGATCGGGATGAAAAGGCACAGGTTGATTAAGGTGCTCCTGTCTTTCTGATACGCACATCAAGGCATCAAACTGAGTTGCCAGCCAAAGGGTTGCAGTTTCGCCCCATCGCCCGCCCAATCGCTTGGCCCAAGCTGCAGCTCCTGACCAGCCGGTCCTGCCATTGACCCATATCCTGCGCTGCGATTGATGATGGCCTGCTTGCCCAGGCTAGGGCCGTTCACCATTTTTCGGAATCGAAAAATGGTGTAAAACTGGCCCTAAATCATAAATTTAGATCGCAACCTCGTTTTCAAGAAAACGAGACGCGATCTAGTGGTGACGTGGCCTTCGACAAAGCCCTCAGCCCGGCCAGAGCTGATTTGGCCGTGAGTGCCATGGCTGATAACCTTGCGTGGGATCACCAGATCACCCCCGCTCGCGCGCTTGCCACGGATCAGCACACGAGCATGGGGCTGGTCTTTATCGTGGTGGTTGCGCCCACCCAAAACGATTGTCGCCAATTGTCGATCAATACACCCGCAGCTTCGGCGGGATGGTGGCGACATCGTTGCTCATCGTGTTCATATGCACGGGGCGATAGTCGATTTTGACCGAGCCGGTTGCCTCATCATACCAGGTGAGCGTGTGCTTCATCCAATTGACGTCGTCGCGGTCTGAATAGTCTTCGCGCGCATGGGCACCCCGGCTCTCGGTCCGGTTTGCCGCGCCATACATGGTCACCATGGCCTGGCTTAACAGATTGTCGAATTCCATCGCTTCGGCGAGGTCGGAGTTCCAGATCATCGAGCGGTCGGTGATGGCGATGTCGGGTGCACCAGAAAACACCTTGTCCATTTTCTTGCAGCCTTCCTCCAGGGTTTCCCCTTCGCGGTAAACCGCGCAATGGTCCTGCATGACTTTTTGCATCTGCAAGCGAAGTGCTGCCGTGGGTGTTCCACCCTTGGCTTGGCGGAAGCGGTCGAGACGGGCCAGATGGGTGTCGGTCATGGCGTCGGTTAATTCGGGCTGGCGGGCACCAGATTGAACGGTCTCACCACAACGTAAGCCCACGGCGCGGCCAAACACCACCAGGTCGATCAAGGAGTTGGAGCCCAGACGATTGGCGCCGTGCACCGATACGCACGCGGCCTCACCCACAGCCATCAAGCCATGAACAACCTGGTCGGGATCGCCGCCGACCTTGGTCAGCACTTCGCCATGATAATTGGTCGGGATACCGCCCATATTGTAATGAACGGTTGGTAGCACCGGGATCGGCTCTTTGGTGACGTCAACGCCGGCAAACACTTTGGCGCTTTCAGAGATGCCTGGCAGGCGTTGGGCCAGAATGGCAGGGTCCAAATGGTCGAGATGGAGGTGGATGTGGTCCTTGCCGGGGCCAACGCCACGGCCTTCGCGGATTTCCATGGTCATGGCGCGCGAGACCATGTCGCGCGGGGCCAGGTCTTTTACGGTGGGTGCATAACGCTCCATAAAGCGCTCGCCTTCTGAATTGGTCAGATAGCCGCCTTCGCCGCGTGCGCCTTCAGTGATCAGGCAGCCTGCACCATAAATGCCGGTTGGGTGAAATTGCACAAACTCCATATCCTGCAGGGGCAGGCCAGCCCGCAAGACCATGGCATTGCCGTCACCGGTGCAGGTGTGGGCGCTGGTACAGCTGAAATAAGCGCGCCCATAGCCGCCGGTGGCCAGAACCGTGCGCTGGGCGCGGAAGCGGTGCAGCTTGCCGGTCGCCAATTCCCAGGCGGTCACGCCGATACAGGCACCGGTTTCATCCATGATCAGATCAAGGGCGACATATTCGATGAAAAACTCGACGTCATATTTCAGCGAGTTGCCATAAAGCGTGTGCAGGATGGCGTGGCCGGTCCGGTCGGCCGCAGCGCAGGTGCGTTGCACCGGCGCTTCGCCATAATTGCGGGTCATGCCGCCAAAGGCGCGCTGGTAGATTTTTCCGTCTTCGGTGCGCGAGAAGGGGACACCCCAATGCTCGAGCTCATAGACGGCTGCGGGCGCGTTGCGGGTCAAATATTCAATAGAATCCTGGTCACCCAGCCAGTCAGACCCTTTGACCGTGTCAAACATGTGCCAGCGCCAGTCATCTTCGCCCATATTGCCCAAGGCTGCCGAGATACCGCCTTGTGCCGCCACGGTGTGCGACCGGGTTGGGAAGACTTTCGAGATACACGCCGTCTTCAGACCAGCCTGGGCCGAACCCAAAGCGGCGCGCAGTCCAGAGCCACCCGCACCCACCACGACAACATCGAAAGTATGGTCATTCCACTGATAGTCCGCCGTCATGGGCTCAAGCTCCAACGAATACTTTGGCGACCGAAAGGATCGCGATGACTGCTAAGATAGCGGGGATGGCGGTGTTGGCGAGCAAAGATACAGTGCGCCCGATAGCTCCGGCGACATAGTCCTCGATCACCACCTGCATACCGAGGCGCATATGGAACAGGCCGGTCAGTACCAGAAGGGCTGTTCCTGCGGCATTGAATGGGTGGTGCATCCAGGCGATCACACTGGCATAGCTGGCGTCAGTACCGAGCAGGAGCGAAAGCGCAAACCATGGTAACAAGACCGCCAGAAAGATTGCGGTCGCACGTTGCTGGATAAAATGGCCGACGCCGTGTTTGGCTGAACCCAGGCCACGGGCGCGAGACAGGGGCGTGCGTAAGGAATGGGTCATCGTCTGCCTCCTAAGCCAGAAATGCGAGGGCAAAAACCAGGACGGCCCCGACCGCACCAGCAATAATGGTTGCCCAACCCGTTGCCGTCGACACTTTCGGGTCAAAGCCTTTACCAGCATCCCAGGCGAGATGGCGGATACCATTGGCCAAATGATAGCAGGCAGCGGCGGTGATCGCGAACATCACCAGGAGACCTGGCGGGCTCAAGACGATAGCCATCAAAGCGCCATAGGCCTGAGGGCCGCTGGCCAAGGCCGTCACCCATGCGGTTAGCACCATGGCGCCCACATAGAGGGCCACGCCCGATGCCCGGTGAAAAATCGATGTGGCCATCGTCACGTGCCAACGCCAGACTTGCAGGTGTGGCGACAAAGGACGCTTATCGTGTGCTTGTGGACCTGCCATGCTCATCCCCGGATTACCTGTCTGTGACATGGAAGAGAGCGACCGCTTCGTCAATGTTTCTCGTCAGGTGAACTGGCCAAACCGCTTCATTTAGCCGGGTTTAGCTGCATGATTTAAAACAAGTTGGCTTAAGGTGGTGATGTCCGCGCTATGGGCGGGAAGAACCAGACTGGTATCGCCTTGTTGGCAAAGCCATGTCTCGACCCAAGCCTGCCAGGCTTCGTGAAAGCCAATCAGCGCTGCCATCCCTTTCTGGCCCTTGGCCTGCGCCCAAGCGGTCCCGTCAACCCAAGCCAAATTTCCTGCCGACCACGCGGGTGTGCTGGATTTGTGCAAGCGTTGAAGGTGGCCTGTCATGTCGTCAACATGAAGGTAGACGACCAGCGGCCTCGTCTTGGCCAGTGCGGCCAGGCGCGCGGTCGCGAGTTGCATGATCTGCTTGTCAGGCACCCCTGCAGCATAGGCTGGCAGCAAGGTGTTTTGGATCAATGTCGCGTCGAGCAAGACTACACCCCGGTTGACGACACACTGGGCCGCCAGCCGCCTCCAGGGGTCGAGGCCATAGGCTTTGGGCTCCAGCTCCCGACCAGACAACAGGTCGACCTGCTCTGTCCGAATGGGGTGGTCTGGATCAAATTCCAGAAAGGCGCGCGCTTCAATCCCCTTGGTTTCCAAATCTTGGGCCAGTCCCATGGCAAGGCTGGTCTTGCCGGCACCGATCGCGCCTTCGATCAGGAAAATGTGTCGATTGATCCTGCACGTCATCTTTTAACCCGGTGCTCTGCTACCCAACGATGGGTAGCAGTGCAATAATTGGAAAATTCTAACTTATTGTGGACCGAATTCGTGGGGGCACGTCAGTGCTGACTGGGGCGGCGGCTTCCATTTTCAAAATAGTATCAGCCAGCCCTTTCGGCAGCATTAGCTTGTATTCAGCGTCATATGCGCCATCTCTGACAAGAGCGCGGACGCCAGAGCCCAGGTCTAACTTTTCTGTATTTAGATGCTCAATTATAGGTAGTTTTGCCGCACCAGCCATAAACAAAAAGAGCCGCTTTACCTTGATCGAACGGCACGCTTCTAAAAGCTGTTGCATCATGTCAGGGCGCATCGTTTGCATGCCTTCAAGTATTTCATAGGCTTCAGTCAAATCTAATTTTTGAGGAGCCAGATAGAGGCATTCAAGGATTGCCCTTTCAGGACAGGACGCTTTTATATCGAAGCCTTTTATGTCACTTGTTCGTATTCCAAGGTCGTTTGGTAAGAAGCCTGTTTGTGTATAATTGATCTTTGCGCCCCATGGATTGTTTTTGAACCATGCGGGTGGTTTTTGATTATGCGCCGAAAAAAGTTGGACAGACTCTTCACCCATCCGAAGATACTGCAGATATCCTTCGGCCTCTAAGGCACTTAGACCGCCGAGAGTTATCTTGAGGCCTAGTTGATTTTGGAGTGTGTATAATGCGCCTTGCCAACCAACAGTTTCGTTCGCTTTCACAAATGCGCCGCTGCCCACTGGTAGAACCCAACCACTTGCGACATATTTCTGCATATGTTGCGGAGATACAGCCATCGCACGCAACGACGAATAGGTCATAACCGTGTTTGGTTTCCACGAATGAAGTAGTTTTTTTAATTTATTGCCTGATTCTATTCCCATGGTATATTCATAGCACATATTTCGATAAATCTCAATGGAGATCATACCAGAAATTTCTTTTTGATATCAGTTCTATACCCTAGGTATATTTTTTAGATACAATACTAAGTTCGGCAGACTCCTACTGATAGATCGAAAGAAACTTTGCAAACTTAACCCAATTCCAACCCCTTATCCCATTTACGAGGATCAAGTCAGACTTCTTTTGACGGTCTTGACTTCAAAGAAGGTCGCAGACTTTGCCAATGGACTTGAAGCGTCAAATTCTTCCGCCTAGGCCCTGTGATTGACCTGCTAAATGAATCGATGGGAAAATGCTGTCGAGACCTTCCCCGGGTCCCGACAGTATTAGGCCCAAAAGGTACTATCTAGGCTATAAGACGACGCGCAGCTTCTGCGAGCCATGCACTTCTATTCATGCCGACACTCTCAGCAACTTGGTCGACACGGGCAAGCAAACCCTCGTTCATCGTGATCTGAACGCGAACGGATCGGGATTTGAGTTCACCAGCATCAGATTCCAGAACGATGGCTCCTTCTAGTCTCTCCCGCATATCTGCGTCGGTTTCTGCTATCCTTAGAATATTCTCTAACCCTAAGGGGCTTGGAACTATTCCGGTCTCTTCTTGTACATCAGCAATGTAAAGGGCGATCGCTTCACGGACATTGCTTCTGGCTTCCTCCAAACTGTCTCCACCCGATGTGCATCCGGGAAGATCCAGAACCACAGCTCCCCACATCCCGACCTCGGGATCGTGGTCGAAAGCAACAGACCATTTAGGTCTGCTGCTGGTTATATTCTGTGTCATGAGGTGTTCTCCACTTAATAAATATCTTTTTTCTTTGTTTGAGAGGGGGTGGCCTGGCTATTCAGGTGGCCACTTCCATTTGGCCTGCCGATAGATTTCCCGAAGTACCCCTATGGACTGTTCGGCCTTGCTCACGACCACAGTGATCTTGCCCGGAAAGTCAGGTTGGACAAAGTGCTTGTGAGACCCTTCCGTGGCCTTCTGCACATATCCTTCGCTTTTCAGCCGCTTGATAATGTCCTTGGTCTTTGGTCGCTATGGCAATGCTGCCCTGTTCTAAAGTGTGTATAATATACACATTCACCCTAAAGTCAAAACAAGATGGGTATGCGATATGTGTGTTTCATTCCTGCGCTAGTAGCTCGACGTTCGCCCATTCAAGTGATCGACGGCAGTTGGACGTGCGAAGCTAGAAACACGCCTATTTCCTGGTTCCTTCGCCCTTCCCACCGGCCCCGTGTTCGCCCTGCCGGAGGCAAGGTCGAGAGGTAATGACGGGACGCGCCCCGCGTCCCGACACTTGGAAGTGCGCCAGAGCGTGATGGGCAGGTCAAGGTGGGCAGAGCCCCCTTCAAGAAGGTTACCTTGAGGCGCCTGAACGCTCTGGCATTTGGCGAAGCTTGGTAAGCCAACAGCCTACCGCCCATATTGGCTGGTATTGGCGAACATGCGCTCCTGCGCCCACACATCGAGTGTTGTGACGAGGTAACGCACCAAGCGTGGGCCATATTGATGAAGGGAGGGCCTTCACCGGTTACACGCCAGCGGTTCAGGGTGTGCTTGGAAATCTTCAAATGGGCTGCGGCATCTTCAACGGTCAGAAGTGTGTCGGTATTCATGGCTCTAATCCTCTATCAGGCTCGACAAGTATCGCGGAACTGCGATCTCGCAAGACAAAGAGAACTCAGAAAAACCACACTAATCCAGCATGTTCACCAAATTCGGGAAGCCCAAAAAAAGGACTTATCCACCTGTTATCCACAGATGGATCGTTTTGTTTCGATGAGTCCCAGCACGCACCAGCTTAGCCAAATATACCCCGCCATGCCCCATCGCCATAATACACTTCAGAGGGGAAATTGGGGGTACGACGGGCCAGACTAGGGCTGTCAGAAGTAAAATTTGGACGGTGCGACTGCAAAAATGTTTGCCTAGGACCATAAAATGCTGACGGGTGCTGTGAAAATACGTTCGCTTACCTCTTGGACGGAATTACCGTCATGAAGCACAACGCCAAGCTTAAATTGGTCTCGAGCTGTATCGCGTAGTTTTGTCAGACCTTTGATGTCTGCAGGTCTGATTGTTGCGCTTGCTTTGACTTCAATCCCAATCAGATGCCCTGGAGACCGCTCTAGTACAAAGTCCACTTCTACCTGGTCCTTGTCCCGATAATGACTGATCGAGGTGTGGCGGGCAGTTAAGCTCGCAGCCTTGCGCAATTCACCAAAGACGAAAGTCTCCAACAATGGGCCAAAGAGTTGTCTGTCGCGTTCCAGTTTCCCATGATCAATATTTTGCA
>CALRXH020000012.1:0-77016 GCA_943372135.1 Maricaulis salignorans | reverse complement strand
TGAGCCAGCCAAGGCCTTGCCCTTCATTTCGTTCAGCAGTTCCATAATGCTTTCACCAGCAGCAATCGCCGTGTCGAGTACGGAAGAAGCACGGTCGTTGGATTCACGGACCCGGTCATAAGCAATCACGTCTGAGCGCAATTTATTGCCAATCGCCCAGATGGCACCATTGTCTTTTGCAGAGGCAACCTTCAACCCTGTCGAAATCGCATTCTGTGTTTTGTCCAACTCGCTATTGGTGCGGTTCAATGTTTGAAGCGCAACCATGGCACCTTGGTTGGTATTTACGCTGATCATTCTTGATCTCCTTCTAGGCAACAGACGCCCGACTTACAGACGTTGAAGTCTTTCAGACCTTGAAGGCACATTAGCCGCCATACCCGTATTTTTCGTGTTCGAAATCGATCCAATTTTATCGAACGGAAGATAACTTCAAAAAAAGAGAAAAAATCGACGTTGGCGGACGCCATTCATCGGTTTTGGAGCTTGGGAATAGGAGTTCCGATCCATGCAGATTGGTATTGGCGCGCCTGTTTGGACGCCTTATCGCTTGCAAGTGCTTTTTCTAAAATGTTTGGCCGGTTCAGTTTGGGTGCGTGCGTCCGGCTTGTGATGCAGCCAGACTGATGCAGCCAGGCTGATGCAGCCAGGCTGATGCAGCCAGACTGATTCAGCCAGACTGATTCAGCCAGACTGGGACCGCGAGCCACGATGGTGCGCGCGATCGGTACGGCGCGGATATCCCATAACGCGCAAACAGCGCCCTGGATCGCGTCTCGTTTTCTTGAAAACGAGGTTGCGATCTAAATTTATGATTTAGGGCCAGTTTTACACCATTTTTCGATTCCAAAAAATGGTGAACGGCCCTGGATCGCGTCTCGTTTTCTTGAAAACGAGGTTGCGATCTAAATTTATGATTAAGGGCCAGTTTTACACCATTTTTCGATTCCAAAAAATGGTGAACGGCCCTAGACTATCCTCACGGCTTGATACGCCAACTATCTCGTGTATCCACCCCACCAGATTAGCAAGCCGCCAAGGTACAAAACCGACGCACCAAGGCGTTGCTCCAATTTGGAATGGGAGCGCAACTTTGATCTTGAAGAATCACACCGCGCTCTGCAGCGTCGTCAACAGCTTTGGCCACTCCTGCCCGATGCATAGTACTCAACCACACTGGCTTGCCAGGGGCCCTGATGTTGCCGTGTTCCTGGCAAAACGAAAAACCCGGACGCCAGAAACAGCTTCTCAATAACCGATACTCCAGGAGTGGGCCCCGAACCAGACGACCTTAGCCGCTCAATGACGCGTGACTAATGGGCATCCCGCGCGCGCGGGTCATCGCCAAATAGCTTATCGAGGATTTGCCCTTCCAGGGCAGCAAATTCCGGCGTGCCACGCTTGCGCGGACGCGGCAGATCCACCGGCAGATCCAGAACCACCTGACCGTGATCAATCAGGATGACGCGGTCGCCAAGGGCAACAGCCTCACCCACATCATGGGTGACCATCAAGGCGGTAAAGCCAAGGTCCCGCCACACCCCTTCAAGAAGCGCCTGCATATCAATCCGCGTCAAGGCATCCAGCGCGCCCAAAGGCTCGTCCAGGGCTAATAGGGTTGGTCTTGAAACCAGGGCACGGGCTAGAGCCACACGTTGCCGCATCCCGCCAGATAGCTGCGATGGCCAAAGACCCTCGCGCCCTTTCAAGCCCACTTCCTCAAGGATCGCCGCGGCTTGTTGATCTGCCGCCTGACCCGATTGTCCTTCGCCCAGACCAACAGCCACATTGTCCCTAACGCTCGCCCAGGGCAACAGCCGGGGCTCCTGAAATACAATGCGCGCAGCCTGGGCCTGAAGCGCGGGGGCGTCGAGGACGCCGCCAGTGACAGGGTCGAGGCCGATCATCAGTCGCAACAAGGTAGACTTCCCGCACCCGGACTTGCCGACGATGGAGACAAACTGACCCGCCGGTATCTCAAGGTCGATCCCCTGCAACACCACATTGCTGCCAAATGCCTTTTTCACATCTTTCAGACTAACGCGTGACCCGCCGGTTGGTTGGCTGCTCATCGGCTAGACCTTCGCATAGGCTGGGTTCCACGCGAGGAATTTGCGTTCCAAGGCGCGGGTGGCACTATCGGCAAGCTTGCCCAAAATCGCATAAATCACAATCGACAAAACGACGATGTCTGTCTGCATGAATTCGCGCGCCGCCATCGCCATATGACCAATGCCAGAGTTTGCCGCAATGGTTTCGGCCACGATCAACGTCAGCCACATCACGCCCAAAGCAAAGCGCAGGCCGACAAAGATGGAGGGCAAAGCACCTGGCAAAATCACCTTCAAGAACAGGGTTCGGTTCGTCATGCCGTAAATGCGGCCCATCTCGATCAATTGCGGATCGACATTGCGGACACCGTGCAAAGTATTGAGATAGATTGGGAAAAACACACCCAAAGCGACCAAGAACAGACGCGCGCTTTCGCCAATACCAAACCAGATAATGACCAGGGGGATCAGGGCCAAATGGGGAATATTGCGGATCATCTGCAAGGTCGGGTCAAGCAGCATTTCGGCGTTCTTGCTCAGACCATTCAGCAGACCCAGACTGAAGCCAATCGCGCCCCCGATAATCAGGCCACTCATGGCACGCGCAAAGCTGACACCCAGATTATCGGCCAAGCTACCGTCTTGCAGTTTGAGCCATGCGGCCTGCAGCACAGCGGTGGGAGCTGGTAGAATATTGGGTGGCAGCCAGCCAAGGCTGGATGAAACTTGCCAGAGAATGATCAGTGCCAAAGGCACCAACCATGGAAGTGCCCGACTGAAAGGACCTTCAAAGGCCGTTGCTGCCATCTTCTACCCTGTCCAGCCGCGCCAGGCGGCATCAGCGATGATAACTTTCCTCGGTATGATCCCCATTTGTGCAAACCGGTCAACCGTTGCTTGTTGTGCCGTCAGCACATCGTCGCTCAAAGGCTCCACCTTGAAGTCCGTCCGCTTCATCGTATCTTTGAGAAGCTCAAGCTCAAGGCCCGATGCCTTGGCCGAAATTTCCGCAACAGTATCGGTGTTGGCTGCACACCATTCACCTTCTTTGGCGATTGCCGACAGAAGCGCTTTGAGGTCGTCTGGCCGCGCCTCGACAAATTTTGCGTTCGCCAACAAGAAGCTGGCTCCTCCACCCAATTGGTCGAGGCCGGATAAAACCCGCGCGCCCTGATCTCGGATCGCAAGGCTGTAATAGGGGTCCCAAATCACCCAGGCATCGATCCCGCCCTGGGCGAAGGCCGCTGCGCCGTCAGCTGGTCCCAGATTTACGGCTTCAACATCACCGAGCGTGAGCCCAGCACTTTCCAGGGCGATCACGGCACTATTATGGGCCGAAGAACCGCGCGTAAAGCACAGCTTCTTGCCCTTAAGGTCCTTCAAAGACTGAAGGGATGAATTCTTCGTGGTGATGATGCCGCCAGCTTTGCCCGAAAGGCGGACTTGGGCCACATAAGTGATGGGCGCATTGGCCACCTGAGCAAAAATTGGCGGGGTGTCGCCGGTGAGGCCCAGATCGACGGAACCGACTGCCATGGCCTCCAAAAGGGGCGGGCCGGAAGGGAACTCAACCCAGTTCAGCGGCGTGACACCCGCTGTCTTCAAGGGTTCAGCGAGTGAGCCGCGTGTTTGGGCCACCAGCATGACGCCATTTTTCTGAAAGGCGAGATTAACGCCCTTGCCTGTGGACCCACTGCCTTGGCCACAGGCGGCAAGGGCAGCCGAAGCTGCCCCTGCTACCAAGAGACCGCGACGCGAGAACCCGTCCGCAATCGCTGTCACGGGTTTAGCCCCCGAACTTCGCGCGCAGGGTCAAACCGATATAGCGGTCTGCATCGCGTGGGATCAGATAGCGCAGCGCACCACCTGGACCACCAGGGGTGACCAGGGAAGCGTATTTTTCATCAGTCAGGTTTTTGATGTTCAAGGTCAAGCGATAGCGATCCTGCTTGTCGCTGATCCCGATCGACGCATCGACAATGGTGGTCTCTGGAATGCCCAGCAATGGGTTTTCGCCAATGTCGGAGAATTGGTCGCTGCTGTAGGAAACCTGACCGTTCAGGTGGATAATGCCAGGTATTGACGCAGGCTCCCACTCATAATTGGCTCCCAAAGAAGCCTTGAAGCGAGGCGTCAGGGCCAGACGCTCACCCCGGCGGGCGGAAGACAGGACGAGGCTTGCATCGCGGAACTCCTCGATCTGGGCATCGGTGACGGCCAAACCGCCATTGATGGTCAGGCCACTTTCGGCGCGGATCAACCAGTCAAGCTCAAGACCCGTGGTGGACACATTACCAGCATTGGTCAGACGGGTGATGACCACACCATTCAAGGTGTCGAAATTATTGGCTTGGAAGTTCTCATAAACCGCGCGGAAAACCGCAAAGTTCAAGATGATCCGGTTGTCCATGAAAGCCGTCTTCACACCACCTTCGGTCGAATCAACGGTTTCAGGCTCAATCGCATTCAAGCCAGTCGTGTTCATGTTGAAGAACACATTGTAAGCGGGGCCCTTATAGCCACGCGATTGGGTCAGGTAGAAGTTGATATCGTCGGTCGCCTGATACTTTAGACCCAATTTACCCGAGACGTTATCTTCCGTGGTGCTGCCTTTAAATCCGCTGGTATCGTTGCGGATACCTGGCAGACCACCAATCGGCGCAGGGACGCGGTTGTGATAATAGCTGAGCTTGTCTTGCGTGACACGCACACCACCGACAACGGACAGGCGCTCGGTTGCCTTGTAGCTGCCGTCTGCAAACAAAGCGGTATTGCGGGATTCAGAGCCAAAGTTGGCGCTTGAGAAAGCGCTCACGAAGGTCGACACACCGCTTGCTGTCGAGCAAGGACGTTGGCCAGTGGTGTCAATCGCCAAAGTTGAAGCGCTGCAGACGATCACGTCGCGACGGAAATCACGTTCGGTCTCGGCGTTCGCATAATAGGCACCAACCACATAATCAAATGCCGCGCCAGCAGGCGAGGTCAGGCGCAATTCCTGGCTGAATGTGGTCGAGGTCTGCGGGCCGTTGTCATGCAATTGGGCAAAGCCGTTTCCGACATAGGCAGCAGGACGGTCCAGCCAATCGCCTTCACGTATTTCCAGGTTGTCCCAGCCCCGGTAGGCCGTGATGGAGGTGACGGTGAAGTCGCCAACATCAAAATCAGCCTGCGCCGAAACGCCCCAGGATTCTTCCTCCGTGCGGGTCACCAGATTGTTGCGAACGGCGCGGGTCTCGTCACCAGCAAAGGTGACACCAGACAGAAGCGACAGCAGAGCCGCAGCATTGGCACCGGTTGGTGCCGTACCGATGACTTCGCCGCAGCAATTGTCGTCCGCTTTGCGGAAATCACCGATCAGCCGGATTCTTAGAGCGTCTGACGCGTCAATGTCGATGATGCCGCGAGCGCCATAACGCTCATAGCCATTGATCTTGCTGCCGGTGGTCAGATTGGTGATGTTACCATCATAGGAGCCACCAAACAGGGTAAAGCGCGAACGGACGCTGTCGCTCAATGGCATATCGACCGATGCGCGCAACTTGAATTCATTGCCATCATTTGCGGTGACCTGGATGTCACCACCATGCACAGTGCCAGGGCTTTGCGAGATAATGTTGACCACACCGGCAGACGAGTTCTTGCCGAACAAGGTGCCCTGTGGGCCGCGCAGGACTTCGATGCGCTGAATGTCGGACAAGTCACCGAAAGCTTCACCGGCACGCGCCAGGACAACACCGTCAAGAACCACCGCAACGCTGGGCTCGGCTGCGATGGAGAAGTTGATCGTGCCAACGCCGCGCAGGAAGAGCGAAGAATTCAGGTTCGTGCCGCCCTTGCGGAAGTTCAGGCTCGGGATTTGGCTTTGCACGCCTTCAATATTATAGCCACCAGCGCGGGCGATTTGCTCTCCGCCGATAACCGAAACAGCCGCCGCAACTTCCTGCACATTCTGGACGCGCTTTTGTGCCGTTACAATGATGACTTCCGCACCATCAGAAGGCCCGGCTTCGGTGGTTGCTTGGGCAAACGCACTGGTGCCCATGGAAAAGAAAAATGTGGCCGCCGCGGCGGACCCAAGTAAAAGATGACGCATACTATTTATCCCCTCAGTGATGTTGGATCTCTAAGGATCCTTTGATTGAACTCAAAATCACGTTCTCACCCAGAAAAGCAAGTCGCCTGTGTGGTTGAACCTTCTGTTTTTTTGGGTCGGGTGCTATTCAAGCAACACTTTGACCTTGTGACCTTTCCTCTACTGTAACTCGGCCATTTGCCCTAGCAGCGCAGCTAACTCTTGGCCTTAGCTGCGCTTAGGCTTGGTTTGGGCGGGCAGGGCGGAAGATGCGATACAGGGTTTGGGTGATAAAAAGCGTTAAAATTATTGAAGTTGGTTTGCGCATTATCCCAAATATGGCCGATTCTGAGACATTTATGGCAGCCCTGCCAGACGCCGTTCAGGTGAAGCAGTGCATGTGTGCCGCGAAAACCTGCTTCAGACTTTCCACGTCAAACTCTAGCGGCCCGGCTCGTCAAATAGTCCTGATTGGGGGGGCGCTTTGGGCTCAGGCAGACCAAATAGCTGATAGGCCCGCGCTGCGGCGACACGCCCACGTGGGGTGCGCATGATAAAGCCCTGTTGCATCAGATAGGGCTCGATCACATCTTCCACCCCGTCGCGGGCTTCCGAAATCGCGGCGGCAAGGGTTTCCACCCCAACAGGGCCACCGCCATAGGTTTCAACCAAGGCACGAAGATAGCGACGGTCGAGCATATCCAGACCATCTGGATCAATATCGAGGCGGGCCAGGCCATGGGCTGCGGTTTGGGCATCCAACGGGCTTCCCAATGCATCGGCAAAGTCACGTACCCGCCGCAGCAGGCGAACGGCGATGCGCGGCGTGCCACGGGCCCGGCGCGCGATTTCGGTGGCCCCGTCAGGGGTCAAAGGCGCACCCAGTTTGCCCGCAGCGCGCCGCAGGATCACTTCCAGATCCGCAACGCTATAAAAATCGAGGCGCGAGACGATGCCAAAACGGTCGCGTAGCGGTGTCGATAAAAGGCCTGCGCGGGTGGTGGCACCAACCAGCGTAAAGGGCGATAGATCAATGCGGATCGAGCGCGCCGACGGGCCCTCGCCGATGACCAGATCGAGGGCGTAATCTTCCATCGCCGGGTAGAGGATTTCCTCAACCGCCGCCGGCAGGCGGTGGATCTCATCGATGAAAAGAACATCGCGGGGTTCAAGATTGGTCAAAAGCGCAGCAAGATCGCCTGCCTTGGCAATAACGGGGCCCGAAGTTGTCTTTAAACTCACACCCAGCTCGCGCGCCGTGATCTGCGCCAGCGTGGTTTTGCCAAGGCCTGGCGGGCCAAAAAGCAGCAAATGGTCCATCGCATCGCCCCGCCCCTTGGCGGCGCGGACAAAGATTTCGAGGTTTGCCTTCAGCTCCGCTTGGCCAACAAATTCGTCAAAGCCAGACGGGCGCAGCGCGCGGTCGATCGTGTCGCCGACCCGCAACTCAGACGAAATCAGCCGTTCGCCCCCCATACCGTCTCCTTGCTGGCCGTCTCCTTGCTGGCCGTCTCCTTGCTGGTTCATCGGCCGATCTCCTTCAAGGCAGCCTTCACCAGCGCGCCAACACTCGCCTCCTCACCCAAGCTGCGGCTCGCAAGGGCCACCGCACGCAGGGCTTCGGGTTGGGCAATGCCAAGGTTCAAGAGAGCAGAAACAGCTTGAGATCGATCGGCGATAGCGGGGCCTTCCACCGAAGGGCTTTGGGGGGCATCAGGTGTGGGGCTGACAGGACTTCCCCCCTCGCTAAAGCCCGACGTGCCGGTTTGGCCCATCAGACTGGCTGGCGGTGGGCGCCCCTTTAGTTCGGTAGCAATACGTGCAGCCAGCTTTGGCCCAACGCCATTGGCGCGCGCAATGCTGACCTTATCTTCCAAGGCTGCCGCTTCCATCAATTGGTTGGGCGAGAGGACGTCCAAAATCGCCAGCGCCACTTTGGCACCAACACCGCTGATCTCTTGCAATTTGGCAAACCAAGCCCGCTCTGTATCGGAGAAAAAGCCATAAAGCTTGAGGGAGTCTTCGCGCAGCTGGGTCTCGATGAACACATGCACGGCTGCCCCTTGGCCCAGACGCGACAGGGTCCGAGTTCCCGCAAAGACCAAATAGCCGACACCGCCAACTTCGATCAGCGCGCGATCCTCGCCGGTTGCCGCTACCAAGCCTTTAAGGGACCCAATCATGCTTTGGCGGCCATCAACCGGGCGGGGCCGCGCCGTTCCGCTCCATGGCAGATCGCAGCCGCCAGCGCATCGGCGGCATCAGCTGAAACGCTACCAGATTGTGGCAACAGACGGCGGACCATGAAGGCAACTTGATCTTTCTCGGCACCCCCTGTCCCAACCAGCGCTTTTTTGATGTGGCGGGTAGCATATTCTGTCACAGCCACCCGATGTTGGGCCAGAACAGACAAGGTCGCGCCACGGGCATGGCCCAACAATAAAGCGGATTGCGCATTCTTCGCCATAAAAACCTCTTCAACCGCCGCTTCGGCAGGGCTGTAGAAATCAAGCACGTCCTTGATGCCACTGGCAAGCAGGCCCAAACGCTCGCTCAAAGCCAATCGGCTGGGGGGCGCAATGACGCCATGGGCCACCCACGAAATGCGCGCACCCTCGCAGGCAATCACCCCCCAACCGGTGCGTTGCAGGCCCGGGTCAATGCCAAGAAGAATCGTCTGAAGTGACATGTCTTTCGTTCCGTAAAGCGAATCGTCGCTTTCGTGCACCAAGGACCTTAACAGAACATAACCAGAACGACAAAGCCATCCTATTTTTTCTTCAAAAGCATCACCTCGACCCTGCCATCGCTGGCGCGCCACGTCTCTTGCACATCAAACCCGGCGAGCTCTGAGGTTAGCGTTGCGGTGGTGAATTGTTGCGCCCCACCCATCGCCAGCCAGTCGCCAGGACTAAAGAGACAGCAGACATCTTGCCACTGAATAGTCGCTTCCTTTTGTGCCACAGCTCCAAAGTGCACTTGTTGGCTTGAGGCCTGGTGGAAGATGTGCGGTTCAAGGCCGTGGCTCTTGCCCAAGCGCGTCAAGCAGCTGCGCACCAGATGCAAGCCAAAATCTTGATAAGCTGCCTCTGCCATAGCCCCATCCTGAGCCAGCTCAATGGTCAGCAGGAGGAAATCATCGGACTTCAGCGTCTGTGCGGCTCCAGTGATGAGGTCGCGACGCTCGGCTTCTGACAAAAACCCAAATCCGCCGCCCGCAATCAAGGCTAGGCTGGTTCCCGAACCAATTGCGGGTAAGTCCCAAGATGACGGGCTGGCACTGGCGGGGGCCAAGCTAATCTCTGCCGTTGAGTCCTTAGCGTTCAAAGTGTCAAAGATCCGCGGATCAATCTCGCGGTTCATCAAAACAATGGCTTTGGGACGCTCTAAAGCTGCAAGAACCTGCGCGGTGCGCAATCCAGTAAATGGACCACAATCGATGAGGCGTGCTGCGGGACCAATCAACTCACCCAGATGGGGCAGAATTCGATCCAGCACTTCATGCTCGGCCCGTTCAACATGGGTGGCCGGGTTGTGCAGCCCGAGTGCAATATTGATAGTCCGCGCCCCAGCCAACAACTCTTGTTGGTGTTGCCGTACCAAATCTTCAAACATTTAAACTTCAACCCCAAAAAATAATCTTAAAACCAACTCAAACCAATGACAGACCGGCACCATTTGCGCGCAGCGCAGTCGAGGATAAGGGATTCCAACGAGCAGGTATATAGACCCAGGCAGGTGGCACCGCGCGGGGGCACGCCATCGCATCGGCCAAATTCAGCCGTGCATGGGGAAAACGTTGCGCCAATCGCCCCAGCCGCGCCCGTGGTCCGGCCCCGGGCCGTGAGACGACACAAATCGGGATCAGGCGGGCAATGTCTTGCCAGCCGCGCCATTGTTCAAAGCCGCTGAGATTATCCGCCCCCATCAGCCAGACGAAATGCACGCCCGGGAACCGTCGTTTGAGTGCCCTCAGCGTGTCGATCGTGAACTGGGTTTTCAATCGGCTTTCGATGTCGGTGACAATGTTGTGCCGGCCGCGCGCCACCGCCTGAGCCGAGGCTAAACGGTTTTTCAGCGGCGTGGATTGAGGCTTGAGCGGGTTTTGCGGGGAGACCAGCCACCAGACACACGTCAGCCCCAGCCGGACACGGGCCGTTTCGGCCACATGGGCATGACCAGAATGGGCAGGATCAAAAGAACCACCGAGGAGCCCGACCTTCATCCCTCGCGGCGCTCGTAGCGCGTATCGCATGGGTCCCGATTACGGGAGAGTCCAGCCAAGGGGAAGGGGTTATGCTCATACTGAGGATAGTTTGCTGCATTCGCCTCAGCCAAGGCCAAAAACCAGGCCAGGTCGAAACTGCTTGCTTATTGGCTTGGAAGGGCGCATAGGTGAGGCGTCTAATGACGGTTCTATGCTTGTCTGTTCGCTGAGATTTTCGGCGCTGCTCTCAAAAATACCTCCCGAAATGTCGACGCCAACATGCCTGCACACGCAGGCATCATCTTCTCTATGAACGGAACTACTCTAATGACTACCGGAACAGTAAAATGGTTTAACGGCCAAAAAGGCTTTGGCTTTATCGCTCCTGATGACGGCGGCCCTGATGCCTTCGTCCACATCAGTGCAGTGGAACGCTCGGGCATGAGCGACCTGCGCGACGGCCAAAAGGTCAGTTATGACCTCGTGGCAGATCGCAAGAGCGGCAAAATGTCCGCCGAAAACCTGCAAGATCGCGCCTAGAACCCGGGCTTCATTGTGAAGCCTGATTGATCAGCTCAGATGGATGCGGCCGGTGCCCCGGCTCCGGCCGCATCCTAGGGCTTCGACGCTAATTCGAGGCGTCTTAGAGCCCCGTCCCCCCTAAATCCTTCACCGAAGTGAGCAACACATGGCCAAGGGACAGAAAAAAAGTAACAAGGAAATCCGCAAGCCCAAAGCGGAAAAATCCAAAACCGAAGCACCGGCACCCTTGTTCTCAAAAGGCGCAACGACGGCCGACAAAGTTCCGATGGGCAAACGATAGACTGCCGCTCGAAATTCAGATCAACGCCCGTTCTGCCTGGTTCGATAAAAGTGGATCAGCTATTGGCCCATGTCAGCTCGATAGCGGACATCAGGTCCATGTGGCAGACCAAAGTGGTCCCTCCGCGCCGCGCAACCCAGAATGCTATTCTTGACGATAGTCTCGACGAGGCTCTAAACGCGACGCCGTGTCCGGCTCCATTCAAACCAGGTTGTTCTAAAACAGCGGCTCAAAACTGGCTGTCGGGAAGGCGTGTGCCCGGTCAGGGCCTGACTGCCAGTGAGCTGCGGGTTTGCTCAGACCCTGTAACCAATCGGGCAACCATTGTTTCGCTTCCGAACTATCCACATTCCAATCAGGAAACAGAACAAAATTCGAACAAAAATGAAACATCGGATAAATTTAACCGCTGGTTAGCGATTTTTTATCTTTATAATCTGTGCACAACTTTTTCATCAAAGATGGGCTATGGGTTCAATTTGCGACCAATAGCATCCCACATCAGCGAAACCGCATTGACCCCAGAGAACGCCTGAAGCGCCAAAGCGCCCGTCGGGGAGGTGACATTGATCTCGGTCAAGCGGCCAGCGATCACGTCGATCCCAACGAACAAAAGGCCACGTTGTTTGAGGGTCGGACCAATAGCCCGACAAATCGCCAAATCCGCCTCGGTCAACTCGACCGGGTGGGCCGTGCCACCCACCGCCAGGTTGGAGCGAATGTCATTGCCCTTGGGCACGCGATTGATCGCGCCGACAGCCTCGCCATCGATCAGGATGATACGCTTATCTCCGTCAAATACGCCCGGCACAAAGGCTTGCACCATGATCGGGTCGCGGCTGGTGGTGAAGAAAAGATCCAGCAAGGCACCCAAATTGCCATCCTCCGGCTTGATGCGGAAGACCGCCGCACCGGCATTGCCGAACAAGGGCTTGACCACAATGTCCCGATGCTCGGCCTGAAATGCCTTAATCGTCTCGCGGTCACGCGACACCAAGGTTGGCGGCATCAGCTCCGGGAACAGGAGCGGGACGATCTTCTCGGGGCTGGACCGCACCCAAAACGGATCATTCACCACCAAAGTCTTGCCCTTCAAGAACTCCAGCGTGTGCGCGGCGGTGATATAGGACATATCAAACGGCGGGTCCTGACGCATCAGGACAATATCGACGTCCTCAGTCAAATCCAAAACGACTTCCGCGCCCAAGGCCACATGGTCGCCTTTGACGCGTTGAACCCTGGCAGACCTGGCGCGGGCACTGACTTTGCCTTCCTGCCAGCTCAAGGTCTCAACCTGATAGACAAAGATCTCATAGCCCCGATTTTGCGCCTCTTCGGCCATAGCGAATGTGGTGTCGCTATCAATATTGACCTGCTCGATCGGGTCCATCTGGATGGCAACCCGGACAGGCCTTGACGCAGTTTGGTTTGAGACAGGAAAATCAGACACTGGGTAAACTCGCTAATTGAGCTTTTGGCGAAGAATTTGGGTTCTGTCGCGATCAGCTTGGGTGTAGCCCTGAAGTTGGCTCGCCCGCTGCGCCCATTCAAGGGCAATATGAATCTGTCCGGCGGCTTCAGCAGCCTGGGAATAATCCAGTGCCACCTGGTAATTGTCAGGGGCCAGCAAAGCGCGGCGACATGCAGCCCGCAACCATGCCTCAATCTGGCCAGAAGCACGCGCCCGCGCCGCCAGATTGGTTTGCAAACGTATCGCCATCATCCGATCTGAGACAGGGGCGAGCATCGCTTCACTCAAGGCCTTGATCCCAACCCGGTTGGCAATTTCTGAGAGGCCGACCTCATCCACAATCGCGCCGCCAGCGAGGGGGTCAATGAAGATGGGCCCATCTGCGGCCTCCAGGCGCAGCAAAAAATGTCCCGGTGAATCTACCCCGTGGAGTGCTGCACCGGAAATTCGCGCAACGTGACGCCAAATCACCCCAAGTCCCACCGGTAGGCCAGCACGGGTCGACAAAATGCTGATCAAGTCCGCGTTGCCGGGGTCATCGAACTCTGTCGTCGATCCTGCAAACCCCATTTCGCCAAAAATTACGTGGGAAAGCGCCAAAGCGGTTTGGGGTTTTCGCTGCTGCGCCAAGGTCGTGAGCTGATCGAGGACGCTGAGCGCTTCGCAGACATCGCGATCGGGATTTTCATGGATGGCGCAGGCCAGCGCGCAGGCCGTTAGGTCGAAGCGGTCCACCGGCATGTTGGCACACACTTTGATCGCGCTTTGCGCATCCAGACGGGTTTTGGGAATCATTTGCGCCGCGCCGGGAAGGAAATCACATTGTCTCTATTTCCAAGTCCAACCCGCACCGGGTCGGCTTGCGGCCGCCACGCCGCGCGGACATGTTTTGGCCAGCCCCATTTGGTGACGACGATCAGATCATAGCGCCAGGTGAAGTGCCTCGTCCAATCGCGTCTGGCTGTCCAGTCGGTCGCTGCTCTGACAAGGCGTGACTTCTGCCCGGGTCCCACCATGTCAGCGGATCCAGTTGTATGCTGGCGCATTTCTACTTCGATAAAGGCGAGCACATCGCCGTGGCGCGCGATCAGACCAATCTCTCCCTCCGGCGTCCCAACCCGCCGCCCCAAAATCGCATAGCCCTTGAGCTGCAGTACAAAGGCCGCCCAATTCTCGGCCCAACGACCTGATCTCTCCGCAAGGGCGCGCTGGGTTACATTCATGAGGCGACCTGCTTGCGGGCGGCAACCAGTGCCAGTGCGCGGCTATAGACATCTCGGCGGGCGATCCCCGTGGTGAGCGCCACGGCCGCAGCCGCATCCTTGACGCTCAGGCGGGATAGGGCCTCCTGCAACGCCCCATCCAGGTCAGGTACTTGGGCATTGGCAGTATGGAGGTTTTTTCCACCCACCACCACCACAATCTCGCCACGCGGTGCGTCAGACGCGCCATAACGCTGTGCCAAATCCGAAAGAGTGCCGCGCACGGTTTCTTCATAGACCTTGGTCAGTTCGCGCGCGACACACGCCGGCCTGTCGCCAAAGACTTTCGCCATGGCCGCAAGGCTTTCGGCCAAACGCGGCCCGGTCTCATAAAAGATCAAAGTGGCCGGGATCGCGGCACATTCGTGGAAGAAGTCAGCTCTCGCCCCTGCTTTGGACGGCGCAAAGCCTGCAAAGAAAAACCGTGCCGAAGGAAGACCCGAGACAATCAGGGCGGCCAAAGCCGCAGAAGCGCCCGGTATTGCCAGAACCCGGTACCCCGCTTCAATCACACCCCGAGCCAAACGTTCGCCCGGATCACTAACACCGGGAGTTCCCGCATCCGAGCAGAAGGCAACCGCACCACCTTTGTCAAGAACCCGCAGGGCCTGTGCAAGACCTGCCTGCGTCGCTGCCTCGTCGCAGCGTACAACTTTGCCGCTGATGCCATGCAGGCCCATCAGGCGCTTGGTTACACGCGTATCTTCAGCTAGAATTAGATCGCAGTCGGTCAGCGTTTTGGCCCCGCGTGGTGTGAAATCACCCAGATTGCCAATGGGTGTTGCAACCAGATAAAGCCCCGATTCTAACAGCATTTTAATAGCCGTCTCCAGTTGATGCGATTGCACCAGACTGGCCTCACGCTTAGACTTCGGCTCTTTATTGGGAGTAGCGCTGGCCATGTCATCCTTTTCTTCGCCAGAAGGTTTGAACTTTCCAACAAAAATACCAAGCCTTAAACACGCGCTAGGTGCAAGCCTCTGCGCACTTATGTTGTCCGGCCTTGCGTCTTGCGCATCCACCCCACAAGCAAGCGCGCCGCCCCCCCCGCCCCCCCAGCCGGTGGTTCAAGAGCCCGTAAACCCTTATGTGATTAAGGCGACCAATGAGCTGACGCCCCCCCATATGGCCGGCCGCAAGCTGGTGCGCGTAGCCCTGCTGGCACCATTTACCAGCGACAATCCAGCCATACGCAATGAAGCCCAGACCCTTCAAAGTGCCGCCGAGCTTGCCCTGTTTGAGCATGGAGATGCGTCTATGCTGCTCATTCCAAAGGATTCTGGTGATACGCCAGAGTCGGCGCGTGACGCGGCTCTCGATGCGCTGCGCTCTGGTGCAGACTTTATCTTGGGCCCTTTATTTGCCAGCGGCGTGACGGCCATCGCCCCCTATGCGCGCGCCAATGATGTGCCGATGTTTTCCTTCTCCACCGATACGTCCGAAGCCGGTCGCCATATCTATGTTTTGACCTTCCTGCCCGAGGACGAGGCCCGACAAATTGTCCGCTATGCGGGCGGACAAGGCGTCAAACGGCTGGTCGTTCTGGCACCGGAAGGTCGCTATGGCGACCGGGTCACGGCAGCCGCGCGCGAAACTGCCGCCGCCGCGGGCATCGAGTTCATGGGCGAAGCGCGCTATGATCCAAGATCGCCCTCGATGACGTCTGCCATCGACATGTCGCGTCGTGTGGCAGGACAGGTCGCCGGCGGTACTGCCAGCCGGGACACCGCCATTTTGATCCCGGAGCGCGGCGCGATGCTGCGCGCCATTGTTCAAACCTTGAACCAGTCCCGGGCCAGCTCCCGCCAGGTTCGCTATTTGGGGACGGGTCTTTGGAACGATCCCGATATCCTCAATGACACCAGGATGATCGGCGCCTGGTTTGTAACGCCCGATGTAGCCGCCCGCAGCGCGTTCGAGCAGCGCTTCAATCAGGCCTACCAGCGCAGGCCAACCCGGCTGGCCGGCATGGGCTATGATGCGACCGCCATGTTGGCCTCCATGACGCGCAAGGGTAACAAGTCGGGTGCCTCGGCCCGCGCCATCGAGGGCCAGGACGGATTCATCGGTGTCGACGGTCTGTTCCGGTTTACAAACCACGTGGTTGAGCGCGGTATGGCCGTGAACGAAGTCGTCCCCCGCGGCAGCAAAGTGGTCCAAGTTGCCCCGAAAGCATTTCCAAAATAAGCGCTTGGTTTGAGAGATGAAGCATGGGTAACATTCGTGTACGGCCTTTGGAAGCCGCTGATCGGCCCGTGTGGGAAGAGCTCTGGCACGGTTATTTGACCTTTTATAAGGTGAGCCAATTCTCGAGGGAAGTTACACAAGCCACGTGGCAGCGCTTGCTGGATCCTGATGGCCCCTTGCATGGCCTTGTGGCGGTTGATGGTGACGACGTCTTAGGCCTCGTGCATTTCCTCTATCATCCATCCTCCTGGACGATCGGGCCCTATTGCTATCTGCAGGACTTGTTCACTTTTCCCCCAGCCCGCAAGCGCGGTGTTGGGGAGGCCTTGATTGAAGCGGTGGCCGATGCGGCGCGCGTCCAAAATGCTGCACGTGTTTACTGGTTGACCCACCAGACCAATGCTCCAGGTCGCAGCCTTTATGACCGCGTCGCCCGCCATGCAGGTTTTATCCACTATATCAAGGATTTATAGTTAGAGACCCTTTAGAGGCTCTGGATTTTTCGGCCAACCTTATTGGCATACATGGCCTCGTCGGCCCGCGACAAAGCCCGTTCGCCCGTATCGTCAGGCTCGAAACTGTAAGCGCCATAGGCAGCGCCGACCTGGAGGCGGCGACCCTGAAAGATGATTTCTGTCCTGGAGATGGCTTGGGCCAATTGTGCGCCTTTACGGCGGGCATCTTCGGGACCGGCCTTTGCCAGGATAACAGCAAATTCGTCCCCGCCCACGCGACCAACCATATCGCTTTCGCGGATGTTGGCGGTCAAAGTCTCTCCCACTGCCAACAAGACGGCATCCCCGGCCGGGTGGCCGAACCGGTCATTAATCTGTTTGAAGCCGTCCAAATCAAAATAGACAAGGCTGGCTTGTACCTCGTAACGATTGGCGAAACTAATCACGCGGTTCAATTCGCGCTCAAAGGCGCGGCGGTTGAAGACCGGTACCAAAGTATCCCGGTCCGCCAATTCCTCGACGCAGCGCAACTGGTCAACCAAGCGCTCACGATCGGATTTGAGGCTCGCCACCTGCTCGGTCAAATGTTTTAGCGCGCGGCGAACATGCGGGGTCAGGTCCTGAGGCGGGATACCCAAAATACCGGGATTTTCGGCGGTCCGGGCTTGGGAAGCCTCCGCGCTGGGCCGGGCGGGCCCGGGTTCGGCTGCAGGATTGCGCCTGGCGGGAGCAGCAGCCTGTATCGCTTGTACCGGCGCCGATCTCGCTTGCAGGGACGGCGAGGTCGCTTTCAGCTTTCCATCAGAATGATGTTGACCAAACGACACCGCCCAAAGCTCCTATCCTTGCCGCCTCACACGGCCGATATATGCAGTCCAGATACCACGTTTTGGCCCATCCCGTAAGGGCACAAAATCCAAAACAAAGACCTCACAGCTGTGTGCGGGATTGGTTAATAAGATGTGTACAGGCAAGGAATTCCGATCAGGTCTTCCCTTTCTGCCCCATTGCGACTAGAAGCCCCGCTTCCTTGGGTGATGACGGGCGCACAAGCTCAAGCAGGCTGCTTGCGTCCCAATTGTTGGAAAGCATAATCGATGGCCCCAAATCCAGAAATTGGCCCGCAAATCGGCCCTCAGATCGGATTGATCATGGGCTCTCGCTCGGATTGGGAAACCATGATTGAAGCGGCCAAGATCCTTGATGATTTGGCAGTGCCCTATGAGGCTAAAGTGGTCTCAGCCCACCGGACACCTGATAAAATGAGCCTCTATGCAAAAGAAGCTAAGGCGCGTGGCTTAAAAGTCATTATTGCTGGGGCGGGCGGGGCTGCGCATTTACCCGGCATGGTTGCAGCCATGACAACTTTGCCCGTCCTTGGCGTGCCTGTGCGATCGGCTGCATTGTCCGGTCAAGATAGCTTGTTATCGATTGTCCAGATGCCAAAGGGGATACCAGTTGGCACACTCGCCATCGGACCGGCAGGTGCCGCTAACGCCGCTTTGCTGGCCGCTTCAATCCTTGCCCTCACGGATGACGCATTAGCCGCTCGCTTGTCGTCTTGGCGCGACGCGCAGACCGAAGCCGTCGGGGATGACCCGCGCGAATGACAGCCGGTTCTAATCGCCTCGCCCCGGGTTCGACCATCGGCATTTTAGGTGGCGGACAATTGGGCCGGATGTTGGCTCTGGCTGCTGCAGAACTGGGCTTTGATTGCGTGGTCTATGAGCCCGAAGCCGATTGTCCAGCCGGCCGGGTGGCGGCGAAATGCTTTACAGCCGCGTGGGATGACCAGGAGGCGCTGGCCGCATTCGCGGGGTGCGTCGACCTTATCACGTTCGAGTTTGAAAATGTGCCAGCCCCATCCCTGGCCTTTCTGGCCGAGCGCGCGATCATTCGTCCGGGGCTAAAATCCCTGCAATTGACGCAAGACCGTTTGGTTGAGAAACAATTCATCCAAAGCCTGGGTCTTGAAACTGCACCCTTTGCAGCCTGTGACAGTCTCGCCGACCTTGAGCGCGCGGTCGCGACGATCGGCGTGCCCGCTATTTTGAAGACCCGCACTTTGGGCTATGATGGCAAAGGTCAGTTCCGTTTAAGCCAAGCTAAGGATGCCACACAGGCTTGGGCGGCTTCTGGTGGCAAGCCTGCCATTGTGGAAGGTTTCGTGGCGTTTGAACGCGAGGTTTCAGTCATTCTGGCACGTGCTGTCGATGGCAGCTTTGCGGCCTTTGACGTGACAGAGAATGTCCACCAAGCTGGCATTTTGCGGACATCCACCGTTCCTGCCCAGATTTCCGACGGGCTGGGCGTAAAGGCGGTCGAGGCGGCGTCGCAAATTGCGGCGGCCCTCGATCATAATGGTGTGCTGGCGGTCGAGTTCTTTGTCGTGGGCAAGGAATTGGTGGTCAATGAGATCGCCCCACGGGTCCATAATTCCGGTCACTGGACGCAAGACGGCTGTGCCGCAGACCAGTTCCAGCAACATATTCGCGCGGTGGCGCACTGGCCTTTGGCCTCGACCAAGCGCCATGCGCCTAAGGTCGTGATGACCAATCTGATCGGCAGTGATGTGGAAGCGTGGGCGGATCTGGCAGGCCAGCCCGATACCTTCGTCCATCTTTATGGCAAGCGGGCCGTGCGCAATGGCCGCAAAATGGGCCATCTTGTCAGGCTTTACGGTTTCGGTTGAGCGCCATAGCGCAGCCGGGTCAATACGCCCAAAGGATCGGGTAGTTTGTCGATCAGCCGGGTGACTTGGGCTTTCACTTTCTCAAACTGCATCACGCCATCAATTTGCCTGTCCAGAAATGCCCATGTGGCGGTGCTGTCTTCGCTCTCATCCTGCAACCAATAGGCCAAGGTCGCCAGATGGACACCCGATAGAATGGTGCGCTTTGAATAATAGTTGAAATCCGTCGAGGGATCGCCCATCGCGACCCATGCCCGATCCGCCGCCCGCCAACCGATCCGCACGCCATCAGGGGCATTATGGGGTACAGCCAGATAAATGGCAGCCCGTCTGAGGCTCTCCTTGTGGGGCGACAGGGCTTCGAGCCGCACACGCACGGCCAAAGTCGCCTTTTCGCGAATCTTTGTTCCCGGCGCGCAATCCCCAATCGCGCGTTCCATCGCGCGCTCCGCCCGGTCAAACCAGGCGTCAATCAGATCCACCGCGCCACGGGGGGCAGCCAGCAAAGCTTCGCCCTCGCTCAAACCAGCCGCCAAGCGCGCCCGTGCAAGCGCGTTGGGCAGCCAGCCGGAAAAGCAGGCCTCATCTAAAGCGGCATCGAGATAACGATCGCGCAGCCCCTGGATCGGATCATGGCGGGAAATCGAGTTGGAGAGGTCGGCGGAAACGGTCATAAGAACCAAGATAGGTCATGCACGGCCTATGGTCCATCGCTGTTTTCTCTACTGACATGATTCACGATCGTGAGGTGGACATTGCGGACCGATTTCTGTATGTCCGCCGCTCTACTTTCACTTGGCCAGTATCCTGGTCGTTCGTCCAGTTTATAGGGGGCTTCCCTGGTTCAGATCCTTGTGCGTGATAACAACGTCGATCAGGCGTTGAAAGCACTGAAAAAGAAGATGCAGCGTGAAGGTACCTTCCGCGAAATGAAGCGTCGCAATCATTTTGAAAAGCCCTCCGAGAAGCGTGCTCGTGAAGATGCAGAAGCCGTGCGCCGCATGCGCAAGCTGCAGCGCAAACGCGCACAGCGCGAAGGCCTGGTTCTGAAGCGTTAAGCTGCCTGGCTTGACTATTTCATAAGCCGCCGTCGGGACCTCCTGGCGGCGGCTTATTTGCTTGTTGGGGAGAGAAACGCGTGCACGATCAACCGAGCGCAGGCCGCTTTGACGGCCGCACCCATTTCTTGGCCCTGCGGATCTACTACGAAGATACCGACATGTCGGGCATCGTCTATCACGCCAATTATCTGCGCTATTTCGAGCGCGGGCGGTCAGATTTTCTCAGGCTGGCAGGCATCCACCACACCCAATTGCTCGAGCGTGATCCACCCTTGGCCTTTGCCATCACGGGCATGGACATCAAGTTCAAGAAAGCCGCGCGCATTGATGACTGCCTGGTGGTGCAAACCCAGTATGATGCAATCAAAGGCGTGCGCCTGATCATCCAGCAGACGATTTTCCGGGGCGAAGAGGTGATCGCCACTGCGGCAGTCGAGGCCGTTACGATTGACCTGAAAGGTCGGCCCAAGCGGCCCTTTAAAGAACTTGAAGCCCAATTGGCGCCTTACCTGCTGCCCCGCTAGATCGGCTTGCGCTTGCGCCGCAGGCGCAGGGCATTTTTGACCCGGTTCCAAACCTTAAACCGCTCCATCACGGGCAAAGGGTCCAGATTTTCGAGGAATTGTTCGGCACACGCCCGCCACGAGAAGCCTTCGGCATATTTCCGGACCTGGTTGCGGTCTAGCTTCAAACAGGCCTCAATGCTGGCGGCCAAATCATCGCCAATCACGCCAGCATGTGAGCCTGGAATAATGTCCTTCGGGCCCGGTGCGATAAAAGCCGCCACGGGGGTGCCTGTGGCCATAGCTTCAAGAATCACCAGCCCGAATGTGTCGGTATAGCTTGGGAAAACAAAAACATCGGCATTGGCGTAGCAGGCGGCGAGCTCTTCGCCGAATTTAGCGCCCAGGAACTTCACTTCCGGGAAGCGGGTCTCAAGATCCGCCCGCGCCGGGCCATCTCCGACCACCACTTTGGTGCCAGTGACGTTGCACGCCAAAAAGGCTTCCACATTCTTCTCAACCGCGACCCGTCCGACATACAGGAAGATCGGGCCTTCAATGCCGGCCAGCGGCCCACGGTCTGCCACCCGCAGTCGTGGATTGAATTGTTCGGTGTCGACACCGCGTGTCCAGAGCGCCAGATTCTTGAACCCGCGTGCAACCAGAAGGTCATGCATGGTGGGCGTCGCCACCATGACCCGACCTGCCATATGGTGAAACCAGCGCACAAAGGCGTAGCCCCAGCCGACCGGTATGGGGAAACGGGCCGAGACATATTCGGGATACTGGGTGTGATAGGAGGTGGAGAAGGGAAAACGGTGCTCGATACAAATCCGGCGCGCCGTCAGTCCCAATGTGCCCTCGGTGGCAATATGCACAGCCTCGGGTTCAAAAGCTTCGAACCGCTCCTCAATGTCATCCTTGGCAAACAATGCCAGCTTGATTTCGGGGTAGGTAGGCAAAGGGACTGTCCTGTAGCCGTCATTGGGCGTGACCATCATCACTTCATGGCCCATCTCGCGTAATTCCTGCACAGTGCGCGAGAGCGTCCGCACCACTCCATTGACTTGTGGTTCCCACGCGTCGGTTACCAGCATGATGCGCATGTATAGGCCCTTGTTTTTTCCGTGGTGTCCTTACAGTGTACCGCCACAAAAGGCCAATAAGGCCTGCACCAAATATACGGACCAAATGTACTAGAAAGGGACCGTGATGCTGACCCCAACAGATCTGGCTGCCATCGATACCCTGAAATATGGCGATGAAATTGCCATGGTGCAGGCGATGATTGAGCAAAGCCCGTTGCGCGGCACTATTCGCTCGCAAGCTTTGATCGACGCCCAGTCAATCGTGCGCACAGCGCGCGAGCGCGCCAGGCCCGTTGGCATGCTGGAAACCTTCCTGGAAGAATTCGGCCTGACGACGCCCGAAGGCCTCGCTTTGATGTGTCTGGCTGAAGCCTTGCTGCGGGTACCCGATCAGGAAACGGCCGATCGTTTGATTGCTGAAAAAATCACGAGCGGCGATTGGGGCGGGCGGGCCGGCAAATCCGATAGCACCCTGGTCAATGCCTCTGTCTGGGGGCTCATGTTGACCGGCAAAGTGGTCGATGTCGGGGCAGAAGCGCGAAAAGATTTGGGGGCCTTCATGCACCGCCTGACACGCAAAGCGGGCGAGCCCGTCATTCGCGCCGCCGTCGGCCAAGCCATGCGCATCATGGGCGAACAATTCGTGCTGGGCCGCACGATCGAGGCAGCAATCAAGCGCGGGCAGGGTGCGATCCCCAAGCAGCAAGCCAGTCACTTCTCCTTTGACATGCTGGGCGAAGGCGCGCGCACGCAAGAAGACGCTGCCCGCTATGCAAGGGCCTATGCAGACGCCATTGAGGCGGTGGGCAAAACCTCGGGCGGTCTGGGGCCGGAGCAGGCTTCTGGTATTTCGGTCAAACTCAGCGCCCTGTCCCCGCGTTATGACGCCCGCCAGCACCGCCAGGTGCACGAAACGCTCTATCGGGCGGTCCTCAACCTCGCCTTGATTGCCAGGCGCTATGATATCGGCTTCTGCCTCGACGCCGAAGAAGCAGATCGTTTGGTCATCTCTCTGGAAATCCTCAACCGCCTCGCCCATGCCCCGGAGCTGGCTGGCTGGAACGGCCTGGGCCTTGCCGTGCAGGCCTATCAAAAGCGCGCGCGAAGGACGGTCGAGACGGTGATTGCCATTGCCCGCTCGTCCAGGCGGCGGATTATGGCCCGCTTGGTAAAAGGGGCCTATTGGGACGCCGAGATCAAACGCGCGCAAGTGGCCGGCCGCCCTGACTTCCCGGTTTTTACCACCAAGCCCGCCACAGACGTATCCTACCTTGCCTGTGCAGACCTGATGCTGCGAGCCCCCGATGCCATCTACAGCCAGTTTGCCACCCATAATGCGCACACACTAGCGGCAGTGCGTTGTCTGGCCCAAGCGGCCGGGCAAGAGGCCTATGAGTTCCAGCGCCTGCATGGCATGGGCGAGACCCTCTATGCCACGGCGCGCGATCTGTTCGGCGACATGAATGTCCGCGTTTATGCCCCTGTCGGGGCCCATGAAGACCTGCTTCCCTATCTGGTTCGCCGCCTTCTGGAAAATGGGGCAAATACCAGCTTTGTCCATGCTTTTCTGGACGGAGATGTACCCGTTGAGCGGGTCGCCGGTGACCCGTTGACGGCACTGGAAGCTGGCACAAGGCGGCATGTCAAAGTGCCAGCACCGCCTGCGCTCTATGGCGAGGCACGGGCTAATTCCAAAGGCCTCGATCTGACACTCGCCCCAGATGTCGCCGCGCTGCAACAGGCCATAACAGCCCAAGCCCAAAAAAGTGAAGGCCAAGGGTCTGTCGCGATTACCTCGCCGCAACATCACAAAATCATTGTCGGCCACATTGAGGAGACAAGCCTTGAAGCCCTCGATGCCGCCTGCGAGACAGCCCATTCCGCCCAACCCGCTTGGGACCGGCTCGGCGGCCATGCTCGTAGCCTGATCCTATTGCGCGCCGCCGATCTGATGGAATCCGACCGCACCCGCCTGATGGCCTTGTGCTCAGCAGAGGCTGGCAAGACCCTGCAGGACTGTATTGATGAAGTCCGTGAAGCCATCGACTTCCTGCGCTATTATGCAGTCCAGGCAGCCCTTGAGTTTCAATCGCCCTTAGAGCTGCCCAGCCCGGCGGGCGAGACCAATGTGCTCTCCCTGCATGGGCGCGGCGTGTTTGGCTGCATCAGCCCCTGGAATTTCCCATTGGCGATTTTCATGGGCCAGGTCGCAGCCGCTTTGGCAGCCGGCAACTCAGTTGTCGCCAAGCCTGCCGAGCAGACCCCGCTGATTGCCTTGGCCGCCTGCGATATCCTCTATCAGGCAGGCGTGCCGAAGGACGTGCTGCACCTCGTTCTCGGCGATGGCCGCGCAGGCGCGCATCTGGTTAGCAATTTCAGGATTGCAGGGATTGCCTTCACAGGCTCCACCAGCGTCGCGCGCCTGATTTCGCGTTGCCTCGCGCTCAAGGATGGGCCAATCATCCCTCTGATCGCCGAAACGGGCGGCCTTAACGCCATGTTTGTCGACACCACGGCCCTGAAAGAACAAGTTGTCGATGATGTGATCGTCTCAGCCTTTGGCTCGGCCGGTCAGCGCTGTTCGGCGCTACGCCTCCTGTTCCTGCCGCACGAAACTGCCGATGCGGTCCTCGATTGCCTGATGGGCGCGATGGACGAATTGGTGCTGGGCGACCCCGCGCAGCTCTCCACCGACATTGGCCCGGTGATTGATGGCGATGCGCGCACCACTCTTTTGGAACATGAGGCGCGTATGGCGCGTGAAGCCAGGATCTTGAAGAAAATTGATGTCGGCACCTTGGCCGACCAGGGCCATTTCTATGGCCCGTGTTTGGTTGAAATCGATAATCTGGATGTCTTGGAAACCGAAATCTTTGGCCCGATCCTCCATGTTGTGCGCTATCACCCCGAAGCCATTGAGAGCGTTGGTGCCGCCTTGGCGAAAAAGGGTTTCGGCCTCACCCTTGGCTGCCACACCCGGCTCGACAGCTTTGTCGACGAGGTGGAAGCCGCCGTTCCCGCTGGCAATTTCTACGTCAATCGCTCCATGACGGGCGCAGTCGTGGGTGTTCAGCCCTTTGGCGGGGAAGGCCTGTCTGGAACCGGCCCAAAAGCCGGCGGCCCGCACTATCTCCACCGCTTTGCAACAGAGCGCACCAGGACAATCAACCGCGCCGCCCAGGGCGGCGACCCGCGCTTGTTTAATCTCTAAAGCAACGCTCACCCTATCTGGCGCACAGAGAGTGGATCAGCTGTTGCAGGATTTAAGATCTAGATCGCGTCTCGTTTTCTTGAAAACGAGACGCGATCTAAATTTATGATTTAGGGCCAGTTTTACACCATTTTTCGATTCCGAAAAATGGTGAACGGCCCTAGCGCGGCGTTCGTCATTCATGGCGCTCCTGTCAAAGAGCAAATCTTGGACGCCAAAACCAGCTTGACGACAACGGATACTCTAAAGTGTGCACGCCTGGCTCTAGATCGGGGTTTCCTACATCACACCCGCACGCAACAGATCGTGCAGGTGCAAGATGCCCACCGGCCTATCTGCGTCGTCGACCGCAAACACAACCGAGCGGCCGGATTGGTTGAGTTCGGCGAGGGCTTCCCCAGCCAGCGCATGGGGACTGACCACCATGGGGCTGTGGGTCATGACCTCGGCTACTTTCAAATGGGCAAAGTCCGCCCCGGCTTTCCGGCGCACGTCTCCATCAGTCACAATGCCGATCAAACGGTCCTGGCCATCGACGACACCCGTGCAGCCAAACCGCTTGGCGGTCATGATCAACAACGCCTCCATCATCGGTGTGGTCTCGCGCACCAAAGGCAGTTCGTCGTCCGTATGCATCAGGTCGGCGACCGATTTCAGCATCGCTCCCAATTTGCCGCCCGGGTGATAGACGCGAAAGTCGCTGGCAGTAAAACCGCGCCGCTCGAGAAGCGCAACAGCCAGGGCGTCGCCATAGGCAATCTGCATGGTGGTGGATGTGGTGGGCGCGCGCGTTTCGCCGCAGGCCTCAGGCGCGTCTGGCAACAGCATCAGATAATCGCCTGCCTTGCCCAGAACCGACCCGGCATTGGCGGTCATGGCAATGATGGGGATTTTGAAGCGCTTGCCATAAGCGATCATGTCTGACAGCTCCGGCACCTCGCCCGACTTGGACAGGATCAGCAAGATATCATCCGAGCCAATCATGCCCATATCGCCATGGCTGGCCTCGGTGGGGTGGATGAATTGGCTAGGCGTGCCGGTCGAGGCCAGGGTCGCGGTAATCTTGCGCGCCACATGGCCTGATTTGCCCACCCCCGCACAGATGAGACGGCCCTTCATGGCGCACACCATCTCGACGATGGCGGCAAACTCCGCCCCGATCGAGGCTTTAAGGCTGCGCAGACCCTCCATCTCCACGTCAAGAACGCGGTGGGCAGCTAGAATGGCGGGCGATTGGCTCATGGAGAAAGCTTTCCTGCTTATTGATTTGGGGTTGTCCGGGCCGCATCTGGCTTGGCGAAGATGAGGGCCCTGATCTCGACGCCACCTTCACCCCCTTGCACGCTAGGCCAGATCGCAAGCGCGCGCGGCTTGGCGGTGGTCGGGGGCAAGGTGAAAGTCACACTGGTGAAGGCAGGACCTATAGCCTGCTCGCTCCAGGTGACAGGGCCTTCGGTAACAAACCCGATGGCCATGGATTTGGCTGGCAAGAGCGGCGTCGACCTGACGATCACCCGCACCAGTGTCGCACCGCTGGCGACATGATTGGCCAAAGCGTCCCCAAAGCTCAGGCGGACGCCTTTTGAATAAAGGGCATCAGGGGCCAGGGCGCTGGTCGCCGTCATACGAACACCCACCAGATCGCCGCGTGGCCCGGGCGGTGGCATAACCGCAAACCCCGATGCCGGCCGCACTTGCGCCAGTTCCGCCCCTTCAACCACCCAGCCCAAATTGGTCCGGCGTCCGTCAACCGGCTGCCCTTGCGTTCTGGCCAGAGGAAGGACCGCGATGGCGACCAGCGCCACTGCCAGTAGGGCCATCAGGGAAAAGAAAAAAGGAAAGCGTTGCATGAGATTGTTCTTGCCTGCGCGCGCTTCTACCTGCAAGCCTCAAAGCTTGTGAGGTTGTTATGGTGTGGCGTTAGACTGTGTCGCACCCTGGTTGCAAGAAAGGCAAGATCGTGAGCCGTTTCCCCATCGACCGATTGCCGGTCACCTTGATATTTCAGGACCAGTCCGGCTTCAAGGAGACCTATGGCGGCAACCAGGATTGGGTCTTGTGCGAGGGCCAGTTTTTAAAGCCGAAAGAGGCGCCACCGTGCAAGACGATTGTTTTGTTCATGCACCCGTCAGGCACGATGAATTATCTGCCCATGCCAATTGCTTTGGCCCATGCCGGTATTCCGGTCATGACCTGTGGGTCGCGTTATCCCCATAATGATACCGCCTTGATCATGGAGAAGGTCCTGATTGATCTCGGCCACTATGTGCGACACGCCAAGACTGTTTTGGGCTTTGAGAAAGTCGTCTTGGCTGGCTGGTCGGGTGGCGGTTCCTTGTCGCTCTTCTACCAGGCTCAAGCCGAACGCCCGACCATTGAGGCAAGTCCTGCTGGCGATCCGATTGATATTCCAGGCGCGAACCTGATCCCCGCAGATGGCGTGATGCAATTGGCCGCCCATGTCAGCCGCGCCATCACCCTGTCAGAATGGATTGATCCCGCCATTATGGATGAGCTTAATCCAGACAGGCGCGATCCCACCCTCGATATTTATGCTCAAGATGCGCCCGATCAGCCGCCCTTTTCACAGGCCTTCCAGCACCGATACCGGAAAGCCCAGCGCGACCGCATTGCCCGCATCACGGCCGATGTGCGCCAAAGGCTCGAAGACTTTCAAAAGCGCGGCGAGGTCAATCGCGAGCATTGTTTTGTGGTTCATGGCACCATGGCGGACTTGCGCTGGCTGGACCCCGCGATCGACCCCAACCAAAGGCGGCCAAACTGGTGCTATATGGGCGATCCGAAGACGGTGAATATGAGCCCTGCCCATCTGGCCCGCTATTCCAGCCTGAGGTCCTGGTTGTCGCAATGGTCACAAGAGAGCAGGGCCGATGGCCCGGCCTGTGCGGCCTATGTGACGGTGCCTGCCTTGGTGGTGGAAAATCTCGCCGACGATGCCTGCACGCCCAGCCACGCCGCCCGCATCAGGGCGGGCTTTACCCAAGTTACACCCCGCTTCCAGGCCATTGACGGGGCGACCCATTATTATCTGGGTCAACCAGACAAAGTCGCCGAAGCGGTTGCCACCATCCAGGACTGGATGGGCGAGCACGGCTTCGTTTAGGGTCTAGGGCCGTTCACCATTTTTCGGAATCGAAAAATGGTGTAAAACTGGCCCTAAATCATAAATTTAGATCGCAACCTCGTTTTCAAGAAAACGAGACGCGATCTAAGGCCGTTCACCATTTTTCGGAATCGAAAAATGGTGTAAAACTGGCCCTAAATCATAAATTTAGATCGCAACCTCGTTTTCAAGAAAACGAGACGCGATCTAGTTTAAGGTTGCAGTGGCTTTGACTTCTATAGCCACGATTGGGCGATCCCAGGCTGCCAAACAGGCGTGAAGGACGCGCCGCTTGGTCGCACGTGCAGGCGCGCGGCAGTTACCCAGCCTCTCCGCGTTAGACGTTTACTGCACTGCTGCCCTTCTGGTCATGAAATTCAACTGCATCGAATTTTTGTCATAACGGATTGACAGCTGTCGTGTTCTGTCACCAATTATCAAGTCGGGAGATGAAAGTGGCTTTGTAATGGGGAGCTCATATTTGCCGTCACATCGGCCAACTCAATCGAATAACGACACTTCTTTACCCGCGGCGACAGTGTTGAACATTGGCGGCGGTCCTGTCCCATTGACACGTGACCTTTCGTCCAATCACGCGCCGGATCAGAACTGCCCGAGCATTTCTATGGGCGGACCAAACTAAAATGACCGAGGAAATAAGCTTGCCAACATAATAACTGAGCAAAAAGGGGAAAACGGGATGTCTGAAAGTGATCACAACATAGCGTCCGACGATGTCAAAACGCTTCATAAATTGGGCTATGCACAAGAATTGGCGCGAAACATGGGGCATTTCTCAAGCTTCGCCATTTCGTTTTCCATCATTTGTATCTTGTCTGGCGGGATTAACTCGCTGGCACAAGGCACCAGCGGGGCAGGTGGTGCTTCGTTGGGCATAGGCTGGCTGATCGGTGGGGGATGCGCCATCTTGTTTGCCCTGGGCATGGCCCAGATTGCTTCAGCCTTTCCCACTGCCGGTGGCCTCTATCACTGGAGCTCAATTTTAGGCGGGCGGTTCTGGGGCTGGTTGACCGCATGGATGAATTTGTTGGGCTTGATCACCGTGTTGGCTGCGATCAATGTCGGGACCTATTTGTTCTTTATCGGCGCGTTTGGCCCTGCTGTCGGCATGACTGACACCTACACAACCAAAGTTCTGTTCTTGATCGTCCTTACGGGGACACAAGCCTTGGTCAATCATCTTGGAATCAAGATGACGACGCGTTTGACAGACTTTTCGGGCTATCTGATTTTGGGTGGGGCGGTGCTTTTAACGGGTGCTTTGCTGGTCTACGCACCAACCCACGACATCAGCCGTCTTTGGACTTTCACCAATTATTCCGGCGAGGCTGGCGGTGGGGTTTGGCCGGAAATGGCTTCAATTGGCGGCGTCTTCCTGCTCGGGCTCTTGCTGCCGATCTATACTTTGACAGGGTATGACGCTTCCGCGCACACCTCGGAGGAAACAATCAATGCAGCGCGCAAAGTACCGACTGCCATTATCCATTCGGTGTTCTGGGCTGCCTTGTTTGCCTGGATATTTTCTTGCGCCTTTGTGATTGCCATCCCCAATATGGATGAAGCCGCCAAGCAAGGCTGGAACGTATTCTTCTGGACCTTGGATCAAACAATGCCAGCTCCACTGAAACTGGCCATTTATGGAATCGTTTTTGTCGCCCAGGTTCTGTGTGGTCTGGCGACCGTGACATCGGTTAGCCGGATGATCTTTGCATTTGCTCGTGATAATGGCCTGCCATTCTCAAGTGCGCTCAAGAAGGTCAGCCCCAAATATCGTACACCAGTCGCAGCGATTTGGACTGGGGCGATTTTGTCGGTAGGCTTCGTGGCTTACGCGCAAGCCTACTCTGTTGTGGTCTCGGTTACCTCTATTGCGCTTTATTTGTCTTATTCCATGCCAATCGCTGCAGCCTTGTTTGCTTATGGCAGGACGTGGACCGTGATGGGGCCGTGGGACATGGGAGGCAGTTTCCGCATTGTAGCGGTCGCTTGCATCGCTATTGCCCTGACCATTTTCTACATTGGCGTTCAACCACCAAATGACTTGGCATTGAAAGTCCTGGGCGTCATAGCCGTCATCACTGCACTGGTTTGGTTTGGTCTTGAAATGCGTCGCTTCAAGGGACCTCCCCAAGGCGGTGATATCGCGGATCGGATGGCGTCAATTGAGGCCGCTGAAGCTGCTGTTGGCCAAGCAAAACTGCCTTAAGTCTAACAGGGCCTCTTGCCTGCTTAGGCAAGAGGCCCGCACGCTGACCGCCATATTATTGGGAGCCTGCCTTTATGCCACCTGCGATGACCACGCCTGACGCCGCCAGCATCATGGCCCTGGTTCGTGCCCACAAGCCCGCGTGTGCCAAGGTCGGCATTTTTGATATGGACGGCGTATTCCGCGGCAAATACATGAATTCGGACAAGGTTGAATCCTCTCTCAAAAGTGGATTTGGCTTTTGCGATGTTGTGCTGGGCTGGGACAGCAATGACCAGCTTTATGACAACACATCCTTTACCGGCTGGCACACGGCCTATCCCGATGCTGGCGTCCGCCTGATCCCCGAGACGCTGCGGCAAATCCCGTTCGAAGGTGGTATGCCATTGATATTGGGAGAGTTTACAGGTGCCGCCGAGGCCATTTGTCCGCGTGGCCTTCTCAAACGTGTCCTCGCGCGCAGTGAAGATATGGGCTTTGCCGTCAAAGCCGCGGCGGAGTTCGAGTTTTTCGTGTTTGAAGAAACACCCCATTCGGTGCGTGAGAAAAACTACCGGAACCTCAAAAACCTTACCCCCGGTTTCTTTGGCTATTCAGGATTGCGCAGTGGCGTCCATGCCGAGATTTACCAAGACCTCCTGATCCTTTGCGAAGAAATGAATATGGAGATTGAGGGCTTGCATACCGAAACGGGGCCGGGCGTATTGGAAGCAGCCTTGAAAGTCGATGATGCATTGGCCGCCGCTGACAAAGCCTCTTTGTTCAAAACCTTTTGCAAAATCTTCTTCCAGCGCCGCGGCTTGATGGCAACCTTTATGGCCAAATGGTCAGAGAATTGGCCGGGCCAATCCGGGCATTTGCATAGCTCCCTGCTCGACAGAAAAACCGGCAAAGGCGTCTTCTTCGACCCTGATAAGCCCATGCATATGTCTGACGAGCTGCGCTGGTATGTCGGTGGACAGCAAGCACTTATGCCCGAACTTTTGGCGATGGTGGCCTGCACCACCAATAGCTACACGCGTTTAGTTCCAGGCTTTTGGGCCCCAACTGAGGCGACATGGGGGTATGAGAACCGTACCTGCGCGTTGCGGGTGATTGGTGGGTCGGAGAAATCCCAACGTGTCGAATATCGGATCGCGGCTGCCGACATCAATCCCTATATCGCGCTGTCTGCCGCGATTGGTTCCGGCCTTTGGGGTATTGAGAATAAAGTTGAACCTAGCGCGCCAATAGTGGGTAATTCCTACGCGATGACCCACGCAGATGAATTGACCCTTCCTCGTACCTTGACCGAAGCGGCGGGCAAGCTGCGAGCCTCTGCGCCAGCGCGCGCATTGTTTGGCGACGCGTTTGTCGATCACTATGCCGCCAGCCGCGAATGGGAAGAACGTGAGGCCCGCAAAGCCGTCACGGACTGGCAGCTCGCCCGTTATTTTGAAATCATCTAAATCCAATCAGGAGTCATCTTATGGCGGACATCGTCTGCATATCACCCATTGATGGGCAAGAACTTGTGCGTCGCACCACGGCAAGTGGCGCGGAAATCGCCGCTGCACTGACGGCAATGCGCGTGGCGCAAAAAGATTGGGCCCAAGTATCTTTGGCCGATCGCGCCGCTATTTTGCGCCGGTTCATCGAGATTATGCGCTCGCAGAATGATGAAGTGACGATTGAAATCGCCCGGCAAATGGGTCGTCCCGTGCGCTATGGCGGTGAATTTCGCTCGTTTGAGGAGCGCGCCAATTATCTGATTGATCTGGCACCATCGGCACTCGCACCAAGCCTGCCCATGGATAAGCGCGATGGACTAACGCGCTATGTGGCACGTGTGCCGGTCGGCATCATATTCGTCGTGGCACCTTGGAATTATCCCTATTTGACGGCGATCAACACCATTATCCCGGCCCTCATGGCGGGCAATGGCGTATTGCTCAAGCACGCAGCACAAACCCTTTTGGTCGGCGAACGGTTCCAGGCTGCGCTCGACCAAGCTGGTTTGCCAACGGGCTTGTTCAAGAACCTGGTGCTCAGCCACGACGATACGGCAAAAATCCTATCTGGTGGCTTGGTCGATCACGTCAATTTCACTGGCTCGGTGGAAGGGGGCCGCGCGATAGAACGCGCAGCGGCAGGCACCTTCACAACGGCAACATTGGAATTGGGCGGCAAAGACCCAGCCTATGTCCGCGCCGACGCCAAGCTGGACTTTGCCATCGAGAACCTTGTCGATGGCGCTTATTTTAACTCGGGCCAATGCTGCTGCGGGATTGAACGTATCTATGTGCATGACGCGCTTTACGAGCCATTTGTTGAAGGATTTGCGGCCTTGACCTCCACCTATGTTCTCGCCAATCCCCTCGAACAAACAACGACACTCGGCCCGATGGCCAACACGCGATTTGCCGATCTGGTGCGTGGCCAAACAGCAGACGCGTTGGCAAAAGGCGGCAAGGCTCTGATTGATCCCGCACGCTTCGCGCAAGATAAAGCTGGCACACCTTACCTGATGCCCCAAGCCGTGATCGATGTTGATCACAGCATGTCCATCATGCGCGACGAGAATTTTGGCCCTCTTGTTGGCATCATGAAAGTCAGTGATGACGCCAGCGCCGTCGCTTTGATGAACGATAGCGATTATGGCCTGACCGCTTCAATCTGGACCCAAGATCTAGATGCCGCCGAACACCTGGGATTACAAATCGAAACAGGCCTCGTATTCGCCAATCGCGCCGATTACGTCGATCCAGGCCTTGCATGGTCTGGAGTTAAGAATACTGGCAGGGGCGCGTCAGTTGGCAAGCTAGGTTATGATGGCCTAACCCGCCCACGCGCCATCCATTTGCGAAAGGTCTAGCATTAATGTCACTCCCCAATGTAAATTGGAACTACCCTACCTTGATGCGCTTTGGTGCCGGGCGCATCGCGGACTTGGCAAGCGCCTGTAAAAGTCTTGGTATCGCGCGGCCCTTGCTCGTGACCGACCCGGGTATTGCCCGCCTCCCCATGATCGGGGCGGCACTGGCTGGGCTCAAAGAGGCTGGCCTATCGGCCGGTTTATTCAGTGACGTCAAACCAAATCCGGTCGGAGCCAATGTGACGGCTGGGGTCATCGCCTATAAAGCAGGCAATCATGACGGCGTCATCGCATGGGGCGGGGGGAGCGGATTAGATGCCGCCAAAGCCATCGCGTTCATGTCTGGACAAACCCGCCCACTCTGGGATTTTGAAGATGTCGGTGATTGGTACCTGCGCGCGGATCCAGCGGGGATCGCCCCGATTGTTGCGGTGCCGACAACGGCGGGGACAGGGTCGGAGGTCGGACGTGCATCGGTAATCCTGGATGAGGAAACCCACACCAAGAAGATCATTTTTCACCCTAAAATCATGCCCGGTATCGTTATTCTCGATCCTGAGCTGACGATAGATTTGCCAAAGTTCATGACCGCCGCAACAGGGATAGATGCCTTGTCACACTGCCTTGAAGCCTTTTGCGCGCCGGGCTTTCACCCAATGGCCGACGGTGTGGCGCTGGAAGGCATGCGACTGATCAAATACTATCTGCCCCGTGCCGTCGCGAACGGCAGCGATATTGACGCGCGCGGCAACATGCTGGTCGCTGCCAGTATGGGCGCGACGGCCTTCCAAAAAGGCCTCGGCGGCATGCATGCCTTGGCCCATCCAATCGGCGCACTCTACGATACCCATCATGGTGCCACCAATGGCGTGCTGATGCCTTACGTTCTGGCGTTCAATAAAAGTGCCATTCAAGAACGTATCGGGCGGCTGGCTGCTTATCTTGATTTACCATCCCATAGCTTCTCGGGCTTTATGGATTGGGTCTTGGCGTTGCGCGAGGAGATCGCGATACCCCATGACCTAGATGGCTTAAAGCCGGGGATCGAGCGTTTCGATGAGATCGCCCAAATGGCGGAGAGAGATCCGTCCGCTGGCGGCAACCCAATTTTGTTTGATGCGCCAGCAGCCCGAAAAGTCCTGGATCAAGCCCATCGCGGTACGCTAGGTTAGAGGTGTAGAGCCCCATAAGACAAGCGCGTTTTGATCCTTTTCGGTCAAAAAAGCGCATCTGGTTTGAATTGAACCAGCTTGTGCGCTAAACCTTAAACGTCACAACCTTGACGATTGGGGAGTCCCTACCCATGATAAACCGGCGAAACCACCTTCTCTCGCTAGCTGCCTCGCTCTTTGGCCTGGCCGCAGGTAGTCCCGCCCAGACACAATCGACCCAGACACAATCGACCCAGGCGCCGGAACGGATATCTCCGCGCCCTCCGCTACAGTGGGTGACGCCGAGAGTCGAAGGCCCCGGCCTGTCCTTCCACACCTTCAAAAGCAAGGCCGCGGCAACAGAGGTCAGCTTTCACCTATATTCGCCTCCAGCCTATGCCGCTGACCCGGACCGCCGGTTCCCGGTAGTCTACTGGCTGCACGGCTCGGGAGGGGGAGTCTCCGGCATCTCCCGCCTGTCCTCACTGGTTGACGAGGCTGTTGCGAACGGCACGGTGCCGCCCTTCCTCCTGGTGTTTGTCAACGGCCTGCGCATGGGCATGTATGTCGATTGGGCCAATGGTCACGCTCCCCTCGAGACAATGATCATAAACGAGCTTCTTCCCCATATCGACGCGAACTGGCGGACCATAGCGACCCGCGATGGGCGATTGCTCGACGGGTTCAGCATGGGCGGCTACGGGGCGGGACGCTTGGGATTGCGGTATCCCGAACTATTCCGCACCGTGTCCATGATGGGCGCCGGGCCGATGCAGGAGAGGCTGGAAAAGACCCCGCGCGCCAGCAGCGTCCAGGCAGAAGACCTCCTCAGGGACGTCTATGGCGGCGGCCAGGACCGCTTCGGTGCGGTGAGCCCGCGCCGGTATGGGGAACAAAACGCAGCCACCCTTGCCCGGGACTCGCGCCTGCGTCTGGTCATCGGAGACAGGGATGAAACCCTGGAAAATAACCGGGACTTTCACGAGCATCTGACCCGTCTAGGCATCCCCCACGACTGGATCATCCTGCCCGGCGTCGGTCACGACCCGATGGGCGTATTGACCGCCCTCGGCGACCGGCATTGGGCCTTCTACCGGGAGGCCTTCGCAGATAAAGGCACCTAACCAGCGGCCGCACACACGATCTCAACTGGCCACGAGGATCTAGATCGCGTCTCGTTTTCTTGAAAACGAGGTTGCGATCTAAATTTATGATTTAGGGCCAGTTTTACACCATTTTTCGATTCCGAAAAATGGTGAACGGCCCTAGGCCCACCCTCGCGCGAAAGCGCACACTCCAGAGTTACGCGAAGTGGCAGTCACTCATGGTGAATTATTGAGTAAAGATGTCTTGCAGCATTCAAGAAATGCTTTTGCGAGCCTTGAAGGTGCCTGATCCGCGGTGACGAAGGCATAGTCTTGCCGGATGTCAGGTACAAATGGGCGCAGCACAATTTGATCTCGGACATAGGCACGCGCAAGGGCATGGTTGACGATCGCAACACCCACACCTCGAGCCGCTAAAGCACAAGCGCTGCCGATTGTATGGGTCTCAACCAGGACAGTCGGCACAACGCCAGCGGTCGCAAAAGCGGCTTCGACTTGCGCTCTGGAACTGCTGCCCAACCCCAATAATATAAGCGGAACATTGCGCAATGCGACCGCATCAACGCTGCCAGCTTTTGCAAGCTCATGCTGGGCCGGGATCACACATGTCGTCCCGCACTCCAATATGGACTCGGCATTCAAATCCGATCTTTCAAGGGGAAGCTTGACAAAACCCGCATCGACCGCGCGAGACGCAATCATCGCCTTCACCGCATCGACACCGCCTGAATCAAGCGTCAGGCGCACCTTGGGATAGAGCTTCAAAAAGTCCGCTGCGATTTCGGATAGAAATCCTTCAAGCAAGCTAGGGGGGGCCACAATGCGCAATTGGCCCGACCGGAACTCGGCAATATCGCTTGCGAGAATTCGAACGCGCGCAATATTGTCCAGTGCCCGCACAACCTCGTCATAAAGCAAGTGGCCATCGGAGCTGAGGGTGAGGCGACCCTTGTCACGATGGAAAAGTTCAAAGCCGACATCCTGTTCAAACTGAGCGATCAACCGACTTGCGGCCGGCTGGCTTAGCCCCGCTTTTTTGGCAGCAGACGTGACAGAGCCCATTCGAACAACTTCGCGGAACATCTCCATTGCGCGCGGATTGAAGTTCCGTAAGGTTCGGGCGGCAGACGCCTTGCCCATCTAGCTTTGTTCACCGCGAACGAACGGCAAGATGATGCATGATGGCGTTTGCGGTCCAAAATGTAGCGAGTTTGTTGCTACAATCGGCTCAGGACCCAAAACGCCCGCAGGGTGGCCAGTGTTTGGGTTCACATCAAAGTGGGGAAAATTACTGCTCGACACATCAAGCCGGATGCGATGGCCACGCGCAAACATATTGCTTGTCGGGAAAACTGTCACTTCTATCGGATAAACTTCCTTCGGCGTCATGAGCTCGGCCTTCTCCCAAGAATTGCGAAACCTCAATCTCAAAATGCCATGACTTAGGTTCATTGCATAGCCGTCAGGATAATCCTGGTTGGGCGGATAAACGTCCAAAAGTTTGAGGCAAACATCGGTATCGACCGCGCTTGAAGATATCCAAAGCTTGGCCATGATCGGGCCAGTGACTTCCAGATCATGGTCGAGGATCGCAGTTTGGAAGGTGGCAATTGAATGACCAGGCAATTGGCCCTGATCAAAGGCACCCGCCTCCATGACCGGGGCTCCTGATGCAATAGCGCCACCACGCGTTGCGACAGGCTCTTTGGGGTCATGAACCCAGTCTATGGATCCGCTTTCTTCGCGCGCCTCCAAACTCAGCATGTGCCCGTCTGTCAGATACAGCGGTGTCGCCACAGCATCTGGAATGGGCCAGCTTGGCGCATGGCGCCACTTACCGCCATGGTCGAGCTTCCCGCTCGGCGTTTTAAGCCCCGAGCCGCCACCCATAACAAATACATCTACCAAATTGCCCATCAAGCGCTGAGCGGTAGGAGCTGCAACATGGCGATCAAACCATTCCAGTCGCAAGTCGTCATAGCCAAGTGCGATGTTGCCATCCAAAGGCGCTGCCGGGCCAAAATCAACATCCCCTGCATGGGTTACCGAGCGCTGCCCATGTGTCCAAGGCCCCAGAATCATTCGGTATGGCCCTTGTTTCAGCTTCGATAGGCCCTGGAAGTTTTCAATCGTCGTCAATGCGTAAGGGTCGTACCAGCTGCAAATGAACATCGTCGGAGCATCGGAAAACCCCTCATAATTGCCCGCTGCATAAAGGCCCTGCCGGCGCCAAAAATCGGAAAACGTCTCGTTCCGCCAGAGTTCCAGCACATAACTCTCATATTCAGGTGCCATCGCAAGAGGCGAATGACCCTCCGACCACGGATTGATGGCGATCCAGTCCTTGATATTCTGCCCCTCCAGGCTCGCACGGCGCGCCGGATCGGTTAAGGTTGCCGGTGACAAGCGGGCGTGGGTCATCGCCCATGTGAGCTGCTTGAGTTCAAATGCACCACCCTGGCGAATGCCGCTCTTCCAGGCATTTGAAAACCCGCCTGAATCCCAAACCATTGCCGCCAGGCCTTTGGGATTAAGCGAAGCAAGGGCAGCTTGAACATGGGCGCCATAGGACAGGCCTAAAGTTGCAACTTTCCCGTTGCACCAGTCTTGGGCCAAAAGCCATTCGAGCGTGTCCTCGCCATCATCCCCCTCATTGACGTATTTTGAAAATACGCCTTGCGAGCCGTTGCGACCGCGGCAATCCTGCAACACATAGGCATAACCTTTGCGCGCGAACCAACGTGCAATTTCAGGCCTGGATTTTGGAACCGGATTTAGCAAGGTGCGATCGCCATGATTGCTCCGTTGCTTGCCGTAGGGGGTCCGCTCCAGCACAACCGGTCGCGTGGACTTGCCGTCCACCGGCAAATAAATGTCTGTCGCGAGCCTGATGCCGTCACGCATCGGGATCATAATATCCTGCAATAAGTCGACACGATCGACCACCAATGGGCCACCGCCTGGCTTTTCCGTGATGCTAATGGGCTCGTTGTCCATCAATGACCACTCCCGGCGCCAATACCATAGGCCGCGGGGGCATGGGGTCCAACCGGAAGATCAAACCCTACCCAAATCATCACAAGGCTTAGACCAGCCACAAAAAAGGCAATCGAAAACGGGATCATCAGCGCCACCAGAGAGCCGATGCCAAAGTCGGGCACCCAACGCCGGCACATAATGAGTACCAAAGGAAAATTGGATGCCAAAGGCGTCACGATATTGAAAACCGAATCGCCCATGCGGTAGGCCGCTGTGGTCATTTCAGGTGAGATACCTAACAGCATGAGCATCGGTACAACGATTGGTGCCAAGGCACTCCATTTGGCAGAAGCTGATCCAATCACGATATCAAGGCCCGAGGACATCACTAATAGACCGGTCAACATCGCAGGCTTGGGTAAGTTCAAGCCCTGGAGGAACTCCGCCCCCTTGATTGCCATAACAGGTCCCAGGCCCGACCAGGAAAACATGGCGATGAAGTGGGCGGCGGCAAAAATCAGGACCAGATAGGGGGCCATATCGCGCATGCCATGACCCATCATCGCGATCGCATCATGATGGGTCTTGATTGTTCCTGTCGCCCGCCCAAACGCCCAGCCTGTGGCAAGAAACACTAAGAAGAACGCTGCAATGAGCGCTTTGTAGAACGGCGTCATCTGCGCTGGTCCAACGGCCGCTGTATCAATCAGTGGCGCAAAGCCTGGCCAGAGTGTGAGGCCCGCAAATAAGCCGACTACCAGCAAAAAGGCGATGCCCGCATGCTGCAACCCTTTTTTTTGCTCCGGTGTAATTTGGCCGGGGCTGGTTTCTTCCTCCCCGATAGGTGCGTTTGATCCGCTCCATTTCCCAAGCCTCGGCTCAACGACCCGATCGCCCACCCACCAGGCAAGTGGCGTAAAGACGATGCCGATTGCGAGCGTAAACCACCAGTTGCCCAATGGGTTCATAACAAAATTCGGGTCGATAATCTTGGCGGCAGCTTCGGTGATGCCAAGCATGAGCACGTCAAACTGGCCTGGAATATAATTCCCGGCAAAGGCCCCGGAGATGCCCGCATACGCCACCGCTATGCCCAAAAGCGGGTGGCGTCCGGCTTGAGCATAAACCAAAGCCGTCAAGGGAATCAGCACGACATAAGCAGCGTCGGAAGCATGATGAGACAAGACACCAAGAACAAACACGCATGGCGTTAACCCATTGAGGGGGATGCGCCTGACCGCGCCACCCAATAAGGCAGAAAATAATCCCGAGCGTTCCGCCACAGCAGCTCCCAGCATCACCACAAGGACAAGCCCAAGCGGTGGAAAAGCCGTCATGGTTGCCGGCATTTCCACCAGCAATCTTCTGATGTTCTCAAGCGATAGCAGACTTTCCGCCTCTACAATGGCCCCGCTAAGTGGATTAACGGCCGACCACCCCGCTCCTTGTGCCCAGGCAGAAAGTATCATCAGGACAATGATCAAGAAAACAAATATGACCACCGGGTCTGGCAAGCGATCACCGACACGCGCAATCGTATCGAGCAGGCCGGATTTCGCTGGCTTCTTCTTAAGTGACAGACCGGTCAAATCCCTGCGCGCCTTCTGCTGCCATGCTTACCAATTGGTTGGTTCAGCTGTTAGCCTAGAACTGCATACTTAAACGCAACGAATACGAACGGCCCCGGACATCATAGGAATAGATATCAAAGTTGATCGGTGCGTTAGCATAGGAGAGCGGAGGCATTTGATCGGAAACATTGTTAATGGCAAAGCTGACGGTCGTATTCTTCCACGCCAATTCATAACCGAACTCAAGATCATGATAGAAGACTGATTGCGTCTGGCTGTCCTTCACCGTGTTTGCGACGTCCGTCGTCTCGCCAATGTAGCGCCCGCGCCAGAGTGCATTCCAGGCCTCATTGCTCCAGCGCACAGAGGCCTGGCCCTTCCAGTTTGGATAGGTTGAACGCGGCCGGTCGCCTAATCCGGCGCGTTCATCAAGAATAGGCTCGCCGCCAGTTGGATTGGGACTCGTGGTCAGGAAACTATCCAGATAAGACGCATCAATCACCGCTGCAAATCGGCCAAAGGCTGTGTTGACGTCATATCGCAGGGTCGCGTCATAGCCACTTGTCTGGATCTCGCTCAGATTTTGTGCCCCAACCAGAACATTGCGGATCGAGCCGGTCGCGGCATCTCGATTTACCAAAGAGCAAAAAACGCCACCCTGGGCCGCACATAGTCCCAGAATCTGGGTTACAGACTGCGTCGCGATGGCATCGGTAATGGTGATGTCATACCAGTCCATCGTGAAAGACAGCCCGGGCAAGAAGCTCGGCTTGAGCGCAAACCCGTAGCTATACGTATCTGCGGTCTCCGGAGTTAAGGACAGATTGCCAGCCAACGTTCCAGGAATTAGCCCGTTGAGATTGAAGTTCTGCTGATTGTAGCCAGCCGGAATCCCGGCACAGCCAGGACGGCTTGGATTTGCGCCAGCTCCACCATTGCAGGGATCGATGCCCTGAAAGCTTGTTTCGCGCCCGCCCTGATAAAGTTCCAGAATGGATGGCGCACGGAAGCCTTGCGAGAAGGTGCCGCGCAGAAGAATATCGTCAACCACGCGCCAACCAATGCCGACTTTCATCGTCGTTGCTTCTCCCACGGTGTCATAGTCGGAGTACCGGGCCGCAACACTGAGATCGAGACTCTTGGCTAGCGGCACATCGCGCAACAAGGGAGCGGATAGCTCGACATAGCCTTCATGTAGGGCGTATTCCCCTGTAGTAGGCGTTCTCGTCTGAGCCGAGGTCGTCGTGTAGATGGCAGGAATAAACCTTGGTGTCGCATTTACTTCTGCGTCTGGAATATCGACCGCTTTATTCTTGCGATATTCATAGCCTGCTGCAATGGACAAAGGTCCAGCCGGCAATTCAAACAAATCGCCTGTGACATTGAACGCAATGTTCGTAAGCTCGTTGGAATTATATTCTCTGGCGGTAAAGCGAATATAGTCGGCAGCGGCACTCGACATGGGTCCAAATAGATTGACCGGAGAGCATCCCGCCACAGCTGCGCAGTTTGCAGGGTTACCTAAAGCCAGGAACAGGCGGTCGTATTGGACGCCATTTTCCGCTGAAGAATCGATGGAGTTCTTGGAATAGCTCATAAACGCATCCCAATTCCAGGTGCGAGCCCCAAGCTTGAATTTGCCCTCAAGGCCAGCCGCCAGCCGATTGGTCGTCACGTCCTGGATGTTGTTCCGGTTGCCAATGTCATACATCACCCGCCTTACCCGCCAAGCCTGGGTCGACGAAAATGCAAGAGCGTTGGCGGTCGGCACGCCATTTGCCGTGCCAAACGGATTGAAAGCTTGCGAATTGGCTATGCCAAAGCCCCTGATCGTCCCCGATGTTCCGCCAATATCGAGGTTGACGGGCGAGAATAATTGATTGGATTGACGGGTGCTGTGCAGGGCTTCAACTGTTAACTTCAGATTGTCTGACAGCTCAAAACCGAGTCGGCCATAAAGACCGAACCGTTCGCTTGGCCCCACAGAATAAATGCCCTGTGCCTGGGTGTTGAAAGCGTCATCGGGCAAAACTGCCGTCCGGAAACCATCGTCGGCCAAAGCGCCAGCGCCAAAATTTCCAATGGTCCGGGCCGTTATTGGACTGGCTGAAGACGCAAAGCCCGACGGCGTTCCAAAATAGGCATTGCCAGAAAGGCCAGGAAGAATAAACAACCCCCGTTCGCTGGTGCCCGGGGACGTTTGGGGTACCAGGGTACTGACCGTGAGATCTCGATCGGCTGTGCCAATTGGATCTTCCTTAACATAACTCGCCGAAACAACCAGGGAAGCGCGGTCAAAGGTCTTGCCCCAATTGACGACGGCAGAAAATTGTTCGCCGTCACTTCTAGACGTCGTCGCTGTTTTCAAATTCAGCCGCAGGCCGTCGAAGTCCCGCAATGTCTTGATATTGACGACACCCGCAATCGCATCGGCACCATAAATGGCTGAAGCACCGTCCTTGAGCACCTCGATACCTTCAATCATGCCAAAAGGCATTGTGTTGAGGTCAACAAAGTCTCGAAAGCCGCGCTGGCCGACGCCGTCCACCCAACGACGCCCGTCAACGAGAACCAACACACGATTGCCACTGCCCTCGGCACCGCCGAGATAACGCAAGTTGATTGAACTTGCTCCGTAAGACGTGCCCTGCGTGCCGTTACTGTTGAGGCTGACCCCCGCTGAGGGTAGTTTTTGAAGAACATCACCGATTGAAGCTGATCCTGAATTTCGCAAGTCAGCGCCCGTAATCGTCAACACCGGACCAACAGAATCCGCGTCGCGCCGCTGGATCCGCGACCCGGTCACAATCACCGTCTCGACCGCTTTTTCCGGCTCGGCTGACGCTTGGCTTTGGGCATGCACAGACATGGGAAGGGCAGCGGCAATCATCGCAAACGACATGGCCGAATAGGCGATGCCCGATTTCAATTTTCCTATTTTTGATTGGATATTGCTCTGCATGGTTCGCTCCCCGATTGCTTTTCCGCTGTTCCCGCCGCGAGAAACAATAAGCTATTCCAACAGCTACATGCCTTCTTGGTTGCTATGCAATACCATCGCTTTCGGACATCATCCTATGCAATTCTTGCATGGAATGGCATGAAGGACAAATCTAATCTAGTCATGGTATAGGAGGATGTTCACGATGGATCGACGTACTTTGCTTGGCGGGCTTGTGAGTGGAGCCGGAACGGCTATTGTCCCCCGAGCAGCCTTTGCCCGGCAAAACAATGTGGCATTGGCCTTCATCGGGCAATGCCTCATTCAACATGCACCCCCCCCGTCTCTATGGCCCGGTCGAAATGATGTAATAGAAGCACTGAGACGGTCCGATCTCGTCGTTTCAAACTTTGAATCCGTCATCGTAGGCCCACGTGCGGGTCCCCCCACGCGTGATCTGTTAACGCTGCACTGGGCCAAGCCAGATGTCTTGGATACTTTGTTTCGCGCCAATATCCGTCTCGTCGGCTTTGCGAATAATCACGCTTTCGATCTGGGTACAGGCGGCATTCTCGACACTTTAGATGCGCTTGAAGCCGCGGGTTTGACCGTGGCCGGGGCAGGACTTACGGAAGCGCTGGCAGCAAAGGCCAGCTTCAGGGCGGTCCAAAATCAGGAAATAGGCCTTGTTGCCTATGCGACAGGAAAAGTACGCGAAGGTGGTGCCGCCACCCCTGAACGCGCCGGTGTCAATGAAGTGCGGGTCAGCGGGTCAGGCACCATATTTGAGCAAGATGCCAATAAAGTGCTGAACGCCATCGATGAGGCGAAGCGCAAAAGCCCCACTGTCATTGTGTGTCATCACAATCATGTCTGGGAGCCTGACGAAATTCAAGTGCCAGCCTGGCAGCGCGAATTCGCCAAACGCTGCATCGATGCAGGCGCGTCGATTTTCATCGGGCATGGCGTACCAATGGTGCAGGGTATCGAAATCTATAAAGGGGTCCCTCTCCTATACGGTTTAGGCAACTTCTTTTTCCAGACAGAAAAGCCGGTAGGTGCTTACACCCCCCGATCCTGGCAAGGCGTGATCGCGACCGGCAGTTTTAAAGACGGGGTATGTGCCCAATTGTCACTTGAGTGCATCATGCTCAATGAAATCGGTTTGGCTGGTCCAAGCGATAATCGGACCCGTGGATTCCCGCGTATGGCGACGCCGTCGGAGCGTGACACATTTTTTGACGGCCTAAAGCAGTTGAGCCGACCTTTCAACACCCAATTTGTGGTTCAAAAATCTGGTGCTGTGGAGGTAGTTCTTTAGGCAGATGAGCGTCTTCAAGAACAAGCCTTTGCCGTTTTCCTGTTTCACCCTAGCCCTGCAAATTATTGTCTTGGCCACAAAACTCCCGGGCAGAACCTTGACTTGTTTGGTACCTAACCAGTGGCCGCCGATTTTTAGACTGAAAGACACTTCTCATGCCCGATATTAATCGTTTTGAGAAAATTCAGGCGACGATTCGCCTGGCTCTGGAGATTGGAGGAAAGCGGCTCGGCGTCACAACCGAAGAGGCGCGCGCCTTGATGGTCGAGCTGGGCGAGCGATCGGTCAGCTTGCGCACGGCACAACGGACGTTGAATGGCCTGGCCGCTGCCTTTCCGGGCTTTCACAAGGATGAGGTTTCCGGCCGCTGGATCTGGCAGATTGAAGATATTCCCGCCCCCATTCTCTCAGCCAATCCCGACGTCTGGCCGGATCTGAGACAAGCCGCCCAGATCATGATGGACCGGGGCGACGTCCAGGCCGCCCTGCGCATTGACTATCTGAGCCGTCAGGTCGCCGCGCAAAACCTCTGCGACAAGCAAAAGCGGGAAAAGCGCGACGCCGTCATTCGCGCCATGGAAACCGAAGCCCTTCTCTATCGCCCCGGGCCCAAACCCGTATTCGAGGCCGAAACCCTCGAAACGGTGCGCTACGCGCTCCGCAAAGGACGCAAGCTACACTTCACTTACCGCAAATCCGATGGCAAGGAGAGCATGCGCCTCGTGGTGCCCTACGGCGTTCTCTTAAGCGAGATTGCCTATCTGGTCGCACCGGTCGATGGCAAAGAGACCCCCGTTCTATGGCGTCTGGACCGGATGATTGAACCCGTCGTCTCTGACGAGGCAGCCGAGGTCCCCGAAGACTTCGATCTCGGCACCTATTCCGCACGTTCCTTCGGGGTGTTTCAGGGCGAGGAGGATGTGGCGGTCACCTTGCGCATCCTGCCCCATGCAATCGAGGAAGCCTATGCGCATCTGTTTCATGCAAGCCAACGCCATGAAGAAGACGAGGATGGCAGCTTGCTGGTCCACCTTTATGGCCGGGGCCTCGACGAGCTCGCCAACCAGCTGTTGCCATGGGGCGGCAAGCTCGTGATCGAAGCCCCTGACGCCTTGCGCGAGGCAGTCCGTCAGGCAGGACAACGGGTGGTGGGAATGGCAGGGTCCTAGGGCCGTTCACCATTTTTCGGAATCGAAAAATGGTGTAAAACTGGCCCTAAATCATAAATTTAGATCGCAACCTCGTTTTCAAGAAAACGAGACGCGATCTGCGGCCGTTCACCGTTTTTCGGAATCGAAAAATGGTGTAAAACTGGCCCTAAATCATAAATTTAGATCGCAACCTCGTTTTCAAGCAAACGAGACGCGATCTGCGGCCGTTCACCATTTTTCGGAATCGAAAAATGGTGTAAAACTGGCCCTAAATCATAAATTTAGATCGCAACCTCGTTTTCAAGCAAACGAGACGCGATCTAGTTTCAAATAACAGGTCCTGAAAATCCCTTGCCCGGCTGCGAGGTCAGAAACCTCCTTTGCCAGATCGCAACCAACCTTGTGCCATCGGGCTTTAAAGCGCCGTTCGCCGAATTGGGCGAAAAGCGCTCTATCGCGACAAAGAAGACGCGCTCAACGAGACTGGGTCTGAACGCCTGTGCACAAGTATGAACGGGTTCCAGGGTTGGCTTATGCCGGGAAGCGACAGTAAAACGATCAACAATTTTTAACAACGCAGCGCCAATCAAGCTGTCTCCAGTCGCAGCAACGGAAATTACAGTAGTTTTTGTATTTGTTGCAGTGAAACGACCTATTTTGTCGTAGATTTTATTTAATTCTGTCCAATTGATTTGTAGGACATTGTTTATGCCCGATATTAATCGGTTTGAGAAAATTCAGGCCACGATTCGCCTGGCTCTGGAGATTGGAGGCAGGCGGCTCGGCGTCACAACCGATGAAGCGCGCGCCTTGATGGAAGAACTGGGCGAGCGACCGGTCAGCTTGCGCACGGCACAACGGACGTTGAATGGCCTGGCCGCTGCCTTTCCGGGGTTTCACAAGGACGAGGTTTCCGGCCGCTGGATCTGGCAGATCGAAGATATTCCCGCCCCCATTCTCTCAGCCAATCCCGACGTCTGGCCCGATCTGAGACAAGCCGCCCAAATCATGATGGAGAGAGGGGATGTCGATGCCGCCCTGCGCATTGATTACCTGAGCCGTCAGGTGGCTGCCCAAAACACGGGTGATAAGTAATGGCAGGAAAAGCGCGACGCCGTCATTCGCGCCATGGAAACCCAAGCCCGTTTCTGCCGCTTGGCGCAACCCCGGGGGCATTTCAACGCTGGGCCACCTCTGGGCCACCTCTGGGTTTTCTCTCCCTGTTTGAGGATATCAGCTAAAGCTGACCGATTCTGTCGAGTTTAGCTGTTAGTGACGTTTTATGACACAACTTCTCTCGCCCTCCCGCTTCATTGACTTTGTCGCGTGCGCACACAAAGAGGCTTTGCGCCTCGCTGGAATTCCCAAGGACGCAGAGGATGCGGGCGCTGCCCTGATCCAGGACAAGGGGCTTGAGCACGAGGCACAAGTCCTGGAGGCACTAGAGGCCATCTACGGCCCTGCCGTGTCTATTCCAACCGTTGGCAGTGCGGAAGAACTCGCGGCTGCAACCCGCAAGGCGATGGAGGAAGGCACCGCCCTCATCTATCAGGCCGCGCTCACGGGCACCCGCTGGATGGGCTATCCCGATTTTCTTCTCCGTTGTGAAGGGCCGGACGGGCCCTATTACGAGCCCCATGACGCAAAGCTCGGCCGCACGCTCAAGCCGGCTTACGTCATGCAATTGTCGATCTATGCCGATCTGCTAGCCGAAAATGGTTGGCCACGTCCTGCTCGCGGCCGCATTCTTCTGGGCGGCGCCGCCAATGGCGATCATGATACCGCAGGCTGGGTAAAGCTTTCAGACTTTGCCCACGTCACGGGGCGCTTGAAAAAACACTATGAAGCCTTTGTCGATGCCGGCGCCGCAGACACGAAATCCACCCCCTGTGCCGCCTGCGCCCAATGCGGCTATACCAGCCGGTGCGAGGCCGAATGGCGCGCGGCAGATAGTGTGCACTTTGTTGCAGGCATTGCCACCAGCCAGCGCCTCAAGCTTGAAACCAAGGATATCACCTCGCTTCAGGGCCTGGTTGACACCAAATTGAGCGCACGCGATTTTGGCATTGGCGAAGAAGCCTTTGCCCGGATCAAGCGGCAGGCCGAGCTTCAAGCAAAGGCGCGCGAGACCGGTGCCTTGCATTGGGAGCATAAGGCCTACGAAAAGGGTAAAGGCTTCGCGCTTCTGCCGCCAAAGGAAGAGGGCGACCTTTATTACGATATCGAGGGCGACCCCCTCTATGGCCAGTCAGGCCTGGAATATCTCCATGGCGTGTGGGGTCCGCTAGAGGGTGGGCCACCCCGCTTCACCGCGTTCTGGGCTCATGATTATGCGGCGGAAAAGACCAGTTTCGAGGCCTTGATGGATGCGTTCACGCGCCATTTTGCCCGCTACCCCCGCGCGCGCATCTATCATTATGCGCCCTATGAAAAGACCGCCCTGCGCAGGCTCTCCACCCATTATGCCACACGCGAGACCGCGCTTGACGACATGCTGCGGCAGAACCGCTTTGTCGATCTCTATGCGGTCGTGCGCCAAGCCATCCTCGCATCCACCGAAAGCTATTCCATCAAGAAGATAGAGGCCTTCTATGGGGTGGAGCGCGACGAGGCCGTCACCAGTGGCGGCGATTCCATTGTCGAATATGAACGCTGGCGCGAAACCGGTGACCCGCAAATCCTGCTCGACCTTGCCGCCTATAACGAGAAGGATGTGCGCTCGACCGAGGCGCTCAGAGACTGGCTCGATGCCATCCGCCCGCAAGGGGCCGACTATGCCCCACTTGGTAAGGAAGACGAGAAAGCTGGCGAGGCCAATCCAGACAAGTTGGCGAAGGAGGCGGCGCTTCTGGCGCTGGCTGAAAAAGTGCGCGCCTCCAAAGTGGTCGGGCCTGAAGTTGGCGACCTGGTTGCCGAACTCCTGTGGTTCCATCAGCGCGCGGACAAGCCTGCCTGGTGGGCCTTCTTTGATCGTATGGAAATGAGCGGGGAAGATCTTCTCGATGACCTCGATACCATTGTAGGTCTAACCCCGCTTGGCCACCCCGAGATTGACAAGCAATCTTTCGTCCAGACGTTTTCCTGGCCGGCACAGGAAACCAAGCTGCAAGCTGGCGGGCGTGTTGTGATTGTCGAGCAAGGCGCACCGGCGGGTACCCTGATCGAGCTCGACCGTACCCGTCGTATTGCCATCCTGAAAAGGGGCATGAGGGCCGGCCCATGGCCTGAAGTCTTCTCCCTGGGGGCGTCGAGACCTATCGAAAACGACAAACTTCGCGCAGGCGTCGAAGCCGTCGCACAAGCGCTCGCTGAAGGCCGGACCGAGGGGCTAGGCGCCTTGCTGGACTTTGCCCATCGCAGAGCGCCCAACCTTCAAGGCTATCAGAAAGGTTCCCCGATCATTGATGCCGGCGAAGATCTTGTCGCAGGCACGATCCGGGCGATGCGCGCAATGAACCAAACCAGCCTCTTTATTCAAGGCCCGCCAGGCACGGGCAAGACCTACACAGTCTCGCGCGCGATTGCGGCAATGTTGAAAGACGGCAAACGGGTCGCGGTTTCTTCCAACAGCCACCATGCCATCAACAATCTGATTGCCCGCGTTGAAACCGCGGCAGACCAATTGCGGCACAGCTTTTTTGGAATCAAGATCGCCAGTGACGGCGAGGGCGGTAAGGCTCACACCGGAAAACATATCGTCACGTCTCGCAGCAGCGATTTTGCCGGTAATCCCTGTCTGGTTGCGGCAACTGCCTGGCACTTTTGTAAATATGACAAGCCGGTGTTTGATTATCTCGTCATCGACGAAGCGGGTCAGGTCTCGCTCGCCAACCTTGTCGCTATGGCACGCTGCGCAAAAAACATCGTCCTGGTTGGCGACCAGATGCAATTACCCCAGCCCGTACAGGGCAGCCATCCCGGTCAAACCGGTGCATCGCTCCTCGATTATCTATTGCAAGGTGCTGCCACCGTTGCCCCAGATCACGGCATCTTGCTGAATGTCACATGGCGCATGCATCCAGACCTATGCAGGTTCATTTCAGACGCAATTTATGACGGCAGGCTCGCTGCCCACCCCCAAACCAAAGACCGGGTTCTCAAACTCAATCGCGGCGCAGATCCAGCTCTTGCCCCCTCGGGCTTGCGCTTTGTCCCCGTGTCACACACGGGCAATCGTCAGGACAGTCTGGAAGAAGTCCAGCGCATCAAAGCCATTGTGACGAGTTTGCTCGCCCAACTCTGGACAGATGAAAGAGGCATCACACGCCGACTGACGCTCGATGATATTCTCGTCGTGGCCCCCTATAACATGCAGGTACAGTTGCTGGTCCAGCATCTGCCAGAAGGTGCCCGTGTCGGGACGGTTGACAAGTTTCAGGGCCAGGAAGCCCCCGTCGCCATCGTCTCCATGGCCACATCCAGCCCCGAAGAAGCGCCGCGTGGCACCGATTTTTTGTTCAGCCAACAACGCCTGAACGTCGCGCTCTCCCGCGCCAAAACCCTTTCGCTTCTGGTCGCCAGCCCCGCACTTCTTGACTATCCCGCCAGGACAGTCGCAGACCTGGGGCTACTGGATTTGTTTGTGCGGGCTGCGGGGCGATAGTCTGCTTCGCTAACACGCTTGTCTTATGGCGATCCTGCCCTTTTGGGGTAAGAAGAGGCTGCGGTTGGTGGCACCGTGCTACACCCTAGAGCGATTTTTCGCCCAATTGGGCGAAATAAAGTCGCTCTCACACTTTGCATGAGAGCGTCGTTTTACCGATCAATTGATTCCAATTGATCGGAACACGCACTAAACTGCAACAACCGGCGCATTTGAGAACGGCAACTTTTGCCGATGTTGCACCAGAGTTGCACTCTTGGCGGACCAACGTGACGAACATCTCGGGTTGACGTCATAGTTCCTCAGGTGCCGCGAACTCGGGCCTGGCCCGTCTCTCAAATCTTAGGGGCGGCGCAAGACACCTAGCTTTCCAGATCATTCGCCTCTCTCTGGATTCAAAGCAAGTCCAAGTAAGCACCATGACCAGTCAGAACTTGGGCCGTCAATCGATATATAAAGGTCCTAGAATTTAGGATTTCTTGGTCTTACTTTGGGGCGCTCCAATTTGTCTAAGCAAACTCGGCGAGAGCATACTTTTCGCAGGGTTGTGTAGCGTTGCTGCCATCTCCCCCAAGTCTAGCGCCTCAGTTAGCGGCAGCCTCGCGGATTTGCGCATCCGATGCGCCGTTTGCGGCTAAAATGCGCAAGCTCCGCGCTTTTTCATCACTGAACCGGTAAAGATCGCGGTAATCGACCCCAGCTTCAACCACCTTGCGCGCCAATTGTGCTTGCTTTGCCTCGCGTGACTGCGCACCAAAGCCTGTGGATGCCCTTTTGCCCAGCATACTCTTGTCGAGCCAGCGGGAGCTATCTTCTTGAAACGCCGCGATCCCGAGTTGTTGTCTGACGTCGCTAAGCGGTTGGGTCAGCAACTCCTCCCATGGCGCGAATACCGCCGGGCAAACGCTATAGGCGTTTAGTCCCCGTGCGTTGGCATCGCGCAAATACGCCTGCCAACGCGCAGGTCCGCAATCGGGACGGAGAAAGTATCGCGGCCCAATGCCAAATGGAGATCGTGCCAATGTGTTAAAGTTCAGCCCATAAATATAAGCGTGCTGGAAATAGATGAGCATGCCTTCGCCCGCTAAATCGGTGGCATAACCACTGACGACATGAAACATATCATGAAGCCAGCGTATCCGCTCTAAGTAGAAACGCGCGTCATCACTCATATCAAATGAATCGAAGAAACCGTCCTTGTAGATCAGTCCTGCCAGTAGATAGCCGGGCACGCCAACTGGATTATCCATCGCATCATAAACTGCCCGGCCCAGACTGGCTGGTGGCATCGCTTTGAGAGCAGCCGTGTCGGACAGAAAAACGCCAAGGTCAGGGCGTTCAGCCAACAGTTTTTTACCCGATGGATGGGCTCGCATACGCTCAACATCGGCCAGTATCTCGGGGCCACTCGCAAGCATTTGGATACGCGGCACTTGCTTGGCCCCGCCCTGTGAAACGGGATTTCTCAACCAATGAAAGCCTGCCAACAAAGCGGCGGGAATATCCCGTTTTTCCAAAGTTCGCTTCGTCATAGCAGCCGTTAGCCTCGTATCGTCGTTCAGTTGTGGCAAGATATCATGTGCCAGCTACAACCTGTCAACAGAAATTCAAGGCAGACAGAACAAGAGGTTGCTTCATTGGTGATCAACTTGTTTCGGCAAGGTTTGGCCAATTGCCAATTGTGAGTTTTGGCCGTTAGCGAGGTTATCATCCACCTAGTGGATAGAATCTAACGCTTGGCGCCCTCGTCCTTCGCGATCCTTTCCAATCACGTCAGATTTATAGGAGCAACCAGTGCAAAGGCATTGAAGAAACGAGGGAGTTTTCAAATGGTGACAGAACCGAGAGCCCTGGCGTTTTTCAGAGAGCACGGATTGTGCGGGGCACGGCCAAGTTGAAACTAAAACCCGGCGTGTATTACCTCTGCCAATCCTGGACAATTGAGGGGTCAGGGTCGCTGACTGGGGATGATGTCGTCCTGATCTTTGAAAATGGTGCCCTCACTGCCACTGGAGATGCAAAAGTAAATCTGACAGGTCGCCGGACGGGTAATTGGGCCGGCTTTGTGCTTGTTTCGGATCGTAAAAACGAAGCCGATACAATTCTTTCCTCCCAATTTGTGGATAATTTATTAGGGATCATTTATCTCCCCAGCAGCAATCTATTCATCAATGCGAAGGGCGACGTCGCGGAAGATTCGCTTTGGAGCGTCGTGATTGCCCGCAACATTGCGCTGGCTGGCAGTTCAAATTTGGTCATTAATGACAATTATGAAGGATCGGGTGTGCCAGTCCCAAAGGGAGTTGGCAATCAAACCCGCAGTGACGAAGATGGAACGCGGCTTCGACGCTAGCCCTTGAAGGTGCTTCCTTGTGCACCGGCGTGGCTGAAGCGAGCGGTCAGACGATCAAAGGACTTTCCAGAACCAAGCCCTCTGCAACATTGAGCAACAGTTTCATCATCGGGGTTCTGCGTTGTTCGTTGGAGCAGACTAGATAGCCGGTAAAAACAGGTGTCGGCGAAGCAATGGCACGATACACCAATCTGGGGTCCGGCGGACACTCGGCAGAATAAAAGAAACTGTAGCCGACCCCCAAAGCAATGGCTTCGCGGATGGTCTCACGTGTATGCAGCTCGAGGATTGCGCATGGTTCGACGCCTGCTTGCGCCAGCGCTAACAGCGCTGTGCTGCGCGTGCGCGATGTTTTCTCACGCACCAACAAGCATTCATCGCCTAAATCCGCCAAATTGATGTCGACGTTGTTGGCCAATGGATGACTTGCATTGAAGGCAATAGAAAGCTGATCCCGGTACAAGACTTGATAGTGAAGGTCACTTTCAAAAATTGGGTCGCTACAAATTGCTGCGTCTACTTCGGCCGACTTCAACCAAGTTAGCGCCTCGCTTGCATTACCAAGGCGAACTTTAGGCCGTATGAAGGGATCGATGGCCTGCAACCGATGCACCATCCTAGCCGCATAAGTTGGGCTATCGGATGCGAGGCGGATTTCTTGGCCGCTTGGTTGCACCGCATATCCGAGATAATCATCAATTTCGCTACTGATTGAAAACAGTTTTTGGGTCCGAACAAACAGGTCTTTTCCTGCCGTGGTCAGCGTTAGCGGCGGACGCCGCCCTTGTAAAAGCGCCACTTTGTGCCGCAGTTCCAGCGCGCGCAACTGTTCAGACACCGTCGATTGGGTAATGCCCAGCCGACGCGCCGCTTGAACGATCGAGCCTTCGCTCGCAACCGCGTGAAAGGCGCGAAGATGTTGAAGATTAACAGCCATAGGTCCCAAACGAACGCGCTGATCCCCTATAGCGACCAATTTTGAAGTCTATGTGACGCATCGGCCAGACCGATGCTCTCCTTCGAAAAGACCGACTCACTGGGCTTGACCGAAGGTTCTAAAGTAAATCACGAGGCGGGAAGCCAGCGGCTAACACCCTCCTAGAGTTCATCCACCATGCGAGGGGATCGTCATGACACGCAAAACAATTGTAGCTTCAACAAGTGCCGTTGCACTTTTGACCAGCTTGATGCTGGCACCAACGGGCGCGCGCGCTCAAGCAGCACAAGCGACAGACACGCCGGAATCTGCAAGCGCAGAAGTAGTTGTGGTGACGGGCCAGCGCGTTGCGCGTGGCAATAACGTGATCACACCTGTTCGCATTGAAACCTTGGCCGGCGGGCAGAACATTGTGGACGCCATCAAGCTTGTCCCCGGCGTCTCTATTCGCGGTTCTGACACACTGAACAATGACCCATGGACCTACGCAATCAACATCCGGGGTTTTGAAGTCAATCAGCGTAGCTCCAAAGTTGGCCAAACACTGGATGGCATGCCGCTTTTCAACGCGTCTTACTATTTGGGCGGTTCGCCAGCGCAAAAATACATCATTAGCGAAAACGTCTCCCAAATTGTCGTTAGCCAAGGCACAGCGGACGTCGGCTCCCCTGCATCAAACGCTTTGGGCGGTACTTTATCTTATTCCAGTCGTGCGCCTTCGCTAGAAGCAGGCGGCCTCGTAAAAGTAACAATCGGCGATTTCGACACCCGACGTTATTTTGGACGCTATGATTTTGGCGAGATGTTTGGCAATACGCGTATCAGCGTTTCGGCTCAAAAGCTCGATGCCAAGCTCTGGCCCCACAAAGGCTCAACCCCAGCAGCGATTGAGCAATTTTCAGTAGAAGGCAAAAGTGTCACGGACTTTGGCAAGCTCACCATGACGCTCTTTGGGAGCTATAATGACAGCGATGATGATCCTATCATCGAATTGTCGCGCGCCAACATCAATCGTTTGGGCCTTGATGTTGATGGGTCGTCAGCGACTTGGAACACATTGAACAACGCGCCGAACGAAAACTGGGCCGACGATTGGGCCGCTGTTCGCGAAAATACCTTCGCTTACGCCAAGTTCAATTATGAGTTTAGCGATGCGTTTTCGGTTGAGGTCGCACCCTATATCCAAAAGAATGACGGCGTCGGTGAGTTTTCACCCCCAGGCCTGCAGCCACGCATTGTAACCAACGCAAGCGGCGTGCGGGAACAAGTTATGTTTGGCAATTCCAGCTCACGTTCACGGACAGCAACGTATCAGAATGCTGCTGGCAATGCTGTATTCAACTACACGGGCGGTGTTGCGGACACCTATCGCGCGCTGGATGGCAGCACGGTTTCGTCCGCTGATTGCTATAATGTGGATGGCACACTGAAGCTGACTAATGCGGCTCCAACCTGTGCGCAGGGCCAGTCTTATCGCAACAGCCTGTACTATCACACCCGCTCGGGCGTTGTGATCAATGGGCAATATGAAGTGGGCAACCACAAAATCCGCGCTGGCGTCTGGTTTGAAACCATGGACCGTGACTTTGGCCGGGCATGGCTGCGCTATGATGACATCCGTAAGGGGCCAATCATCGTGGCTGGCTCGACGTATCGCCAAGACTTTGAGCAGAACTTTAAAACCGATCTGATCAAGCTTCATATTGCAGATGACTGGACCGTCAATGATCGTCTGACCGTAAGCCTTGGCTTACAGCACTTCATCATCGACATTTCCGGCACAACCAAAGACGAGAGCCGTTACGCTGCCAATGGCACCTTTAATGGGCCAACCAGCGCATCGGTTAGCAGCGATAGCGAAGACATTTTGCCATCACTTGGTGCCGTCTATGATGTCACAGATCATCTTCAAGTGTTTGGTGGCTATTCCCGCAACTTCGGCGCAATCGGTGATTGGGCCCTCGAAAAGACCGGGACTGATTTCAAAAACTTGGAACCAGAAATCACCCAAAACCTCGAAGCCGGCATCCGCTATACTTCTAGCCGCATTGCTGCTGCTGCAACCCTGTTCAAGACTGAAAACGACAATGCGATCATCTTCTTGGATGAGACATTCGCATCATCAACGGGTGGCATCAATTACAACGTCGGCACCGGCGGCACCTATGTGAATGCGCCAGGCGGTATCGAAACAACCGGGATTGAAGCCAGTGCACGGGTGAAACTCACCAAAGAGCTCGGCGCTTATCTCTCGCTGACATCCTTGAACAGCGAATACAGTGCTGCATTCAACGCTGCCAACTATGGTGCCAGCCGTCGCACGGTTGTTGCGGCAGGCAACAAGGTTCCAGGTACACCGGATATCTTAGTTGGCGCAGCACTGGACTACCAAAAAGGGCCGTTCAAAGGTGCCGTAACGGCTCGCTATGTCGGTGAATCAGAGGGCGACGCTCAGAACCGGCCTGAATTGGTGGTGCCTAGCTATACTTTGGTCGATGTCTCGGGAAGCTACCGGATGGCGACTGCCAATAATGGCTATGTTGAAGCACAGATTGCGATAAACAACATCACAAACGAACGCTATATCGGCGGGATTTTGGATGAGTTCAACCAACGTTATACCCCAGGTGCACCGCGCAGCGTGCACTTTACGCTCAGCGTTGGTTTCTAGGGTCTTAGATAAAGCGCAGGCGTGTTCCAGTGACGAGCACGCCTGCACTTGTCTCCACTCACTAAGGACAATGAGATGAATGTTTATGATCGCACCAGCGATGTCATCGTCGTTGGGATGGGGATTGTTGGCTTAGCCCATGCCCTTGCGGCCGCCAAACTTGGCAAAACTGTTACAATCATAGACCGTCAGCCCCATGCGGTGGGAGCCAGCGTGCGCAACTTCGGCTTTGTGACAATATCCGGGCAGGAGCGCGGCGACGTTTGGGACTTGGCGCTGCGTGCCCGCGATATCTGGGCTGAAGTCGCAGAAGCGGCCCAAATTCCAATTTTGCACCGCGGCTTGGCCATGGTGGCAAAACGACCAGAGGCAAGTGCTGTTTTAGAGGCCTTCATGGCAACCGAAATGGGCGAAGGATGCGAACTTTTAACGGGCGAAGCGTTCAAAAAAAGCCATTCAACACTAGACCTCAATCAGTTTGAGAGTGTTCTGGTCAGCCCGCATGAAGTACGGGTAGAGCCGCGCACGGCATTAAGCGCAATTGCAACCTGGCTCAAGAATGCATTTGGCGTGCGCTTTGAAACACTCACCAGCGTTCACGCGATTGAAGGCGGGAAGGTCACCACATCTCGCGGCGTGTTTGAGAGCGAGATCGTCTTTGTTTGTCCAGGCGATGATCTTGCAACCCTATATCCCGATGTGATGGCGCAACGCGGGGTGACGCGTTGCACACTTCAGATGTTGCGTTTGGCGGCCCCCGGATATCAATTACCCCACGCCTTTATGTCCGACCTCGGATTGCTGCGCTATCGCGGCTATTCGCAATTGCCTGGAATTGAAGCTCTCGAAGCAAAATTGCAAGCAGAGCAGAGCGAGCATTTGGCTGCGGGCATTCACCTGATCGCCGTTCAAAGCGGCGACGGCTCCCTGGTTGTGGGCGATAGCCATGTCTATGGGCAAGCTGAAAATCCATTTGCGAATATCGCCTTCGAGAATTTGATCCTGGACGAATATGCCAGCGTATTTGCGGGCAAAGTTCCCCCCGTAATCGAACGCTGGGTCGGCACGTATGCATCATCATCTGCCCAGCAATGGTTTGTCGAAATGCCCGAACCGGAAGTGCGCTTAAGTGTGGTGACCAGTGGTGCGGGTATGTCAACGGCGTTTGCAATTGGCGAGCGCGTTGTTCGAGAAGCATTTCAATGAAGAACCAAATCAAGGCAGTGTTTTTCGACTGGGCCGGCACCATGGTGGATTTCGGATCACGCGCCCCGGTTATGGCGATGCAGTCAGCGTTCCAAGCCTGTGGCGTTGAGGTAAGCGAGGCTTGTGTGCGCGCTCACATGGGTAAAGCCAAGCGCGACCACGTGATGTCCATGTTTGGAGATGAAGACGTGAGCTCGCGTTGGATCAAAGCCAAAGGCTCCCACCCAGGCGAGGCTGAGGCAGACGTCCTGATGATCGAGTTAGAGCCAGCCATGGCTAGAGAGGCCGCTAAAGCGAGCAAATTAATCCCCGGCGCCAAGGCGGTATTTGAAGGTCTGATCGCCTCTGGCATCAAAATTGGATCGTCTACGGGCTATACGCACACCATGATGGCGGAAGTTGTGCGGCTGGCCGCTGACCAAGGCTATCACCCCCAAACCATTTTATGCGCTGGTGATACCAGCGAAGGCAGACCCGCCCCGTTCATGTTGTGGCAAGCCATGATCAATCTCGCTGTCTGGCCCGCACGGACTTGTGTTGCGGTTGATGATGCCCCTGTTGGTATAATTGCAGGTCGCGAGGCGGGCATGTGGACGGTTGGATTAGCAGGGTCTGGCAATGCCCTTGGCCTTGACGAGGCTGCCTATGATGCACTTGATCCAATGACACGAGCCGAAATGCTAAAATCAGCCTCTGTAGGCTTTGTCAAAGCGGGTGCCGATTTTGTCATCGCCACCATCGCCGACCTGCCGGGAGTACTCGGATTGATCGAAGCCAGCATCGCCAAAGGCCTGACGCCAGGCGCTGCACCGTCGCTTCTCGATCGCTCCGTGACGGGGTAGTTCAATCGAAATTTAGGCTAATGGGGTTGTGTGTTGAGGCCTGATCTACGTCATTAGGCTTAAGCAATTTCCTACGACTTGAATCAAGTTTTTATAAAAAAGCCCCACTGGGAAGCGTACTCGCTTAATTCGATCGTGGTAAAAACGGCTTGTGGGGCCTGATTTGGAGTGCGTTCATGTCGAAACTCAAAGCGCGCATCAAGGAAAAAGCGCTAGTTGCAGACGAGGCCGGAATAGTCTCACTGGAATATGGCTTGATTGCGTCGCTCGTGGCCGTCGCTCTTATCACGGGATTGTCCTCACTCGGCAATAATTTGGCCACTTCCTTCGTGGCGGCTGCTGACGCAATTCTGGCTGGTGCGGACCCAGTGCCACCTTCCGACGCAGAGCGCCCATATCAATAGGGATGGCTCGAAAACTTCAGACTTTATCGTCACCCTTCGCTCCACAACTTACGTGTCGGTATCAGTTGACTGACCAAGTGACCTTTTAGGCAGCTAACAGCAATCTCACCAATGAACATGGATTGCGCTATCGAAGCACTTTAGCTCATCCGTATGAGCTTGAGTATTTTGGCCGCCGGTTCATCTTTGGGGTATGGGTGCGATATTAGAGCCCCCTGCTTTATCGGATGGAGTGTATAGGACAGCATCGCTGGTGCTTCTTTGCGCGCTCGCGCACGCGCCAAGAAGTCGGCATCTGAAGGCCGATTGAAGTCGCAATTGCTCCACCTTCACGCACCTTGCAAGGTTGATCTTGCGGCAGGTCGCCGCGGTCTAAGTCATTATGCTGAAGCAATTGCCCACAATTTGAACCATGTTTTTATAAAAATGTCTCAAACGGAAGCGTACTCGCTTAATTCGATCGTGTTAACAATCAAAACCGATCGATCTGGTTTGGAGTATGATCGTGTTGAAGCTTAGAGCGAGCAGCAGGATAAAAGGGCTGATTTCAGACGAGGCAGGAACGGTCTCTCTGGAATATGGCTTGATTGCGTCGCTCGTGGCCGTCTCTCTGATCACCGGTTTGTCACCAGTTGGAAACAATTTGGGAACGTCCTTTAGGACTGCTGCGGACGCAATTCTTAATGCTCCATCACCAACTCCGCCGCAACCCGCTGCAGCGCCTCGCGCAACACCATGAAGATTCTGAACAAGTCCTAATCATTCGTCTAACGGCTTAGGTCGCCGACTTATCGATATATTCATGGCTTTAGGGCAAAAAGGAAACGCGGGGAACTGACGGGTTTAATATGCGTTTTCTTAAAGCTTTGCCGACGGGTCTGATACGGATTTTGTTTGCCTGTATCTTTGCGGCAATCGTGGCAATTGGCCTTTCAAAGACTGAAGTACCCCAACGCGTTGAAGCTGCGCTTGCTGATCATTGGCAGTTTAGAGACGCCATCGCGCCTTCAGAAGATACCATCATCATCTTCATCGATGAGAAGGCTGTGCAAACAATGGGATATTATCCCTTTGATCGCCGCTTGATGGCAAAGACTCTAACGATACTAAATCAAGCCGAAGTGGATCGCATCTACATTGATGCTGGCCTGAGCGTTCCAGAGTCAGAAGTGGACGATCTAGAGCTCGAGAATGCCATCGCCGCACTCGGGCCCCAAAAGATGGCCCTGCCAGTCTCGCAGATAGAGAATCCAGATGGCACGTATCGACTCATTCAACCGCTTGGGCGGTTTAGTCGGCATGCGACACTGGTCACGTCTAAATTCGAGATCGATGCTCAACAAAAAATGCGCGCCGTCAGCGGCTTGCCAGATGAGAAGCTTGCGCTGTCTGCTGATTGGCTAAACCGTCGCCCCGACCTTCGCTTCGGTCAGATGCCGCTCAATTTCCAAATTTCCGTGCCAAAGTTTAAGCGCTACCCCTTTTGGGATGTTGCCGCAGGCCGGATCAGTCCCAGCGCTTTGCGTGGCAAGAAAGTGATTATCGGTCTGGCTCTCAAGACCCCGCAATTCACCCTCATTGCGCCAAACCAAGGGCCAATTGTTCGCGCCGAAGCGATTGCCCTGGCAACTGAAACAGCCAACACAGACTTTGCGAGACATAAGTGGTCACCAGTTGGACAAGTGGGGTTGGTGCTCGCGGCATCCCTACTGGCTACCTTGATCATTTATCGTTTGAGCTGGGGACGAGGACTGCTCGCAACCATCGTGCTTGTCGTGTGCTGGTTCCCCATAGCCCAGTATCTTTGGATTACCCAGAAAATACAGGTTCCAATTTTAACGCCAGCTTTTGGCTTCTTGCTCACTTGGCAGATTCTAAAGCTTGATGAGAGTTTTCTAGGCCAGTTAGCTTTGCGAATCCGCAAAAGTCTTTTTGGTGTCGGGCAAAATGCACTTCTCGCAGCGGCAGAAGTCATTGCGGAGCCAGCAATTGTCTTCAATAGCTCGGGCATTCTACTGGGCGCAAACGAGGCGTTTAAGGGACTTAGAAGCGCCCAACTGACAAGTGATGGGGCTCGTACTTTGCCTGGCCACTTGGACGCGTTGTTCCTTTCGGCTGAGCATTTATTGGCTCTACCAGAAGCCGAGCAGGCGACGGGCCATATTGATGTGCAATTCAAGCACAGCAATCAGGAGTTTGAAGCGAGCGTACGTTGGGTCCGTTCCATTACAAATTCGATTGCAATTGCCAGTCTAAAAGATGTCACTAAATCACGTCAACGAGAGCGTGCCTTGTCACAACTTGCTTTTAAGGATGTGCTTACAGGCGTTGGCAATCGGACAGCATTTCAGGTCCAACTTAAGTCCATGACCGAATCTGCTGCCAGCCAACCATTTGCCGCTATGGTGATTGATTTGGATGGCTTCAAGGCGATCAACGATGAGTTCGGCCACCATGCTGGCGATCAGTTGTTGGTCGCAATTGCAGAACGGATTAGTAGTCTTTTGCGCCCGCAAGACTTTGTTGCCCGTATGGGAGGAGATGAATTCACAATTCTCTACCCTAGTGATGAACTCGATGCCGTTGAGCGCTTCACCGACAGGCTCATTCGCACAATCTTAGAGCCAGTTGAGATTGATGCAGGAACCGTGCGGGTGGGGGCCAGTGTCGGCGTCGCACTGTGTCCAATGCACCATTATGATGGTTCAACTGTCGTCAAAATGGCGGATGCGGCCATGTATGTCGCCAAGCGGCAAAAGCCCGCTTTCGCAATCCACGGCATGGCGGAACCCCAATCATGCCGGCATCAACAAGCGTCCCTTTAAGGCCCTCTAGATTCTGACGCGACAGCGCGATTGGGCGTCAGCTGATATCTGTCCCAACATCAAGGCCTGGGAATAGGTGGTATGCGGGCAACGACGACCTCTTTGCGTTTCCGGCTTATTCCATAGATGATGCGATCCTTACCCACGCTTCGGTCCCAAGCCCAGCCTTGCCCTTCAAACGGCACAGCAATCTTGGAGACATAGTCTAGCACTACCCCCTGTTTCGGAAGCCGCAGAACATAAAGTTCCGGCACATCATGGCCGGTTACATAGAGCAAGCCATCTTCGCCCCAATCACCGCCAGAACTGTAGCTTACGCCCCAAGTTGCCACGACCGCTTGGGGGAATATCAACGATTGACGCATCTGCCATGCATCGTCGACTTGCCCCGGGTATTAAAATCGATCGAAACCGCCATCGCCAATGGCCTGAAACCGGGAGCCGCCCCTGGGTGGATTGATACCTCCATAACGGGATAGTCCAACCCAGATTTCGCCTTCCTCCATTCTAACTGGCCGAACGAAAGCCGCTTGAGGACGACGGCTACTCTAGATCGCGTCTCGTTATCTTGAAAACGAGGTTGCGATCTAAATTTATGATTTAGGGCCAGTTTTACACCATTTTTCGATTCCGAAAAATGGTGAACGGCCCTAGTTCAGCACTCGCGCCCTATTGTGACACTGCCAGCCAACAAAAAAACGAGGGGTGGGATAGTCATCATGGGCCCTGTGCATCTTCCACCTCGTTTGCGGTGTGGCTGGATGCTGGTGTCGCAGGTTGCGGGGCACCTCGTTGAGCTTTTGTCCTTCGTTGACACCTGGCCTTGATCACGTTTAATGCCCGGGCTGGGCTAGGAGAATACCTCTCCGTCCTTCCGGAGCCTGCTTCATGCCCAACGTCGTAATCATGCGCGAAGACGATCGCCCCGTGCCGCTAAATGCCGGGGGGTTCATGATCAAAGTGCTGGCGTCACGGGAGGACGCCACTGGATATGAGATCTTTCATCAATCCGGCCCGGAGGGAAAGGGCCCTGGACCTCATTTTCACCCTTGGGATGAGGCCTTCTATGTCCTGGCAGGAGAACTTCATTGCGGCGTAGACGGCGTTGAGACGGTGGCCGGCGTTGGTACCCTGATACATGTTCCTGGCGGGTCTACGCATTGGTTCCGGTTCGGGGCGGGCGGCGGGGCAGTATTGGCAATAACCTCGCGGGGTAACGCCTCGCCAATGTTCACCGAATATGATCGAGGTGTTGACTGGGAATCTGGAGACCGCGAACAGCTGATCGAAGTTGCCGCGCGGCACGGGCAAACCATAATCAGATAGGCCGGAAGCTCCAGACCGGGCGCTTCTTGCCCAGGCCACCCTAAACGATCACGCGCCTCATACCCGCTTCCAGATGTCAAATTGACATCGCCTCTCGACATGCCAGACTTCGGGCAAGATCAGCATCGCCGATGGCCGAAAAATCGCCGAAACCGGCAATGAAAGCTGCGCTTCGAAAACAGAGCATAATCACCCAATTCTAGTGCGTGTTCCGATCAATTGGAATCGATTGATCGGAACACGCCCTCATTCAAAATGTTAGAGCAACTTGATTCCGCCCAATTGGGCGAAAAGCGCTCAAAAAGCGCTGGGCGGACAGGTTTTTAGCGACTGCATCTGAAAATTGCGGCGACGAGTACTTTACGTTACGCCGTCTCGGCCGAAGAGGGGGAGACCAGATGATTGAACAGGTACCGCTATGGCTTGTTTGCCCCGTTCTGCTTGTCATGTTTCTGGTCACGGTCGAACTTGGCTTTCGTATCCGGCAACGGCTGGAGAAGCGTCGCGAGGGTCAACCAGATCATGGTAAAGGCGGCCAGGAATACATGTTTTCAGCTGTGCTTGGCCTGCTTGCGCTTCTGTTGGGCTTTACCTTCTCGCTCGGTCTGAGCCGTTATGAGGCGCGTCAGGCTCTTGTGGTGCAGGAGGCCAACGCGATCGGGACGGCCTGGCTGCGCGCCAATCTGCTCGAAGAGCCTGTTCGTACCGTTCTGCGTGGTCACCTCAAGACCTATGTCGAGGCTCGGCTCGAATGGTCCAAGACCGGGGATACTGACCTTGATCAGATGTCTCAATTGCAGGATGATATCTGGAAAATGACCGGCGAAGCCGTCCGGGAGGACACCTCCAGCGCGCTGTCTAGAACGGTATTGGAGGCGGTTAATAGGAGTTTTGAAGTGGCGTCTGCTCGTGAGGCGGCGCGGGAGATGCATATTCCCAGCCGGGTTCTAGCTTTACTGATCCTGTATGCATTCATTTGTGTCTTGATGCTGGGCTATGTATCTGGTGCCTCAGGTACTTTGCGACGCGGCGCGATTCTACTTTTGCTGATCCAGCTTTCGTTGGCGATCGCCCTGATTTTGGATATCGACCGACCAGGCACTGGTGGTGTGCTTATGAACCAGCAACCGATAGAGCTGTTGCTCCTGTCGTTGAAATGACGGCTGGATTCGCACTTCCGTACCAATGGCACATCGCCCTCACAACCGCCAATCTCCCCCATCACTTTAGTGTGATTTGACAGCCTTAGGTCTCGCACACAAGCCGCACCTATAACTAATTTCCCGGGGGGGCTTTTATGCGTGCACTGGTTTTGTTGTCGTCAGCTATCATGCTGGGTAGCGTGATGTCAGCACCCGCAACCGCTTTGCCAACTTTGTTCGTGACTGCGCCACCACCAAGCACCGGCGCGATTGCCTTACCTGTCGGCAAAGATGGCACGCTGGGCGCAGCAGCGATGCTGGTTGACGGGATCACAAATGGCGCGATCGCGCGGGCGATCACCGCCGCCTCGTTCAAAGGCAATCCGGGAGAAACACTAAACCTCTATAGTGTGGGTCCTTATACCCGCGTGACATTGATCGGGATTGGCGAGAGTGCCAATAGCCGGGTTAGCCTTGAAGACTTTGGAGGCCAGGTGGCACGTGCTGCGCTGGACGGCCAAGCAAGCACTTGGGCCGTAGTGGTCCCGGATGCACCCGACTTTGTCGATGCCGGGGCTTTAGTGGCCTTGGGCGCACGGCTTGGCTCCTATCAGTTCCCACAAGTTGGCAAGACAACCCCCACTCATGCAGACCGGCAGCTTCGTTTGCATGTTGCCAATGCCAGCGCCGCAAGCGCAGCTTGGACAGGACGCTGGCAGCCCGTTAGTGAAGGGGTGAAACTCGCGCGCGATCTAATCTCCACCCCGTCCAATATCAAAAGCCCGCAATGGTTTATCGACTATGTCAGCGCGGCCTTTGAGGGCATCCCCAATGTGTCAATCACAGTGATTGACGAGAAAGAGGCCGCACGCCTTGGCATGGGTGGTTTGGTCGGAGCTGGGCAAGGCTCAAATCGGCCCGCACGTCTGCTTGCCATTCACTATCGTGGCGGGGAGAGTGGGATGGCACCCATTAGCTTTGTCGGCAAGGGTATCACATTCGATACCGGCGGTATTTCACTCAAACCTGGCGACGGCATGTGGCGTATGCGCTATGATATGTCGGGTTCGGCTGCATCAATGGGCGCGCTATTGTCAGCAGCCAAGCGCGGAGCCAAGGTCAATGTTGTGGGTGTGGCGGCCTTGGCAGAAAATATGCCAGACGGCAACGCAATCCGCCCCGGCGATGTACTCACGTCCATGTCTGGCAAAACCATGGAAATCCTCAGCACCGATGCTGAGGGCCGCATGGTATTGGCCGATGCCAATTGGTGGACCCAGGAAACCTTCAAGCCTAGCCTAGTAATCAATATCGCTACCCTTACCGGTGCCGCACGAGCCGCACTCGGTGATGATTATGCCGCCCTGTTCCACAATAATGAGACCGCAGCCAAGCGTGTTGAAGATGCTGGTGCCAAAGTCGGAGAAATGACTTGGCGCTTGCCGATCCACCCGTCTACCCGCACCGACATAAAGTCTGATGTAGCCGATGTGAAGAATGTTGTTGAAGGCGGTGCGCCAGGTGCGTCAATTGGAGCCGCATTCATTGAGGAATGGGTGAAGCCAGAAACCGCTTGGGTGCATCTTGATATTGCTGGCGTCGCTTGGGCCACCACCCGCAAACCAACCATCCCTCCAGGTGCTGTCGGTTTTGGCGTAAAGCTGTTCGACGAAGTCGTCGCTCAAAGCGAAGGGCGTTAGCGCGACGGATTTCAGTGTCTTGCGCGCTCAAACCAACATCAAGCGCCTGGTTCAGATTGAACCCGTTTGGGTCTTTCCTGCGCCATGCCCAGAAATCAGGCTTGCGTCGGCCAATATTTTTGGATGCCGGAACGATGACACGGACTTACTGCTTTGAGGGAATAAGCGTGATTTCTGTTTGGCGTCCATCGATAAAGCGCACCTTAGTCCCATCAAAGAAGGCGTTCTCTTCAGCCCGGAAATCGACGCGCTGACCGTCCCATTCGGGCACTGCTGCGTAAGTGGTCAGCTCAATTGACCAAGCCGTATTAGCGGCAATCAAGCCGCTGCCGCGTGGATCCGCATTCTGATTGTCCCAAAATCCGATAGCAGGACCTGCGCCGTGACCATGCAAGCCAATCGGGTGCGAGTAAATCGATGCATCAAGACCAGCCGCCGCCGCTTCTGCCCGAGTAAGCGCCAGCACCTCGTTCCCACTGCGCCCAACCGCAAAATGGCGGGTGAGCATATCCTGCACACGGTTGCTGTTCGCTAGCCCCTGCCTGAGGCCTGCAGGCACCTCACGCTCGCCCGGCTTCAACACATAAGCAAGATGCTGCATATCGGTATTAAGCCGAAGGTAAGTGATGCCAAAATCTGTCCATAACAGATCGCCAGGCAGGATCACCTCGTCGCCTTCAAGCATGCCCTTCGCGCCCTTGCGCTGGATCCCAACGGACGGGTGAAACCATGCATCGAGGCCGAGTTGAAGCAGCCGGTCGCGATACCACCATTGCACCTGCGCCGCGGTCGTCACGCCGGGGGTGATAACCGAGCGCGAAAACGCCTCGCCAATCACGCTATGGGCCCTGCGCGCTATTGCGGGGTAAATCGCCATTTCGCCACGCGTGCGCGTTTCAAGCCAACGGATTGCGAGCGCTTCACCACTGACGATCCGCGCATGCAAAGGAGCAGGCAAAGCGGCAACGAACTTCTCATACTGACTGAGCGTCATACCATCGGCGAACTGATAGAGATCGGAGGTGTTGATCGCAATTTTTGCAGGGTTACGCTTGGTGATGATGTCTGCGACCGACTGCCACTGATCAGGCTGTTTAACGGGATCCCAAGCAGGCGCGAACAAGCCGCCAAGCCCATAGCGGCTGACGGTAAGCCGCTCTATCGGTTTCCCGTCACCCGGGTCGTAGAAGACCAGAATTGTACGCCGGCGTGCGTGCATATTCTCGGCATCAAGCATCGACGCAACCACTGGCTCTTCAAAATATTCGCGGGCCACCAGCAGCCATAAATCGATGCGCTGTTCGCGCATGATCGCAGGGATGATCGTATCAAGCCGCTCGGCTAAAATGCGGTTCTCGGTAATCGCCCTCTCGCGAGCGTTGAGTATCGGGGGCAGCGCGGGCGAGAGCACGTCACCCTCGCTCAGCGCGACGCGCGCTGGTGCCGCTGTGCCAGATAACGCAATAAGTGCCGCAAAAAGCGCCGCTGCAAATACCCTATTCGTTGCCATCATGCCCTCCCAAAACACGTGTATCAACGCTACCCGATCGTGGCGCAAGCATCAAATGCGCGCCTTAAAAATCCCTCATCAAAACATGTGGCACAGATTTACCTGCGACTTATCCGAGGGTTGCCCTCATCTGATGGCTTCAGTCTAAGCGGCTGGTTTGCGATGTTCCAAGGGTTCAATTTGCCCAATAGACATAGTCCTGATCTGGCGTCCAAGGTGCATTCAATGGCACGTCGATACGAATAGCGTCCTCTACCAAGGCTGGCCACAAAGGCTTGGGCATTTGGGCGTCATGGGCCTCTAACATCGCTTTCATCGCAGCTACACGACTTGGCTCTGACTCAGCTAAATTCTTCTTCTCAGTCGGATCGGTTGCAAGATTATAGAGCCAAGCCTTTTTTGGATTATCGGCAACTTGCAGCTTCCACGCCCCCTGCCGCACAACGCGGTAAGCCCCAGAGCGCCAGAACAGCGTGCGCGAAGCCAATTGGGGTGTTCCCGTTACGAATGGCAAAAGATTTACCGTGTCCATAGCGCGATCATTGGGGACACTCGCCCCGGCAATTGCCGCGGCCGTCCCATAAAAATCAAGATGGTGCGCGGGCATGGCAAGCTTCTGACCCGCGCTGATCTTGCCCGGCCAACGCATCAAGTACGGCACCCGAATGCCGCCTTCAAAGAAAGTGGCTTTCCATCCCCGATAAGGCTGATTGATGCCTGGCAGGCCGACGTACCAAGCGCCACCATTATCGCTGGTGAACACAATCAGGGTGTTATCATCCAGGCCGTTCTTCTTGAGCGCGGCAACAACCTCACCAACACCTCTATCCAGTGCATGGATCATGGCACCATAAACGCGCGTCTTGTGATCCTTGATCCCGGACAGGGCGTCAAAATCCTCGCGCTTAGCCTGCAGCGGTGTATGGGGCGCATTGTAGGCGAGGTAGAGGAAAAAGGGCCGGTTGGCGTTGGCCTCGATCGCGGCGACTGCCTGATGGGTATAGTAATCGGTCATATATTCACCGACATGGAATCTTTGACCACCATTCTTTTGAACCGCATCGGTACCATAAATCCAAAGAAAGCGGTCAATCGGGTCAAACTCAAGCTTTGCATTGACGACGTCTGGGTGATTGTCTGGCAGAAACTTGCCTGCCCCAGACATGATCCCCAAACTCTCATCAAAGCCCTGCGCTTCCGGCCGCATCTTGGCCGCTTCACCCAGATGCCACTTGCCGACATGTAGCGTTCGATAGCCTTTGCCTTTGAGAAGCTCAGCGATCGTAATCTGATCTTCAGGCACACCCATATTTTCCATCGCCGGCATCAGGGCTTCGCGTTCAGCATGATAAATCGGCTGATGTAAGCGGCCCTCAACGGGCGCTCCTAAATTGCGGGCAAAGGCCTTTGGAACCGCGGTAAACTCAAAGCCGAACCTTGCTGGATAACGCCCTGTCATCAAAGCCGCACGTGAGGGAGAGCACGTGGCATTGCCGGCATAGCCTGTGCTGAACTGCGCGCCTTCCTTGGCAAGCGCATCAATATTGGGCGTCGGGACAAGACCGTTTGCGACCCCAGTACCCGTTGCGGTTAGATCATTGATCCCCAGATCATCAGCCACGATCAGGATGATATTGGGGGGGCGCTCGCCCGTCGGAGGCGTTGTCGGCCCCCTCTCCCACACGACAGTTTGGGTTGGGGCTATCGGATTTCGACTCTTATCGATTGTCGCCGCAATTTGGATCGGGAAAAACTTGACGGCGATAATCGCGCCTATCAAAAGCACGACAGCACTTCCTGCTGCGATCCGCCATTTGCTCATTGGTTCCTCCCAAATTTACTCGCCGCTCTTGTCCAGCATTAAGTGAACGCGACGATCTCTTTCAGCCCTTCAAGCAAGCACCAGGACATTGTCATGGCGAGCTATTTCGCGCTTTGTTGCCAACGCCATCATGGCATGCCCGCCGGTGCATTCAAGTAGGGCGTCCAGCCGCTCGCGGTCGGCTCCGGTTAGGGCGTGAGCCGCTGTGCGCGATCGCTTAAAATGCCACAGCGCATGGGGCTGACTGGCCCGCTCCATCACGACGTCACGCCAAGCATAGCTGATCCGCCCGACATGGGGATGCACGTGTCGCCGACCATCATGGGATACAAGCGTTCCCGTGGCTGGGTTCTCAAGACGATCGAGCCATGCGTCGAAGCATTCCACATCGGCCTTCAAACCCGGCCCCCAGTGGGAAAACAAAAATGCCAGGATGGGTTCAAGGGTTTTTGGAAGCGCATCATCGGCTGGAAAGCCAAGAGGCAGGTCCTTAAAATCGCCGTCTTTAATGCCCGCCATATTCATTCGCTCTGTCCAACGAAACACCGAGGGTGCCGTCGTTTTCATGAGGAACGCCGGAACCGGGTCGCGCGCCAGATGCGCATATAAAGGTGCCATCATCCCGAAGTCGGCAGCACTTGGGCAACCACCCAGAAAATAGGGATAGTTTTGAAAATGGGTTTCCAGCACAGCCAATAATTCCTTATAGCTGGCTTCCATCGCGGGGATAACTTCTGGTGTCACCCCAAGATTGGGCAGAAAGTCCGCAAAGCGGGACATGAGTTTGCCGGCCTTTTCCATCCGTTCGACATAGGTTGGCGCTGGAACCGCGCGCGCAAACTCAGTGCACAGGAAATGCTCCTGCTGTGCGCGATAGGACCAGCGATAATGCATGGCTATTGGCATCAGATAATTAGACCCAAAGGCATCAATCAGGTCTGCAACAATCCGCTGCACGGGGCCAGGTGGAACAAAGCTGGGCGCGGCAACACTAGTCTCAATATGATCAATCATGGCAGTGGTATCTTGAATGATTTCGCCATCGGGTGATCGCATAACAGGTATCACTCTAAGGCCGACTTGCCGGATGATGTCACCAACGAAATCGGGGTCCGACGCCATGATTTCTTCATAGGCTATGCCCTTCTTGATCAAGTAAGAGCGGATTTTTCCGGTATAGAGTGAATGCGGGGTGCCCCAAATCCTATAGCGCGCTTCCATGTGTCCTGACTTTCACCCCCGCTGCATCGCAATCTGTTGCACTGCTACCCATCGTTAGACCAGCCTGGCTTAGAGTTTGTGCCATTGTGAAGTGCAAGCCAAAAGCATGGAAGTTCGCGCTAAGCAAACCAAGATGATACTGAACCTATATCAGCACGCCGCGCACGACCGCCATCTTGAGAAGGATAAACAGGCTGGGCGGGACAACCCAAGAACCCCAGACATGCCCCGCAATCGGGATAAGGGTCTTGAGTTGGGCTAAAAACTGCCTGTCAAAGTTCCAATTAAATGCTTCGCGCGCGCCTCAATCACGGACAGCATTTGATCAAACACAACAGAGTTTAGGCTATCAGTAGTGAATGACGCCATAACCTTCCTTGCACGCGGCAAAATTTGATTTGCACTATCGAGTAAAGTTCTTTCAAGGTTGCGTTTGGCAACAATTGTGTCAGGCACGAGTTGGTGCCAATGGCGCAAGTGAACTGTTTCAGGGTCATAGTTGCCCCCGATCTTCATAGCCATTTTTTTGGATAAATTGGGGTAGATATCCGTGCACAATAAATCATAAGCTGGCGCAAGCTGTGGTTTTCTACCATTGTAAATCAGTGAGTGGTTTTTACCATGAGCATCCGCATTGCCAATTAGATAGTTGAATATCAGTAACTGAATAAATTGAATAATATCTGCCGCTGGCTGAGCTGAGTTTTGCCTTAAGATGTTGAGTGATGCCTCGACGTTCGGGCCGCCTTCTCGCTCGTATTTGAGTTCTGGTGCAATCCCTAATGCTTGGCAAAAATCTTCTTGATGAACGCGTGTGGTAATTCCGCCAATGGTAATTCGATCATATCGTTCAACCAAATAACAAGGCACATCATCGACATATATGATGGAAGCATTTGGCACGTTTAAGCCCATTGCTTTGGCAAGCCGCATACAAAATAGTTCATTTTGAACGCTGTCTTCTATGCCCTCTATCATCGGCTTTAAAATATGTGTTGTGGGCACATTGCCCTTCATGATCGCAACTTTTCCGCCGATATAACCAACAGCGAGCTTATCTTGCGCCCCTGCCAACGATAACCGCACGCCATCTTGTCCTGCCAACATTGGACGACGTTTGATCATCTCAAGAACTTCTTTTAGGCGGGTATCGTCGAGAATTTCAGGGTCTTCTGTTGCTTCTTTAGCCAAAAAGTCAATTGGTCTCAGAGAGAGTGCGCCCGCACATTCACCTCCGATTGCCTCAAGTAGTCCAAATGTGTTTTTTTCCGATACACCTAAAAACCGTGCCAGATTTTTTCTGGGGGTTTCGTCGGGTAATATCCCAGAGAAAAACGCACGTGTAATGCCATCCTCAATAGCCGCTTCTGACAATGGCATAGACATTGAGATCGCCATACCGTTGCCGTCAATATACTTAGCATCATATTGAAATGATAAGGCACCTCCCTGTGTTTGACTAAGGACACCAACTTTTACGTCTGACAGAAAGACATTGAGTTCGCGGTTCATGTTCATCCCCACCCTGAACCATCGCCGTTTCCACGACCACTGCCCATGCCTCTGCCATCGCCTTCCATTCCTAGAACGTCTAAGGTTAGGCCAAGCATTGAGAAAACCGTGAGCGCTTTACCCAAATGGCAAGATTCTTTGCCTTGTTCGAGTTCTCGCACAAAACGAACGCCAACGCCTGCAACTGCCGCTAGTTGCTCTTGCGTCATGCCTTGGCTCTTGCGAGTGAATTTGATTGCATCGCCGATTTCAGAGGCGCTTCGTATAACTGCCATTGATCAACCCTTTCGGGACTATTATGGCATAAAAGTGTTTCAACGCAAGAGAAAGAACCTGATCGGGTTGTTTTAAGCATAATTCATAATATAAAGCAGAAATAGTCCCGAACGGGACTTTTTGTTAAAAACTACCAAATTCAGGATGGCTGTGTAAGAATTGACCTGGGCCCCTGAAGTGGCTCGGTTTGTTCGGACAGGGCTGCCATTGATGCGAGGCGGGTTTTCGCCTGGCTCGGGTCATTAGCTATTCGGCTCGATTGATGATTCAGCCCCGGATACGTGGGGCGCGCGATTGCAGCCGAGGTCGGTGCTAAAGCATCAGAAATAAGCCGAATGGCGACTGCTTTTGAACATGAGGACCTCAGCCGCCCATTGAAGCTCTGACAAATCACTACATGTCGGTTCCCATGTCGAAGCCCGGCACCGTTTGGAAAGCAATTCCATGACCTCTTCTTGGTGATAGCCGATTGTTTGATTGACTGGCTCGTAAACTGGTGGGCCCTTGCCGAAGTGCACTGCTATCCATCGTTGGAGGCGTCTCTTGCCTTACTCGGGTCCGGTGATCAAGCACGTACGACTCGCGATGCAGAATTTTCTTCAGGAAGCCTTCTTCCATAAAAATCGGTTTTTGTTTGTGAAAATAGCATCTTATCTTCTCTTTTCATGAAAATTGGTTTCTCATGAAAAATAGATTTTGTCTATGAAAAACAAATTATCCCAGCATAATATATGAAAAACAATTTTAGGGAGAAACGATAAAGATCGCGTCCCATTTGGTGGTGTAACATGAGGTGACAGCTTTTCATTGGTGTCACCGGCTGAGATTGCCAACATAATCGGGGGTATATTGCCGATTGCGGAGCGGCGTTCTGAACACCCAGTCGACTAAGACCAACCTACCGCCCGACCGGTCCCGATTTTGACCGAGTTCCCGGTCGAGACTTGGTCTTGAGGAGGATGGGTTGGCGGCGTTACGCTGTGCCCTCTTCAAACCTTCGATTTGCGCCAGGACCCGGCGTACAGACCCTCGATCCGCGCCCCTTCTTCGATCAAGACGGGCCGCAATGCGCGGTAGAGTTTTAAATAATTGTAGAATGGCACGCTGGGCCATAGATGGTGCATCAGATGCAGGTTCTGGTGCAGCGTGAGGATCCCTCCGCCTGGCCAAAGGCTGATCCGGGTGGCACCATAACGATCCGCTCGATCGAACGGGTAATGGGGCAGCCACTGGAAAAAGACGTGAAGATAGAGCACACCAACTTTGGTGGGAATGAACCATAGGAAGAGCCATTGCTGAGCATGTCCGGTAAGCAGCGCTGCAGCTAAAAGAGCGTAGGTCAGCAACGTGACGGCAGAGTTCAACAGGATTTCCCCCGGGCTAAAGATGCTCTCCAATTGCCGAAACCGGTTGCCGCCAACCCTTGCGAGGAGGGGCAGGAACACCATTGGGATCATATTCAACACACCATTGACAACCCATTTGGGCAGAAGCGCAATGAACGTGCCTTTTACGAAGATGTCCGGGTCGTCGTCGGTGTTCGTGTGGGAATGATGGAGGATATGTGTCCTTCGAAGCGCGGGCCAGCCGATCCCGAGCCCCAGAGCGCCGATCCATCCAACGAGCGCATTAATCCAGGTCCAGCCGCGTACCCCCGCCACGACATTGTTATGCACGGCTTCGTGCGCCAGAGTGTAGTGGGCGTAGGACACCAACGATAGGATCGCTGCGCAAGCCCATAGTGGCGCAATCTCCGCCATTCCCAATGCGACGCACAACGCGAACGCAGCAGGCAAGGCAATGGCGAGCGCAAGCGTGGGCCAGGCGACAGCAGGCGAGAGCGCGCGGGCGATCCGCTTTTCGTCCGCATGGGAGATCGCACGGGCCTGGTCTACCGGCATTGTTCTCTCGTCGGTTAGCATAGCGGCGTTCCTTCAACGCAAGGGCAAAGTACAATGGCGGAACACCATCTGTACTATAATCCGACATTTCCCAGATAAGCGGCCCATCGGACCTAGTTGACGGCAGACTAGCCGGGACTTGGTCCTTTTGGAAGGTAGCAAGCGCGTCGCGACAGCCTCCGTCGCAGAAGAATCGTCGCTCTAAACGCTTTCCCACACCCCAGAAGTTCGCTTCTTGCTGTTCTTGCCCCAGTGCGGGCGTACTTCGCCTGTCGCCTGCCTGGTGCGACCGCTTTTTGCCGTTGCCATGGTGCTGGCTCGCGTGGTCGCAGATCGTCGATCATGTCGAGGATGCGCCCGAACAGAGCACGCAGCACGGCGACCTCGGCCATCGCCCCTTTCTCCGTTTCCGGACTATTTTACGGGGGCTCTCAACTATTTGTTTTAAATCAATAAGTGGCTCGAGACAGCCGGTGCTCAAAATGCTGGCACAAATGCCAAGCCCGCCAAGCCGCAAGCAACCAACTCGCTCTTTTAGAGCGGGGGCTGAGCCTTACGGAGACTAGAAACTAGCGCGTTACAACATCATAAATAATTGATTGAATGCAGTTTTTTCAATCATATATATATGATCGATAATTGTCGATTCAATCATATATATGTGCTGGGCTATTGGGGAAGGATCATAGCCATGCCCCCCGATCAAGCCTTATTGGCACGCAAAAACCTTGACAAACGGCTCGCACGCTTGCGTGACGAGCCATTGCCTATGCCCCGTACCGGATGGATCAAGGCCATCCGCGAAGCTTTGGGGCTTACCGGAAAGCAGCTTGCCTCACGCATGGGGGTAGTTCAGTCGCGCGTTAGCACTATTGAAAAAGCCGAAATTACGGGTGCGACCACCATCAAGACCTTGCGCGAAACAGCCGAAGCCATGGGCTGCACGTTTGTTTATGCGATTGTGCCGACAAAACCGCTCGATGATCTTTTGCGCGATCAAGCGATGCGCAAAGCCGATCAAGAACTTGGACGGCTACATCAGACAATGCGTCTTGAGAACCAAGCCTTGACCAAAGAGGATTTTATCACCGAGCGTGAGCGCTTGGTCGGCGAACTTCTATCTGGATCGCTTCGCCGCGTGTGGGATGAAGAATGAGCAATCCATTATTTGATGCAGATGTTGATGCAACAACGACGCGGCGAGCCTATGTCGAAGCGGTGAGAGCAGCCGATGCGCATGATTTGTCGCCCTTGATTGCATTTGCACGATCTTGAACTCGCAAGTCGTCTCATCACCTGATTGAGTGGCTTGTTGGCTTGCGACTTCGATTGCATCAGGTCGGCTCTCATCCTATCGCGTATTGAAATGACTGGCTCCGCAGTTTTCCTGCAAGCGGAAGTTAGGCTTTATCGTTCAATTGAATGGAAGCTGTTGACGCCCCAGCTCACCACATTGGACCAAGGATGGGCAGCAGAGCACGTCAGTTTCTACTGGCACCCAAGCGCTCTACTATCATCAAGCCGACTTCACAGGTTAGGCCAACTGGTCCCGGTCTCATAATGACCAACCGCCACCCCCCCACGCCGCCAGCTATGTAACCAGCGCTGCGCGGGGGGATTAGCTGTCATCCCATGTACACCACCAAACGGGACGTGATCCATCGCTTTTTTAGCTTTTCATTGGTTCTTGAATACCTGTCCAAGAAATAATCGATGATTGGACACCGTTTTTCTATCCGTAAATACTGGACTGTTTATGGGCTAACGAACAGATTGATTCTTGGACAGTTAAACGGACTAAAAAGGCCTGTCTTCGGTATATGCGGCTTTAGCCAATCAGTGTGACATTCAACACAAGCTAAAATTTGATAGCCGCGATGACGACTTGCCGTAATTGCATACCTATGATATCGATATACGGTATGTTGATATCTCGCGCACAGACCCATGCCGCTGTCTCCACAGCCCTTAATGAGCGCCCAGCGGTCGCTCTGTTAGGTGCAAGGCAAGTCGGCAAGACAACATTGGCTCGTCAAATCGCCGCTGAGCGAGGGGGGCTATATTTAGATCTTGAAGATACGACGGATCGACAAAAGCTTGATGACGCCAAGGGGTTTCTGTCGAGAAAAACCGGCCGGCTTGTTGTCATTGATGAAATTCACAGGGCACCAGGACTGTTTCCACAGTTACGGGGTCTGATTGACGAACGTCGGCGGGCAGGGGAGCAGGCAGGGCATTTTTTGCTGTTAGGTTCGGCTTCATTCGATTTGCTGCGCCAGGCGTCGGAAACACTGGCAGGCCGGATCGCTTATCTCGACATGCTACCGATCCAACCCGACGAAGCCGCAAGCGCTGGCTTGGGAATCGACGACACGTGGCTGCGTGGTGGCTTTCCGGGCAGCCTGCTTGCTGCCTCCGATAAAGCAAGCGACGCGTGGAGAACAGACTTTGTTCGGTCTTATCTCGAACGCGATCTGCCGATGTTCGCACCTCGAATGCCGTCTGAAACCATAGGACGCCTGTGGCAAATGTTGGCGACAGCTCAATCAAGCCCTCTTAATTTGGCAAGGCTCTCGCAAAACTTGGGCGTAACGCCTGTCATGGCAGGTCGTTACGTTGATCTTCTGGCGGATCTATTGATGGTCCGCAGGCTTCAGCCGTGGAGTGGCAATCTAGCCAAGCGCCTCGTTAAAGCGCCCAAGGTGTATCTGCGCGACACGGGCCTAATGCATGCACTCTTACAAATTGGCACGCTTGATCAACTGCAAGGACACATCAGCATGGGTTCCAGCTGGGAAGGCTACGTGATTGAATGCTTGATTGGTGCCGCCGGCACGCGCGCGATACCGATGTACTATCGTAGCGCTGACGGTGCCGAAATCGACCTTTTGTTCGAACAGGCCGGTGAGGTTTGTCTGGCAATTGAAATTAAGCGAACCAGTTCGCCAGCCATCCCGCCGGGATTTACAATTGCAAGCCATGATATCGGTGCCAAACGCCGCATTCTGGTTCACAGCGGCACTGAGCGTTGGCTCGCACGCGGGGAGGTCGAAATGATGGGCGTATTGGATGCAATCAAAGAAGTACGCGCGGCAACAGCCGGTCCATTCGCATAAGGCTTCTTAGATCGCGTCTCGTTTTCTTGAAAACGAGGTTGCGATCTAAATTTATGATTTAGGGCCAGTTTTACACCATTTTTCGATTCCGAAAAATGGTGAACGGCCTTAGATCGCGTCTCGTTTTCTTGAAAACGAGGT
>CALRXH020000011.1:0-77156 GCA_943372135.1 Maricaulis salignorans | reverse complement strand
AGTTTTACACCATTTTTCGATTCCGAAAAATGGTGAACGGCCCTCGATCGCGTCTCGTTTTCTTGAAAACGAGGTTGCGATCTAAATTTATGATTTAGGGCCAGTTTTACACCATTTTTCGATTCCGAAAAATGGTGAACGGCCCTAGTAGCGGGCCCTTATAAAGTAGGGCCTCTGCATTTTCCTGGACAGAAAAGTTCATTATTACTCTCGCGATTGACGTTCAAAGCGATTAGGTGTGTGGTTAGAATGAAATGAGTTGGGGTGGAGTCATAGATGCGGCGTTCCTTGCTTTTAGTGACATTGACTGGGCTTTTGACCGCATGCGCTTTGTCACCGCAAGCCCGTGTTGCGAAGAGCGATCAAGATAGATTTTTTCACAATGTATCTAAACTATGTGGTCAAGCCTTTGGCGGTAAAATGGTAACAGACCATCCACTAGATGCAGATCTGAAGGGAAAAGCGATGATCATGCATGTGCGGAGTTGCACTGCGGAGACCATCAAGATCCCCCTACATGTCGAAGATGATCGGTCGCGCACATGGGTGCTGACACGCAAAACTGGGGGGACCGAGGCGGGGATTGAGTTGAAGCACGACCATCGCCATGTGGACGGAAGCGAAGATGAAGTCACACAATATGGCGGTCGCACCCTGACACCTGGTACCGCTTCCCGCCAAGAATTTCCCGCAGATGTCTTTTCAAAGGCGCTTTTTGAACGGACGAGGCGACCAAATTCGTCACTTAATATTTGGGGGCTGGAAATTGAGCCTGGCAAGCGTTTCATTTATGAGGTCACGCGACCAAACCGGCACGTGCGCTTTGAATTTGATTTGCGCCTGCCGATCGCTGCACCGCCACCACCTTGGGGAGCGCCCGCCGTTGAGCAACTGCTGCCACAAACACCTCGGTAAACTCTTGCTTGATAGCTGACGGTCAGGGATTGATGGGGCTTTGCTCGGGCCGACTGGTTTATTGATCGGGTTTAGCGGAATGGCGGCTCGTCAAAGCTTCGGAGTTTGCGCGAGTGCAGAACAACCCCGTCGAGGCGCATTTTTTCAATGGCGGCGATCCCAATCTTCAGATGTTCGCCAATCGCGCGCTCATAGAAGATGTTTGCGGTGCCGGGTAGTTTGATCTCGCCATGCAGTGGCTTATCGGACACACAAAGCAGGGTGCCGTAAGGCACACGGTGGCGAAACCCTTGTGCGGCAATCATGCAGCTTTCCATATCAACCCCGATGGCGCGCGAATTATTGATCAGGCGACGCTCCCTGCCCCAATAAAGCTCCCAGTTTCGATCCGCGAAGCTCACGACTGTGCCGGTGCGAAGCCGGCGTTTGAGGGCTTCTCCGCTTTCCCCGGTGACTTCCATTGCGGCCTGCTGGATCGACATTTGCACTTCCGCGATCGGCGGGATGGGGACGTCGGCTGGCAAAATACGGTCCAGCACCTCGTCTTTGCGCAAATAGGCGTGTGCCAAGACATAATCACCAATGCGCTGGCTTTGCCGCAGGCCACCGCAATGGCCGACCATCAGCCAGCAGTGCGGGCGCAGAACCGCCAAATGGTCGGTGATATTCTTCGCATTTGACGGCCCAACTCCGATATTGACCAGGGTAATGCCTTGGCCGTCCTTGCTTGTGAGGTGATAGGCAGGCATTTGGTACTTGCGCCAAGGGCTTGCAGCAATGCGCCCTTCTGGATCATCGTCCAGATTGGAGGTGTCAATCGTTACCCCGCCCGAGCAAATGAGCGATTCATAGCGCCCGCCCTGGCGGATCTGGTCAATTGCCCAACGAACGAATTCGTCGACATAGCGTGCATAATTGGTGAACAGGATCCAGGGCTGGAAGGCGCGCCATTCCGTACCGGAATAATGCGTGAGCCGCTTGAGGGAATAATCCACCCGCAGCCCGTCGTACAAGGCAAGCGGTCTGGGATGCCCTTGCATGATTTCAAACGCGCCATCGACAATTTCGTCGCCAACGGCGGTGAGTTGCGGGGTAGGGAACCAGCGCGCCAATTCCTGTGGCGGTACATCGCCCACGCCAAGGTCGCTTATGCCATCGATGACATAGGAATAGGGCATCTCGGCCTCTGACAGGGCGACTTCAACGGTGGCACCATATTCGCCAACTAAGGGCTCAAGATTTTCAAGCAGATAATCGGTGAACAGCGCCGGGTGGGTGACCGTCGTTGTATAAATGCCTGGCGCGTTAAATTTGGCATAGGCGCGCGGTGATACGGGAGGCGGCCCGTCTGGCGCATAAGTAACGCGGATTTCGGGGTATCTAAACCGCGCACGCTCCTCTGGTGTGGGAGGAACCCTGGTTTGAACAAACCGGGCAAGGGCATCGTGCAGGGCCTGGACGGATGCTGCGTGGATGTCTTGAAGCCGATCAATCGCTTCTTGTGGAGATTTGCATGGAAACATGGCCACATCTGGCTGTTTGGTGCCGTCTTGTCAATCTCGAGCTTGTGGCACTGGCGGCCCGCAAAGCCAAATCTGGCTTGCGGACCGCCAGAGCGGATTAGCCGATGCCGTCAAACAAGGCCGATGAAATATAGCGCTCTGCAAAACTTGGCACGATGAAGACAATCCTCTTGCCGGCATATTCCGGCCGCTGGCCCAGCTTGATGGCTGCAACCAGATTGGCACCGGTGGAAATACCGCCCGGTATCCCTTCGGTGCGGGCCAGATCGCGGCTGAAGTCAAAGGCTTCTTCATTGGTGACGGTGATCACCTCATCGATTACCGACCGGTCCAGCACGTCGGGTATAAAGCCTGCGCCAATACCTTGGATCTTGTGGGGGCCAGGCGCTCCGCCAGACAGGACGGGGCTGCCCGCTGGCTCGACCGCGACAATTTGGATTTCCTTGAGGCGCTGTTTGAGAACTTGGCCCACTCCGGTGATGGTGCCCCCGGTTCCAACGCCTGCAACAAAGGCATCAATTTTGCCTCCGGTATCGATCCAGATTTCCTCTGCCGTCGTGCGACGGTGAATTGCCGGATTTGCCGGGTTCACAAACTGGCCAGGAATCAGGGCGTCGGGTATTTCCTCAACCAATTGCCCGGCGCGCGCAATGGCACCCTTCATGCCCTCCCCACCCGGTGTCAGGACCAATTCAGCCCCGAGGAAAGCCAGCATTTTGCGCCGCTCCAGGGACATGGTTTCGGGCATGACCAAAATCAGCCGGTAGCCCCTTTGGGCTGCCACAAAGGCCAAAGCGATGCCGGTATTGCCGGAGGTCGGTTCAACCAGGACCGAGCCTTGTTTGATCAGGCCGCGATGCTCTAATTCTTCAATCATGGACACGCCAATGCGGTCCTTCACCGATGCGATGGGGTTGAAGAATTCCAGTTTGCCCAGAAGTTCGGCTTTTACACCGTGCTTGGTAGCGATCTTGTCAAGGCGTACCAGGGGCGTTGCGCCGATTGTTTCCGTGATGTTGGAAAAAATCCGGCCGTGCGCGCGAATAGTCGGGCTTTGGGCATCTTGGGTCATGTTTCGTCCTCATTTCTGTCCATGCATGTGTCAAGACAGGTGCGACTTCGCCATGCAACATACAAGTAAGAATTTCTAATCGATACATATTGGCGCAGCCATTGCTTGACGCAGACCGCGCACCCCCCGAAGGAAGGGGTCTTGAAGGTCAATCGTGAAGACAGTGCGGGAAATGGCATTGAGGGGCGGTATTGCGCGTCTGGTGGATACCGGGAGCGGTTTTTCCGCTGTACTGATCCGCAATGGCATTGTTGTTGCCAGGGTTGATGATAGCGATGGTGCGATGGCCATGGCGCGCCTGCAAGGCGGGCATGGGCGAATTGAAAGTCCGGCAAGGGCAGCGACCCTTTCTCTCGACGATGGACCTTATCGTGAAGTCGCCGCGCGGATCGAGAAGGCTGAAGGCGGCGTGTTCCTCACCGGACGCGCCGGGACAGGCAAGACGACCTTTCTCAAAGCCTTTATGGAGGAAACCGAGCTAAAGGCCGCCATTGTGGCCCCGTCAGGCATTGCGGCACTCAATGCCGGTGGCCAGACCATCCATTCCCTGTTCAAGCTACCGCCTGCGATGATCCAGCCCCAGGATGTTCGTCGCGTCCGCGAAGGCCGGATGCTGAGAGCGCTCGAACTCCTGGTAATTGACGAGATTTCGATGGTGCGCTCTGATCTCATGGATGCGATTGACCGTTCCATGCGTCTGCACCGTGGCGTGCCAAGGCCTTTTGGTGGCGTGCGGCTGCTCTGTGTCGGCGACAGCGCCCAATTGCCACCGGTCGTCAGCCGCGAGGATGAGCCCTTCCTCGAGCAATGGTTTGGCGGGCCATATTTCTTTGATGCGCCTTCGGTAAAGGCACTGTCATGGACAGCGATTGAGCTATGTCAGGTATTCCGCCAATCCGACGCTGCTTTCTTGGGGCTCCTCGATCGCATGCGACGGGCAAGACCCACGATGGAAGATGCGGAACTCCTAGATTCCCGTGTCGTGGGTGAACCGCCCCCTTTTTCGGACAAGGATGGCGATGGTGTTATCGTGCTGACAACCACCAATGAAGCCGCTCGCCGGATCAATGATTTGGAGATGGCGCGCCTATCGGGGCCGGAAGCATCCTATGGTGCCAAAGTCGAGGGCCAGTTTGACGAGCGCATTTTCCCAACCGACAGCGAGCTTGTCCTCCGGGTCGGTGCGCGCGTCATGGTGCTGCGCAATGATGCTGACAAGCGCTGGGTGAACGGAACGTTAGCCACCGTGGTTGAGCTGGGCAAAACGTCTGTCTTTGTCCGCATTGGTACCAGGGTACATGAGATCGAGCCGGCTGATTGGGAGCGTTTTGTCTATGAGCCCGATCCAGAAGGTGTGCCCCAGCGCAAGGCGGTGGGTGTTTTCCGGCAAGTGCCTTTAAGGCCGGCTTGGGCGCTGACCGTCCATAAGGCCCAGGGCCTGACGTTTGATGGGGTCCATGTCGACTTTGGCCGTGGCGCATTTGCCCATGGCCAGACCTATGTCGCGCTATCGCGCTGCCGCACATTGGACGGTTTGACGCTCTCGCGCCATTTGCGCAGGAGCGATGTTCGCGTCGATGATGCGGCTTTCGCTTTTGCCGATAGGGCTGTTTATGCCGATCTCGGTGCTTTTCGCGTTGGCCGGATTGAGCAGGAATAAGGTGTATCGGGTACAAAACCTGCCCCCAAAGGAGTTCTCATGTTAATGCGTTTCCCATCCTTCGCCCGCTCCGCTTTGACGTGGCTGTTTGCCGGCTTGATGCTGACGCCTGCGCTCACCGGCAGTGCGCAGGCGGACGATGTCAAGGCCTATTTGCCGGCTGCTGTCGCGGTGGCGAGTTTTCCAGCGGTCCCGGCCCCGGGTTCTGCGGCAGATCAGGACGACCGCGTCGCTGCTTTGGATTTACAAGCCAAGCGCACGCCAGAACGCGTTGCCCTCGCCCAGGCCGATCAAAAGCTGGATGTCGTTTCAGCCTTTGGCTCGGTTCTTGGGCCACAGGTGACCGAGGCGAGCGCGCCAAATCTTGCCCGCTTGATGGGCCGCTCCCTGCGCGATGTGGGTGCAACGGTATTGCCATTCAAAGAGCTTTATAAGCGCCCACGCCCACCCTTGGCGGATCCTAAAGTTACACCTTGCGTACGTTTGCCGGAAAATGGCTTGAACTCTTATCCTTCGGGTCATGCGATGTGGGGGGCAATGGTCGGTACGCTCCTGGCAGAGCTCGTTCCTGCTAAAGCAGAAGCGTTGAAGGCCCGCGGTCTGGATTATGGCTTCAGCCGCGCCGTGTGCGGGGTGCATTACCCCAGCGATGTCGCCGCGGGCCAAGCGCTCAGCACCCCACTCATAGCGGAATTGCGCAAGGATCCAGCCTTCAAGGCGGATTATGAAGCGGCAAAAGTCGAGCTCGCAGCTTTGCTAAAACCCTGATCAGCCCGTATTGCGCAGTCCGGCAGAAATCCCGTTGATGGTCAATTGAATGCCCTTTTTGACGGTCTCGGTTTGGGCTTCGCTCTGGCCTGCGCGCAATTGCTTGATCAATTTCACCTGCAACAAGTTTAACGGGTCGAGATAGGGCATCCTCAGGCTGATCGAATGGGCCAAGGCGGGATTGTTGCCAACGAGGTCGGACCGCCCGGTGACAAGGTGTAGCGCTTCCAATGTTTTATGCCACTCCGCTTCAATGCGGGCGAAAATGGCCTTCGCCATCGCCTGGTCATCGACCAATTCGCTATAGCGGCGCGCAATATCGAGATTGGCTTTGGCCATCACCATTTCGATATTGGAAACGAGATTGGCGAAATAGGGGCTCGACTGATAGAGCGTCTTTAACTCTGCGCCAGCATGTGCCCCCAGTGCCTCTTGATAGCCGGAAACGGCGCTACCAAAGCCGTACCAGCCGGGTAAATTGACCCGCGCCTGCGACCAGCTGAACACCCATGGGATCGCCCGCAAATCCTCAATCCGGCCGGAGGCTGTGCGGGCTGCCGGGCGGCTGCCGATCTTGAGGTCCACAATCTCTTTCAGGGGGGTTGATTGGTGGAAATAGCGCGCAAAATCGGGTGTTTCATAAACAAGGCTGCGATAGGCTTTAAAGGCCAGGTCGCTCAGGCACGGCATGATCCGCTGTAAAGCTTCCTCTTGCGCCGCCTCGAGAGGGTTCAGTGCGGCTTCAAGGCTCGCCCCGACCAAGGTTTCCAAAGACACGCGTGCGCTATCTGGATGGCCGTATTTCGAGGAGATAACCTCGCCTTGCTCGGTTACCGATAGGCCTGTGTCCATGCTGCCGGCCGGCAAGGCTGTGATTGCCTCGCGGGATGATCCCCCGCCCCGGCCAATCGAGCCGCCGCGACCATGGAAAAAGCGCATGCTGACGCCCAGTTCGCGGCCCAGTGCCACCAGGCGCCCGATGGCACCGCGCACCTCCCAATTAGCCGTCAGATAGCCGCCATCCTTATTGCTGTCGGAGTAGCCAATCATCACTTCCTGCACACGATTGGTGGCGGCACGCGCACGGGCCACTTCGGGCAAGGTCAGCCATGTCCGCATGATGGCTTCGCTGGCGGCTAAGTCCGCGATGGTTTCAAACAGGGGCGCGATGGCAATTTGCGGGCTTGGGTCGGGCGATAAAGCGAATAGTCCGCCCTCTTTGAGGAGCAGGGCCACTTCTAACAGGTCAGAAACACTGTCGGTCTTGGAGACAATCACGCGGCGCAAAACTTCCCCGCCAACCGCGGTACGAATAGCCCCTGCCTGCCTGAACACCTCCAGTTCCTTGTCTGTTTCCGCACTATAGTTTGCGTAAGGCGTGGTCAGATTACGCGGCGAGCGCCATTGTGTGCGCAGGATTTCAATCCGGGCTTCTTCTGGCAGGCTGGCATAATCGCTTTCAATTCCCGCCGCGCTCAGCAACTCCCCAATCGTTCGCTCATGCACGTCCGAGTTTTGGCGCAATTCCATCTGGGCGAAGTGAAAGCCAAACACTTTCACGCCCGTGATCAGTCGGGCCAGACGGCCATCGGCAACATCGCCAGCGCCATGGGCACGCAGAGAGTCGCCCATTATTTCTAAATCGGTAACCAGGTCGCTTGGACCGTGATAGGCTGAGGCTTCCAGATCTGTGGTTCGCGAAGGCGGCCTCCCGATAATGGCCTGATGGGTCGCTGCCAGGCGCGCATAGATGCCCCGGATGGCTTGGCGATAGGGCTCGTCGGCGCGGTGGGGGGAGGCATCCTGCCCGGCCTCTGCCAGGCGCGCCAGGTCTGGCGAAACGGCTGTGAGTTCGGTCGAAATCGACAATTCGCTGCCCAATTGGTGCAATTCTTCAAGGAAGGAGCCCAGCAACAGGCTGGCATGGGACCTTACTGCGTGGTTGAGGGTTTGGGCGTTGACGAAGGGATTGCCATCACGGTCACCGCCGACCCAGGAACCAACCCGTAAAATGCCCGGCAATTCCTTGCCCAGGCTTCGCTCCAGCCGCCTGATGAGATTGGGCATTTCCTTGAGGAAGGAACGGCCAAGGACACTGGCGACATTGGCGATCTCGTCGGTCACTTCAATGCGTTCGCCGCGCAAGACACGGGTCTGCCACAAGAGCCTGATTTCCCGGCGCAGCCGCTCGGTGCGTGGATCGCGACCATCCACCATGACATTTGGTGCATCGAGTGTGTCGGCAATGGCGGCTTCGCGGTCGAGAACGCTTTTACGGCGTACTTCGGTGGGATGAGCGGTCAGGATGGGGGCAATCACCATTTTGGAAAGAACGTACCCGACATGCTCTCGTGTCAGGTCCGGGCGCGTGCTCAGGAAAGCGAGCGGGTTCTGGCGGACGGCCTGGGTCCGGCTGACATAATCGTCTGCCAGATTGGCTAATTGGGAAAACACACAAAAGCCGTGGATAAAGACCAGGGTTTCAGCCAGTTCCAACCCATCCAGCAGGCTGGATGTTGCACCACGCGGGGCTTGCCCGCGATATTCCCGCACCGATTCCGCGCGGATTGCTTCAATCGCATCAAACAGGGCCTCGCCGTGTTGATCCTTGATCACTTCTCCCAATAGGGCACCTAGGTCTTTGATCAGGTCGCGCGCAGAGGCTGGAGTGGGATCGGGCATGCGACCATGTGACCGCAAGCTTCCTTAAGGGCAAGTGGCTGGCTGTATTGGCTTTGGCAGCCGGTGCGTCTGCTACCGCGGCGGCCACGGCCTGCCTGAGCGATAGGCAAAAGGGTTTAGAAGCCGTAAGCGGCTGCCATATCGGGGTCTTTGGCGGCTACCAGCCTGGCGCTATCGACCATGATTTTCGCCTGCTTCCAGGTGGCATCGTCCTGCATTTTGCCGTCCAGCATGGCTACACCACTGCCATCGGGCATGGCTTCGAGAATCCGCTTTGCGAAAACCACTTCGCCCGGATCGGGGCTGAAGACTTTCTTTGCGATCCCGATTTGGTCTGGATGCAGCGACCAGGCCCCGGCGCAGCCCATGATGAAGGCATTACGGAATTGCTGCTCGCAAGCCTCAAGGTCCTTGATGTCGCCAAAGGGGCCATAAAAAGGCTTGATACCGGCGGTTTGGCAGGCATCGACCATTTTTGCGAATGTGTAGTGCCACAAATCCTGTTGAACACTCACCCGTGCGCGTCCGTCGCCATGGGGGTCTTCTACCACGCGATAGCCTGGATGACCTCCGCCAACGCGGGTTGTCTTCATGGCCCGGCTGGCTGCCAGATCGGCGGGCCCAAGGCTAATGCCCTGCATGCGGGGACTGGCGAGCGCGATCGCATCCACATTGGCCACACCTTCGGCGGTTTCCAAAATGGCGTGCAATTGAATGGGACGTGTGACCCCGGCCTTGGCTTCCAACTGCGCCAACAATTGGTCGAGGTAGTGAATGTCCCAGGGCCCCTCTACTTTTGGCACCATGATGGTGTCGAGTTTATGGCCAATTGCGGCAACAATTTCCATCACATCGTCGAGCATCCAGGGGCTGTTCAGGCAATTGATCCGGGTCCACAGGCCCGTGCCCAAGGCTGCAAAATCAGTCTCGCGGCCCATCTCGATAAAACCGGCGCGGGCGGCCTGTTTGGCGTCTGCCGGGATGGCATCTTCCAGATTGCCCAGAATGACATCCACATTCGCGGCGATTTCAGGCACTTTGGCGCGCACTTTTTCCAGATGTGGCGGTACGAAGTGGATCATCCGCTCCACTTTGACTGGCAGCTCACGGCAGGGTGCGGGCGCACCAATGGCGAGAGGTTTGAAGAAAGCGCGGGGCGTTTTCATAAGCATCAGTTCCATATTTTTATTTTTCTCTGCGCTAGGCTGACCAAGCCGAAAGGTCAACGCAGCAAGGGGGTTCGCAAGGAGCTAAATGCTGCGCTAAACGCTTCTGATGCAGCGTTGGAAACTGACCCTGGAATATGACGGCACCAATTTCGCTGGTTGGCAAAGCCAATCGGATGGGAAAGGCGTGCAAGACACGGTGGAGCGCGCCATTATCGCGGTTGAGGGGCAATTGCGCCGAACCCATGCTGCCGGGCGCACCGATCGTGGCGTGCATGCGACTGGCCAAGTGATTCATGTCGATCTGGAAAAAGCCTGGACAAAGTTTCGTCTCCAGGAAGCCATGAATGCGTGGCTGCGCGATTATGGCCCGGTGGCGATACGCGATGTCGAGCCTGTTCCCGACAGCTTTCACGCGCGTTTTTCTGCGCAAGCCCGCGGCTATTTGTTCCGCATGGTCGATCGCCGCCCGCCCTTGACGTTGGAGCTCGGGCGTGTGTGGCGCGTCTCGCAGCACCATGATGTTGGGGCGATGCAGCAAGCGGCCAATCATTTTCTGGGCACGCACGACTTTACCACCTTCCGCGATGCCGATTGTCAGGCCAAAAGCCCGATCAAGACCTTGAGCCGGTTCGATCTCTGTCGGGTTGAGGGTGTCTTCGGTCCAGAGATCCAGGCGCGTGTACAAGCCCGTTCTTTTCTGCACCGCCAAGTCCGCTCCATGATGGGGACTTTGTCTGAAGTGGGTCGGGGGAAGTGGAGCCCGGACGATGTTCGCGACGCTCTTTATGCATGTGACCGAAAACGGTGTGGCCCTGTGGCCCCCAGCGCCGGCCTTTATCTGACCGATGTCTTCTACGACGTGTGAAACTTAGAGTATCCGTTATCGTCAAGCTGGTTTTACCGATCAATTGATTCCAATTGATCGGAGTAGGCTCTAAGCCAAGGCAAAGCAGCCAACCAGGCGGACGCCTGGCATCAAAGGCTCGTCAGGGTTTAGGAAACCTGGAATCTGGACGAGGATGAGGTCGCCTTGTTCGCTTAGGCATGTTCCGTCATATCCCGTCAGGCCCGCTTTACTGCCGGCCAGGAGGGTGATGTCGCCGCCGGAGGCTTCTGGTGCGCGGTGAGCCAGCAGCAGGGACGCCGGCGCGCCATTGGCAACAATTTGAGGGCTTGCTGCGCACACATGCACCCCTAAGAGGCCTGGATCCAGCAAATCGGCCCACCAATTCTGCTCCCCTGCCGGCCAGGGCAGGCAAGCGATTGTTCTGCTCCCCTGCTTGGTGGCCATCAAGGCATCGGTGGCCGACAGGATCCGGGTTTCGCTGACGGACCCAAAAGCCAGTTTTGCCCAGGGGGCAGCTTCCAGCGTTGTCACGACATCGAGCCCCCCTTGGGCGGCCAGATTGGCAGAAATCAGCGCCCGCCACACGGCAGCGGCCAAAGCGGGGTCGAGGTCCGGCTCGCGTGTGATCAATCGGCGCAGGATGTCGATCTCGCGCGCTGGCCGCCAGCCAAAACCTGAATCCCCTGCCGCCTTTTTGGCGTCAGCAATGGCTCGCGCCAGTCCCGAACGTTGCGCGATCAGGTGCGCCAATTGTCCATCTATGGCATCAATCGCCTCCCGCAGAGCCGTCATGTCGGCGGGAAGAGCGGCAAAGGAACTGGGTGCGGGCATATTCATGCTCCGACCATGGTCAAAAAACCTTGTTTGCGCAAGATAATTGCCTGAATTTGGTCAATGTCAGCAGCCACCCTCCCGTAATTCATCCCCACAGGCTAGTGATGCTCGCAACTGGAGCTAATCTGTCGATGTCGCTTGCCCGCAATACGCTTGTTCAAGCCGGTTTCACCTTGTTGAGCCGCCTCTTGGGCTATGCCCGCGACCGTGCGATCTCGAATCTGTTGGGTGCTGGCTGGGTGGGTGACGCGTTCGCGACGGCCCAGACATTCCCGAACCTGTTTCGGCGTATCTTGGCCGAAGGTGCTTTTAGTCAGGCCTTTGTGCCCCTTTATGCCAAGACGCAGGCGGAGATTGGCAAGGAAAGGGCCGGGGAAGTAGCCAGCCAGGCCTTTTCGGTGCTGACTTTGGTCGCGGCTTTGGTAACGATCCTGGCGCAATTGGCCATGCCCTGGATCATGCTGGTGATTCACGGCGGCTATGCTGACAAGCCACAGGCGTTTCAGTTTGCTATTCTCCTGACCCAGATCACCATGCCCTATCTGGTTGGCATGGCGATGAGTTCCCTGTTTTCCGGGGTATTGAATACTGCGGGCAAATTTGCCTTATCTGCGGCTGCGCCGACGCTGTTAAACTTGACCATTCTGGCGGCGGTGGCCTTTGTTAAGGACCCCAATCAGGCTGCCTTAAATGCGGCAGTGGCGATTACGATTGCGGGCTTCTTGCAAGCAGGTGCCCTTTACATGGGCTGCCTTCGACTGGGCGTTCGCATCGGCTTTCGGATGCCGCGCTTAACGCCAGAGGTGAAAGCCATCTTGACGGTGATGGGCCCCTCGGTGATTGCCGGCAGCGCAACCCATCTCAATGTCCTGGTCAACCAGTCGCTATCCAGCTTTGAGGTCGGCGCCAAATCCTGGCTCTATGCGGCAGACCGTTTGTTTCAGCTGCCTTTGGGCCTGATCGGTGTGGCGATTGGGGTGGCTTTATTGCCGCGCCTTGCGCGCGCTGTTGCGAGCCCTGAAGCCGGCGACGAAACCAGGGCATTGGACGAAGCCTTTGTTTTATCCATGGCCTTCACGCTTCCAGCCGCGGCAGCCTTGCTGGTTGCACCTTTCTTCCTGATGCAGGGCTTTTGGGCGGGTGGCCAGTTTAGCGAAGCCGATGCCCGTGCCACTGCAGACGCGTTGTTTCACTATGGCTGGGGTGTACCTGCCTTTGTGCTGATCCGAATTCTTGCGCCCCCCTTCTTTGCACGCGGAGACACCAAAAGGCCGATGAATTTTGCCTTGATCAGCGTTTTGGTAAACATTGCCTTGGGCGCTTCTTTGTTCTTTGGCCTTCGGGCCATGGACCTGCAGGGTTATGTTGGTCTTGCTATCGCGGCCAGCATTTCGGGCTGGGTGAATGCGCTGTTGTTGGCGGTGACTTTGTTGCGCGAGCGAAACTGGCGGCCAGAACCTTGGGTGTTTGGCAAGTTCTTACGCATTGTCATTGCCACGTCCACCATGGCTGCCGTCTTGGGCTTTGCTGCCTTGAACCGTGTGCCGATCGAAGGCTGGTTTGAAGCCAGATTGGTATTTGGTAAGGAAGTGGCGACTTTACTGGTATGCTTGGCCGGTGCGATCGTTTATGCGGCTGTCGCCTTTCTGGTGCGGGCGGTTACGATGGCAGACATCAAGCTGGCATTGCAAAAGCCGGCCGGCACCTCTGCCGTTTCGGCGCAGGATGAGTTTTAGAGCAAGAAGACGGATATGACCGACATAGAGACGAAGCGGGTTTTCTCCGGGGTTCAACCGACCGCGAATTTGCATTTGGGCAATTATCTGGGCGCGATTAAGCGCTTTGTAGAATTGCAGGACGAGCCCGGTTCGACGTGCATTTATTGTGTTGTGGACTTGCATGCCATCACGGTGCCCCAAGACCCTGAGAAACTGCGCGCCCAGACCCGCGAAGTGGCGGCAGCCTATCTGGCGGCTGGTGTTGACCCGAATCGCTCGGTGATTTTCGTGCAATCGACTGTCTCGGCCCATGCAGAGCTTGCCTGGATCCTCAATTGCGTCGCGCGCATGGGATGGTTGGAGCGTATGACCCAGTTCAAGGACAAAGCCGGCAAGAATGCGGAGCGCAGTTCGGTAGGCCTGTTTGATTATCCTGTTTTGATGGCGGCGGATATTCTGGCCTATAGGGCAACCCATGTGCCAGTGGGTGAAGACCAGAAGCAGCATCTTGAATTGTCGCGCGATATTGCAGCCCGCTTCAATACCGATTTCAAAGTTGACGGCTTCTTTCCTTTGCCTGAGCCCATCATTGGCGGCCCGGCGGCGCGTGTGATGAATTTACAAGATGGGTCGAAGAAAATGTCCAAGTCTGATCCTGCGGATAATTCGCGGATCAATTTGACGGATTCGGTCGATTTGTTGGTCAAGAAGATCAAGAAAGCCAAAACTGATACTTTACCGATGCCAGCCCATATCGATGAGCTTAAAGGTCGGCCAGAGGTTGATAATCTGGTCAGCATCTATGCGGCTTTGGCTGGCCAGACCAAAGAACAGGTCGTTGCCGAATTTGTCGGCGCGGGCTTTGGCGTGTTCAAGCCACGACTGGCTGATCTGGCGGTGAGCGCCCTTGGTCCTATGATGGGGTCTATGGCCAATTATCTGGCAGACCCTGCAGAGATTGATGCTATTCTGCGCGCAGGCGCGGACCGGGCCAATGCGATTGCCCAGCCCATCTTGAAAGATACAAAAGCAGCCGTCGGCTTCTGGTCTTAGAGTAACGCCCACTCTCTCTGACCCAGATTGCGCGCTAGGGCCGTTCACCATTTTTCGGAATCGAAAAATGGTGTAAAACTGGCCCTAAATCATAAATTTAGATCGCAACCTCGTTTTCAAGCAAACGAGACGCGATCGAGGGCCGTTCACCATTTTTCGGAATCGAAAAATGGTGTAAAACTGGCCCTAAATCATAAATTTAGATCGCAACCTCGTTTTCAAGAAAACGAGACGCGATCTAGATTTAAAGTGGAGCAATGGCCGCATCTGGGGCAGCCTGTTTCGTCTGCCCCAATTGGCAAACCAAAAATGCCACGGTCGTGCCGATGCACAATTGCCAGGGGAAGGCGAGGCTCTTCCAGGCGGGCGGCAGGTCGAAATAGTCGACGATATAGGCTTGTTGCAGCAGAATCGTGATGAAGCCTGCGACCAGGGCAGCAATGATGCTGGCTGTGGAGCCGCGCTTGGTGAAGACCGCCGTGATGTAGACACCTGACAGGCCGGAATAAGCGAAGGTCATGACTGAGAGTACAAAAGTCAGAAGGGGCGTGTCGGTATATTGCTGCCAATAGAAGCAAAGGATCGACATAGCGAATAGGGCAAGGCCCAGAACGACCATGCCCAATTGGCCTGCCCGCACATAATGGGCTTCCGGCTTTGGGCCTCTCTTGTCGCGCCAGGGCCGGTAGAAATCCTGTACCAGAACCGATGACATGGAGATCAGGCCGGAATTGACTGCGGCGGCGGCGATCACGCCGACGGTTACAAAACCACGCAGACCCGGTGGCATTTGGGTCAGGATAAAGGTCATGAAGACTGTAATGTCTTGGCCGTCAAACTTGGTCATCACTTCCTGGCTGCCTTCCTGGATCATCAGATCGGGGCGCTGGTAAAAGACATAGAGAAGCGAGCCAATGGTCATAAAGATGAGCACAACGGGGATGGTGGCAAATACGGAGACAAACATGGCCTGATTGCCCTGTTTGGCGTCTTTGCAGGCCAAGAGACGCTGGGACGTGTCCTGGTCGAGGCCAAAGTTGCATGCGTTCAAGATTGCAACCCCGGTAATCAGGGCCCAGAAGGAGAAGGGTGCACTGAAATCCAGGCTGAAATCGATCAGTTGCAGCTTGTTTGTGCCTTCAGGCGTCTGGGCCAGGCCCTGCCAAATCTCGACCCCAGACGCGGGGATCTTCATCAGAAGGAAAGCCACCACGGTCAAAGCGGCGGTCACATAGATCGCGACCTGGACCAGATCGCTCCAGATGATGGCGTTCAGGCCACCGATGAAGGTGAAGATCAGGCCAAATACCAGGAGCAGAAGGGAGGCTTGGACGATATGGTCGGGCGCAATATCGCCAAACATGATCATGGAGACTGCAATGGCTGCGAGATAGAGGCGTGACCCGCTGGCCAGGATGCGGCCCACCAAATACATGCCTGCGGCCGCCTGCCGTGCCGTGCGGTCATAGCGCTTTTCTAGCAATTCATAGACGGTGGTTGCCTGCATGGCATAAAAGCGCGGCATCAAGACGAGGGCGACGATCATGGCCCCCAGGGCTGCGCCGATATTGCTGCCCAGATAGGTGAAGTCACCGCGATAGCTGGAATCTGGTGCACCTAAAAAAGTTGCTGCGGATTGGCTGGTTGAGAGGACGGAGATGGCGACCAGCCAGATCGGCACGTTATTGCCGGCCAGAAAATAATCATTGGCCTTGGCCATTTTGCTATTGGTTGCCAGAAAGCCGGCAATGGCGATGATCGCGACATAGCCGCCCAAAATCAGCCAGTCTAATGCGGTAAATCCAACAGCCATGGCTCAGCTTTCCCCAAAAAGCAGATACTGCAACTCTATGGCATAAGGCCCCGCCTCACGTCCACTGCACTTGAAATCAAAGGTTTATAAGGTCGCGCCTTGGAGCCTTTTCGCCCAATTGGGCGAAATCAAGTCGCTCGCACACGTTGAATGAGCGCGTCGTTTTACCGATCAAGTGATTCCAATTGATCGGAACACGTACTAGATGGCACTGATGGCTTGCGCGTTCAAATAGGGCAAAGGTGCATAAATCGCCCCCATCGCCTCGGCCAGGTCGCGGGCACCGGGGCGCGGGAAGGGCGAGGTGTCGATATGCACGGCTGCAATTTCTGCCAGTCCAACAGCACGGGCTGCCAGAAGCGCATCGGCCATCGCACTGGCGCGGCCGGTTTTGCCATCGCGCCCGATATTGCCGCGCCCGTCGGTCAGGAACAAAAGGCGCGGCGTGCGTCCTTTAGCCTTTTCTGCCAAAGCCAGGATCAGGGCTGTATCAATACCAGCGGCCAAAGGTGTGCCGCCCCCGCCTGCCAGATCCGATAATTGTCGCCGGGCGCGAGCCAGGGACCGGGTCGGGGGTAGCAGGATTTCAGCTGCCTCATTGCGAAAGGCGACCAAAGCCACCCGGCTGCGGTCGACATAGGCTTGCGCCAGCAAAAGCTCTACTGCGCCCTTGGCTTCGGCAAGACGCTGAAAGGCCGACGACCCTGAAGCATCTACGACCAATATTGTGGTGGCCTCTTTGGGTTGGGCAAAGCAGCGGATGCGGAAGTCGCTCTTGCGGACTTCGATGCGTTTTATGCCCGATGTGGGGACCGCATCGGTTTGGGGACGACGGCGCAGCTTCTGCCAGGGCGCAGCGGCGCGCAGGGTTTCGATGATATTGAGCCGTTCCCCGGGTTTCAGGCTACCGCTGCGTGATCGAATTGGACGACCGCGAAGCGGCGACTTCTCCATGGTGCCACCACCACTGCCGGCCGCCCGTCCCTGCCGATTGGGCTTTGCCTGGCTGCCCAGGGCTGCGATCAATTCAGCCGGCAGGGCAGATTTGACGGCATCTACCAGAACGTCACCGGGATTGGGTTGGCTCTTGGGTTTTGCTTCAGCTTGGGGTTTTGCTTCAGCTTGGGGTTCTGCTTCAGCTTGGGGCTCAGGTGGTGTTTCAGGGTCTGCTCCTGGGTCTGCCTCTGCTTCGGCTTCTTCTGCCTCATCTTGGCTTTCAGGTTGTTGGTCAGGATCATCGGGCTGAGGTTCTGCGGGAGGTGGCGGTAATTGCAGGGCTTGGGGTGCCAGAACCAGCTGCGCAGCTAAAGTCACATCCCCCAAACTTGCGACCTTTCGGCCGTCCAAAGCCGCCACCATGCGCGCGACCCGCAGACACAACAGCGCGGGCCGGGCCGAGTTCAAGCCAAAGGCTTGTGCGGCCTCGCAGATCGCATCGACGAGAGACTCCTGTTCCAATCCTATGGTTGGTAGAGCTGACCTTGCGCGTGCGATGTCCTCAAGGCTGGCCCCGTCGCCGGCTAAATCCCCGAGGCCTAGCCCATTGCCGTCGAGGCGGAAGCTACACCGTTCCAGAAGTGCACGGGGCGGGGATTCTTCCGGGCCAATGCTTTCATCTAAAAGGATCAGGCCAAAACGCGACGGCAGAAGCGACGTCAGCCCATCACGTTCGAGCTGAAACTGGCCTTCATCGAGTGCGGCTACGATGCGTGCGGCGGTCGGCGAACTTAAGCGCTCGGCCATGGGCAAAACCAAAACCCCGCCATCGACTTCGCTCAACAGGCCGCGTTGCACAACGGGTTGGCCGAGGGCGAGGCTGGCCGCGAGATCGAGGCCGCCCAACAGACGGTCATCGCCGGTTTGGACGGGGCAGCGGCGCAGTGGTGCCCCTTGTGGCAAGAGTTCTTTCAAAAGATCGAGCCACGCATCAAAAAACGGGCTTGACCGGCCTTTGATCGAGATGCCACCCAATCCATGGGGGTCCATTGCAAACAAGGTCGCGATCAGAAGGGCCCGGGGCCAGGCTGCGCACGGCACATTTTCAGCTTGTGCCTCGGCGGTCATGATCCAAACAGGTCTGACATGGCGCGCTCAATCCGGGTGGACGAGCCTGTTTCATCGAGGGGGTTGCGGCGCAGGCGGTGACGCAGGGCCATCACGGCAATCCCGCGTAAATGATGGTCTTCCACCCGTGTATCGCCTTCAAGGGCAGCCACCGCCCGGGCAGCCCGGATCAAAGTAAGTTCGCCGCGCAAGCCGTCGACGCCGACGGCCATGCACAGGCGCGAGGCCCATTCCAGCGCCGCATCGGGTGTTTCGATGTCGCTTAAGCGACCCCGTGCCGCGATGATTTTCTCGCGAACGGCTGCCTCGGCCTCGGCCTGACGGGCGGCAAAGCCTGCGCTATCGCGGTCGAAGGAATCACGCCGGCGCACGACTTCCACGCGCACGGCCAGATCGTCGGGGGTTTTCACATCCACCGACAGGCCAAAGCGATCGAGGAGTTGTGGCCGCAGTTCCCCTTCTTCCGGGTTGCCGCTGCCGATCAGGACAAAGCGGGCTGGGTGGCGTATGCTCAGGCCTTCACGCTCGACGACATTCTCGCCTGAGGCAGCGACATCCAGCAGCAGGTCCACCAAATGGTCATCGAGCAAATTGACTTCATCAATATAGAGAAAGCCGCGATTGGCGCGGGCCAAGAGGCCTGGCTCGAAATGTTTTTCGCCCTGGGTTAGCGCGCGTTCCAGGTCGAGTGCCCCGACCACCCGGTCTTCCGTGGCGCCCAAGGGAAAATCGACGACCGGCGTCGCCATTTCGCCCACATCGGCTATCTCGCCATCCAAACGGTGGACGCAGCCCGTCGCGCAACTGGTTTTGTCGGCGCGTGGGTCGCAATGATACGGACAGGCCTTGACCATCTTGATGGGCGGCAGAAGGGCGGCCAGTCCCCGGACGGCTGTCGACTTGCCCGTGCCGCGATCGCCAAACACCATAACCCCGCCAATACCGGGATCTGTTGCAGCGATCAGCATGGCCAGCTTCATGTCGTCTTGGCCGACAATGGCTGTGAAGGGGAAGGCGATACGCATCAACAAGGCTCCAGAGGGAAAGGTTTAGCTTTAGGCATCTGCCACACCATGAGATCGAACCATAGCATCGGCTTCATCACTTGGCTTGCGTTCCTGGCCGTCGGGGGTGAGGCCATAGGGTGCGGTCAATTGCCATACATGGTCGGGGACCATGTTTTTCATACGTTGGGGCTCTTCGCGGCGCAGGTGCAGAATGGTTTCAATCGCTTTCATTTCCACGCGTGTCCGGGCGAATTCCAGCCCGCGAGGGCCGATTCTCGGCATTAGCCAGCCCACCAAGGGCCTGACCCAATTGGGCATGCCCCGTAAGGGAAGGCCACCAGCCGCGCGCTCGACATTGGCTTTGAAGCCCTTAACTGCGCTGGCGCGTTTGCCATGGCTGGTGGGCGCGGTCAGGGCGACTTCATCGCCCAATAACGAAAGCAATTCCTCACCGCGCTCGTTGCGAACCAGCAACCATTGCTCTCCCTGCCCGCCCATATAGCCGACGGTCATGTCGGCCAGCGCATTGGTATAGTCGACGCAGGTCCGGCAGGTAAGCGGGAAGAAGTCTGGTGGCAGCTTCGAGATCGGTAATTGCAAGAAAGGTATGACTTGCTTGTGGCCATCATCAAAGCGCAGTTCGACGTGGTAATCGGCCCGGAATTCCAAATAGCTGATGGTTTCGGGTTGATCGGACAACAGGTCCAAAAACTGGTGGAAACTTTCGGTGGTCGTATTGTCCGAGCAGGGCGTGCCAATCACATAGAGGCGTTCAAATCCCAGTTCAGCTTCCAGTGCGCGCAAGGCATAGACTTGGCAGGGGATGCCAATGACTGCGAGGCGCTTATACCCCAACTCAAGTGCCGGCTCTAATAGGGCCAATAAAGGCGCATAGCCCATGCGCATGCCCCGACAATGGGCAAGGTCTGAAGCTTGTGTCACCAAAGTTGGTATGGGTCGCCAGCGATCTTCTGGATCGGGCTTCATGGTCAGAACCGCGTCAACCGCCCCGGTTTCCAGCAAGCGCTCGGCAAGGCGGGTGGTGATCCCGGTCCATTGCGCGCCAGGCAAGGGCGCATTCAATTTGGCCTGATACATCGCCTTCACAGGGCCAAAGAATAATTCGTCACCAGTGGCGCTATCGCGGGCGCGCCCATGCACCTGGATTTCCATTTCCCGATAGTCCGGGCTGATGAATTGGCATGCCCGCCCGCAGCGTTTGGGGTCTGACGTACGCGAAATGCCGCAATCGGTGCACAGAGAGCGCGGGGGTGCCGGGGTGTTAAGCGCTTGGCTTATCACTTGGTTTATCTCTGGGCTTATCTTTGGGCTCATCTTTGGGCTTATCCTTGGATTGTCTGGCCCAACGCCTGGTGCACGACTTGTCGAAGATTCCACCCTAGCCTCGTCTGCTACCTGCATCCTTTATGACTGTCTCACCACGGCAACAAATTGCAAGACCCTGTTCGCTTGATGACTGTCAAAAGTTTTGGACGTCTATTTCTATTGACAAGATGGGAGAGGGAGGCATACCTTGCGGGATGACCTTATCAGAGGTCCGGTTTCTGCTGGAGAATTCCGATGTTGATGCAGCCTTCTAACTCGCACGATTGGCGTGTTTCCGAGCCGAATGTTGGTAAGGGTTCCGAGCGGAAAAAGGCCACTAAGTCCATCCTAATGCGTTGGATCGAAGATCTTTTGCAATTTGCCAATCCTTGGCCTGCCCATGCCGGGTCCAGCTCGGTCACCCATGCCAAGCACACCCATAGCGAAAGAGACGGAGCTGCTCGCAGATGAGTGATGCGGTCACGCTGACCAGTCCGGCCAACGAGTCGCGCCCGGTTCTGCGCGAGCGGGGTCAGCGGGAAGTATTTTGCGGGCTCACCGGCATCGTCTGGCTGCACCGCAAAATTCAGGATGCATTTTTCCTGGTGGTTGGCTCTCGGACATGTGCGCATTTGATCCAGTCTGCCGCAGGCGTGATGGTGTTTGCAGAACCCCGTTTTGCCACCGCCATCATGGAAGAGCGGGATTTGGCCGGTCTTGTGGATGCCAATGAGGAACTTGACCGGGTGGTGGACAGGCTCTTGTCGCGTCGCCCCGACATTAAGCTGCTCTTTTTGGTCGGATCCTGCCCGTCAGAAGTGATCAAGCTCGACTTGTCGCGCGCCGCAGAGCGACTGTCGAAAAAGCACAGCCCGTCGGTTCGGGTCCTGAACTATTCGGGCAGCGGCATTGAGACGACCTTTACCCAAGGTGAAGATGCGTGCTTGGTGGCGATGATCCCGGAAGCACCGGTTGCATCGGAAGATGCGCCAGCTTCGCTTCTGGTCGTCGGCACTTTGCCTGATATCGTGGAAGACCAATTCTCGCGTTTGTTTAAACAATTGGGCATTGGGCCGGTTGCATTTTTTCCGCCACGCAATTCCCAATCGATCCCTTCTATCGGGCCCAACACCAAATTCCTGCTGGCCCAGCCCTTTTTGGGCGAGACGGCCCGTGCCCTGATCGAGCGGGGCGCACAGCATCTGCCCGCGCTCTTCCCGTTTGGCGCAGAAGGAACAACCCATTGGCTGAAGGCTGCCGCCGATGCGTTCGGTATTCCAGAACTTCATTTCCTGGCGGTTGTGGCACCCGGGCGTGAGCGGGCCAAGCGCGCGCTGGCCGCGCAGAAGGAACATTTGGCCGGCAAAAGTATCTTTTTCTTCCCGGACTCGCAAATGGAACCGAGCCTCGCCCGCTTCCTGTCGCGGGAGCTTGATATGAAGTTGATTGAAGTTGGCACGCCCTACCTCAATCGCCAGCTCTTAAGCGCCGAGATGGAGTATCTGCCCGAGACCGTCACCTTGAGTGAGGGGCAAGATGTTGATCGCCAGCTTGATCGGTGCCGCGCGGCAAAGCCTGACCTGGTTGTGTGCGGCATGGGCCTCGCCAATCCTCTCGAGATGGAGGGCATCTCGACGAAATGGTCGATCGAGCTCGTCTTCTCGCCAGTCCATGGTTTTGATTGCGCCGGTGACCTTGCTGGCCTGTTTGCCCGGCCATTGTATCGCCGCTCCGTCTTGAAGGTTTAGGGCCATGCAGTTGACGGTTTGGACATATGAAGGACCTCCCCATGTCGGGGCTATGCGCATCGCGACCGCGATGAAAGGTGTCCACTTTGTCTTGCATGCACCCCAAGGCGATACCTATGCCGATCTTCTGTTCACGATGATTGAGCGCCGCGGTGCGCGTCCACCGGTGACCTATACCACCTTCCAGGCCCGCGACCTTGGTACGGATACTGCCGAAATCTTCAAAACTGCCGCGCGCGATGCTTTTGACCGCTTCGATCCCGATCTCATGCTGGTCGGTGCGTCCTGCACTGCTGAATTGATCCAGGATGATCCAGGCGGTTTGGCGCGCGCTTTGAACTTGCCGGTTCCAACGATCACGCTCGAACTGCCTTCGTACCAAAAGAAGGAAAACTGGGGCGCAGCGGAGACGTTTTATCAAATCGTCCGCGGCTTGGCCACGGAGGCTCCAGCCCCCAAGGCCGAAGGGGCAAAGCCAAGCTGCAATATTCTTGGCGCAACAGCGCTGGGTTTCCGGCACCGCGATGATGTGATTGAGATCACGCGCCTGCTCAATACCATGGGGATTGAGGTCAATGTTGCGGCCCCGATGGGGGCAACAGCCGATGACATCCGCCGCTTGCCACAAGCGGACTTTAACGTTGTGCTTTATCCAGAGATTGCCGACACGGCCGCGCGCTGGTTAGAGCGTCAATATGGCCAAAAGGCCGTCCGCACCATTCCAATGGGATTCCAGGCCACGTGTGAATTTGTTCGTGAAGCGGCCGCTTTGGCCGGTGTCGATCCAGAGCCTGTATTGGCTCAACATGGCTCGCACATGCCGTGGTGGGCGCGGTCGGTGGATTCCAATTACCTCACGGGCAAGCGCGTCTTTGTGTTTGGCGATGCCACCCATGCCATGGCAGCGGCGCGGGTTGCCAAGGAAGAGCTTGGTTTCGAGGTTGTTGGCCTTGGTTGCTATAATCGTGAATTCGCCCGTGATGTGCGGGCTGTGGCGGGGGAGCTTGGCCTCGAAGCGCTGATCACCGACGATTATCTGTTGGTTGAAGAAACCATTGCGGCGCTGCAGCCAGAGCTTGTGCTCGGTACGCAGATGGAGCGTCACATCGCCAAGCGCCTCGGCGTGCCTTGCGCGGTGATTTCAGCGCCCGTCCATGTGCAGGACTTCCCCGCCCGCTATGCCCCGGTGATGGGCTTTGAGGGCGCAAATGTCTTGTTTGACACCTGGGTCCATCCACTGGTGATGGGTCTGGAAGAGCATTTGTTGACCATGTTCCGTGAGGACTTTGAGTTCAATGATGCGGCAGGGCCTTCTCATCTTGGTGGTCATGCCAAGGTCGAGGCAGCAAGCCGGCCATTGCCGGAGCCTGAAAGCATCCCCGTAGCAGCACAAGCTGTAACCCAAGAGACCATCACAGTTTTGAACTGGAGCCCTGAAGCCACCAAGGAATTATCGAAAATCCCCTTCTTTGTGCGCGGTAAAGCCAAACGTAACACCGAGCGTTACGCCGCAGAGCAGGGCTTAGAGACCATCTCGATTGAGGCGCTTTACGATGCCAAAAGCCACTTCGCCCGCTGAAGACGGCCATAGCTTGCGCCCACAAGATGGGGGCACACCTGTCCGGGTGGTGATTGTCACGCTCGACAATCATTTGCGGACTTTGGTGCAGCGCGCATCGGATGCTTTGGCATCAGAGAACCCCGGCATTCGGGTGGATATGCATGCCGCAACCGATTGGGCCGAGAAGGCCGGCGCGCTTGATGCTTGCCTGCGCGACATCGCCAGAGGCGACATCATCCTCGTCTCCATGATGTTCATCGATGAACATATCCAGGCTGTGCTGCCGGCTTTGGCCGCGCGCCGCGACCATTGTGATGCGCTGATCGGCATCATGTCGGCTGGCGAAGTGGTGAAAATGACCAAGCTCGGCAATTTCAGCATGGATGGCTCTGACAAGGGACCGCTTGCGATGTTGAAGCGCATGCGGGGCTCAAAGACCAAAGCGGGTGGTAGCTCTGGTGCCGGCCAAATGGCGATGCTGCGCCGCCTGCCCAAGCTGTTGAAATATATTCCAGGGCCCGCGCAAGACTTGCGGCACTATTTCTTGACCATGCAATATTTTCTATCGGGCTCGCAGGAAAATGTTGTCTCCATGGTGCGCAATCTGATTGGCCGCTATGCCAATGGAGAGCGCAAAGAATTGCGCGGCGCGATGAGTGCTGCTGCCCCCATCGATTATCCCGAAGTCGGCCTGTTTCACCCCCAAGCCGACCAACGCATCAGTGAAAGCCTGTCTGCTTTGCCCGAGCTGCGCCGCGAGTATAAGGGCACTGTCGGCGTTCTTTTGTTGCGTTCCTATGTCTTGTCCGACGATGCCGGCCATTATGCAGGCGTGATTGAGGCGTTGGAGGCCCGCGGCCTTCGTGCCATTCCCGCCTTTGCCAGTGGCCTCGACTCCCGACCCGCCATCGAGAAATTCTTTATGGAAGATGGCCGTGTCGCAGTGGATGCCATTGTGTCGCTATCGGGCTTTTCCCTCGTTGGCGGGCCTGCCTATAATGATGCGGTCGCGGCTGAAAAAGTGCTGGCGGAATTGGATGTACCCTATGTCTCCGCCCAGCCGCTTGAGTTTCAGACCCTGCAAGGCTGGGGGGCCTCGCATATGGGTCTGTCTCCCGTTGAATCGACCATTATGGTTGCCATCCCTGAACTGGACGGCGCAACCGCCCCGATCGTCTATGGTGGCCGTTCGGATGGTTCAGGCGCGGCGTGCACTGGCTGCAGCCAAGGCTGTACCTTCGAGGAAGAAAAAGGCCCGCCCCGCATGCGGGTGTGCCCTGAGCGGGCCGAGACTTTGGCCGATCGCGTCGCCAAAATGGTCAAGCTTCGCCGGACAGCACGGGCCGAGCGCAATTTGGGCATCGTCCTGTTCAACTTCCCACCGAACTCGGGTTCGGTTGGGTCGGCCGCCTATCTCGCCGTCTTTGCATCCTTGTTTAACACGCTGACGACGCTCAAGGCCGAAGGCTATGATGTGGACGTGCCAGATTCGGTGGATGCGCTGCGCGACCGGCTTCTGATCGGAAATTCCGCCCGCTTTGGCACCGATGCTAATGTCCACACCCGCATCTCGGTCGATGACCATGTGCGGCGTGAGCGGCATCTGGGCCAGATTGAAGCCCAGTGGGGCCCGGCCCCTGGTCGGCAATTGAGTGACGGTCGCTCAATCTTCATTCTGGGCGCGCAATTTGGCCGTGTGTTCGTTGGTCTCCAGCCAGGCTTTGGCTATGAGGGCGATCCAATGCGGCTGTTATTTGAGGCAGGCTTCTCGCCCACCCACGCGTTTTCTGCCTTTTATCGTTATCTGCGTGAGGATTTTAAGGCCTCGGCGCTGCTGCATTTCGGCACCCATGGCGCATTGGAATTCATGCCGGGCAAACAAGTGGGTTTGACGGGGGATTGCTGGCCAGAGCGCTTAATCGGCGACATCCCAAATTATTATCTCTATGCAGCCAACAATCCTTCAGAGGGCGCTTTGGCGAAGCGTCGCGGTGGTGCGACGCTAATCAGCTATCTGACCCCACCAATCGTGCAAGCGGGCCTTTATAAGGGCTTGCAGGACTTGCGTGAAAGCATTGGCCGTTGGCACGGGGCAAAAAATGGCGATGGCGTTGATCGTGACAGCTTGATTGAACTTATTCAAAGCCAAGCCATTGCGCTGGACCTCGCCCCCGCCACCCCCGTCTGGCACGGCCCTTGCGCGGTTGAGATGGAAACCCTGCAGGCCCGGGTCAGCGAGTTGAATGATGCCCTGATCCCCGAAGGTCTCCATGTGATTGGCCAGGCCCCCTCGGTTGAGGAACGCATCGACCTGCTTCTGGCTATGGCCAATGGCGTGCCAGACGCGGCCTTGCCCCGGTCTGTGATCGAATCCTTGGTGCATGGTGCCAGCCCATTGGACGCTCTGGAAGTGGGTGGACTCAAGTCGAGCCGCACCTTGGTCGAGCGTCTGGAAGCCTTGGCTGAAAGCAATGCTTTGCTTGAGACAGATCATGAGTTGTCGGCTCTGATCCACGCCCTCGATGGTGGTTATATCCGCCCGGCCCCTGGTGGTGATTTAGTCCGCACCCCAGCCGTTTTGCCAACGGGGCGCAATCTGCATGGTTTTGACCCGTTCCGGCTGCCCAGTGCCTATGCCACCCATGACGGGGCACGCCAGGCCCGCCGTCTGCTCGACCGTCATATGGACGAGACCGGTGCTTTCCCTGAAACGATAGCGATGGTTCTGTGGGGCTCGGACAATCTGAAGAGTGAAGGCGGCACCATCTCGCAGGCGCTTTATCTGATGGGCACACGGCCACGGTTTGACAGCTATGGCCGTTTGTGTGGGGCAGAGCTTATTCCGTTGGAGGAGCTCGGTCGGCCGCGCCTTGACGTTGTGATGACGCTTTCTGGGATTTTCCGCGATCTTTTGGCCTTGCAAACCCGCATGCTGGCTGAGGCCGCTTGGCTGGCTGCCAGTGCCGACGAGCCCGAAGATATGAATTTCATCCGTAAGCATGCCTTGGCGCAGCAAGCCCAAAGCGGTTGCGATTTGGAGACAGCTTCGCTTCGCGTCTTCACAAATGCCGACGGGGCTTATGGAGCCAATGTCAACCAGATGATTGATGCCAGCTGCTGGACCGATGAGAATGAATTGGCCGAAGCCTATCAAAGCCGCAAATGCTTTGCCTATGGCCGCAAGGGTCCGCCCATGCGCCAGTCGGCTGTGCTGGAGGGCATTTTGAAGACGGTCGATCTGACCTATCAGGGCCTCGACTCAGTTGAGCTCGGCGTCACCACGATCGACCATTATGTCGATACGCTGGGCGGCATCACCAAGGCGGTCAAGCGCGCCAAAGGGGTCGATGTGCCGGTCTATATCTCGGACCAAACCCAGGGCGACGGCAAAATCCGCACGCTTGCCGAGCAAGTCACATTTGAGACCCACACCCGCATGCTGAACCCGCGTTGGTATGAAGGCTTGTTGTCGCATGGCTATGAAGGGGTGCGCCAGATCGAAGCCCAAGTCACCAACACCATGGGCTGGTCGGCCACGACCGGACAGGTGCAGCCCTGGGTCTATCAGAAAATCAGCGAGACCTATGTGCTCGATGACGCCATGCGCCAGCGCATGGCCACCCTCAACCCGAAAGCTTCCGCCCGCATGGCAAACCGCCTCTTGGAAGCCCACGCCCGCAATTATTGGCAGCCCGACAGTGCGACTTTGGAAGCGCTCCGTAACGCCAGTGATGAACTTGAAGACAATTTGGAAGGCATCGCAGCCGCCGCTGCCTGACCTAGGAGAAGAAACCATGGCTCTATTAGACCTACCCCGCGGCCTGAAACCCAGAGCGACCCCGATCACGCGCGCGCCTTCCTTGCGTGGTGACGGCGAAGGCAGCGTTCAGGTAGAGCTAGATCCCAATCTGAAGATCGACAAAGCAAAGGTCTTCGCCATTTATGGCAAGGGCGGGATTGGCAAAAGCACCACATCGTCCAATTTGTCGGCCGCTTTCTCCAAGCTGGGCAAGCGTGTTCTGCAAATCGGCTGCGACCCAAAGCACGACAGCACGTTTACGCTGACCAAGCGCCTTGTGCCCACCGTGATCGATGTTCTCGAAAGCGTGGACTTCCATAGCGAAGAATTGCGCCCGGAAGATTATGTCTATGAAGGCTATAATGGTGTCATGTGCGTTGAAGCCGGTGGCCCGCCAGCGGGTACGGGCTGCGGCGGTTACGTGGTCGGGCAAACGGTGAAGCTTCTCAAAGAGCATCATCTTTTGGAAGATACCGATGTGGTAATTTTCGACGTTCTCGGTGATGTGGTGTGCGGTGGCTTTGCAGCCCCCTTGCAGCATGCCGAGCGGGCCCTGATCGTCACGGCTAATGATTTCGATTCCATCTTCGCGATGAACCGGATCTTGGCGGCGATTAAGGCCAAATCGAAAAACTATGATGTGCGCTTAGGGGGTGTGATTGCCAACCGCAGCAAGGATACCGACGAGATTGACCGTTTCAATGCGGCCTGCGGCCTTGAACGCGTCGCGCACTTCCCGGACCTTGACGTCATCCGCCGGTCACGCCTGAAGAAATCGACCTTGTTTGAAATGGAACCCTCCCCCGAGCTTGAGGCCGTGCAGAACGAGTATCTTCGTCTGGCTGCCTCCTTGTGGGTTGGCACGAAGGAGTTGAAGGCCGAGCCGATGAAAGATCGTGATATCTTTGATTTTCTTGGTTTTGATTGATCGGGAGCCTTCGACATGTTGACCACCGCCTATGTTGAGCGCCGCCAACGCCTCGAGACCTATTTTGACCGCACGGCTTCAGACACCTGGGCCCAGCTGACTTCCACCGCACCGGTCAGCAAAATCCGCGCGACCGTGCGGGCTGGGCGTGACCAGATGCGCGAGATTTTGGTCTCCTGGTTGCCAGCTTCATTGACGGCAAAGCGTATCTTGGATGCAGGATGTGGCACAGGTGCTTTGGCGGTGATTGCCGCCCATCGTGGCGCAGATGTGGTGGCGGTTGATGTGGCTGCCAGTCTGGTTTCTGTAGCTGGAGAACGGGCCCCTATTGATCCCGCTCCAGGCACGATTGACTTCCGCGTTGGCGATATGCTGGACCCGGCCCATGGCACCTATGACCATATCGTATCGATGGATTCCTTGATCCATTATCCGCGCGAGGAAATCATGACCGCCCTGGCATCCTTGGCGGCCAGGTGCCGTGGTTCCATCGTCTTCACCTTTGCGCCCAAGACCCCGCTCTTGACCGTTATGCATGCCGTCGGCCTCTTATTCCCGCGCTCGGACCGGGCACCTGCGATTGAGCCTGTCAGCGAGGCTTTCTTGCGCAAGGCCGTGGCTTCTGACCCCCGCATGACGGGCTGGAAAATTGGCCGCACCGCCCGAGTTGTCAGCGGTTTTTACACCTCCCAAGCGATGGAGCTGGTGAGGTCATGACCAATTCCTATCTCCATCATCAGCAACCTGAGTTTTGGACCTTGCAGTGGCCCGAAGCCTTCAAGCCCGCCACGCATGTGACAACATGTACGATTGAGATTCAGCATGATGAGACAGCCCTCCATGCCCATGTCTCGCTCGATGATGACACCATCCTCGGGCCTGGTGACAAGATGATTGTCCAAGGGCCGCCGATCCGGCTGTCGTTTGGTGAATCCTGCACCCTGCATCGTGGCGTCAAGATTATCCGCGCGACGGCCCTTGAAAGATTCTGGATCAAAGTCGCCTCTTATTTCGAGCTCTTCGAGCTCTATGAAGTCAGCTTCACACCGGGGAAACTGCCATGACAGCAGCCACTTTTGACGATTCCTATCTCGACACGACCCAACTGGCCAAGACTGACACGATGTTGAGTCCGCGTTTCTACACCACCGATTATGCGGAGATGGACAAGATTGATGTGTCATTGGTTCGCGAAGAGTGGGATCACATGCTTTCGGGCATGGCGGCCGATCCGCGACGGGGTCACTTCAAGCGAGATGGCGCGTTCGAAAACCGCCTTGACGATCTGGACCCTGAATTGCGCCGCGAGTTCGTCGACTTTCTGGTCAGTTCGATCACGTCTGAATTCTCGGGCTGCGTTCTTTATGCTGAGATCGTCAAGCGGGTGACCAATCCAGACATCAAGGCTTTATTCAAATATATGGCCCGCGATGAGTCGCGCCATGCAGGCTTTATCAATGAAACGCTCAAGGATTTTGGGATTGGTGTCGACCTTGGCTTTCTGACCAAGACCAAGAAATACACCTTCTTCAAGCCCAAGTTCATCTATTATGCGGTCTATTTGTCCGAGAAGATTGGCTATGCCCGCTATATCACCATCTACCGGCAATTGGAGCGCAACCCGGAGCACAAATTCCATCCAATTTTTAATTGGTTCAAGGAATGGTGCAATGACGAGTTCAGCCATGGCGAGGCCTTTGCCTTGATCATGAGGGCTGACCCGTCCTTGTTGCAAGGGGCCAATAAGCTCTGGATCCGCTTCTTCCTCTTGTCGGTCTATGCGACCATGTATGTGCGCGATCATGCTCGCCCTGCCTTCCACAAGGCATTGGGGGTTGACCCCACAGTTTATGACTATCAGGTGTTTTCGCTGACGAGCGAGATTTCCAAGCAAGTCTTCCCGGTCATGCTTGACACCGACAATCCAATTTTCCGCGCAGGCTTCGAGCGTCTACGCATCCTGTCGGACAAGATCGATGCGGCGAAAGCGGCGGGCGGGATCATGAATGCCCTGAAACGGGTGGGCTGGACCGCGCAGGTCGCGGCGACTTTAGTCAGTCTCTATCTACTACCAACCATTTCAAATGAGCTACCTAGCAATGTTCGGCTGCAACCGGTTTGGTAAGTCGCTTGCCAAACAGATAACAAACGGCTTGGTGGTGGTGAAAGCACCGCCAGGCTGTCGGGAGGGGAAATAACATGGACTACCAAGCCTATTTTAACAGCCAGCTGGACGCACTGCGTAACGAGGGTCGCTACCGGGTATTTGCGGACCTTGAGCGGCATGCGGGTCAATTCCCCCGCGCAACGCGTCATGCCGATGGCGGTGTCCATGAAGTAACGGTTTGGTGTTCAAACGATTATCTCGGCATGGGCCAGCATCCAAAAGTGCTCGCGGCGATGCATGAAGCGATTGATCGGTGTGGCGCGGGTGCGGGTGGCACACGCAATATTTCGGGTACCAATCACTACCACATCTTGCTCGAGCAAGAATTGGCAGACTTGCACGGCAAGGAAGCGGCCCTTTTGTTCACATCCGGTTATGTCTCGAACTGGGCAGCTCTGAGCACCTTGGCCAGCAAGATCCCCGATTGTGTTGTTGTTTCCGATGAAGGCAATCATGCTTCCATGATCGAGGGCATTCGCCATAGTCGCGCAGACGTGCGCATCTTCAAACATAATGACACCGAGGACCTCGAGCGGGTTCTGGCCAGCCTCCCGCGCGATCAGCCCAAGCTGGTTGCTTTTGAATCGGTTTATTCGATGGACGGCGATATTGCCCCGATTGCGGCTATTTGCGATGTCGCGGAGAAATACGGGGCCATGACCTATCTGGACGAAGTCCATGGCGTTGGCCTTTATGGACCGCGCGGGGGTGGTGTGGCGGAACGTGAAGGCCTGATGGATCGCCTGACCGTGATTGAGGGCACGTTGGGCAAAGCTTTTGGTGTGTTTGGCGGCTATATCGCGGCATCCACGGCCTTGTGCGACTTCATTCGCAGCTTTGCTTCCGGTTTTATCTTCACCACAGCTCTCCCGCCATCGGTTGCGGCGGGCGCTTGTGCCAGCATTCGGCATTTGAAGGCCAGCGCGGCGGAGCGGGAGCGTCATCAGGAACGCGTCGCCTATGTGCGCCGTCGTCTGGAAGCTGTTGGTATTCCCTGTATGGCAAATGACAGCCACATCATACCGGTCATGGTTGGTGATCCTGTCAAATGCAAGATGATTAGCGATTGGCTGCTCGAGCGGTCGGGCATTTATATCCAGCCTATCAATTATCCCACCGTGCCACGGGGCACAGAACGGTTGCGGATCACCCCATCGCCCTTGCACAGCGACGCCGATATTGAGCGTTTAGTGACGGCGTTGTCGGACCTATGGCAACAATGCGCTCTGGGCCGGGTATCGGCCGCGGCTTAGAGCGTGTTCCGATCCATTGGAATCAATTGATCGGTAAAACTACGCTCTCCTTCAACGTGTGAGAGCGAGTTGATTTCGCTCAATTGGGCAAAAAGCGCTCCAAGTCAGGCGCATCGAGAAAGGTACGGCCTCCAGCTTTCCGGTTGGGGGCCGTAATCGTTTGAGCGCGGCGGTTGGGCGGGCGAACTGAAAGGGCTGTGCGGCGGTGTTGCTAGGGCCGTTCACCATTTTTCGGAATCGAAAAATGGTGTAAAACTGGCCCTAAATCATAAATGTAGATCGCAACCTCGTTTTCAAGAAAACGAGACGCGATCTAAGGCAGGCCCTGCCATCGGTTAGAAAAAAGAGGGCGCACCTGCATGCGCCCTCTTTGTAGGTTTTTGATCAGAAGAAAATCAGAATTTGTAGTCAAGCAGTACTGTAAAGGAGCGGCCGCGAGGGTCGGCAACGCGTGGTTCCCAATTGCCACCAGAACCACCATTACTGTCGTAGGTGATCGCAAATGGTGGATCTTGATCGAACAAATTCTTGATCCCTGCCGTGACTGTAAAGTTCTTGAAGCCACGGAAGCTAACAGACGTGTTGTAGGTGATATAGTCATCTACATTTTCGACGACTTCCGGCGGGATGATGGATCCGTTGGCAACACCTGGCAGTTTGCCATTGATGTAACCCGCACGGTAAGACTGGGAGATTGACCCCGTCCAATCGCCCTGGCGGTAGGTCAAGAAGACATTATGCTTCCATTCCAAGCCTAAGTCGCCGTTAAACGTGAAGATGCCAATTTCGCTGGCACTCCATGGCGCACTTGCGAGAAGTCGAGACCGCTTTTTGACCAAATAGGTGCCGTCCAGCCCCGCGGACCACTGACCACTTAAGATATTGCCGCGGCCGCGTAGGCCGACTTCAACGCCTTCGGTTTGTGATTCGCCAGCATTCTTCCAACGCCCGTCAATGATGACAACACGACCAGAAGGGTCTCTGATGAAGGCTTCTGGGAATAATGCGAAATTGTCGCGCAATTGAACGACGCTCGGTAGGGTAATCGTATCTGTCCTCTCAATGCTCCACCAATCCAGCGACGCTGAGTAATTGCTGTTTGGCTCCCAAACAAAACCGAACGACTTTTGTTCTGCCTTTTCCGGGCCAAGCTCACGGAAGCCGCCGGTCTGAATATCAGGATTGATAACACCGCAACCAGGCTTGGTCACATCAGGCAGACCGCCCGGGCATGTGAGCGGATCAGCCAAAGTCGCCCCGGGGAAAGCAATCAACTGAACGCCGTTAAAAATCTGGTTGAACGATGGAACCCGAAAGCCAGTATTATATGAACCACGGAATAAAATAGGGTCAATTGGCCTATACTTTAGCGATACTTTTGGGTTTGTTGTTGTTCCAAAGCCAGTGTAATCGTCCCGCCGTCCTGCGATGGTCAGCTCCATGCCCTCAATCAAAGGAAGCATAACTTCACCGTAGATCGCGCTGATATTGCGTGACACGCCGGTCAGAGCGTTCGCGTTATCAAATGGTGCCAGAAACACTTCAGCTTGCGCTGTTCGGGTGTCGCCATTGAACGCGTAATTTTCTTCTCGAAGGTCAAAACCAAAAGCAGCGTAAATTCTGCCACCGGGCAAGTTCCACAATGGACCTGAAACAGAGCCATCAAACTGACTTACCGTATATTTGCCACCATAGAGAGTCACACCTTCTGCCGAAGCATTTTGCAGATCAGCAAAGGCGGCTGCAGTTTGGGTTTGGCCTGCTGGCAGAAACGGGTTGATATTGCCCTTGTTCAAGGCGTCCACAATGCCGATCTTGCCCTGCGGCAAGAGGGCCGATGAGTTACGATAGTAGTAACCCGTTCCCAGCAATGACGAGGATTCACTGGTCGCATAACTTAAACCAGCACGGTATTCCCATTCAGCCGCTAGCGGACCATCAGCCGTAAGAGCGTAACGCTGCGTATCTGTGGTCGTTTCGATCTCGCGCTGACCACACTCAATACAGCGCCAACGGTAAGCAATCGGCAAACCGTAGCGGGAACCTGTGGGCTGGACAGCACCAACGGGCGCACCAAGTGTCGGGAAGACAGCCAATAGCGAGGTGTAAAGCTGATTATAGTTCGCACGAGTTATGTCGTTGAGTGGATATAAGAAGTTCGAGTTTGATGCGATGCTCGCAGCAGTCCCAGTGAAGGTACCCGAGGTGAATTGGGGATTTGAGAACCTTTTGGCGGCAACCGAATTTGACAACATGGCTTCAAATGCAATCTCGTGCCCGCCAAGCCGCGCAACGGCGCGGGATACAAAATTCAATTTCGTAATTGGCTGTTGGAGCACAACTGCACGCCCTGTGTCCCAAGCGCACGCAAACACCGCGCTCGGAGCATTCCACAGGCGCTCGTCATAGGCTTGCATCCCATCAAACGTGTTGCAACCGGCACCACCTGGCAAGTCCAATGTGTTGACACCACCATTCGCTCTGACGGTTGTGCTGCCAGGTAAGAAGGGGGCTAGAGGATTAAAGCCGTTTGCCGTGACAGATGTCCCACCCAATAGTGAGCCAATAGGGTTTGCACCCCCGCCAATACTTGAGTTCAGTGGGAAGATTGTTGCAAAGGGTGTCCCGCGCGTATCGATAGACAAGCCCTTGTTGGGCTGGAACCCATTGACCCAATCGCGGTCAACGCCATCGAGCGCTTTATTATCGCTCCAGCTCAATGTGCCCATAATGTTGAAGCCTTGGGTGTCTAAGTCGCCATAGCCACCCAAGAGCGAAGCACGGTAAATTTCGCTACCCCCAGCTTGGGTAATGTCGACAGCTGTCTGTGCATTAAGGCCCTGGAAGTTCGTCTTGGTGATGTAATTTATCACGCCGCCAATCGCGTCGGTCCCATAGATTGCCGAAGCACCATCCTTAAGAATATCAACCCGTTCAATCGCGGCCAGCGGGATCTGATTAATATCAACCGCACCACCATTGAGACCATGCGCGGCAACCCGGCGCCCGTTAAACAAGACCAGAGTGCCGCCAGATCCTTGCCCGCGCAAGTTTGCCGCCGACGCGCCATTATTACCCCGCTGCGCGCCTGAAACGACGTCAGCGTTTGACGCCAAGTTCTCGGGGCCGTTACCAGAAGTTGTCAGCATCATCATCAATTGTTCGGTGCTGGCAATGCCTTCACGCTCAATTTCGGCACGCGTGATGATTTGGATTGGCAAAGCGCTATCGTTGACCGCGCGCTTAATGCTGGATCCTGTTACAATTACGGTCTCAACCTTTTTGGGGGGTGCAGCTTGTTGGCCTGGAAGAGTCGTTGCCGCCGTCGACTGCGCAAAGGCTGGTCCCCCCAGCACGCAAGTAAATACGGTTAGTTTAGCCCAAGTTTTAAATTTCACGGTGACATCCCCTATCGTTTTTGTGAGGGCGATCCTGTTTGCCGCTTTTGATAGACTTGCATCTTTTCTGGTGTCCAGATTAGAACAAGAGACCTAACTTCATCAAAACGACAGAGTAGCGCCGCACCCATCCACGTTATTTGGTGAACGCGAATTCGCGAATGTGCAAGTGCAGAAATACAATTGGTGTGATAGGAAGCAGCAAAATTCGGACGAAAATCGTTGTAAACGTCTAACTGCACCGTTTTTTGGATCGTGCCCCACAGCGTGGTGTAGCTGGTATCTGCCACGATGACGCCCGTTTAGGTCCGGGCTGTTGATGGGTTAGGCTACGGTTGGAAGCATGACAACGGACAGCCCGCAAACATGCAGGCACCCAGCCTAGGGCATGTTCCGATCAATTAGAATCAATTGATCGGAACATGCTTGTCTTATGACGGTCCTGCTCTTTTGAGGTAAGAAGGGGTGCACTGTGTTGATCGTGGCTTGGCGATGGTGATGCTGATTTGAAAGCCGTGACCGCCGCTACTGCACGCGCAGCCAGAATGGCTGACGAGAACCGAAGGGCCAATGATATGGATAGCCATAGGGCACAAAATATGCGCTAAATCTCACGCCGCCCTAAAGCACCTCGCCAACCCTTCCAATCGATCGTTTGAGGTTCGCTTGCCACATTCTTCAACCAATTGGCGCCCAAATTTTCCGGAAACAGCACTAAATTACTTCCCGAAAAGCGAGCGCTGGGTGCAAAGAGGCCATCAAAACCTAAAAAATGGGCTGCATTGGCGATAGGCTGGGTTTTTTGATAGTCACGGGCTCCGTAGTTAGAAGTGTCGACGCCAAGTTGTGACAGGGCGTTCATATCGACTAAATTTAATGCCCTTTGAGTTGCGACCCTGAGCTCATGACATACATAAGCAGTTCGCGATGGAAACACGGGTTGCATGCTTAAGTAACTATATATTTCCATGATCGCACCATCTCGCTGTTGCGCGGTATAGAGGGCATCAAAGGTACCATCGCACCACCGGCTTTGGGATGGCATTGCTTGGATTGGATCACGGTCCAGTGCACAAACTCGCCAGACGGGCCCACGCCATACAATAGGAGCAATAGCGCTCAAATTATCTAGCAACTGCAGGTCACGCGCGCGCATTACGAGTAAGCGCCAGCATCCATGGTTTCAATAATAGCAAGAACTTCTTCCATCCGACCGTCATGGATCAAATCGATAGCCGCGGCACCACCCAACAAAGGGTGGGCTGCATGGAGCCACAGACGGGTTTCATCTGGGTCGTAATAATCACTAAGTCGCTCTACGACATAGCGGAGGCCCGCAATCATGGTTTGTGTCCGCAGGTCGGGTGAGGCCTTGCCATTAGACCATCGTGATACGGTAGCAGGGGAAACCTGGGCAATATTTGCCAGGTCTCGACCTTGCAGGCCGCCAGATTGCCTAAGATCATCAATTACACGAGCAATTGCGGTCGCCATAATCGCCTCCATTTTTGGAACACATATCATATCTCTTTCACAAATGCCAATATCTGAAATTCATTTGCACAAATATCATTGTCTCTATGGTGGTGTCGAATGCAACGTGTAATGAATGGGCAGACTCACTCGTGTTATTGGATGCAGCGCTCCTTTGTAAAAATTTTTCTTAATATCAGAATGTTGCAGTACAATTCGGCTTAACTCTTTATCTTTATCTTTTGTGACGTTGCTTTTTCTGGGCTGCGCCTAGCGACAAGATCGCGTTCAGAGGGTGCGTTGCGCAATGCAAAGCTGCACGCACCGGTTCAAAAATGGGAAAACGTGCGAAATTTGGAACCGACAGGCACCGCAAAAAAGTCACTGCAGGCGTCGATGCAGCTTAATGCCTTAGAGTCTGACCCATAAAGAAGGCATTTGGTTACAGAGCCTTGCGAGGCGTCGGATGAGTTGTTGGACGGACAGCCTGATAGGCTTCTATGATTGGGTGACAAACTCTAAAGGGAAGCGGAACTTGCCCTTTAACCGGTCAAAAGCACTATCTCTGTTTTCAGGTCCGGGCCACTGCATCTCTGTGCCGTGTCCCATCTCCCTGCCGGTCCGCCCCTTTCGCCCTGGGGGTCAGGTAAAGCAGCCCCTAAGTCCGGCCGGAAATATCCTTGCGCAGCTGCCGCAGAATGAACCAGACGACCAGCACGACGACGGGGGCGGCAATCCCGGTGGCGGCTTTGGCATTGAAGTGAACGATCGTCTCAGACAAGCCTTCCATCGCGAATTGGATTAATCCCAATGCATAATAGGAGATTGCGGCAACCGATAAGCCTTCAACGGTTTGCTGCAGGCGCAATTGCTCCTGGCTGCGCCGATCCATCGAGGCCAAAAGTCCGACATTGATCGCCTCGGATGCCACTTCGACGCGCGTATTGAGCATTTGGGTGGTTCGAGCGATGCGCTCAATCACGTCGCGCTGGCGCTCGCCCACGGCTACGCAGGTCCGCATGGCCGGGGCGAGCCTGCGCTCCATAAAGTCAGAAATTGTTGGGCGGCCGTCGATCGGCTGTTCGCGCAACTGCCCGATCCGCTCTTGTACCAGCCCTTCATAGGCGCGGGCGGCCGCAAACCGATAGGTGGTGGCGCCTACCATGGCTTCTGCCGCCCCTGCCAAAGCGGCGAGGCGCGAGAGGAGATTGCGATCGGCTTCCACGCCACCTTCCTCGGCAACCTGCATTGCTGAAGCACCCGCCTCGGCTTCAAATCGCGCCAGGGTTGCAGAAGTTGCGTTGGCCAGAGGGAAGGCCAACAAGGCCAGCAAACGATAGGTCTCAATCTCGAATAATTGCTGCAGCACCCGCCCTGCGGTCACGGGATTGGGGTCGGGCTGCACCATGACAAAGCGGGTGAAGGAATCGGGGCCCGGGCGAAAGTCACTGAAGACATCGATTGAGCCATTTGCCACCCGAGCAGCGACCATATCGCTGTTGGAAAAGGGCAAATGCTCGGGTACCCGAGTGGACAGCGCCACATGGGCAGCGCCTAGAACATCGCCGGGCAGGGCTGCCAACCAGTCTTGCGGCAAAAGATCGAGAGCGGTGGCCTCGAACATGATCTCTGGCACGGCCGGGCTCTCACGGAACACGGTCCAGGTCGAGATTTCAGTATGTCTTTCCCATCTTAGTCTCCATGTTCCCCCGTCCACCACGCACCAGCGTGCGTCGGGCCCCGGCTCGGACAGGCCAATCTTACGACAAAGGGCTGCCATATGGGCGCGGTCGACGTTAACACCGCCTTCTCCCGACATGGTGGCAATGCGGGTGGCCAGATGGGGTGCCTGGACCGGGGTGGATGGCCGTGCGTGAGCTTCGGCGAGAAGAAGGTCCCTTTGGGCGTGAAACTTCCATTGTAAAGCTTGCCGTGTCATGGTGTTCTTCCTCCCAGGACCCGCCTGAATGGTTCATGCTTGCGGTCGGTAACAAGCTCGTCATGGCGCCACTATGGTGTGTTTGTCCCTGACAGCTTAGCCTCAAGCGGGTGTTTTAGGTCGTCACGGGGTGATACTAGTGGAACATTCCAGACTCGCGGGCACGCGAATTGCCCCTGTCCACGCTGTGGACAGCATTGACAGACAAGCAAACCATGCCTTTGAACGCAGCTTTGATTTTCCCCCGACTTATTTGGACTTGAAATGATGTACCGGAAGCCTGAATGGAGCCGTGAGGGGGTGAATTGGCCGAACCGCGACAGCAGCCGCTTCATCCAGGCCGGCGAGCAGAAATGGCATTTCCAGACGATAGGCCACGGGCCGCCCCTGTTATTGGTGCACGGTACGGGTTCGTCCTGTCATTCCTGGGCTGGCATCGCGCCCATATTGGCGGCGCATTTTACCTTGATCATGCCAGACTTGCCCGGGCATGGCTTTACCCAAACGCCGCCTGAGTCCGGCCTGTCCCTGCCCGGTATGGCCCGCCTGCTTGGAGACTTACTGACGGCTTTGGATGTGGCACCAACCTATGTGATCGGGCATTCGGCGGGTGCTGCGATCGCGGTTGAAATGGCATTGGCCGGCATGATCCGGCCCCGGGCGATTGTTGCCATTAATGGCGCGTTTCAGCCGTTCAAGGGCCTTGCCGCGCTTCTTTTCCCGATTGTTGCCCATGTCTTGGCCCTCAACCCGATCACGATTTATGCCGTGGCGGAGGGGGCAAAGGACAGGCGCCGGATTGAGAAGCTGATGCGCAGCACAGGCTCGGTCATCCCCGAGGACATGCTGGCGCGATATCGTGACTTGTTTGCCGCGCCCGGCCATGTCGCGGGCACGCTCGCCATGATGGCCAATTGGAACCTTGCCCCCCTGGTCAAGAGCATGGCAGGCCTTCAGATACCGCTTTACCTGCTATCAGGCTCGAGGGATGAGGCTGTGCCCCCCGATGGCGCACAGGCTTTATGCCAAACTGTGCCGCAAGCCCGCTTCATCACGATGCCGCAACTGGGCCATTTGGCCCATGAAGAAAACCCCGAGGCTGTCGCGGCTGCGGTACTGGCTGTTCTCGCGCCATCGGTGATCTAGATTGACGGCTGCCTGAAGGAAAACGGGACTGGGCGGGGCTTCGCAGCGCCCCGTCTGGTGTCCTGGTTCATGAAGGTCCTATGCAGGCCATTGGGTTCACGTCCCTTTCCGATTGCCCAGGTCTTGCGCCCACTCAAATTGCGGGTTTAATTGTCCAATGAATTTTACAACACGACCCTCTGACTTCGCCTCGGCCCGCGCCGACACCCGCCCTCATGCCATCGTCATTGGTGCCGGCTTTGGGGGACTGGCTGCTGCCATTCGCTTAGGGGCTAAAGGCTATCGCGTCAGCGTCTATGAGAAGCTCGATGGCCCGGGTGGGCGGGGCTATGTGTACCGCCAGGACGGTTTCACTTTCGATGCGGGCCCAACCATCATCACCGCACCCTTTATCTTTGAAGAATTGTGGAAGCTGTGCGGTAAGACCTTGTCCGACCACGTGCAGCTGCGCAGCATCGATCCTTTTTACAAGATTCGCTTTGATGATGGATCGGTATTTGAGGCCACCGCCGATCTCGAGGCGATGCGCAAGCAGATTGCCCGCTTTGAGCCAGATGACCTTGCGGGCTTTGACCGTTATATGAAGGCCAGCGAGGCTATTTATGATGAGGCATTCACAAAATTGGTCGATCAGCCGTTTCATGAGCTGTCGACCCTATTCAAATCCGCGCCTGATTTGATCCGGCTGGGCGGGTTTAGAACCGTCTACGGTAAGGTCTCGGAATTCTTTAAAAATGATAAGCTGCGGGTGGCGTTCAGCTTCCATCCACTGCTGATCGGGGGCAATCCTTTCGCCACCACCTCCTATTACTGCCTGATTGCCCATCTGGAGCGCACATACGGCGTCCATTATGCACTGGGTGGAACGGGCGCTTTGGTGAAGGGCATGGTCGATCTCATCGAAGATCACGGCAATCATCTGATTTATAATTCGGAAATCGACGAAATTCTCACTCAAAATGGTCGCGCCGCAGGGGTTCGTCTGGCAAGTGGCGAAACCGTGCATGCCGATCTCGTGGTTTCCAATGCTGACCTCGGCTGGACTTACTCGAAGCTTTTGCGCAATCAGCCGCGCAAGGTCTGGAGCGATGAGAAGATCGCGCGCGCCGATTATTCGATGAGCCTGTTTGTCTGGTATTTCGGCACCAATCGGAAGTTTGACGATTGCTATCAGCACACCATGGTGCTGGGACCGCGGTATCAGGAATTATTGACCGATATCTTCACCAAGAAGACGTTGGCCGACGACTTCAGCCTCTATCTGCATCGTCCGACGGCGAACGACCCAAGCCTTGCCCCCGACGGCTGTGATGCCTTCTATGTTCTGGCCCCTGTGCCGCATTTGGGCAGCGGGGTCGATTGGACAAACATGGCAGAGCCTTATCGTCAGAAGATCGAACAGCGGTTAGCACAAACTGTTCTGCCGGGCCTGTCCGACGCGATTGTCTCGTCACATATGTTGACGCCGCAAGACTTTCACGATCGCCTGTTGTCCACCCATGGTGCCGCATTTGGCATGGAGCCCAAGCTGTTTCAAAGCGCTTGGTTTCGTCCCCATAACATCAGTTCAGATGTGCCGGGCCTTTATTTCGTTGGGGCTGGCACCCATCCAGGTGCTGGGCTCCCCGGTGTGGTCTCTTCGGCAAAAGTCATTGATCGCCTGATCCCACCGGCTGCCGCCTGGGCTGAGAAGGTCAAGACAGCCTAATTGCTTTCAAGGTCAGATTGGAGGCGGGCGGCGGCGAGGCGCCCAGACAGGGCGGCCATGGGGATGCCGGGGCCTGGGTGGGCGGAGCCGCCGGCGAGGTAGAGTCCCTTCAGGGCGCTGCGCGCACCAGGTCTTTGAAAGCTGGCCATGGGTCCATGATTGGCGCGGCCATAAAGGGCCCCTCCGCTTGCTGGAAACAGCGCGTTAAACCCTTGCGGCGTGGTGACTTGCGCTTCCTCGACAGATAAGTTCAGTCCACAACTGGCCATCATTTCCCATGCGCTTTGCTTGGCTTGTGCTTGCCCATCTGGGCCATAGGGCTCGCTGTCGCCATTGGCAGGCGCATTCATCAAGATCAACAAGCGTTCAGGCCTGTCAGGCGGCGTGCAGGCGTCGTCGCGGTCTTGTGCGCAAATATAGATTGTCGGGGCCTGTGGCGGCCGCTGGCGGGCAAACACATCTTGAAACTCGGCCTTGTAATCGTGGGAAAACAACACCGTATGATGGGCGAGCGCGAGACCGCTTGTTGTGGCTGTGGCGCACCAGGTAATGGCGGACTGGGACCTTTGAGGCAAGTTGACGGGCTTGGCTGCTGGCACCGCGTCGGGACCCAATAGCCCGCGGCCAAGGGCTGAAATGTCGCCATTGAACACAATGGCATCGGCTGGGAGTGCCTCACCGCTTGTGAGCACGATCCCGCTGACGCGACCGTTACGTGCTTCGATCGTCTCAACACCAGCATGGAACCTGAACGTCACCCCTTGGCTGATCGCTAAAGATTTCAGGGCGGCTGCGACCTTTGCCATGCCCCCTTCGACTCGCCACACACCTTCTTGCTCTACATGGCTGACCAGCATCAAAGTGGCCGGGGCAGCAAAGGGGGACGAGCCGCAATAAGTCGCATAGCGCCCGAACAATTGCTGCAAGCGCGTATCTTTGAAAAAGGCGCCCAAGGCCCCCCACATCGTCTGATGCGGGGCGGTCTCCCACATCGCGCCCAAGTTGGTGAACCCAACGCGAGCAACCAGTTCGATCGGGTTCGGTCTTTGGCTGGCGATAAACGGGCCTCTCAGGGTCTCGTAGATTGAGGCGCTGCGCTTGCAGAAAGCCAGATAGCCAGCCGCATCCCTGGGGCCGGCGAATTCCCGAATGGCCTCGGCAGAGGCGTCGCGGTCGGCATATAGGTCAAGATCGCCGCCTTGGCACCAGGCGTGTCGGGCGAGAATGGTTGCCGGCAATAAGGTCAAATGATCGTCGAGGGCAAAGCCTGCATCTTCAAACAGGGCGTCAAATACCCATTTCATGGTAAAGACGGTCGGGCCGGCGTCGATGGTTGTATCCCCGACCGGCACTTGGCGCATCTTGCCGCCCACATCAGCTGCCCGCTCCACCACCTCAACATGATGGCCTTGGCGGGCAAGATCAATGGCAGCCGCGAGACCACCCATTCCCGCACCAATAACGACGATTTTCCTGGCCTTCATGAAGCCGCGTCCAGGGTTTGGTTTGCCCGGGCGCGCAAGCTCAATCGGATTTGGCGGTGATGATAGAGGATGATGGCAAGGCCGGTCACCAGGGGTATCGCCCAGAGGCCAGGATTTAGGGCCATGGAAGGCATGAGGCGAACGGCGCCAAAGGCAAAAAAGGCAGTGTAGACTGAGATACCTGCACCGACGATCGCCTTCACATGTTCCATCAAATAGACTTTTGGGCCGGGCGAGGGGGTCAACATGAAGAAGAGATTGGTGCCTGCTGTGGCAAAGCCGACCATGGACATCCCCACCATCAGATATTGCCCAATTAAAATACCCTCGATGGCACAGCCCAAGGAAGCTGCAACCAGAATGGGTTGCAGAGCAAGATTCAGACCCCGACGATTGACGCCATGATTGGCCTTATTCTTGATCGTCTCAAGGCCATACCAAGCCAGATTGATGGTCAGGATCGCCAGATAAAACATCATGATGCCGAAAATCCCCCGCACAAATACCGGGTCTTTCAGATGCGGGTGGGTGCCTAAGGGATCGATCAGGGTGCAGATGCTCAAAAGCAGGGCCACACAGCCTGCAGCCAAAATTGAGCGGGCAAAAACTTTACCCCACAGCCGGTGATTGCGGTCGCCCTTCTTGCCCAGAACCGGGATCCAGAAGCTGACCAGTCCGACGGCCCCAAACACAATATGGACGGCAACCAGGGTGTGAAACAAGGTAAGCATCACTGTCTATCCAGTCGAAAGCGTCTAGTGGGCTGGACATAGTGACGCGTCCAGCGTTAGGCTTCAAGGGGTTGGGCACGGCTTTTTGCGGAGCGATCAGGATGAGTGGGCTGAGGTAGACGGGTGGCAGTGGACGAACTTCACGCTCAAGGCGCGGTCTATACCCCTCCTCGGCCAGCGCCTATGGGGCCATTGGCCAGTTTGGTTCGGGTGATCCGGCAAGGCGATGGTGATCTTTTGAGCTTGATGCCGGCCGATGCTTATATCCTGGCGATGGGTCCACTGGGCTATTCGCGCCGTTCGATCCAGATTGTGAATGATCCGGCTTTGACCAAGCCCATTCTGGCAGACGCGGAGGATATTTTTCCCAAGAATGATTTGATGGTTGGCGCGCTGACACCCTTGGTGGGCGACAGCATGTTTGTGTCCAGCGGATCGCTATGGCGTCAGCAGCGGCGCATGATCGATCCGGCCTTCTCCCACATCCGACTGGCCAAAGCCTTTCCGTCCATGGTGGGCGCATTGGATGATTTTGAGGCCCGTCTGCAGGGCGCTGCTACATCTGGCCAAGAAATGTCGCTTGACCTCGCCATGGGCCAACTCACCGCAGATATCATTTGTCGTACGGTCTTTTCCGCCTCCCTGGCCAATGACACGGCACGGGATGTCTTTGAATCGTTCGCCTTCTTTGAACGCAGTGTTGCCCATGTAGAGCTGGTGCGCCTGATATTTGGCAAGCCCTTTGACGAAATTCCCCAGCGCGGGGATGTGCTGGAAGCGTGTGCCCGCATTCGTGGTCATATCGGACGGCTTCTCGATACCCATCTAGAAGCCGGTGCCCAGTTTGACGATATCGCCGCTGCCGTGATCGCCGCGCGTGATCTTGAGACAGACACCAGCTTCACCCGCGAGGAATTGATTGATCAATTGGGTGTGTTTTTCCTGGCGGGGCATGAAACAACGGCGAGCGCCCTGACCTGGGCTTTCTTCATTGCCGCCATGCAGCCGGCTGTCGCCGATAAGGTTCAAGCCGAAGCCATTGAAGTCGCCGGTTCGGGTCCGATTGACTTTGACCATGTGAGGCGGCTGACCTATGCGCGCAATGTCTTTAAAGAGGCGCTGCGGCTCTACCCACCCATCACTTTCATTCCCCGGGTGGCGGCCCGCCCGACCGTGATCGGGACCAAACACATCAAGCGCGGGACGATGGTGATGATTGCGCCCTGGGCGGTGCATCGCCATCAATCTCTTTGGCCAAATCCCGATGTGTTCGATCCAGACCGGTTCTTGCCGGAGCGGGAACACGAGATTGTTCCAGGCTCGTACATTCCGTTTGGTGCGGGCCCGCGCGTGTGTGTCGGCGCGGCCTTTGCGACCACCGAGGCAACGCTGATCCTCGCGCGCATCTTGCGGACCTACCGGATTGAGGTGCAACAGCCAGAGCTGGTGCGCCCGGTTGCCCGGCTTACGACCCGTCCGGCACACGAAGTCATGATCAAGGTTTCGGTGCGCTCATGAGTAAAACCGTCTTGCTCACCATTGGTCGTCTGCCCAAAGCTTTGGACTTTGCGCGATCCTTCAAGGCGGCGGGCTGGCGCGTTCTGGTTGCAGAGCCCTTCAAGTCGCACCTGACCGGGGCGTCGAATTGCGTGGACCAGTGCTATCAGGTGCCGCCCCCCTCCAAGGGCAAAGAGGCCTATCTGACCGCACTTTTTCGCCTGATCGGGGACGAGGCGGTTGATCTGGTTTTGCCCTTGTCAGAAGAAACCATGCATGTGGCGCATCTGGCTGGCCGCTTGCCGGCCCAGACCCGGCTCTATGCCCCACCGGCCGAACAGCTGTTGGCGCTACACGACAAGGCCCGCTTTCCCGCCCTTGCTCGAGCGCATGGATTGTCGGTCCCTGACACAGCTTTGATCGAAAGCCCCGAGGCCCAGACGATCGCCGGCGACCATGATTTTGTTGTGAAGCCGATTTTCTCCTGCTCGGGACGTGCTGTGAGTTTGCATCCGGCGCGCACATCCCTGATCGGCATTGCCAAAGCTCTCGCCGAACCAGCCGTTGTGCAGGTCCAGCTTAAGGGCAAACACTATAGCACTTTTGCCATTGCCCATGCCGGAAAGGTTTTGGTGAATGTGACGTATCAGGGTGCTGTCTTGACTGGCAGTGTGGCCGTTGCTTTTGAGCGCGTAGAACAGCCCGCCATCGAGACTTGGGTCCAGGCATTTGTGGCGAGAGAGAACCATAGCGGTTTTATCTCGTTTGACTTTTTCCTCGATGAGGATGGTAGGGCTTGGGCGATTGAATGTAATCCCCGTGTGACCAGCGGCGTCCATTTCATCGAGACCGACGATTTGGCCCCAGCCATTGTGGATCCGGGCTCCAGGCCGATACGGTTCAAGCAGACGTTCTTGATGCAGCAATTTTACCCCACGCTGACAGAAGTGCAGGCAGCTATGTTTAAGGGGCCGCATTATTGGGATCGATTAAAGGTGCTGCGGACGGCTCAAGATGTAACCTGGGATGCCCGTGACCCCATGCCCTTCATCACCATGCCGATCACCGCTTTCTCCATCATCGCCATGTCGATCCGGCAACAACAAACCTTTGGCCAGGTATCCACCCGGGACATTTCGTGGTTCGAGGGTGAGTTTTTGGAGGCGGGCTAATGGTTTCTTGCCTAGATCTTAAGTCCATGATTAGCTGCACGGAGGCGGTCTTGAACCTTATACAACAAATTGGATGGCCATGCTGAGTAGTGCAGTTGAAAGTTTAGATAGGCCCGAGCCCATGGTTGGGGCACTTTCCTACGCCACCCCGGCGGATCGAGCTGCCTGCCGGGACTTGATTAAAACCGGGTCTCACTCCTTTTATTCGGCCTCCTTGCTGCTGCCAGAAGCGCTGCGTGAAGCGGCCTATGCGCTTTATGGCTTCTGCCGCCTGTCCGATGATGCTGTTGACGTGGAAAATGGCCAGGGTGATGCGATAGCGCGCCTGCGGGTTCGCCTTGATGGTGTCTATTCGGGCCGTCCCCAAACCGAAGCCGCCGACCGCTGTCTTGCTGACGTTGTCCGCGCCTATGGTATTCCCCGCGCCGTGTTTGACGCTTTGTTGGAGGGCTTTGAATGGGATGTAGCCGGGCGCGCTTATGAAACCTTGGCCGATGTGGAAGATTATGGCGAACGTGTCGCCGGATCGGTGGGTGCCATGATGGCGGCCTTGATGGGTGTGCGCGACGCAGCCATGGTCGAGCGGGCCTGCGACCTCGGTGTTGCCATGCAATTGACCAATATTGCGCGCGATATAGGCGAAGATGCCCGCCAGGGCAGGCTCTATCTCCCGCGCGCCTGGTTACGCGAACAGGGGATTGATCCAGACCTGTGGCTCGCCCGGCCCGTTTTTTCACCAGCGATTGCGGCTTTGACGGAGCGCTTGCTGGCGCGTGGGGATGAATTGTATCGCCGTGCGGACCAGGCTATCGCTCGCTTGCCCGCAACCGTGCGCCCCGCCATTTTTGCAGCCCGGTTGCTCTATGCCGAAATCGGCAAGGTCATTCGCGCGCAGGGCTATGACTCAGTTTCAAAGCGCGCCAGCACGACGGCCGCCCGCAAAGCGTGGCTGGTCGGGGCTGCGATGCAACGGGCGGCACGCCTAGCACCGAGGGGCGAATTGTCGATTGCTCGAGGGGTGAACAGGCCCTTGGTGGCTGCGATTGTTCAGTCCCCACCGGGCTTTGGGCCTGCCAACAAACGCGGGCAAAGCATGAAAGACGATCTCAATTGGGTCATAGATCTGTTTTCGGACCTTGAATTGCGTGATCGAACCGGGAGCCGTAGCCAATGACATTTCATCCAATGCTCCTCATGGAGATTTTGTTCGGTAGTGCGATTCTGGGTTATGCGATTTGGCAGATGGTTTCGCTATCGCCGAAAAGGATCGCAGCAGAAGAGGCAAAACAGCAGGCCGAACGCGAAAAGGCTGGCCTAGAAAAACCGTCTGGGCATACGGAAGGGTAGCATGGCGCGTATGACGGGCGATTTAAGCCGGTCAAGGTTCAAGGTCTCATGCATCATCAGCACGCTTTCGCCCCCAAGCTGGGTCTTTAGCGCGGTTCGGGCGTAAAAGGGCGTGTCTTCGAGCGTTTTGATCACGCGTGCCGGCGCAGGCCCATCCGACCAAGCTTCCCGATCAATGCCCCAAAAGGTTCTGCCCAATCGCTTCTTCACACTTGGTGCGATCTCAGACACTGTTCCATCATGGCTCACCTTTAAAAAGGTGGCGAGTTTTGGTCCGGACCGATTTGTCACATCATAGAAGAGACGCAAGTCGTCCCCGCGGTGGGCCCGGCCCCAATGCCACTGGGCGAAGGCCCGCTCGAGAGGCTCTTTTCCCCAATTGGTATCAAAATACCCCGCGCCCGACCAGGACAGGTTTGGGCTGTCAAACTTAAGTTCGATCCGCGCTCTGGGGGCGAGAGGTCGCCAATGATGCCGCCTGTTGAGGTCGAGATCAAAACTGGCTTGTGTCTCCACTTCCGGGACCAGCCGAATACGACCCTTGAGGCGCGAGGGAATTGGTACGCAGACCTCAAAAATGTCTGCAACCAATTCCCCGCCGGTCCAGGACAGGCTGCTTGGGCCGACGGCAAAGTGGTGCGCACTGCGCTCTAGCTGGTTTGCCCGCCGTTCGGTCATGGCCCAGCGGCCGCCGGTACCATCTAGCCGGTAGAGGGCCACATTGATCGCACAATGATCGAACGGGTTTTTCCAGCCAGACCAGGCATAATAGGGGGAAAACACGCTGCCGATGAATGCAATCAAGGTTATCCCATATTTGCCATCGTCGCTTACCCCATCGAGATACCACCAAATATAGCCGCCGTCGCCGCCAACTGGAGCGGTGAAATTCGGGCCTCTTGGGCTTTGATCGGGAGAAAGCTGCACCATCGAGACGTCACTTCCATGCAAAACCGTTAAAAAGTCAATTGACCTAGACGCAAACATATGTCCAAATCATCTGACAAGTTGAGGTTGGAGAGCGAATTATGTCGCATACGGCACGGATTGAGCGGGCTTTGGAAGCCGCTGTCGCCATGGGTCAGGCAGAGGATGCTGCGCCTGGATTGGCGGCCGCCCTGAGTTATGCCGTCTTCCCGGGTGGTGCACGGGTGCGTCCGCAACTCTGTTTAGCGGTTTCTGCTGCGTGTGGCGGGGCAAATCCTGATTTGGCTGCTGCTGCTGCTGCCTCGATTGAGCTTCTCCATTGTGCGTCTTTGGTCCATGACGATTTACCGTGCTTTGATGATGCGGACCTGCGGCGCGGCAAACCAACCGTGCATGCGAAGTTTGGCGTGCCTTTGGCGCTTCTGACCGGTGACGCTTTAATCGTCATGGCTTTTGAGGTGCTGGCTCGTGCCGGTGTGCAGGACCCCGCCAGACTGCCGGGACTAATTTCCTGCATTGCGCGCGGCGTGGGTGCGCCATACGGAATTGTGGCTGGCCAGGCTTGGGAGTGTGAGACCTCCGCGCCGGTTGATGCCTATCATCAGGCCAAGACAGGTGCCTTGTTTGTCGCGGCAACCACAGCTGGTGCTTTGGCAGCTGGCGCAGACCCTTCGCCTTGGCGGGCTTTGGGTGAGGGCTTAGGGGCCGCTTATCAAGTCGCCGATGATCTGTTGGACGCTTTGGGTGATTGTGAAGAATCCGGCAAAACCAGCGGCCGCGACCATGCACTGCAACGGCCAAGTGCTGTGACGTCGCTGGGCGTGCAAGGCGCGGTGGCGCTGTTGGAATCGCATCTGGACCGCGCGGCGCATTCTATTCCAGACTGTGCCGGGGCCAAGGCCTTGCGCGAAACCGTGCGTGTCCAGGCCACACGGCTTGTCCCAAAACAGCTTGCTCGCAGCGCTGCCTAGACATCCATGATACCGCGCTCCTGGCTTGATGCTTGGGTGGCATGGCGCAATCGCTTGGTTTCCAGTCCAGGTTTTCAGCGCTGGGCTGCCGGTTTTTTCCTGACCCGTCCCATCGCACATCAAAGCGCGGATCGCCTGTTCGGGCTGGTGGCGGGCTTTGTCTATTCCCAGGTCCTGCTTGCCTGCGTCCAATTGCGGTTGCCGGAGCTCCTGGCTGATGGCCCTAAGGCGACACAAGCCTTGGCAGATGCCATGGATCTGCCCCTTCCCTCCGCACTGCGGCTTTTGTCAGCGGCCCAGTCCCTGGATCTGGTGGAACTGGCAGGCCCCGATCGTTATGCTTTGGGCATGCAGGGGGCAGCACTTCTCGGCAATGCAGGGCTAGGCGACATGATCCGCCATCATGCCTTGTTCTATGCTGACCTGGCCGATCCCGTCGGGTTGTTGAAACACGGTGGCGGGCAGGGGCAACTGGCATCTTTCTGGCCTTATGCTGCCTATGACAGACCCGATCAGTCACCGGGGGAGGCGATTTCTCCTTATTCGGCCTTGATGGGTGCGACCCAACCGATGATTGCCAGTGACATTTTGGATGCTTACCCGCTTGGTCGCCATCATGTCTTGATGGATGTCGGTGGCGGCGAGGGCGCATTTGCCCGGGCGGCGGCTAGTCGCGCGCCGCATTTGCAGGTTCGGGTGTTTGATTTGCCGGCCGTTGCCGATCGGGCACGCGCCGCCTTCGACGCCGGTCAATTGGGGCTGAGAGCGCAGGCGCTTGGCGGCAATTTCCTCGACGGCCTATTGCCCGAGGGTGCTGACCTCATCTCGTTTGTCCGCATTCTCCATGACCATGATGACACAACGGTCATGAAGCTCCTGCGTGCGGCCCATGCCGCACTGCCACCCAAAGGTGTCTTGATGATTGCTGAGCCGATGTCTGCCTTCCCGTCGCGAGACCCCATGGCGGAGGCCTATTTTGGCTTCTATTTGATGGCGATGGGCCGGGGTCGAGCCCGGACGCCAGCAGAAATTAGCACCATGGCACGTGCAGCTGGCTTTAGCCGCATCGTGAACAAGCCGACCAGAACTCCGATGCTGGTCCGTGTCCTAATCGCCTATCCCTGATCATTTTCCTGCCAAAGCCCACATTTTTCGGGCTTTTTGTGTCAAAAACTTTCGCTCAGTGATCCTTACGATTTTGCGTCAGTTTCAATTGACATATTCAATCGTCTAATTAGAGTGACACTCTGGAAGAGTGGGTGCGTATCGTGCATTCACGAGGGAAAACTGGCATGCAAACTTTGGCCGTTGTTTTGGAGGCACCTGAGAAGCTCTCGCTGAAAACGCTTGAGCTTAGGGAAGCTGGCCGTGACGACGTCATTGTGGATGTCGACTTTAGCGGCATCAGCACCGGCACGGAGCGTTTGTTGTGGAGCGGGCGGATGCCGCCATTCCCTGGCATGGGTTATCCGCTGGTGCCAGGTTATGAATCGGTTGGCCGCGTGGTGGACGCCGGGCCTGATGCATACGACCGCATTGGTCAAACCGTCTTCATTCCAGGCTCCACGGGCTTCGTCGGCGCGCGAGGTTTGTTCGGCGGTGCCGCACAGCGTCTGATCGCGCCGAGTGCGCGGGTTATTCCTATTGAAGCGTCACTGGCCAGCCGCGGCGTTCTGATCGCGTTGGCGGCTACGGCGCGCCATGCCATTGCTGACGGGGCGTTGCCGCCCGAGCTCATCATCGGCCATGGCGTTTTGGGCCGGCTGTTGGCGCGGATCGTTGTGGCTGAGGGCTATCCGGCACCTGTGGTCTGGGAGATAAATCCTGACCGGCGCGATGGAGCCGTGGGTTATGGTGTCTGTGATCCGTCCGACGATGATCGTCGCAATTATCGCGTCATTCTCGACGCCAGTGGTGCGGGCACATTGATCGACAGCTGGATTGGCCGTTTGGCCCATGGTGGCGAGATTGTTCTGGCGGGCTTTTATGACCAGCCGATCAGCTTTGCCTTCCCGCCTGCTTTCATGCGCGAGGCGCGTATTCGCATCGCCGCAGAATGGACGCCGGCCGACTTGGCCGCAACGTTGGAGCTTGTTTCAGATGGTCGTCTGTCGCTCGACGGACTCATCACCCACGAAGCCGAAGCCGAAGGTGCCGCCGGCGCCTACAGAACCGCATTTTCCGATGCGGCCTGTCTCAAGATGATTTTGGACTGGAGAGGTTGCGCATGACCGTTACGCTGTTGGATAGACGTGCTCTGGTAGAAGAGGCTTCTCAAGAGCCAGATCCCGTTCACACCGGGGAAGTTACCAAAGAGACCCAGGTTATCGCGATTTATGGCAAGGGCGGCAGTGGCAAAAGTTTTGCCCTCTCCAACCTCAGCTATATGATGGCGCAACAGGGCAAGCGCGTTCTTCTGATCGGATGCGACCCGAAGTCTGACACCACCTCGCTTCTGTTTGGTGGCAAATCCTGCCCGACCATCATCGAGACATCGGCGAAGAAGAAGCTCGCTGGCGAAGAAGTCCGTATCGAGGATGTCTGCTTTGTCCGCGATGGCGTGTTTGCGATGGAACTTGGCGGCCCCGAAGTCGGACGCGGCTGTGGCGGCCGCGGCATCATTCACGGGTTTGAGCTCCTGGAGAAACTGGGCTTCCATGACTGGGGCTTTGATTATGTTCTTCTGGACTTTCTGGGGGACGTGGTGTGCGGTGGCTTTGGCCTGCCGATCGCCCGCGACATGTGCCAGAAGGTGATTGTGGTTGGCTCCAACGACCTCCAATCGCTCTATGTTGCCAATAATGTCTGTTCGGCGGTGGAATATTTCCGCAAGCTGGGCGGCAATGTCGGCGTGGCCGGCATGCTGATTAATAAGGATGATGGAACTGGCGAGGCGCAGGCCTTCGCCAAGGCCGTTGGTATTCCGGTGCTGTCGGCTATTCCGGCAGATGAAGATATCCGCCGGAAATCTGCCAATTATCAGATCATTGGCACACCCGGCGACACTTGGGGTCCCTTGTTTGAGGAATTGGCCTCGAATGTGGCCTCAGCCCCCCCTGTCCGCCCGACCCCTCTAACCCAGGACGGCCTGTTAGGCTTGTTTGCGCCTGACCAGACCGGTGGCAACTTCGTGCTGCGTCCGGCTACCCAGGCCGATATGCGCGGTGGCGTGTTTGCTGAAAAGCCAACGCTGGAGGTGGTTTATGACACGGTATAGCCAGCAATGACCGATTATCTCGCTCCCTTCCAACCACCGCTCGATCCTGCGCCTGCTTCTACAGAACAAGCAGGGCAAGGATGCCATGGGGGTGCAGAAACCATGGCGGCGGCTGCGAAGGCCGCGGGTAAATCTGAGATTCTGGACCTTTATGCCGTTGATTATCCCAAAGGTCCCCACGACCAGCCCCAAAGCATGTGCCCCGCGTTCGGGTCGCTGCGCGTTGGTCTGCGCATGCGTCGTACGGCGACGGTCCTGTCAGGCTCTGCCTGCTGCGTCTATGGCCTGACTTTTACGTCCCACTTCTACGGCGCGCGCCGTAGCGTCGGTTATGTGCCGTTCAACTCCGAGACCTTGGTCACCGGCAAGTTGTTTGAGGACATTCGCGACGCGGTGTTCGAGCTTGCAGACCCCGCACTCTATGACACCATTGTTGTGACCAATCTGTGCGTGCCGACCGCCTCGGGTGTTCCGTTGCAGCTTTTGCCTAAAGATATCAACGGTGTCCGCATCATTGGTATCGATGTGCCGGGCTTTGGCATCCCAACCCATGCAGAGGCCAAGGATGTGCTGGCAGGGGCCATGTTGCGCTATGCCCGCACCGAGGCCGAGGCTGGTCCCGTTCAGGCTCCCCAAAACCTGTCGAAAGACCGGCCCACTATTACGCTCCTGGGCGAGATGTTCCCGGCAGACCCCGTCGGCATTGGCATGATGCTGGAGCCTTTGGGCTTGGCCGCTGGCCCGGTTGTGCCAACGCGGGAGTGGCGGGAGCTTTATGCTGCCCTTGATTGTGCTGCTGTTGCTGCCATTCACCCTTTCTATACCGCGAGTGTCAGAGAGTTTCAGACCGCAGGTCGCAAGATCGTTGGATCGGCCCCTGTTGGTCGTGATGGCACCGCCGCTTGGCTCGACGCCATTGGCGAAGCCTGCGGTATCGCGCAAGCCAAAGTCGACTTTGCCAAGAACCGCTTCTTACCCGCGATCAAGGCTGCCTTATTGACCGCGCCCATCAAGGGTCGCCTGACGGTGTCGGGTTACGAGGGGTCGGAACTATTGGTGGCACGCCTCCTGATCGAGAGCGGGGCTGAAGTGGCTTATGTCGGTACTGCATGTCCGCGCACGCCTTGGTCCGAGCCTGACCGTGAGTGGCTGGAAAGCAAAGGCGTCCTGGTTCAATATCGCGCGTCGCTGGAACAAGACATTGCGGCCGTCGACGCCATTCGGCCAGACCTCGCCATTGGCACAACGCCGGTGGTGCAACACGCCAAGCAATTGTCGATCCCGGCGCTCTATTTTACCAATCTGATCTCGGCCCGTCCCCTGATGGGACCAGCAGGTGCTGGGTCGCTCGCTACGGTAATCAACGCCGCTTTGGCCAATCGCGCCCGGTTTGAAAAAATGACTGCCTTCTTTGAAGGCGTTGGCTCGCACGACACGGCCGGCGTCTGGGAAGATACCCCGATCGAACGGCCCGAGTTTAAAGCAAAATATGCCAAAGCCTTAGCCGCCTCGCGTGCAGCAGAGGAGGCCGTGGGAACATGACCCTGGTGCTCGATCACGACCGCGCTGGTGGCTATTGGGGTGCTGTATATGCCTTCACCGCCATCAAAGGCCTGCAGGTGATTATTGATGGTCCGGTCGGGTGTGAAAACCTGCCTGTAACATCGGTGCTGCATTACACCGACGCTTTGCCGCCCCACGAACTCCCCATCGTCGTTACAGGCCTTGGCGAAGAGGAATTAGGTCAAACCGGAACCGAAGCGGCGATGAAGCGGGCCTGGAAAGCGCTAGACCCGCATCTGCCGGCGGTAGTGGTGACGGGCTCTATTGCTGAAATGATCGGTGGCGGGGTGACGCCCGAGGGCACAAATATTCAGCGTTTCCTGCCGCGCACAATCGATGAGGACCAGTGGCAAAGTGCGGACCGGGCCCTCACGTGGCTTTGGACCAATTTTGGTACCAAGAAAGTGCCGAAGCTCAAGGCGCGCAAAGAAGGCGCGAAGCCCAAAATCAATATCATTGGCCCGGCTTATGGCATGTTCAATCTACCTTCCGACTTGGCCGAGATCCGGCGCTTGATCGAAGGGATTGGCGCAGAGGTCGGCATGGTCTTCCCGTTGGGCTCGCATCTGGCCGATGTGAAGCGACTGGCCGAAGCCGAGGTCAATGTCTGTATGTACCGCGAGTTTGGTCGCAATCTCTGCGAAGCGCTGGAGCGGCCCTATTTGCAGGCTCCGATCGGCCTTGACTCCACAACCTTGTTCTTGCGTAAGCTTGGGGAAATGACGGGCCTAGATCCAGAGCCTTTCATCGCCAAGGAAAAGCACACCACGATCAAGCCGATTTGGGATTTGTGGCGCTCTGTCACGCAAGACTTTTTTGGCACGGCCAGCTTCGCCATTGTCGCCAACGAGACCTATGCCCGCGGGGTTCGTAATTTCCTCGAGACCGATATGGGTCTGCCATGCACGTTCTCGTTTGGAAGACGTGCAGGCGTTAAGCCGGACAATCAGGCGGTTATGGAAGCCTTGAAGACCACTCCGCCGCTGATCCTGTTCGGCAGCGTGAATGAGCGGATGTATATGGCCGAGCTCGGCTCGCGGGCTTGCTTCATTCCGGCAAGCTTCCCCGGAGCCATCATTCGCCGCCACACCGGGACCCCTTTCATGGGGTATTCGGGCGCGACCTATCTGATCCAGGAAGTGTGTAATGCGTTGTTCGACGCCTTGTTCCACATTCTGCCACTTGCGGGGCAAATGGATAAGGTTGAGGCCACGCCGGCTCGGCGCCATGTCGAATTGTCCTGGGATGATGACGCCAAGGCCGCGCTTGATGCCATTGTCGATCACCAACCCGTGCTGGTGCGTATCTCTGCGGCCAAGCGCCTGCGCGATAGCGCAGAGCGGGCCGCCCGCCTTGCCGGGGAAACAAATGTTGCTCTGGAGCGCGTGAAGCGCACCCAGCAAGAGATGGCGTGAGGGCAGATCATGTATGTACCCGCCTCTCCCGCACACGATACTTTCTCCCGGGCTTCGGCCCGTGGATCGACCCTTTTGGCCCGCCTTGCGCGAGCCTTCCAAGCCGCCGCGCCGTTCTGCGACGCGACTGGCCCAGTTGTGGGGGCTCACCACAGCAATAGCCGTTCCAACATATGGAGGGTAATTAATGGCTAATGACTCAAACTCAGGCTCGTTGAGCGGTCTGACCAGCAATGAAGCGAAGGAATTCCATCGTATCTTCATGGGTGGTTTTGCTGCGTTTTTCGCCGCCTCTTTTGTCGCCCACGTCCTGATCTGGATGTGGCGTCCGTGGTTCTAGAAAGGTAGATAGATCATGTATCGCGTTTGGCAATTATTTGATCCACGTCGCCTTTTGGTGACACTCATGACCGTTATGGCCACCATGGTGATGCTCATGCATTTCCTGATGCTCAGCACCACTCGGTATAACTTCCTTGAAGTTAATGAGCCGCCTGCTGCAGCAGCACCGGCTGCTGCTTTGCAGAACTCAGCTTCGTCTCACGGCTGAGCTGACCAAGAATGCGTGTGCGGGCCAGGCGGTTCGCACGCGTGGGTAGGTGCAGACGACCGACAATCAAGGTCGTCTGCTCCCACTGTCGCCTAATGCACGAATTCGCTGACGTGATGATTTCAGCGAGCAAGGGAGGACGCAGATTATGGCCTTGCTGAGTTTTGAACGCAAATATCGTGTTCGAGGTGGGACGCTGGTTGGCGGCGACCTCTTCGACTTTTGGGTTGGACCCTTTTACGTCGGGTTCTTCGGGGTGACCGCGCTTTTCTTTTCCGCGCTTGGCACCGCCTTGATCCTGTATAGCGCGGCCATTGGCCCGACTTGGAATGTGTGGCTGATCGACATCAGACCGCCCGCTGAAAGTTATGGACTGGGCCTGGCGCCGATGAAGGAAGGTGGTCTGTGGCAGATTATTACAATCTGCGCGGTTGGTGCATTTAGCTCCTGGGCGCTCCGCGAAGTCGAGATCGCCCGAAAGCTTGGCATGGGCCTACATGTGCCGGTTGCATTTAGCTTTGCGATCCTTGCCTATGTCACCTTGCAAGTTTTCCGCCCGGTTCTCATGGGCTCCTGGAGCCATGCCTTCCCGTATGGGATCTTCACGCACTTGGACTGGGTTTCCAACGTCGGCTACCAATATATCAATTTCCATTACAATCCGGCGCATATGGTGGCGGTCACCTTCTTCTTTACAACCACGTTCGCGCTGGCGTTGCATGGATCCCTCATCTTGTCGGCGACCAACCCCGGTCAGGGCGAGGTGGTTAAGACTCCGGAACATGAAGACACATTCTTCCGCGACATTCTCGGCTATTCCATCGGTACCCTTGGGATCCACCGTCTGGGCCTGTTCTTGGCACTTTCGGCGGTTTTCTGGAGTGCGGTGTGTATCGTGATCAGCGGTCCAGTCTGGTCACTCGGTTGGCCCGAGTGGTGGGACATGTGGCTTAAACTCCCAATTTGGGGCTAATAGGCAGGAGCACGCAAAATGGCTGGCTATCAAAATATCTTTACACAAGTCCAGGTCAGAGGACCTGCGGAACTCGGCGTTCCTTTGCCTAAGGGCAGTTTGGAACGTGACGGCGAAGGCTTTATCGGCATCTCGCGTTTGATGGGCAAGATCGGTAACGCCCAAATCGGTCCGATTTATCTCGGTTGGACAGGAACGGCATCGCTTGCCTTTGGCTTCCTTGCCCTTTTCATCATCGGCATGAATATGTTTGCCTCGGTAGATTACAATATCGTCGAATTCATTCGACAATTGCCCTGGCTTACCTTGAACCCACCGCCACCGGAACAAGGCTTCAATATGCTGCCACCGCTTGATCAAGGGGGCTGGTTCGTAATTACCGGCTTCTTCTTCACGGCGTCGGTGATTTTATGGTGGGTGCGCACGTATAATCGTGCCAGGGCGCTGGGATTAGGCACCCACGTGGCTTGGGCTTTTGCCTCTGCGATTTGGTTGTTCCTTGTGCTGGGCTTCATTCGTCCGATGCTCATGGGCAGCTGGAGTGAAGCGGTACCATATGGGATCTTCAGCCATTTGGATTGGACCGGGGCTTTCTCCATCACTTATGGCAATTTGTTCTATAATCCGTTCCACTGCCTCTCGATCGTCTTCCTCTATGGGTCGGCTCTCTTGTTCGCGATGCATGGTGCGACCATTCTGGCTGTGAGCCGCTATGGTGGCGAGCGCGAGATTGAGCAGATTACCGATCGCGGGACTGCTTCTGAACGGGCTGCTTTGTTCTGGCGCTGGACCATGGGCTTCAATGCCTCGATGGAATCCATCCACCGCTGGGCCTGGTGGTTCGCGGTTCTGACCACCCTGACCGGCGGTATCGGCATCTTGTTGACCGGGACTGTCGTCAGCGACTGGTATGGCTGGGCCGAAGTCCACAATTACGCCCCGCCTCGCTAGACGAGCACGCCTGATTGGGGTCAATGCCTATGCATTGACCCCGATTGGACCGCAGCTCCGGAGCCGGGCGTCAAAACCGGGCCCGGGTTTGAACCAAAACCTATCATCGGTTGCCCCCGCACCACCTCAAAACGCCACTCTTGGCTAAGAAGGAAGCAGGCTATGCGCGAAACTCCGCTCTTGGATACCATCCATACCCCGGCAGACATGCGGTTTCTCGAGCGAGAGCAACTGGTCCAATTGGCTGGGGAAGTCCGTGACACCATGATTGATGCTGTGTCCGTCACCGGCGGTCATCTTGGTGCAGGCTTGGGCGTGGTCGAGCTGACTGTTGCCTTGCACCACGTTTTTGACACCCCGGAAGATATTTTGATCTGGGACGTGGGCCATCAGGCCTATCCGCATAAGATTCTAACAGGGCGTCGCGACCGCATGCGCACCTTGCGACAGGCCAATGGTTTGTCCGGTTTCACCAAGCGTTCTGAAAGCGTGTATGATCCATTCGGCGCGGCCCATGCCGCGACATCGATTTCCGCGGCGCTCGGCTTTTGTGTGGCGCGCGACCTAAAGGGTGATCATAATCATGTCATCGCGGTGATTGGCGACGGATCCATGACAGCTGGCATGGCCTATGAGGCGATGAATATCGCCGCTTCCTCGACCAAGCGCCTCATCGTTGTTTTGAACGATAATGATATGTCGATTGCCCCCCCCGTTGGGGCAATGAGCAATTATTTTGCGCGCTTGCTGTCCGGGCGGTCATTCTTGTCGCTGCGCAAGGCTGCCAAGAAGATGATCGAAGTCTGGCCTTTGCCGCTCGCAGATGCAGCCCGCAAGGCAGATGAATATGCCCGCGGCCTGGTTCAGGGCGGCACCTTCTTTGAAGAGCTCGGCTTCCACTATATTGGCGTTGTGGATGGTCATGACCTTGAGACCTTGGTGCCGATTTTGCGCAATGCCAGTGAAATCGACCATAAGCCTGTGCTGGTTCACGTTCGCACCCAGAAGGGCAAGGGCTACGCCCCGGCCGAGTGCGCGGCCGACAAGTATCATGGTGTTTCGAAATTCAATGTCATTACCGGCGAACAACAAAAGGCCCCGGTGGGTCCCCCTAGCTATACCAAGGTGTTTGGCGAATCCCTGGTCCATGAGGCACGCAAGGATCCCCGCGTGGTGGCCATTACCGCTGCCATGCCCACGGGTACCGGCTTGGATGTATTCGGGGCCGCATTCCCCGATCGTATGTTTGACGTTGGGATTGCGGAACAACACGCGGTTACGTTTGCCGCCGGTCTTGCCGCAGATGGCATGAAGCCGTTTGCCGCGATTTATTCCACCTTCCTGCAGCGTGGCTATGACCAGGTTGTGCATGATGTTGCGATCCAGAAGCTGCCTGTCAGATTTGCGATCGACCGTGCGGGCCTTGTCGGAGCAGATGGGGCAACCCATGCTGGCTCGTTTGATATTGGCTTTTTAGGCGCGCTACCGGGCTTTGTGCTGATGGGGGCCGCCGATGAAGTCGAGCTCGCCCGAATGGTTGCAACCTGTGCCGCGTATGACGAAGGCCCCAGCGGTGTTCGTTATCCCCGGGGTGAGGCTTTGGGCCTTGACATGCCGGCAGACCCCGCACCTTTGGAAATCGGCAAAGGCCGTATCGTACGCGAGGGTACGAAGATCGCGCTCTTGTCTTTCGGGGCAAGACTTGGCGACACCTTACGCGCGGCAGACCGCCTCAATGCCATGGGGCTGTCGACCACGGTTGCGGATGCACGGTTTGCCAAACCAATCGACGAGGACCTGGTACGTCGTCTCGCACGCGAGCACGAGGTCTTATTGACGATTGAGGAAGGTGCCGTAGGTGGTTTCGGCGCATTCGTCCTCCACTTCCTTGCCAAAGAAGGTGCACTGGACGCTGGTTTGCGCATTCGCACATTGACGCTACCTGACCGGTTCCAGGATCAGGCCAGTCCGAATGCGATGATTGCTGAAGCTGGGCTTGACAGTATGGGTATTGTAACGGTGGCCATTTCAGCACTTGGTTTGGATGAGGCAGCACTCCATGCAGCTTCGGACCTGGTGCGAGCATAGAGTAGTCGTGGCAAGCAAAGCGCGTTTTGATCCATTAGGATCAAAGTTGCGCGACAAGTTCGACCAAGCGCGTTTTGATCCATTAGGATCAAAGTTGCGCGACAATCCTCAATTCGAGCATCAGCTGACTAGATCGCGTCTCGTTTTCTTAAAAAACGAGGTTGCGATCTAAATTTATGATTTAGAGCCAGTTTTACACCATTTTTCGATTCCGAAAAATGGCGAACGGCCCTAGGATTGCGACAGGGTTGCGGCCCAGTCCCCGCGTGTCCGCGTGACATAGGCATGGTGCCATCAGGACAAGGTCAAGCCCTGGAAGTGGGGCTGGCACCCCTCAGGCACGCAAGTCACCAATGCGTGCCCGGGTGGTCACGCCACGCCCACGTTTCTTATGCCCTATTGGCAAAATAACACACAGGATGGGCCGAAATCGCCGGGCTGCCTCGGGTTGAAGTCTTTGGGAGGTCTAGACTGCTGTGCCGATCAAATGGCCGATGCCTGCAGTCAGGCCCATGGCCAAAGCGCCCCAGAATGTCACACGAAGAACTGCTGGAAGGGGCTTTGCCCCACCAGTTGTGGCCCCCAGCCCTCCCAGCACGCCAAGAAATACCAGTGCGCCGATTGATACGGTTGGGATTATCAAAGAGGCTGGCACAAAGATGACCGTGGCTAATGGCAGGGCTGCCCCCACGCTGAATGTGGCTGCAGAAGTCAGGGCGGCCTGAATTGGCCTGGCGGTGCTATGTTCGCTGAGGCCAAGTTCGTCGCGCGTATGGGCGGCTAAGGCATCATGGGCTGTCATTTGGACGGCGACTTGGTGGGCAAGCTCTCGTTCCAGCCCACGCGCCACGTAAATCGCTGTCAGTTCCCCAAGTTCATGGTCGGGCGTATCGATGAGCTCCTGCCGCTCCTTTGAAATGTCGGCGGCCTCGCTATCGGCCTGCGAGCTAACAGAAACATATTCGCCCGCTGCCATCGACATGGCTCCGGCCACCAGCCCTGCAACGCCGGTCAAAAGGATTGTATCGCGTGTTGCCGCTGCCGCTGCCACACCTACAATCAGGCTGGCGGTAGAGACAATCCCGTCATTCGCACCTAAGACTGCGGCACGAAGCCAGCCAATACGTGCGATGGCGTGGCGCTCGGTATGTCCATGATAGCGTGCCATCGAGCCTTGATCCCTGTTCAATAAATGGTGATGGGCCTATTTGCGCCAATTTTCACACGGCGTCGAGCAATCGCAGCCGTAACGGGCGCGTCATAAAGTCCCAGTGATGGGGTGGAAAATGTGCTGGGGTTCATTCTCAACGCAAAGTCGCCTAAATTGATGCTGCAAAACAAGAAGGGCGGCCCTCCATGATTCCCATTCATTTAGACCCGGCGCAGACCCGGATCGGCCTGGTCGGGCGGGGCACATTGGCCGTGCGTCGATTGAGCTGGTTTCAGGGCCTGGGGGTCACACCTCTGATTTTTTCCGATAGAGCAGAGCCAGAGCTCGTCGCCGCAGCTGGTCCGGACTTGATCGCTCGCCTGCCGAATTCCGCTGATCTGGCGGCTTTGCAGGTAGTTTGGGTTGCCGATCTAGATCCAGCAGAGGCGGAGGTTTTGGGCGCAGCCGCACGGGCGGCGAAAGTCCTTCTCAATACCGAAGACGTTCTGCCGCTGTGTGATTTCCACACCCCGGCTATCGTTCGCCGGGGCCGCTTGGTGTTGAGCGCGGGGACAGGTGGTGCCAGTCCCGCTGCCGCTTCCTATGTGCGCGAGCGCCTGACCGCGACCTTCCCGGAGGCTTGGACCGAGATGCTCGAAACTCTCGCCGCCGAGCGTCTTGGGCAAAAACAGGCCGGTGCCAGTATGGCTGAAATGCGTCAGGCGGCGTTCGCGAAACTTGTGGCGGTCTTTGGCCCCCCTAACCCATCAGAGCCTGCTTAGAGCAACGCCTGCCCCATCTGGTTCAGATCAAGCGGGCCAGCTCTTGCTCCAGTTTAGATTTAGAGCCCAACTTTGATCCAACGGATCAAAACGCGCTTTTCTTATATTTAACGCGCAACTTTGATCCAACGCATCAAAACGCGCTTTTTTGGGATTTACGCGCAACTTTGATCCATTCGGATCAAAACGCGCTTTAGGGCAATACCTCAAAGGCTTCCACGATGCCGCCATTGGGAGATTGGACCCATGCCAGTTTCACCCGCCCATAAGGGGAGAGCTCGGCAGGGCCTGCAGCCAAATTGACCGGAATGGACTTTGACCGCACCCTGGCGACCCAGGCGTCTAAATTGGCCACGGGCAGTCTAAGCGACACAATGCCACGATTGGTGAAGCTGGCGCGCGGGGCGTGATTAACGCCTTCAAGGCCAACAAAGCGCATCAATTCAATCCTGCCATCTTCACTTTGGCTTTCCCACAAAATCCCCGACCGACGCGGGATTTGGGTGGAAAGATTGACAGGCAGGCCGAAATTGGTGGCGACGTGGACCGTGTCTTCATAATTGCCGATAAACCAGGCGCCAAAGCCCAGCCCGTCCTGGAAAAAGGCACGTTCGGCTTCAAAATCCTTGACCATAGTCATGACATTGAACACCCGGCTGATGCCCGTGATTGTTTCCCAGCCTTCCAGTTTCGGCACCAAACGTTCATAGATTGACACATTGACCCCGTCTGGGCCCCGGATCACGACATTGCGCAATTGAACGCCGCCAAAGCTGAATTCCTGCGGGCTATTATAGGCCGTCCAGCCGCGGGCGATGGCCTTTTGGTAAAGTGCTGTGGCATCGCGCGAGCGGGTCATCAGCGAGAACCAGCCGCCGGGGTCCCAAGCCTGTGCGGCCGGCCTGATGGGTTCAGAGGCAATTCCTTTCAAGGTCACGAGGCGAATCCAGCCTTTGGAGTCGCCTGGATTGACCAATAGGACTTCGTTGCCCGTAACAGTGGTTGCAAGACCCCATGATTGCAGAATCTGTGGGTCGATGTGGCCACGAGAGGCTACTTTCCAGCCAGCATCCGCGATGAAAAACGACACCCAGGGTTCAGGGTCAGCCACATGGACAACGGCTTCCTGCCAGCCTTTGCCGATTTCAGGTTGAACCGATCTGGCTGTGGCAGAGAGGGGCGCGACCCAGAGGGTCACAAATGATATCAGGGTCAGGAGGATCTTGCGCATGGCGATACTCTAGCGAGGCTTTCTGCGAAGTCGAGTGGGGTTTTTTGGCGGGGCCGGCTAGAGCCTGGGTGGCACGTAGGCTCAAAACTATAAAGCTAGATCGACCTGATGTGCGTCCTATCTGACGCACGTCGATCTAGACGAACTAAAGTGGCCGATTGATCAGCAAGGTTGCCCGCGCCAGGGCGACAAAGTGCGAGACGCCTTTGGGGGTGGCCAGATAGACGTCCTCCCATTCCGGGTGGAACTTGTTCTTGAACCGCCGCACGCCCTGGAAATTATACAGCTTCTCGCCATGCTTATACATTAGTTTGGCAAGATTGGTGACAAAGGGCGAGCGGCCGCACGGTTCGACCCCGGCAAGCGGGGACGTGTTCAGGTCAAAGGCTTGATAGGTTTGCGCCTTTGCCCACAAGAATAGCTCGGCAAACAAAAAATCCATCACACCATTTGGCGCATCTTCGCCATAACGCATCAGATCGATGCCGATGCGTGACTTATCTGCAGTGGGCCATAAAGAGGCAAAGGCTGCAATATGGCCATCGGCCGCGCGAACTGTCGCGAGAGGTAGGCGGTCGATGTAATGTACATCGAACCGGCCGAGACCAAAGCCTTTCTCTCCTCCGGCCTGGTGCGCCAGCCATTGGTCAGAAATCGTCTGCAAGCGGGCCAGATTGGCGCGCACCGCACCTGGTCCTTCGATGTGGACGCTAAACTGGTTCTTGATGTGCCGATTGCGATGGGTGCGAATGACTTGGCGCTGCTTGCCGTCGAGCGAGAAAGTCGCGAGGTCCAAAATGGCGCGTTCGCCGGTTTTGACCCTTTGCAGGTCGAGCGCTTCCGCAATCGGCTCAAAGCTGGGGCCAACGCCATAAAAAGCGGGCTTCGCGCCGCAATTTTGGGCCATCATGATAAAGTGTTGTGCGAGACTGACCGCTTCCTCGCCCTGTCCGACCGGGGCACCCATCGCCAGCCAGGTCCGGCCCTTGGGTGCATAGCTTAAAAAACTGCGGCCGGAGGGGGAAAACAACAGGCGCTTGTCACCCAGAAGCGCAGCGTTGGCTTGGGGATCACAATAGGTTGCCCGTGAAAGGACCAGATCGGCGCGCGCCAAATCGCCTTCATGCACATCCAATCTGGGTTGGTTCAAACCAAACCGGCGGGAAAGCAATCTTGAGGAGGCAAGTTCAGCGGTCATACTCATCCTAGCAGGTGTGGCAGAATGTCATTAATCAAAGACTGACACGAAGCCCGAAACACGCATCTAGCGTAAACGATCTTGAGACCTATATCTAGGAAAGCTCTGGAGCACTCGATATGCTATTTTCCAAACAGAAGAAATTACAAATCCCAGCGGCTCACGAAGCTTTGAAGGGACGGTCCGTTCCCGTATGTGTGCCCCAACGTCACTTTGTCAATGGTCGTCCCTTGAAAGGGCCCTGGCCTTTGAATTTGAAGACCGTAACATTTGGACTGGGTTGCTTTTGGGGGGCGGAGCGCAAGTTCTGGCAAACTCAGGGCGTTTACTCATCCGCTGTTGGCTATAGTGCCGGCCTAACACCCAATCCGACCTATGAAGAAGTTTGCAGCGGCATGACGGGCCACAATGAAGTGGTTCTGGTGGTTTATGATCCCGGCGAGATCTCGCTTGAGGGCTTGTTGAAGGTCTTTTTCGAGAATCACGATCCCACCCAGGGTATGCGCCAGGGTGGCGATATTGGTACCCAGTATCGTTCTGGCATTTATGTGAACGACGCGCTCGAGTTACAGGTTGCCGAAGCCGCGCGCGCCCAGTATGCAATCGCCTTGGCCAAGGCGGGCTACGGCCCGATTACCACCGAGTTGATGCTGGCACCGGAATTCTTTTATGCTGAGGACTATCACCAACAATATCTGGCCAAAAACCCCGGCGGTTATTGCGGGATTGGCGGAACGGGTGTGGCTTGCTCCATCGGTACCGGTGTTGGTGCCTAGGAGGCAGGCAGCGCCGTGACCGACACAGACGCTATTGTAGTCGGTGCTGGCGTTGTCGGCCTTGCAACAGGCCGGGCGCTGGCCAGCCGTGGCCAAAACGTGATCGTGCTGGAGAAGAATAGCCGCTTTGGTGAAGAAACCTCGTCGCGTAATTCCGAGGTTGTTCATGCTGGCATGTATTATCCCACAGGCTCGCTAAAGGCCCGCCTCTGTGTTGCGGGTAAGCTCGCAATGTATGCCTTTTGTGCGGAGCGGGGCATATCGGCCCGTGCATTGGGCAAGCTGATCGTGGCGCCGTCTGCCGGTGATGTGGCAGCCCTGCAGGTCATAAACGATCGCGGGCATGCCAATGGCATCGTGGATCTAGAGATGATTGGCCCCGACCGGATCCGGCAGATGGAGCCCGAGATTGTCGCGGAAGCGGCCATTTGGTCGCCTTCGAGCGGTATTGTCGACAGCCATTCCTATATGCTCGCGCTTTTGGGCGTGATCGAGGATCATGGCGGGGCGCTTGCCCGCAATGCGCCCTTTGTGGGTGCAAAGCCGATTGCTGGTGGCTTTGAAGTACGGGTAGGTGGTAACGAGCCGGTGACGCTGACCACGCGCCAGCTGATTTTATCTGCGGGTCTTTGGTCCACCCAGGCCGGACATGGGGTTGAGGGCCTCGATCCCGCTTTGGTGCCGGAAACCAAGTTTGCGAAAGGCAATTACTTTACCTATGGCGGCAAGGCCCCTTTCACGCATTTGATTTATCCGATGCCCTCTGCCGGCGGGCTTGGTATTCATGTGACGCCGGATATGAGTGGGCATGCCCGCTTTGGCCCGGATGTTCAGCCCGTCAACACCTTGGACTATCGTGTAGACGAGAGCCGGAAGGCGATTTTTGCAGACTCGATCCGCGCCTATTGGCCGGGTTTGGACGAAAGCCTGTTGCAGGCAGATTATGCAGGCATCCGGCCTAAAATCGGCAATGCGCTGACCCAGTTTGAGGATTTCTCCATCCTTGACCCGTCCAGTCACGGCCTAGCGGGTTTGGTGTGTTTGTTCGGGATTGATTCCCCGGGCCTAACCTCCTCCTTTGCGATCGGGGAAGAGGTGGCCAGTCGTCTGGCTTGATCGGGTTTGACTGTGCTGCGGGAAAGCCGGCATTGCCTTCCCGCCCGCTGCGTTGGGCTGCCGCGCGTTTTGATCCTTCTGGATCAAAGTTGGGCTCTAAGTCCATGATAGAACAACAGCTTATCCACTCTGTCTGGTTCAGATAGAGTGGGTGCTGCTTTAAAGGCCCAGTGCTTCTTTCACGGCTTGGTGCATGATCTGACCACCGCGGACATTGAGGCCCAAGGCAAAGCCTGGGTCTTCAGCTAGTGCTTGATCAACGCCCTTATTGGCCAGGGCCAGCACATAAGGTGCCGTGACCCCATTGAGGGCATAGGTCGAGGTCAGGGGTGCCGCGCCCGGCATATTGGCGACACAATAATGCACCACACCGTCGATCACATAGGTTGGCTCTGCATGGGTCGTGGCGTGCGAGGTTTCAAAGCAACCGCCCTGATCGATCGAAATGTCAACGAGGACAGAGCCGTCCTTCATGCGCGACAGCATGTCTTTGGTGACAAGCTTCGGGGCAGAGGCACCTGGGATCAGGACCGCCCCGATCACCAGATCGGCGTCGATACAGGCTTGTTCAACCGCATCGGGGGTCGACATCAGGGTCGTGACCATACCGCCAAACTGGCGATCAATCGCCACCAAAGCGGCTTTAGAGCGATCAAAAACGGTGACATCGGCGCGCATGCCATGGGCGATTTCGCATGCGTTTAGGCCAGCCACGCCGCCCCCTAGAATCACCACTTTTGCCGGGGCCACGCCAGGTACCCCGCCCATCAATTTTCCGAGGCCACCTTGGGGCTTGAGAAGACAATGCGCGCCAACTTGGGTCGCCATCCGGCCTGCGACTTCCGACATCGGGGCCAGAAGCGGAAGCCCGCCATCGCGGCCGACCACGGTTTCATAGGCAATCGCCGTACAGCCCGACGCCATCAGTGCCTTGGCTTGTTCTGGATCCGGGGCCAGATGGAGATAGGTGAAAAGGATATGGTGTGGTTTGAGGCGCGCGCATTCAATTGGCTGGGGCTCTTTCACCTTCACAATCAGCGTCGCGGCTTCAAACACGCCATCGGCATCGGCCAGGATTTTTGCACCGACTTTTTCGTAAGCCGCATTGGTCACGCCAATGCCGGCACCGGCTTGGGACTCCACGAAGACTTCATGTCCCGCGTCAACCAATTGGGCGACGGTGCCCGGGGTGGCACCAACGCGGTTTTCCTGAGGCTTGATTTCCTTGGGCACGCCAATTTTCATGTCAATCTCCTTTGATGGGCAACTCTAGCATCGTTTGAATGGCGGTTCCGCGCAAAATTGCCTGGACTTTGCAGGTTTGTTAGTGGAAAGCGTTAGGAGAAGGATATTTTTTGATGGAAACCGTCGTACTTGATGAGAAGGACCGTGCTTTGCTTCGCTTATTACAGCGTGACGGCCGTGCCAGTATTGCCACATTGGCAGACAAGATCGCTTTGTCGGAAAGCGCCTGCCGCCGCCGCCTCGATGTTCTGGAGAAGGCGGGCGTGCTCGAGGGCTATCGCGCTGAGCTCAATGCGGCGCGCCTGGGTTTTAGTTTGACGGTGTTTGTGTCGATTGCGTTGGGTGCACAGACCGACCGGGATCTCGCAGCTTTTGAAAGCGCGGTGCGCGCAGCCCCTGAAGTATTGGAATGTTGGCTGATGACGGGGGATTCTGATTATCTTCTCCGCGTCGCGGCCCGTGACGTGGCAGACCTTGAGCGTATTCACCGCGAAGTGCTGACACGGCTGCCCAGTGTGGTTAGGGTCAATACGGCCATCGCCATGCGCGCGGTGTCTCCGTTACGAGGGTTGCCAATCCGATGATGCCGATCACCCGTTATTTTGTCGTGTTAACATGCGCTGCTCTGTCGGCATGTGCGTCAGGTGCACCTCTCTTGTCGGGCAAGCCGATTGACGGGACCGCGCCAAAGACGATGCTGGCCGATGGGATTTCCTATAGCCAGAGGGCGTGGCCCGGCGCTGTGCCGATGCAGGTTACGATCGTTGAAATCGACCTGAAAACCAAAGGCCTGTCGTTTGCAGTCTCAGGCGGCAATGAGTCAGACACATCGGAATATCGCTCCAGAACGACATCGACTTTTTTACGCGAATCCGGCGCAGTGGTTGCGATCAATGGCGGCTATTTTGGCCCGGTGGTTGTAACAGAAGGCTTGGGCCAAAACGCGCAAGGATTCGCAAAATCCAATGGGCGCGTGGTTTCACCCGCCGCAACGCCTGAAACCGCTGGCGTAGCCAAAGCTGTTGTTTGTTTTGAGCCCAAGCAGGTACAGATCCTGGCCGCTCTGGCCTGCCCGGAGCGGTTCACAAATGGTCTGGCTGCTGGTCCCTTACTCGTTCAGGCCGGCACAATGAAGGCAGATCCAAAGAAGACAGCCCGCCATCCCCGCTCTATCCTTGCCAGCAATGTTGCGCGCAACCGCGTGTGGCTTGTGACCATTGACGGTCGCCAAGCTGGCTATAGCGAAGGGGCAAGCTTTGTGGAATCCGCGCTCATCGTGCAGGCTTTAGGGGCCACCGATGCAATCAATCTTGATGGCGGGGGTTCAACCGCGCTGGTTTACGCCGATCCTGTGCAGGGTCCGCGGGTTCTAAACCGGCCCATACAGTCGGGTATTCCCGGCACGGAAAGACCCGTCGCAACCCATATTGGTGTGTTTGTGAAATCCAGGTCGAAGCGCTAGATCGCGTCTCGTTTTCTTGGAAACGAGGTTGCGATCTAAATTTATGATTTAGGGCCAGTTTTACACCATTTTTCGATTCCGAAAAATGGTGAACGGCCCTCGATCGCGTCTCGTTTTCAAGAAAACGAGGTTGCGATCTAGATTTATGATTTAGGGCCAGTTTTACACCATTTTCGATTCCGAAAAATGGTGAACGGCCCTAGCGGTCGGGTTGGTGGCTGGCCTTCAGGCCGCGCCCGGTCACCAGATAAGTGGCAAAAGTGCCCAGCCAATGCCCGCCCTCATAATGCTCGCCTGTCACCGCGGGCAAAGCGAGGTCACGGTGGGCTTTGGCTGTTGCCAACAGGGCGAGCCGGCGCTTGTCGGTTGCAGGCAGGCCCGAAGCCATGCCTTCCAGCATCCATGCACGTGACAGGTTGAGGCCATCGGTATGGGCGAGCTTGCCGTCGGTGCGATCGGTCACAATGGCGACGGGCAACCAGTCTGTAGAAGCGGTTTTGGGGATGGTGGGCAGAGCAAGGCTCAGCCATTTGGCGTAGGCTTGTTTTGCCAGAACGCGACGCATGAGATCGGCTTCACCCAAGCAAGCCGACACGAAATCCTCCCCGCCGGGCTCAAACCTTAAGGGGCAGTCACGGTCCTTGCCATAATAGGTCATGGCGCGCTCGTCGATCAGGTCTACAAAGGCCATGTCTTGAACCTCGACGGCCCAATCACGAGCAAGCCCCAAGGCAAAAGCGGTTTGAGAATGTTCCCCCACCCGCATCGGCGTGCGAAGCTTTGGCAGCCAGCTTTTGAGTTGCCCCGCCGCGCGTTGCTCCAGGGGGGCAAAATCGGCCGCCCAAGCGGTAATGATGTCGTCTTGCTTGGCCCATTGGCGCAATTCGGTGCCCAGTTGCAGCATCCAGGCCAGGCCATAGGGGCGCTCAAAGCTGGCGCGCCCTGGCCCGTTCATATAGGCGAGTTCGGCTGTCAAATTGGCTTTGGTGAGGCTCTTGGCCAAGGCTTGGCGGGCGGCGGGGGCATAGGAAGCTTTAGGATAGAGGTGCGCGAGCCGCGCCAGTAGCCAATGTCCATGCACGGATGAATGATGGTCGAAACAGCCATAAAAGGCCGGCGTTAACTGGCTGGGTGTGCGCGCATCCTCGGCCGAATAGAGCACATGGGCGATCTTGTTGGGATATTCGGTATGAATGCACGACAAAGCGAGGCTGGCGAAACGGCCGGTGGATTGTTCAAAATCCGATGCATGAGCGGCGGGTGAAGTCATGGTGGCGAAGCACACGGCGAGGGCAGACAGGAGAGAAACGCGCATGGTTTTTTGTGCAACAGCCCGTCAAGCGAGGCAAGGCCTTATTTCTCCGGTGCGGTCATCGTGGGGAGCGTCTTTGCCACCTGGAAGTTAGCCGCCCGCTCATCGGGGTGCAATGGCACCATGCCTTTACCGCGCAAATAACCGCGCAGGCCTGCCGCATGGTCGGACAATAGCTCCATTGCAAATTCCTGCAGGCCCGGCACGACAGCGACATTGGCCTTCTTCACATAAAAATAGAGGGAGCGTGACGCTGCATATTTGCCGTCAATAATCGCTTCCGCCGAGGGCTCCACACCATTGAGGGGTGCTGCTTGCAGGCGATCCAAATTTTCTTCAAACGACGAAAAGCCAAACACGCCGAATTGTTCAGGCGAGCGCGAGAGGGCTTGCACGATCAAGCTGTCGTTTTCCCCTGAATCCTTCCAGGCACCATCTTCGCGCAGGGTCAGCGCCCGCTTTTGGAATTCTTTATCGTCTTTTTCTTTCAGCGCCTTCATTTCAGGCACCTCTTGGGCACCCTTGGCCATAACGAGTTCGGCAAAGGCGTCGCGCGTGCCCGAGGTTGGCGGCGGGCCCATGACGTCGATTTTGATGGCTGGTAAATTGGGATTGATTTCGTTCCAATTCATGAAGGGATTGGGTACAAAGGCCTGTTTGGCGGGATCATAAATGTCTTTAGCCAGCGCCTGATAGACTTCCTGCTTTGTTAAGGTAACAGGGGTTGCGGCCTTGGAATTGGCAATGACAATCCCATCATAGCCGAGCTTGATCTCGACAATTTCGGTCACGCCATTTTTCTGGCACGTCTCGAACTCGCTCTTTTTGATGCGGCGCGAAGCGTTTGAAATATCGGGGAAGCCTAGACCCAAGCCACGACAGAAGATGGCGAACCCGCCCCCTGTTCCAGTTGATTCCACGCGCGGGGTTTTAAAGCGGCCTCGGGCGGAGAATTGCTCGGCGGCGGCGGCGGAGAATGGAAACAGGGTGGAGGAGCCCACGACGGCAACCCGGTTGCGACCCTCGTTGGGGTTGCAGCCTGACAAGACAAGGGCGCCAAAAGCCAGAACAGCCAGACTGGTGTGCTTGAAGGTCATGTAAACAATCCAAACTGGGCGGCAGCGCCAAAGGGGCAGAGGTCGATTTTACGGTGCGTTAGTCTGCCGATATGACATCCACGCTTCAGTAATGTGACAAAATGACGACAAAGTCGCTTTGCCGCGGCTAGAGCATCTTTTTCAGGGCATAAACAAAGTCCAACGCTTCGCGCGGGGTTAGTTGATCGGGGTCCAGCTCTATCAAGGCTTGTTCCAGCCCTGTGGGTGTGCGGGCAATCTCCCGGTCAGGGCTTGTGGCGGCAAACAGCGGCAAGTCATCTAGCGCGTCCGGTCGGCCATTATTCCGGGTTTTCTCGAGCCGGTTCAACACTGATTTTGCCCGCGCCACCGCACTGGGCGGTAGGCCGGCAAGTTTTGCGACTTGCACGCCATAGGAGCGGTCTGCGGCGCCTTCGCCGACTTCATGGAGAAAAACGAGATCGCCTTTCCACTCCTTGGCGCGCAGGCTGGCATTGCCACAAGCGGGCAAACGTTCCCCAAGGGCGGTCAGCTCGTGATAATGGGTCGCGAACAAGGCCCGACATTGATTGGAATCGTGGAGATGCTCTGCTACAGCCCAGGCAATGGCCAAGCCGTCATAGGTTGATGTTCCCCGCCCGATTTCATCGAGAATGACAAAGGACCGAGGCCCCGCCCGGTTCAAAATCGTTGCTGTTTCAACCATTTCAACCATGAAGGTTGATCGGCCTTTAGATAGGTCATCTGACGCCCCGACGCGCGAGAAGATCCGGTCTACCAATCCCATGTGGAGTGATTCTGCCGGCACATAAGAGCCTGCTTGGGCCAGGATTGCCAGGAGCGCATTTTGCCTCAGATAGGTGGATTTACCGGCCATATTGGGACCGGTAATCAACGTCAGGCGTGGTGCGGATGCCCCGGTGCCATCTAAATGACAGGAGTTGGAAGTAAAGACTTCCCCTGATTTTCGAAGGGCAGCTTCCACAACCGGATGACGACCCCCGCGTACGTCAAACCCCATTGCGTCATCGAGCACGGGTCGGACCGCGTCCATCTCCACTGCCCATTCAGCCAGCGCTGCCGCAACATCGAAGGTCGCAAGCGCATCGCCGACCAAGCGCAGCGCGCCGCTTTGGCGCACCACTTCGGCCAGGGCCTCGTTCCATATCTCCAGCTCGCGGGCGAGTGCCCGCTCCGACGCGCGTGCGATTTGCCCGTCCAGCTCCATCAGGGGCTGGTTTGTGAAGCGGATTGCGCTGGCTGTAGTCTGACGATGGATGAAGAGCGTATTGAGCGGCGGGCTCATCAGGGCTTCGCCCTGTTTGGGCGTGGCTTCTATGAAAAAACCCAAGACGGCATTGTTGCGGATTTTGAGTGGCAGGCCTGCCTGGTCTGAAACCTCGGCCTGAAGCTTGGCTATTACCTGGCGTGCATTGGTTGACAGGAGGCGAATATCATCCAGCACCGGATCAAAGCCCGTCGCGACAAAGCCACCATCGCGCGTCAGCAGCCCCGGTTCTGGAATGACGAGTGTGATCAACCGATGCGCCAGGGCGGCCAGGCCGGGCTGATGGTCAAGGCGGAGGTTTTTTTGCGCCCTAGCCAGCTCCTCGGGTAGGCCAGGTGGCAGGCGCGCGCTGATCTTATCGCCTTCACTCAGAGCGATGGCCAGCGCCCGCAGGTCTCGCGGCCCCCCCCGGCCCAGTTCCAGACGGGACAGGGCGCGGCTGACATCGGGGATTTGGCTCAGTGTGTCGCGCAGGTCATGTCGCTGGTCGCTGGCCCCGATCAGATGTTCAATGGCGTTAAGCCGGTCCCTGATGACACCCAGATCCAGGAGGGGTCGCCCGATCCGTTCGGCCAGCATCCGCCCGCCGGCGGCCGTGCGGGTGCGATCGATGGCACCGATCAACGAGCCGTCCCGCGTGCCCCGCTGCGAGCGGTCAAGTTCGAGGCTCGCCCGCGTCGTGGCGTCGATCGCTAGGATGGCAGAGGTTTCCACCCGCTTTGGTGCCATCAATCGGGGGGCGAGACCTGCCTGGGTGAGGCTTATGTAATCATAGATGAGGCCAAGTGCTCCGAGTTCGGCTTTCCCAAACGCGCCAAACCCGTCAAGTGTTTGAACGCCAAACCCCAGTTCCAGCGTTCGGGCGGCCGTTTTGGCATCGGCTGTTTTCGCAGGTCTCGGCGTCACAGAACCCGAGATGGCGGCAAGGGCCTTTGCGCCTGCTTTATCGAGGTCGCTATCAACGATCACCAGTTCGCCAATCGAGAGGGCTGCGGCTTCATCGATCAGGCGCTGGATTGGAGCCTCCATCACAGCAAATTCACCAGTCGAAACATCTGCCCACGCAAGGGCCGCTTCCAGACCGCCAGCACTAAAGGCCAAAGCCGCCAACCGATTGGCATGGCGGGGGTCAAGCAGGGCGTCTTCGGTTAGGGTGCCTGGCGTGATGATGCGGACGACATCCCGGCGCACGACGGATTTGGAGCCGCGCTTGCGTGCTTCAGCTGCATCCTCGGTTTGATCGCAAATCGCAATTTTATAGCCTTTTCTGACCAGTTTTGCGATATAGGCCTCGGCAGAATGGGCCGGGACACCGGCCATTGCAATATCTTCGCCCAGGTGCTGGCCCCGTTTCGTGAGTGCGATATCCAGGGCCCCGGCGGCAGTTTGGGCGTCTTCAAAGAAGAGTTCGTAAAAATCACCCATGCGGAAGAACAGCAAAGCATCGCGATGCTGCTCCTTGGCGGCCAGATATTGTGCCATGACGGGTGTGGTGCCGGGGGCTGTCATGAGAGGGGTTTAGCTGTGGATTCTTCTGCTGGCAAAGTGTCAAACATGGTTTTCAAAGTAGACACACGTTGATCGAACGCGCGGCCCGGTCTAGCAAGGAGCTCACAGGACAGCGTAGGACGAAAAACATCGGATGAGCAGTGAGCGCAAGACATTCACAGACCAGGAAGCCCTCGATTTTCACAGTCTGCCGACACCGGGGAAGATATCGGTTGTTGCTTCCAAGCCGATGGCAACCCAGAGCGATCTCTCGCTTGCCTATTCACCAGGTGTTGCGGTTCCTGTTCTTGCCATCTCAAAAGATCCCGACACCGCCTATGACTATACAGCCAAAGGCAATCTGGTTGCCGTGATTTCAAATGGCACGGCCATTTTGGGCCTCGGTAATCTGGGGGCACTGGCTTCCAAGCCGGTGATGGAAGGCAAGGCGGTCCTCTTCAAACGCTTTGCAGATATTGATTCCATCGACATCGAGCTTGATTCGATGGACCCAGAAGAGATTATCAACACGGTTCGCACGATCTCCTGCACTTTTGGTGGCATCAATCTAGAGGACATCAAGAGCCCGGAATGTTTTATTATTGAGAGCCGCCTGAAAGAATTATGCGACATTCCTGTTTTTCATGACGACCAGCATGGAACCGCCATCATTGCCGCTGCTGGCCTGATCAATGCGTGCGAAATCACGGGTCGCGACTTCAAAGACCTCAAAGTTGTGGTGTCTGGTGCTGGTGCGGCAGGCTTGTCGTGTATTTCCCTGATCAAGACGCTGGGTGTTCCACATCAGAATGTCATCGCGTGCGACCGCGACGGTGTTGTGTATCGCGGCCGCGAAAAAGGGATGGACCAGTTCAAATCTGCCCATGCTGTCGACACGCCGCTTCGCACATTGGAAGAGGCAATGAAGGGTGCGGATTGCTTTTTGGGCCTTTCAGCCAAAGGGGCGGTCAGTCAGGCCATGGTGGCCAGCATGGCCCCAAACCCAATCATCTTCGCGATGGCCAATCCTGATCCTGAAATTCGCCCAGAAGAAATTTTGGAAGTGCGCAGCGATGCCATTATTGCGACGGGCCGGTCGGACTATGCCAACCAAGTCAATAATGTTCTGGGTTTCCCTTATATCTTCCGTGGTGCGTTGGATGTGCGCGCCCGCACCATTAACGAGGAAATGAAGCTGGCGGCAGCGCGCGCCTTGGCAGAGCTTGCGCGCGAGGATGTGCCCGATGAAGTGATGGCTGCCTATCATGGCCGTCAACTGAAGTTTGGTCCTGGATACATTATCCCGACGCCATTTGATCCCCGCTTGATCGCCGCCATTCCCCCTGCCGTGGCGCAAGCTGCTATGGATACAGGTGTTGCCCGCAAGCCGATTGAGGACATGGGTGCCTATCGTGACCGTTTGGCCCAGCGTCTCGATCCCACTGCCTCTCTGCTTCAAAGCTTGCAGGAAACGGTACGTGCCAATCCCAAGACCATTGTGTTTGCCGAAGGCGAGGATCCTGCTGTTATTCGAGCGGCCTATCAATTCGAGCAATTGGAGATGGGGAAAGCCATTCTGATCGGCCGGGAAGAACAAGTACGCCGAAACAAGGCGCTGGTGGGTGTACCTGAGGATTCGGGCCTGCAGATTTTCAATGCGCGACTGTCTGACCGCAATGTCGACTATACTGATTATCTCTATCGCCGCTTGCAGCGTCGTGGCTATCTGCTCCGTGATTGCCAGCGCATGATCAATCAGGATCGCAACGTGTTTGCCGCGACCATGCTTGCCATGGGCGATGCGGATGGCATGGTGACGGGAACAACGCGCACAACAGACCAAGCCTTAAATGAGGTGATGCTGGCGATTGATGCGGCGGCCAAGAGCAAGCCAATCGGACTTTCGGTGCTGATTTCCAAGGGCCGAACCATTTTTGTCGCCGACACCAACGTCACTGAAATGCCCAATGCCGATGATCTGGCCCGCATCGCCATTCAGGCGGCAGGCGCTGCCAAACGCCTCGGCTTTACGCCCCGCGTAGCCTTTGTGGCTTATTCCACCTTTGGCCGGCCTATGGGCGAACGGTCGGAGAAGTGCCGTGAGGCGACGGCCATTCTCGATCGCATGGAAGAAATCGACTTCGAATATGAGGGCGAAATGTCGGTTGGGGTTGCCCTCAGCGCGGATTCCCACCGGCTATACCCATTCTCGAGACTGTCTGGACCTGCCAATGTATTGGTGATGCCGGCCATTCACTCTGCGCGTATTTCAACCGATCTGGTGGAGTTTCTCGGTGGCGCAACCGTTTTGGGGCCAATGATGGTGGGTCTGCGCCATCCTGTGCAAATCTGCTCGCTCTCCGCACCGGTCTCCGAGATTGTGACTTTGGCTACCCTGGCGGCCTATGACGTCAATCCTGTTACTCCCGCCAAGCGTTAGAATATATCTCTACTAGGGCCGTTCACCATTTTTCGGAATCGAAAAATGGTGTAAAACTGGCCCTAAATCATAAATTTAGATCGCAACCTCGTTTTCAAGAAAACGAGACGCGATCTAAGGCCGTGCACCATTTTT
>CALRXH020000010.1:0-97092 GCA_943372135.1 Maricaulis salignorans | reverse complement strand
AATTTAGATCGCAACCTCGTTTTCAAGAAAACGAGACGCGATCTAAGGCCGTTCACCATTTTTCGGAATCGAAAAATGGTGTAAAACTGGCCCTAAATCATAAATTTAGATCGCAACCTCGTTTTCAAGAAAACGAGACGCGATCTAGGGCCGGGAATAGGGTTGACGCGGGCAAAACGTGGGCCGCGCTGTGCTGGCGTGCGCGAATGCACACGCGGGCTGGGCAGAGCTATCCCTCCGGGGACATAGGCGTGTTGGACGGTTAAACGCTTGATAAACCAGTACTGATCTGATCGTGCGTGTGGTCGGCTATACCGACTTGGCAGCCCGATCCCGATGCACGTAGTGACTTCAGTCAGGGCAGGCAGCAGGCCTATTTACGCAGCCGGTTACCCGACTTGGCATTGGCCAATTTGTCGCCCACGCCAACCGGCACGGGCACACCCGATCCCGCATAGTCGGAATTGATAACAAGCGCTGCATTTTTATCCAAGAACATGTCTTGGGCAACCACCACGCTCCATTTCGAGCCCTGAGCGACCTGACCCGCAGAGTCAATGATCAATTTGGCGCTGGGCAGATAAATCGTTCCCAATAGCTTGTCCGCCAATTTGGAAGAGATTACTACGTCGGTTGTATTGTCACGATCGGTTACAAGGAGGAAACCTGCCCAGTCCCCGGTTTGTCGCCCGTCCAGGGAAAGACCCGAGTCTGGGCTTGCTTTGAAGGTTTTGGGACCTTCAAAGATCATGACGACGTTGTTACCCTTTAAAGTCGCGTTACCCTCTATGCTCACTCCGTTACAAAAGTAGTGTTCCCCGGGTCCGAGAGTTAGGGTTGCGTTTCCGGTTACAATGAGTTCTCGCCTCAGGACCCCCGCAGCCAGGGACGTGATAGTATTTCCGCCAACTTTGAGTGGGTTTGGATTAATAGGAGCACAAACACCCCGGCGCTTTATCGTTCTGGCCGCAAATGGATCAAGCACCCCAATCGCTCCACTATTGGCGGCGGGGGAAAAACCGGTGCCGGTTGCGGACCCTGTGGTTTGGATCGTACCGGCTGTAATCACTGCATTATTTCTTGTTACTACGGTGCTATTGGAATGCACCAAACAGTTGGCCGCCTTAATGTTGCTATTTAAGCTCGCGGTCAGACTGACCCCTCTGCGGCCGGGGGCGGGGGGCAGGGTCAATATGCACAAGGGCTGCTGGTTTAAGGCGTCCGCAAGGGCGCTTACCCGGATTGTGAAGCCACCTGGAGGGACCAGATTGCCGAAGAAGGATCCCCGAACGCCGACGCCTGCAACCTCAAAACCGCCGTCAGGAAGTTGGCTGGCAGTAAAGCTCATCGAGACGCGCGGAGAAAGGTCTGCTACCTGACTGAAAGCAAACGTTTCTGCGAAGCCATTGGCATTACGGGCACCTCCTCCGCTAATTGCCATTTCGCGGGCGCCAGCCAGGGCGGCTGCGTCCACAGCGGCTTGCATGCGGGCCTTTTCATTTGTGAGGGCGACCATCTCCACTGTGATCGCAACGGTCATGGCTAAAGGGACCGCAATCAGGCCCGTGATCAGGACCAGATTGCCGCGTTCGCCCCGGCGTCTAGATTTTTGTTTCCTGACGTACAGCATCGCCGCATCTAATCTCAGCACTCTAAAATAAGTTGCAACACAAAATAGTGTATCAACCATTTAATTCGAGACAATAATTGATGATTATTGTTGTTTTTCCCTATTTACTGCCTGTTTTTTACATTCCTTTACCCGTCCAAAGACCTGGAGCTTAACAAAGGGGTTTAAAGTCCCTCCCCAGAGATGGATGTCCGTTTCTGACCGATGGACCTGGAACCTTGGTGTGAGTTATGGGCCAGTGTAGGGCCGCGATAGTTTTTCGCATGTCTGATGATGGGATCGCTTGTGACATACTGACGTGATGATCTCTATCTTTAAGCTGTGGCAGCTGAAGGCCACGGGCTTGGTCCAAAGACTTTAACTTGACGATGCAATCTTGCGATCCTCACTGGTGGCGTGGCGCGACGTTTTACCAGATTTACCCGCGCAGCTTTGCCGATTCCAATGGTGACGGGATTGGGGATCTGCGGGGTGTGATCTCCAGGCTCGGCTATGTCGCAGGCCTCGGTGTTGACGGTATTTGGCTCTCGCCCTTCTTTGCCTCCCCCCAGCGCGATTTTGGCTATGATGTCATCGACCATTGCGCAATAGATCCCATGTTTGGCACCATGTCAGATTTTGACGCGCTCATTGATCGCGCTCACCAACTGGGTCTGAGGGTTATCATCGACCAAGTCTGGTCCCACACGGCTCTGGAGCATGCGTGGTTCCAGGAAAGCCGACAAAGCCGCACAAACCCGAAGGCGGACTGGTATGTCTGGGCTAATCCTTTGCCCGATGGGTCTCCTCCATCCAATTGGCAAAGCTGGATGGGCGGTGGCACCTGGACCTTCGAGCCCCGGCGCGGGCAATATTATCTGCACAACTTCCTGCCTCAGATGCCTGATCTCAATTTTCACTGCGCCGAGGTTCAAGACGCAATCTTGAGCATTGGGCGTTTCTGGCTGGAACGCGGTGTGGATGGTTTCAGGCTCGACACGGTCAATTATTATTTCCACGACAGGGGGCTGCGCAATAATCCGCCCAAGCCGGGCGATAGCCCGGCTACCATGCAGCGGCATATCTATAATATCTGTCAGCCAGAAAATCTCCCCTTCCTGAAGCGCATACGGGCGCTTCTTGACCTTTATCCGGCCAGCTTCGTCGTCGGCGAAATCGGCTCGGACGATAATCTCAACCGCATGATTGAGTATAGTGCAGGTACAGATCATCTCCATACGGCCTATTCGTTTCAGTTATTGAGTGAGCGGGCCGACCCTCAACATTTTCATGAGGCGATGCAGCCTTGGATGGCCGGGGAGGGGGCATCTGCTTGGCCATCCTGGGCGCTCAGCAATCATGATTGCACCCGCGTTGCCAGCAGATGGAAACTTGACGCCCCAACAAGCCAAATCGCCAAGTTTGCGCTGGCGCTATTGGTAGCCTTGCGTGGCACGAGTTTTCTCTATCAAGGTGAAGAACTGGGCCTTACCCAAGCAGACCTGGCTTATGAAGATCTGCGCGATCCGTTGGGCATTGCAAATTGGCCTGCGAACAAGGGCCGCGACGGGTGCCGTACGATCCAGCCCTGGTCTCACGATCAGGCATTCCTGGGTTTTTCGACTACCAAGCCTTGGCTGGCGATTGTTGAAGCGCACCGGGATCAGAGTGTGGATCTCCAATCCCAGGATCCGGCATCGGTTTTGGCCTTTGCCCGGCGCGCGATTTCTTTACGCCAGACCAACCCTGCTTTGCGTCTTGGCGACTTCACTGTGCTTTACGAGGATGAGGCCTGCCTGATTTTTTCGCGCACGTTTGACGAGATTTCTTGCCTTGCGGGCTTCAATTTCTCGGCGCAACCCCGAACAATTCCCGGGCTGGTTCAGGGTAATTTACAACCAGATCTGGTTGTTGGCGGATGTCAAATCCTGGAAGGCGAGATCGTAATTGAAGCCGTTTCTGCCTTTTTGGTCTGCCCTGATCCAAGTCAAAACCAGGCAGACAAATCATGACTCTTGTTCTTAATCCAGACCTTGATCGCCCCTTTGACCTTAGCCCCGAGCATATCCGCCGGTTTGGGCAGGACGGCTTCATTCATCTAAAGTCCGTCCTGGCCCCGGAGGTATTGACCGATTATGGCTGCGAAATCACCCGGTTGACGATTGCTCTCAACACCCAGACCAAGCCTTTGGAAGAACGCACGACCTATGATCGCGCTTTTTTGCAAGTCATGAATTTGTGGGAGCAAAGCGAGCGGGTCAAATCCTTCGTCCTGGGTAAGACGTTAGGCAGGATTGCCGCAGATCTCCTGGGTGTGCGGGGCGTGCGTCTCTATCATGACCAGTCGCTTTACAAGGAGCCCGGTGGCGGTATTACCCCCGCCCATGCGGATCAATATTATTGGCCACTTTCAACCGATCGCACCGTCACCGCTTGGATTCCGCTGCAAGATGTACCTGCAGAAATGGGACCGTTGGGTTTCTTTGCTGGCAGTCAGCACGAGGCCTTTGGCCGCGACCTTGGTATTAGTGATGAAAGCGAAGCAGCTATCACCGCGATGATGGAGGCGCGCGGCTTTCCCTTTGTCCACGATCCGTTTGATCTCGGTGATGTCAGCTTCCATCTCGGTTGGACGTTTCATAAGGCCGGACCCAATATTTCCGCCAGGCCCCGCAGCGTCATGACTGTGATTTATATGGATGTCGACATGGTGCTGCAAGACCCAACCAATGGGGTGCAAGAAGGGGATTGGGCGCAATGGTGCCCGGGTGCGCGTATCGGAGAGGTCATCCAAACGCATAAGAATCCTGTCATTTTTGAGCGCTCCCCGTGAGTGCCGGGGGTGATGCCCGCACGTGCCTTGCCGCCATAACAGATGGCCAAGGTGGTTTTGTCCTCGACACGGTGACCGTGCGCGCACCCGTCGGCGATGAGGTGCGGGTCGGGTTGGGTGCAGCGGGGGTTTGCCATACGGATTACGCCTCTTTGTCTTGGGATGGTCCGTTGGTGGCGGGGCATGAGGGGGCAGGATGGGTTGAGGCCGTTGGCCCCGATGTCCAAGACCTGGCCATTGGAACCCCGGTTTTGCTCAATTGGGCTATTCCCTGTGGCCACTGTAAACCATGCGAAACCGGCCATGCGAATATCTGCGAGCGTTCGCACGGCATTGATCCTGAGACCTTGGGTTCGAGCCGGGCTGGTCACGACCATACGATTTGGCAAGGCCGGTCGATCGAGCGCGCCTTTAATCTTGGGACGTTTTCTGAGTTTACACTGGTACGTCGCTCTGCCGTGACGCCGCTTTTGCCCGAAATCCCCGTGGCTCAGGCGTGTATTCTCGGCTGCGGTGTGATGACCGGCGTTGGCTCTGTCTTGAACATTGCCCAACCCAATCCTGGTGATACGCTAGCGATTGTCGGCTGCGGTGGTGTTGGCCTCTCGGTGGTGCAGGGTGCGCGCTTGGCAGGTGTATCCAAGATCATCGCAATTGATGTGCGGCAGGATAGTTTGGACCGTGCCCAACACATGGGGGCAACAGACCTGATTCTCGCCAGTCCTTCGGATGCCAATCATGATCAGCTGACCACCGAGGTCAAAGGTTTGACGGGCGGGCGCGGGGTCGACTTTGCCTTTGAAGCAACAGGGGTTGGGGCATTGGCCTTTCTGCCTTTGCGGCTGGTTCGTAATGGCGGGATGGCTGTGCAAGTCAGCGGCGCGCATGGACTTGTGGAAGTGCCTATGCCCTGGTTTTGGTGGGATAAGCGCTATGTGACACCGCTCTATGGCGGTTGTGACCCGGACCGGGATTTCCCGCGCTTGATGCGCTGGGCGGTCGAAGGCGCGCTTGACTTGCGATCCATGATCTCAAAAACCTATCGACTTGAGACTTTGGCGACGGCAATGGAGGATATGTTGGCTGGGCGTACCGCTAAAGGTGTGATCATTTTCGACACTGGCATGGCCGATGTTTAGGACATTTGAACACGCAGATTTGATGGCCGATACAAAGGGTCTGTCCCACATTACGGTCAAGAGCAGGGCCCTGGGGCGGCGGGTGGATGTGACCGCCTTCGTGCCGGAGGGGGTAGGGGAAGGCAAAGACCTGCCAATCGTAACCCTGCTGCACGGTGTCTATGGCTCGCATTGGGCGTGGGCGTTTAAGGGCGAGGCCCACCTCACAGCGCGCAGATTGATTGAACAAAAGCGGATCCCGCCCATGGTGGTGTTAATGCCGTCGGATGGTCTTTGGGGCGATGGCTCCGGATATGTTCGCCATAGGGATGCTGATTACGAGAAATGGATTATCGAAGAAGTTCCAGGGATCGCCTTTCACATGACCCAGGCGTGCAGCCCAGCCTCGCCGCGCTATCTTGCCGGCCTGTCGATGGGTGGATTTGCAGCCCTTCGTCTGGGCGCGAAATACGCACCTAACTTCAATGCGATCAGTGCCCATTCATCGGCTACCCATCTCAACCAGCTGGCTAATGTCATTGAAGAGACAACCGGAGGCTGGAGCTCTGATCCCTGCGACCAGGATGTTTTCGCTGCCCTAAAGGGGGCTTCAGGCCCTCTGCCACGCATCCGCTTTGACTGTGGCACCGAGGATCAACTCTTGTCGGCAAATCGCGCGCTACATCAAGCTATGGCAAGCGCGGGTATCGCGCACACCTTTGAGGAGCTGCCCGGCGGTCATGATTGGGACTATTGGAAAGCTAATCTGTATCGGTCTTTGATATTTTTTGCCCAATGACAGAGGGGAGAAGGATCACGGTGAAAGCGCTGAGTTTCTTTGCCTGTCGGCTGATTGGTCTGGCTTTTCTTATGGCTGCCCCGCCTGTGGTCGCCCGGGAGAAAGAGCCCCTTCGCTTTGTTGATCCCTTCATTGGTACCGATGGCACGGGGCACGTTTTTCCAGGGGCCGTGGTGCCCTTTGGCATGGTGGCACCGGGGCCAGACATGGAGGATCGCGGCTGGAATTATTCAAGTGGCTATCAGTATCAGGCGCGTTCTATTTTGGGCTTTTCCAACACCCATATCAGCGGTGCCGGCATTGGCGAATTGGGCGACGTCTTGTTGCAGCCCTCAGCCGGCACCAAATGGACAAGCGCGACGTCAAACTTCCGCAGTGGTTTTGACAAAGCGACCGAGCAGGCCAGCCCCGGCTATTATGCCGTGACGCTGAAGGATCATGGCGTTCGTGTCGAGCTAACAGCAGGCCAGCGTGTTGGGATACACCGTTACAGATTTGTGCAGTCAGGCAAGGCACAGGTGCTGGTTGATCTTCAACATGGCATTTTGTTTGGTGATGGCCCAAGGGTTGTGAGGTCTGAAGTTCAAAGTGATGCGGCTCGAGGCGAGATCACGGGCACGGTCTGGTCGAAAAACTGGGTTGAACGTGAGGCGTCGTTCGTTGTCCGATTTGATCGACCCATTGCGCGAATCCTTACCCTGCCAAACCGGCCGGGCGATCGCGCCCCGCGCCTTATCCTCGAGTTTGATTTGGGAAGGGCCAAGCAGTTGGAGGCCCGCATCGCGCTATCGAGCGTTGATGTTGCCGGAGCCAAGGCCAATCTTGCCGCCTTCGCCAACCCGCGCTTCGAGACGGTGATGGGCTCTGCCCGAAGCCGGTGGAACACGCTCTTGGGACGTATCGAGATTGAGGGCAGTGTCAGGGAGAAGCGGATTTTCTATTCCGCCCTTTATCGCACTTTGATCCATCCCAGTGACATAGCAGACGTCGACGGGCGGGTGCGTGGCCCCACAGGGCAGGTGATCACGACCAAGACAGGGCATTATTACAGCACCTTGTCGCTCTGGGATACGTTTCGCGGCGTCCATCCGTTGTTCACTCTGATCGTCCCCGAGCGCGTGGATGGCATGATTCAAACGCTCTTGGACCATCATCGCGCCCAAGGCTATCTGCCGCTCTGGACGGCTTGGGGGAGAGAAACCTGGACGATGATTGGCAATCCCGCTTTGCCAATTATCGCCGACGCGGTGGTGAAGGGCTTCAATGGATTTGACCGCGAGGAGGCCCTGGCGGCCATGATTGCCAGCTCGACAAATCCGCGCCCTCAGGCACCCGCCTGGGCGCAGCAGGATTGGGGAGCTTACGAGAAATTTGGCTATCTGCCCTATGATTTGGGTGAAGGTGAAGCCGTCTCCAAAACGTTGGAATATGGCATTGGCGATCATGCTGTCGCACGCGTGGCGAGGCTTTTGGGACGGGATGACGTCGCCCAACGTTTTGAGGTCCGTGCGGGTGGCTACCGGAAGCTTTTTGATCCGGCAACCCAGACCATGCGGGCCCGCAATCAAACGGGTGGCTGGCGAACCCCGTTTGATCCCCTGGTGCCAACCTCGCCGATGAATAATCCCGGCGACTATACCGAGGCCAATGCCTGGCAATATACGCCTACACCGGCCTTGCACGACGTGGAGGGCTTGCGTGCGCTTGTTGGCGGACCAGGCGGGTTGGCGCTCTGGCTGGATCGGTTTTTCTCGCTTCCATCTCTGGGTGACAACAAGCATTTGGGTCAAGAGGCGCTGATTGGTCAGTATGCGCATGGCAATGAACCCAGCCATCATATCGCATGGCTCTATGCTTATAGCGATGCGCCCGAACGCGGCTATGCTAGGGTCGAGCAAATCGCCCGGAACTTCTATTCGGATCGACCTGACGGCATCATTGGCAATGACGATTGTGGGCAGATGAGTGCGTGGTACATCTTTGCCTTGCTGGGCTTCTACCCTGTTGAGCCCGCAAGTGGGCGCTTTACCTTGGGCCGCCCACTGGTATCGAATGCCAAGCTCTATCTCGCCAACGGAAAGACCCTTGAGATTGACCGGTCAAGAGGGTCGGACGTGGTGCTGCGCGGTCAAAAAATCACCGGGCCGGTGGTCGACTATCAAAGCCTGATGGTCGGCGGCAAACTGTCCTTCCCCCGCACAAGCCCTCACGCCCCGAAGGCCAAGTGAGCCAGTGCCGCTGCCAAGGCAAGTACCAGAAGAACCGTCACACGCGGCCCCATATAGAGGCTGACCATCCGTTTGGTTGGAAAAGAGAAGGTCACCGGCGTTCCCAGAATTTTTTCAGGGTGGGCGGCGATGAAAGCGGGATCTGCAGCCAAGGCCATCATGTCGCGCCGACTGCGGTAGCGCATCAGACCAAATAGTGTCCAGCCCGGATCGGGCGATGTGTTCCAGGCGTCAATATAGCCACCGACTTTGCGCCCGACCATGCCTGGATGACCGCCACGGCCCAAGAGCACCGGCATGAAGCGTTGCGAATAGCGTTTTAACAGCTCAAATCCCCGCACCATTTTACCGGTTTCGGGGTCTTCCACCTGGCCCATCTCGGCCTTGACTAGATTGAGCATGAGGAACTCATCCCCATCATCTTGTTCCAGAAACGCCTTGAGACTGGCCCGGCTGTTGCCGGTTTCTTCCAGTCGATCTTCAACAGAGTCGAGGAAAGCCTCGATCTCGTGGGGCTTTACCGGTCCTTGCCAATTATCATACCAAAGCCTGAACACGAGATAGACGAGCAGGGCCGTGCCCCAAATGATCCAGGGTGACATGCAGACTCCTAAGGCTTGGGTGCAGGCAGGGAGGAAGGATGGGAGTCGTATGGCGCGCTGGAGGTGCCTGGTGTGTCACGAGAGGCTTGGACCGCCCTCAAGTTTGACTGGCATTCTTGGGAGGTCTTGGAGAAATGAGTGGTCAGGCAGGCGCGAACGCCCATGCGGTCGCGCGCGGCGGCTTGGCGCGGGCAGTGGCGCATGACATCTGCCATGCAGGCCTTTCGCACCGAATCGCGCTGCTTGTTGCTTGGCGCGCTTTCACCTGGATTTGCTGACGTCATAATTAGGACGGCCGTCGCGATGCTGGATATAATCATCGTGCTCACCTCATCTGAATTTATTGACACCTAACATGTCAAAATTGGGCCGACAAGCAGGTTGGCTGGTGGTTTGGCTTGCCATTCTGGCTGTTTAAGGCGAGAGTTTGGCGATGGCTTTTTCAACGATCTTGAAATTATCTTTCCCAGCCGACCTGCCCGAAGATGGCCGTCGGGCACGCAGTCAGACCAGTCGCGACAAGATTGTCGCCGCCGTGCTGCAGCTGATCGAAGGTGGCGACTTGTCTCCCAGCGCCGCGCGTGTCGCGGAAGTGGCAGGGGTGGGGTTGCGATCGGTTTTCCGCCATTTTGACGATATGGATTCGCTCTATCAAGAGGTAAGCGAGCGGGTTTCCGCGGAGGTTATGCCTCTGCTGAATGAGCCGGCGACCGGGGCGACGTGGAAAGAGCGGCTTCTGCGCCTTGTTGAACGGCGCACCTCGATTTTCGAGCGCATTCATCCCTTCAGACTTTCGGCGAGCTTCAAGCGCTTTCGCTCGGCGTTTCTGACCGAGGAGTATCGGCGAACCTTAATGCTGGAAGCCACGACGGTGGAAGCCCTTTTGCCCGATTCTATTCTGGCCGACGACCTGTCTACGCGAAGCATCAAAGTGGTCTTGGGTTTCCAGAACTGGCACGCCTTACGCTTTGAACAGGATTTGTCGATTGAGGAGGCACGCGAGGTTGTGACCCGCATCCTGAGCGACATTCTATCTCGGTTGGCGGATTAGAGCATTTTGGCTTCAAATTGAACCAGCCTGCGCTCTAAATCGAGAGTGGACCTTGATCTAAGCCGAGCTCGCTCCACCGGTCCAGATAAATCCTGAACCAGGGCGCATAAAGCTGCGGATGTGCGATGGCATCGGCTTTCAGGTCGCTGACCTCCGCCCAAGAGACCTCAGCCACCTCTTCGGGTGCGAGGTCAAAATCGAGGTTCTGATGCGCGACATCGCCACGATAGACCTGGACGCGTTCATGCTCGATCAGATTGTTTGACACTTCGGCGTAATATTCAATGACGCGGGCAGGCAGGAGGTCAAGTTTGAGGCCAAGCTCCTCATAGATGCGCCGGTTCGCGCTATCCGCTGGCGTTTCATTCCAATGGGGGTGGGTACAGCAGGTATTCGCCCATAGACCTCCGCAATGATATTTGCTTGCCGCGCGCTTCTGGATCAAAAGTTTGGTGCCACAGAACACAAAGACTGACACGGCCAGATGCAGTGTTCCTTCTTCATGGGCTTTAAGCTTTTCAATCGGAAACAAGAGACCATCCCTACCAATCGCCGGAATGATTGGCTGCGACGGCTGGGCATGAGGCTTTTTCGACAACAGCGGCTCAACCGGGACCGCGACAAGATGAGTCATTTCGTCGACTCCCATGCTGTTGAACTTTGACCCTTGTCTAGGGTCGGTTTGATTTCTGACTTTAGCGCAGTTTTGCTCGGCGAGGCCCAGCGCCACAGGGCGGCGTCTTGAACCGGCAAGACCATGAAAAAATGCTCTAGTAGAGCCAGTGCGGCCAGGGTGAACAGCAAGACAAAGCCTGTCGCCATGGCTGAGTCTTCTGCTGCGCGATCTGCCTGGGTGATCAGCCAGGCGCACAGAATGAGCGAGCCGACCACCGAAACCGGCATCAGGGCGTTCATTGGACGTTTTGGCAAATAGGACTTTAGATGCTCCAGATGGGCCGGGAAGAATTCGTCTGTCAGGTTGGGCACGCCCAGAAAGATGTTGAGTTTGGCGCTGATCCGCATGGCGAACAAAATACCGAAAGTCCAAGCCGCGACCGGATTTGGCTGGCCCCAGGTGAGACCGATCAGTGCCAGCAGCGTCAGAAAGATCGCAATCTCATGGTGAATGACCGCCAGGGTCGCATATTTAAAACGAGTCCAGCCTTTGGCAGCGGCCGGGCAAGCAGCGGGGCGGGGCCCGGTGATTTTGCCCATCAGGAAGCTTGCCTCATGCCAGCCCCAGATACACAGGGCACAGCCAGCCGCGAAATAGGCCGCCGAGGTGGTGTCGTCGCCCGCCGTCATGATCACGCCACCGGTGGCCAGCGCCAAGACTAAGGCAAACAGACTAAGTGCCATGGCGTAATTCTTCGGTGGCAATCTTACGAGCAGCAGAATGATGCCTGTACTGAACCACCAGGCAAAAACTGTTGTGACAATTGGCGCAGCAAGTGTAGCGAGATCCATTAGTGCGCTCGCCTGTAACTAAATCTGTCGCGGCAACTTACCATCATCGTGCTTCAGGCTTGGCCAAGAGGCGGGCGAATGCGCCCTCATTGGTTGGACCAAAGGCACGCAAATCAATCTCTTTGCCGGTTGTGGGATCCGACATCGTCAAGCGCTTGTTTGGATAGAGCGAGAGATTAAACGGTACTTCTGAGCCAATCTTGCGCAACTTACGATCCCGCACAAAACCGCGCATCACGGTGCGGATAAAGGCATCTTCGCCGGGGACAATGATCTCGAGCGTGGCTCCAGTATCGGCGTTGCGCACAATGACTGAGCCGTCCGCTTCATCGCTAAAGCGCAGTTTGAGGACTGTGCTGGGAACAGGTGCTGCAACAAGTGAATCCACAGGTGGATTGAGATTCTGATAGCGCCCCACGGCGGCAGCGATCAGCGACAAAGCGACCAAGCTGCCCGCAGCAAGCAAGGCCCAATTGGGAAACGGCTCATGGTCAATGGCACTCATGGTAATCTTCCTTCAGTTGGACTTTGGATGCTGGAAATTTAATTCGGCCCGCCCCAACAAAACAGGGCGAGCCGAAAGCAGGTTAAGCAAGGGCGGGTTCTGCCCCGTGGTTCGCACCGCCCGGGGCAGAAGTGCTATCCCCGACACGTGGGGCAGTAGCGTGGGATTGCTCGTGCGTGAGGCGCAGTGCTTCTGCCAGGACGGCTGCCGGCTTGGTCGCGTCACGCAAGCAACGCAGCGATGGTTGGGGCTGAGCAATGAAGCCAGGACGGGCATGAGGCCACAACAAAACGATTGAAATTTTGTTGGGTTTCACCAATTGCACAGCGACATCGCCACTGCCATCGGTCATTTGGTTTAAAGCAGCGCCTTCAATAATCTTGTAAGGGATATTGATTGCTTTGGTCATGGCCGCGCCAAACCGCATCACCAAGCGGCGATTGGTCAATGTATAGACCGTTGTCCTGCTGTTCAAATAGGCCAAGCCCGCCAAGAGGCCCAGACCGACGATACCAATCGGTGCGACCCAAACAGCAGCCAAAAGTGCTGTGCCAAGTTCCTGGCCATTGGCTGTGCTGTCGGCAACGCGCCATAGCATCAGCAGCACGAAATAGGCCGCGACCCAGTCAACCCGGAAAACGCGCCGGGCCATAAGAATCCAGTCAGGCTCTCCCTGCCACAGGATGGTTTCTCCAGCTGGTAGGTCGCTTGGCAGGCCGCGAATGGGTTCGAAGTCGTGTTCGCCGCTCATACCAAGGGCTCCGACCGGGCGGGTGTGGAGTAGAGATAGCCAGCACCGAAGTAGCCAACGATCTTTTCTTCCTCCAGCAACGTCACCTGGTCTGGATTTGCCAGAGTTGGCGCATCCCCGACCTGGCTACCCAGGACTGCATCGAGGCGAACCCGGTTGAGGTTCTTTTGCACGACGCACATGGTCATAGGGACGAGCACATGCTTGGTTGTTCCACCTTCCGGCGTGACATCGACTTCCAGATACCGAATGAGAAATTCAGCCCGGTCTACCCAGATGTCCTTAATGACTCCGGCGGCTGACCCGTCGAGACCCACCAAAGCAAAGCCGCGCAGGTCTGGATCCTTTTTGTCGATCGAATAGTCGGTCGCGATGCGCAGTGGAGCGATGCGCGTTGTGCCATGATTTGTCATGTCTGGCTTGTCTGCGCGCACGGCATAAGCACCTGGTCCAATACCGGCCGACAAAGGATTGCCATCGGGCTCGATCGGAGAACCAGACCAGGGGGCTGTCCGCTTAAATTGGGTCGCATGGGTGTCGCGTGAGTTGTCAGGCTTCACCAACTTCGTGCCGTCAGCCAGTTTAAAGGTCTTTGGTGAAGCGGGAAAAAGCCCGCCGGGGGTTGATTCCAAAGCACCGGAGACATCGTCCTCGATCGGAAAACCTTCGCGCCGGCCTTCGCGCAAGAGGTAAAGGACCAACAAGAGGAAAAAACCAAAGAAGAGATAGAGAACTATCTCTGTGACATCCACGGTCCCCGCGAAATATTGGTTATACATGTCACTTCTCCATAGTAGTTAGAGGGTTGGGAATTCGGAGAGCCCAAAACGGCGCTCTCCATTGGTGTTGATTTCCTGTACTTCACGAATTTTCGATGTGCCCGGCGCGTGTTTGGCGAGCGGACCGATCGCCACGAGAGCTGCAAACAGCAGTCCGATTTCCAAATGATAGACGATGCCATAGCTTGTCGCTTGGCCGCTGAAGGCTGGTCCGAGCGCCCCGGAACCAGCCAGATGGGAACCGACGTCGCGAATGCCGCCGCCGAGCGCGATACCAAGGCCGGCCGCAGTCGCTTGCACGCCGCCCCATGCCCCTAGGGCGAGACCGGACTGCTGGCCGCCTCGGGCCAGGGCCATGGCGGCCGTCAGTGTACCAATCGAAAACAAGCCACCGCCCAGGCCGATGCCCATCACACCCAGGCAAAAGAGCGGGGTCAATGAGATCGCCCCGGCCAGGATGACACAGGCAAAGGCCACAACGCCAATGAGTGCTCCGTAGCCTGCGAGCCTATGGGCTTCGCCTTCGCGACTTAATTGTTGGGCTGCCAAAGCAAAACCGGTCAAGGTTCCTGCTGCCCAAAGGGCGGTTAAGGCGGTCGTGGAGCCTACACTCATGCCCAGAACTTCAGCGCCATAGGGCTCCAACAGGACATCTTGCATGGCAAAGGCAGCGGCACCAAGGCCCGTTGCAACCAGGAGACGCATGGTGCGTCCTTGCTCGATGAGCAGGTTCCATTGTTCTTTAAAGACGGGCCGTGCCCGATCGGGTGCGGTGAGGGCAGGATTGCGAACTTCCTGCTTCCACACAGCCACTGTATTGAGGATCAACGAAACAACCGCTGCACCTTGAATAACCTGGACCAGGCGCATGGCATCAAAGTCCACCAGCAAACCGCCCAGAACCAGGGATGAAATCAGCATGCCCACCAAGAGCATGACATAAAGGAGCGCGACGACGCGGGGCCGGGTCTCGTCGGTTGCAAGATCTGTGGCCAGGGCCAGGCCCGCGGTCTGGGTGGTGTGCATGCCTGCGCCGACAAGCAGGAAGGCCAGAGCCGCTCCGATATGTCCAAAGATGATCGGCCCTTGTCCGCCCCCTGACAGGATCAGCAGGGCGAACGGCATGATCGCCAGACCACCATATTGGGCCATCGTGCCCATAAAAACGAACGGCGTGCGGCGCCAGCCCAAATAGGATTTGTGCGTGTCGGATTTAAAGCCGATCAGGGCGCGTAGGGGCGCGAACAAGAGCGGCAGCGACACCATCAAAGCAACCAAAGCGCCACTGACGCCCAGCTCGACAATCATGACACGGTTGAGCGTCCCGGTTAACAGGACAGCGGCCATGCCCGTTGAGATCTGAAACAGGGATAAGCGCAAGATCCGGCTAATTGGCAGATGTTCGCTCGCCGAGTCTGCAAAGGGCAGCAAGGCTACAATCAATTGACGCCAGGCGGCGGCGGTTTTTTCGGCCCGGGGCGTCATGATTCTTGCCTTGCCCAGAGGGTGCCCGGGGTCGTCAGGGACGGGGGCGGCTGCCCGCTTTGCGAACTCGCGTCACGTGTCGGGCCTTCAAGGCGCGCCATGCGGAGTTTCCACAGGAATTGCGCCGCATTGACCACATAAGTCCCATAGGCAGCGACCGCGATATAGACTTGTTGTTCCGGGGTCCACCAGCCTCTGAGAAGGGCCACGAGATAAAGCGTCTGGAGGGCGAGGACCAACATCGAAAAGACGTCTTCCCAGAAGAAAGCTTCGACAAAGAGCCACTCACCAAAGACGACCTTTTCCCAGATCGAGCCTGTAATCATAATGGCATAGAGCAGGAAAGTCTTTATCAGGATCGAAAGTGTTGCCGCCTCGTAGCCTTGGCCGGTGGTGAGATAGTAAGCGACAAGGCCCAGGCTGATCAGGAAAACCAGAAATTGTAGCGGTGCCAAAATGGCCTGCACCAGTGTCCAGGGCGTGGCATCGCGTCGGGCTCTTTGTTCGGGCGTATAGAGGGGTTTCCGTGACGATTTAGACCGTTCTGCGGCCAGAGGTGCCACCGGTGGTGGTGTCGTGACAGGTAAACTGGACAAAACGCAGTCAATACCAGCTTGGTCTGCACTAAAAACCTCAGCCCTATGACCCCTGTTACGTCTCCCGTCCTGCTGGATTGCAGGCGCTGCGTCGCACTTGCAAAATGACTGCAAGGGTGTTGATTTTAATAGGATATGCAAGGACTGCATTCGTGGTTTCCTGCAGCGTCCACCAAAAAATGCCAACGCTATCTCTCAGTTTCGCACGCCCACTTTGATTGTCAAGTTATTTGGACGCCCAATAATTGTGACACTTTTTGACTTTTGGGGGTAAAAATGTCAATTTGGCTCTGGCCCATATTGAATCTTCGTGTAAGCTGTTGAAACCAGAGGTCAGAGAAAGCTCTTTTAAAAGGGCTCCTGCACTGGATTGGGATGACCTGATGACGGATTTCCTCGCAAGGCGGGGGCCACCAACAGGGGGCAGCGCGTAGCTGGACGCGGACGAGACGGTGTAACTCCGAAACTAATCTGGAGAAGCAAATGCCCAATCAAGACACCTTGGAGCACCTGGACCCCAGAAGCCATGGCCAAGAGGATATCAAGCAAGGCTCAACGCCAGCTTGGACCAAACCCGGGTCGGCTGCGGCACATGGTGGCGAGAAATCAACGGATGTGAAGATTATGGAGCTGCTTGCACAGATGGTTGAAGGCGATATTATTCCCCGCCTCATGCTGGCACATAAAACCCATCGCGACCAAAGCCACAGTCAGGTCACGAGCAAATCGCTCGGGAGTAATGCGGCTGTTGATCTCGCCCATATCTTGCTCACCCATGAAGTCGATGATGTGGAAGTGATCCTCCATGCCTATCTGAACTCGGGATTGCGCTTGGATGAAGTTTATGTGGACCTTATGGCACCGGCTGCGCGGCATTTGGGTGTCATGTGGGAAGATGACACGGCAACATTTTCAGACGTGACGATTGGTCTTGGCCGGATGCAGACGCTTCTGAACCGGCTGAGTGAGGCCTATCGCAATGAGGAAGATGTTCGCAAGGAGCTGGCATCGGGTCTTTTTGTGACGCCGGCAGGAGAAATGCACAGTTTTGGCATCCGCATGGTGGACGAATTATTCAGGCGTGCGGGCTGGCGAACCTTGTGTGAGCCCAATTCCCGCATCAATGATGTCCTGGCAATTTTGGGCAGCGAGAGCTTCCATATCCTCGGAATTGGCATTTCTTGCGAGGCTCAGGTCCCATTTGTGCAAGAAATGATCCGCCAGGTGCGAAAAGTCTCACAAAATCGCCACATTCTGGTGTTGGTTGGCGGGAGCCACATTGTCGGGCGGCCCGAGCTTGCCGCGAGCATCGGGGCCGATTTCTCTGCGAGTGACGGCAGAGAAGCTATCGCCATCGCCGAAACAGTCATATACGAGCACATTCACAGGCACTAGACGTCTAGGCTAGTTTCAAGGTTAACATCCCGCATATGGAATATCGCCCCACCAATCAAAGCTTCGGTCCATTGCTGCAACCTGCAGCGCTTGGTGACTTGGAGGCCTCGATTGCGGTGAAGGTGCTGGCGGCTGGTGGTGATGTCGCCATCGTGATCGATCGCGATGGCGTGATTTGTGATCTTGCTGTCGGCAATTCGGACCTCCAGCTCGATGATTTCGAAAGCTGGGTGAACAAACCCTGGTCCGATACAGTGACGCAGGATAGCCGCCCGAAGGTCGAAGAGATGTTGCGCGATGCCGCATCGGATAAGGCGATCCGCTGGCGCGAACTCAACCACCCTTCGCGCCGTGGTGACTCTGTTGCTTTGCGTTATGTGGCGGTTGGCACAGGCGATGATGGCCGGATTATTGCCATTGGCCGTGACCATCGTGCCGCTTCGGTGCTCCAGCAACGTCTGTTGCAAGCGCAGCAATCGATGGAGCGCGACTATGCGCGGATGCGGACGTCTGAATCGCGTTATCGTATGCTGTTTCAATCAACCAGCGAGGCTGTGTTGATCATTGATGGCTCTACCCGTCGTGTTGCTGAGGCCAATCCCGCAGCAGACCGTCTCATCGGTGGGGACGGGTCGATTGTCGGCAAGCCTTTTTCGCGCCTTTTTGCGGTGCAAAATCAAGAAGAGGCCGCGTCGCTTCTTTCCGTCGCGCAGGCATCAACCAGTCGCGCGGCCCCCCAAACGAGCCTGACATCGAATGGGAGACAGTTGAATGTGAGCGCCTCCCTGTTTCGGCAGGATCGCAGCATGCATTTCTTGGTCCGGCTCATTCCCGCCGAGCGTTCTGAACCCATCGTTGTTGATAGTAGCCATCGTATGCTGGCAGCAATCAACCTGTTGCCCGATGGGCTTGTGGTCACCGATCGGGATTTGAACATCCTCACGGAGAATTCGGCTTTTCTGGATCTGGTCCATTTGCCGACGCCAGAACAGGCCAATGGCGAAATTTTGACCCGGTTTCTGGGCCGGCCGGGCGTTGACCGCAATATACTCCTCGAAAATCTTGTCAAATATGGCGTTGTCCGAAATTTCCCGACCGTCTTGCAAACCCAGTTTGGCGAGCTCGAAGATGTCGAAGTCTGTGCGGTCTCGGTGCCCGAGGGGGAAGAGAGTTTCTATGGCTTCAGTATCCGTCGGGTAAGCCGACGGGAGATGGAGCGTGGCCAACAGCCACTCGAGCTCGTTCGCTCTCCCGCTGATATGAGTGAGTTGGTTGGCCGGGTCTCCCTAAAGGAAATCGTGCGAGACACCACTGACTTTGTCGAGAGGCTCTGTATCGAGGCAGCCCTCGATCTCACGGGCAATAATCGCGCTTCTGCCGCAGAGATTTTAGGCGTCAGTCGCCAAAGTCTTTATTCTAAGCTGCACCGATTTGGCATTGGCAATTTCGAGGACGACCTCCAGTAGGGCGGCGTCTGCGTTTGATCGATACCAGGGGCAATATGTCAGAAACCCGTGCCAATAATTGGCCGGCTGTGAACCGATATCCCGTTGACCATTGAAAACAATGTCATTTATCGGAGCCTCGTGTCGATGAAATAGTGTCGAATTTAATTGACACTTATCGGTGTCCACCATAGGCTCGCCCTATGAATGAGACGGCTGCACCCTTGGCGCGATCCAGTTTTCCCGCACCCAAAGCGGTGCTGGAGCTGTTTAAACCGATAACCTGGTTCGCGCCCATGTGGGCCTTCATGTGCGGTGTGGTTTCCTCGGGGGCACCGTTTTCTGAAAAATGGCCTTTGGCGCTGGCAGGTGCGATTCTCGCGGGACCAATGATCTGTGCCACGAGCCAGGCGGTCAACGACTGGTTTGATCGCCATGTCGATGCGATCAATGAACCCAATCGCCCAATTCCCTCGGGACGGATTCCCGGTCGCTGGGGTCTTTGGATCGCGATGATCTGGACGATTGCATCCCTCCTGTTCGCAGCGACACTGGGTCTGTGGGTCCTGGCAGCTGCCGCGCTCGGGATTGTGCTGGCCTGGGCCTATAGCGCGCCGCCGTTCCGCCTGAAGCAAAGCGGCTGGTGGGGGCCTGCATCGGTCGGTTTCTCCTATGAGGGCCTGACATGGTTTACCGGCGCGGCGGTGGTCACCCAGACCCTTCCGGACGTAAAAATCCTCTTGCTTGCAGGCCTTTATGCCGCAGGCGCACACGGCATCATGACGTTGAATGACTTTAAGGCGGTCGAGGGCGACCGCCAGCTTGGCCTTCGTTCCTTGCCGGTTGTGATGGGTGTCGATGGTGCGGCTCGGTTTGCCTGCCTGGTGATGGCTGTGCCTCAGGCAATGGTGGTCGGCTTGCTCCTCTATTGGGGGCTTTGGCCTTACGCTGCAGGCGTTCTTTTTGCCCTCCTCGCCCAATTTGCCCTGATGCGCCGCCTATTGAGTGACCCCTTGAAACACACGCCTTGGTATAATGCGACCGGGACCAGCCTTTACGTGTTGGGCATGCTGGTAGCCGCCATTGGCGTGGGCTCTTTGCTTGGAGGACATGCATGACCCGGCCTGAACACAAACCACTGGGTTGGCTCGGCATTGCCCGTCTGGGGCTTGTCCAGAGTTCGCTTGGCGCAGTTGTTGCGCTGACGACCTCGACCCTGAACCGTGTCATGGTGGTTGAGATGGCGATGCCGGCCATGCTGCCAGCTGCCCTTGTTGGCCTGCACTTTGCCGTTCAGATTACGCGGCCACACTGGGGCTATGGTTCAGACCTGGGCAGCAGACGCACGCCCTGGATCATCGGCGGCATGGCTTGTTTATGCCTGGGGGCAATGGGTGCCACACACGCCGCTTTGATGATGGCCGGCTCGCCTGTGCTCGGGCTTCTAATCTCCGTTTTGGCCTATTTAATGATTGGGATGGGCGTTGGCGCATCGGGCACATCGCTTTTGGCCCTGCTCGCAACGCGCGTCGCCGCAGAGCGGCGACCGGCTGCTGCCTCCATCACGTGGATCATGATGATCGTCGGGATTGTTGTTTCCTCCATCATGGTCGGCAAGCTCATTGAGCCCTTCAGCGCCCAGGCTTTGACCTTCGCGGCAACAGCTGTTGCCGGTTGTGCCTTTCTTGTGACCATCGCGGCTGTCCATGGTGTCGAATTGCCAAAAGGGGCTGTGCTCGCAGAGCCTGATGGGGCAGAGGAAGCGGGCGAGCCTGTGCCGTTTCGTCAGGCTTTGAGGGAGATTTGGGCAGAGCCTTTGGCACGCAATTTCTCCATCTTCGTGTTTGTGTCAATGCTGGCCTATAGCGCGCAGGATCTTATTCTCGAGCCCTTTGCCGGTCTGGTCTTCGCTCTGACGCCGGGCCAATCGACCCAGTTGTCGGGTATTCAGAATATGGGCGTTTTGTTGGGCATGATCCTGACAGGGGCAATTGGTGGACGCAGCACACGCGCGGGCAAAAGCTGGATGGCGTCATGGGCGATTTTCGGCTGTCTGGGCTCCGCGCTTGCGCTTCTTGGCTTGGCAGCTGCGGCTGAAATTGGTCCAGGCTGGCCCCTCAAGCCGACTGTTTTTGCGCTGGGCTTTGCAAATGGCGTGTTTGCTGTTGCCGCTATTGGCTCCATGATGGGGCTTGCAGGGAGCGGCCAGAAGTCGCGGGTCGGCATCCGTATGGGGATGTGGGGTGCGGCCCAGGCTATTGCCTTTGGCCTCGGCGGCTTCTTCGGTGCCATGGGTGTGGACGGTCTGCGCGCTATTCTGCCCGAAACCGGCCATGCCTTCCTCGTCGTCTTCTTGATTGAAGGCGCTCTTTTCTTGGTCTCGGCCTATCTCGCCAGTCGCCTCGATCACCAGAAATCGCGCGTCGCCTCGCAGGCGGATGGCTCCGCACAACCCATGGGACATGGCTCCCCGCTGACACAAGGATAAGATGATGGCACAGTCTGGAGAATTTGATGTCATAGTTGTCGGCGGTGGCCCCTCAGGGGCAACGGCAGCCACCGATCTAGCGGTTCAGGGCTACCGTGTCTTGTTGCTGGATAAGGCCGGTAGAATCAAACCGTGCGGAGGGGCCATTCCCCCCCGCCTGATGCGCGACTTTGACATCCCGGCCCATCTCCTCTGCGCTCACGCCAACGCCGCCCGCATGATCGCGCCCAGTGGCAAAACGGTCGATATGCCGATTGAAGGCGGCTATGTCGGCATGGTCAATCGCGATACGTTCGACGAGTTTCTGCGCGAACGCGCTGGCCGGGCGGGAGCGGAACGTCGCAAGGGGGAATTTGAGCGGCTGGAACACCAGGCCGGTGGGCCAACCCTCATCCATTATGTGGATGAGGAAGGCCGTGCCCAACGCGTGACGGCACGCTATGTCATCGGTGCTGACGGGGCGCGCTCAAAAGTTGGCAAGCAGACCATCAAGGGTGCCGAAAAGATTCCCTGCGTCTTTGCCTATCATGAAATCATTGCTGTGCCCGAGACGATCTCAGGCGACTTCGACCCCAGCCGGTGCGATGTCTATTATCAAGGCCACTTATCGCCAGACTTCTATGCCTGGATTTTCCCGCATGGGTCGACCGCCAGTATTGGTGTCGGCAGCGCGCATAAAGGCTTTTCATTGCGCGGTGCGATCAAGGATTTGCGCGCCGCCTCAGGTCTCGATGACTGTGACACGGTGCGAACCGAAGGTGCCCCAATTCCGCTAAAGCCGCTCAAGCGCTGGGATAATGGGCGCGATGTCCTTCTCGCTGGCGACGCTGCAGGTGTTGTCGCGCCCTCGTCGGGTGAGGGGATTTATTATGCCATGGTCTGCGGCCGGGAAGCTGCCAATGCGGTTTGTGAAGCGCTCGCCACCGGAAAGGTTGCTGCCTTGAAACTGGCCCGCAAGCGCTTCATGAAGGCGCACGGCAAGGTCTTTTGGGTTTTGGGGATTATGCAGCACTTCTGGTATCGTAGTGACAAGCGGCGGGAGCGGTTTGTCCAAATCTGCGATGATCCTGATGTGCAATATCTCACCTGGCAGGCCTATATGAATAAGGAATTGGTGCGTGCCAAGCCTGCGGCCCATGCCCGTATCTTCTTTAAGGATATGGGTCATTTGCTGGGTCTTTCGCCCTCGTGATACGAGAGGCGCGGCACTAAGATGCCTGAGAGCCTTCCACCCGTCGTCACCCACTTATTTGTTTCAGGCCTTGCGATAGACGTGGCTCTGGCTGTCATTATGTTGGAATTTATGGCGCTCTGCCTGGTGGGTAAAAGCGGGACACTGGCGACACGCGCTGTTACCCTTACTCTGGCCTTGGGACCTGGAGCGTGTTTGATGTTGGCTTTGCGCGCAGCCTTGACGCAAGCCGGCCTTGTGTGGGTTGTATTTTTTCTGGTGCTATCTTTGCCGCTTCACCTGATTGATCTGGCGCGCCGCAAGATTTAGGTGCCTTCCACCCCGCATCAAAAAGGCGGGATGCCTAAGCATCCCGCCTTCTAATTTCTGCAGTCAGCCAATTTGAATTGGCCTGACGTGCAACCCCAACTTAGTTGGTGTGGGTCTTCAGATAAGCCACCAGGTCGGCGCGCTTTTGGGAATCCTTGATCCCGACAAAGGCCATGATGGTGCCGGGGATCCGGGCCTTTGGATTTTCCAGATAGGTGTAGAGCTCTTGCTCTGTCCAGGTGATGCCGGATTTCTTATTGGCTTCAGAATAACGAAAGCCTGCAACCTGGCCAGCGGTGCGGCCGACGATATTGTGCAAGGATGGGCCAACTTTGTTCACGCCAGCGGTAACCACGTGGCAGGTTTGGCACTGACGGAACACGGTTTCACCCTTGGCTTGGTCGCCCGAAAGCGTTGCGCCAGCTTTATCTTTGATCGCAAGAACCATGGCACCCGCGGCAGGAGCGGCCGCAGCCGCGGCGGCAGGCGCTGCAGTGTCAGCTGCCGGGGCAGCCGCTTCGGCTGCAGGTGCTGCCGGAGCAGCTGCTTCAGCCGCAGGGGCGGCAGCGGTTTCTGTCGCAGCAGGGGCCGCAGCTTCCGTAGCCGGGGCAGGCGCTTCTGCCTTCTGGCTTGCTTGTTGACCGCAGCCGGCAACCAGAGCCAACGCCGCGAGCGAGACAGCAATTCCAGAACCCAAAATTTGTCTTTTCATGGTTTTTCCTCTCAAAATCGGCGTGCAAGCCTTCTGATGATCTTACTATAGTGCGAATTTGCTCAAGGTCTAGAGTCACGAACCCGTGACCAGCGCAAAATCCACTGGTTGGATTGCGGCCACTCGTAACGGCCTTGATTCGGTTCCTATTCTTGACCTTTTCTGATCCCTCAAATGAGGAATTATGGCGGAGTTTAGAGTGTCCAGCAGCTTGTTCCAAGCCAAGCATCGTGAGAATCAAGATCGGTACTACCTCCCCGATTGCGGCCATTTCATTGCCGCCACATGGTTCTTGACTTGCTATAGAGGGCGTTGTCGTTATTGATCTGGTTGCAGGGCCGCGCCACGTGGAACCAAGGCGCGCCCGGCAGGTTGTTTATTCGGAGACGTCAGATGGATTTTGGTCAACGCGTACGACATAGTCTGGCTGGTCTGAAGCGCATGGTCACGCCAAGCCCCCCCCAAGACCCATTTGCCAGCGCGCCAGCCGCTGCCCCGGCCACCACCAAGTCGAAACAGGGTTGGCGAGGCTGGGCGATTGCCGCTGTCCTAATTGTGGTGCCGATCTATTATATTTTAGGTGCCGTCCTTACCCATCGCATCAATGATGACTTAAACTTTAAGGCTGATGATCCAGGCCCTGGTGCGTCGCGAACCATTGCCGTTATCGCGGGCCTGATTGACCGCGAAATCAATCAAACGGCCTGGGCCCCCAATACCCAACCGTTCCAGCCAGCGGCACTGTTGCGCTATGGCGGCAATATGGCGAATTTCCAGTCTGGCATGGTCAAGGCTTTGTCCAATATCACTGTGGAAATCGAGAGCTATGTCGGGCGTTCGCGGGGGACTTCAGCTGCCGATCCGGATTTGGGCCGTGCACGCCAGGGTTTGTCACGTCAGCCCGACACCTGGATACTTGATCCTTGGCCAACGTCCTCTGCGGATCAGGAATACCGCAAAGCCCGCACGGCTTTGCTCGCCTTCAATGCGCGCATGGCTGACGGCAAGGCTGTCTTTGATGTCCGCTCGGACAATTTGCAGGCCTTGCTGGCGCGCTCAGCCCTTGACCTCGGTTCTTCATCGGATGCTCTCGAGAAGCAGATTGGGGCAGGCCGCAAGGTGTTTATCGATCGGCGGGCTGACAAATTATTCTATTTCGTCAAAGGCCAGTCTTATGCCTATTTCGTTGCTCTGCGCGCCGTGCGCGAGGACTTCAAAGACGTTATTGTGGAGCGCCGCGTGGCAGGTTTGTATGACGCGATGTTGGCAGATCTTGCCACAGCTGCCAGCCTGCAGCCTTTGGTCGTGCAAAATGCCTCGCCCAATGCGCTCTTGATGCCAAACCACTTGTCGACCCAGGGTTTTTATCTCCTCCGCGCGCGCTCGAAACTGCGCGAGATTACCGACATCCTTCAACGCTAGCGGATCACAGGCATGGGCGAGCGCAAACTTCTCTGTATTGCCGATGACAGCCCCGAATGCCGGGCAGCTGTCTATTTCGGGGCGCTGCGTGCTGCCACCACAGACGCGAAGCTGACCATCTTGCGCGTTGTAGAGCCAATGGATCCGGGGCTTTGGTCGGCGACGGGTGAGGCGATGCGCGAGCGTATGCGACTTGAAGCTTTGGACGATCTGCAGGAACTATCCGATGTTGCGTGGCAGGCTGCAGGCCTTGTCCCTGAACTGGTTGTGCAGGAAGGTACGCTGGACCATCAAATCCGCGCCTTCATCGATGCCACCCCCAGCGTCAAAACCTTGTTGTTGGCGGCAGCTGCAGGACGCGGTGGGCCTGGGCCCCTGGTCGCCGCGGTTATGCGTGGCGGCTTCGGTTTTGGTGCGCGCGCTGTCGCCATTATGATTGTGCCGGCGGGCCTTAGTGATGGAGAACTGGCAGACCTTGCATCCTAGATCGCGTCTCGTTTTCTGAAAACGAGGTTGCGATCTAAATTTATGATTTAGGGCCAGTTTTACACCATTTTTCGATTCCGAAAAATGGTGAACGGCCGTAGATCGCGTCTCGTTTTCTTGAAAACGAGGTTGCGATCTAAATTTATGATTTAGGGCCAGTTTTACACCATTTTTCGATTCCGAAAAATGGTGAACGGCCCTAGCGCATACAAATGTGCCGAAAGGTCCTGAAATACGTTGAATTTCCATAACAAAAGGCCCATGTCTGAACCATGTTTATTCAAACCGAAGCAACCCCGAACCCCGCCACACTTAAGTTTCTGCCCGGACGCGACGTGCATCCGGCAGGGGCGATCGAGTTCAACGACGCAGAGGCGGCTGCGGCATCGCCTCTAGCGGCCGCCTTGTTCAGGATTGATGGGGTCCGCCGCGTTTTTTTTGGAGCGGACTTTATCACCGTTACTAAAGACACCGATATCGAGTGGCCGCATATCAAGCCATCGCTTCTAGGTGCCATCATGGACACCTTTGTCTCGGGTGCGCCTGTGATGACCGGCAGCGTCACTTCTGCGGTCTCTTCCTCTGCAGGTGCTTATAGTGGTGACGCGGCCCAGATCGTGCGCGAGATTGAAGAATTACTGGCAACGCGTGTGCGTCCTGCCGTGGCCCAAGATGGCGGTGACATCGATTTTGACCGGTTTGAGCCCGAAAGCGGCACTGTTTATCTGCGGCTGCGCGGCTCATGCGCCGGCTGCCCATCCTCGACCATCACGCTGAAGCAGGGGATTGAGAACATGTTGAAACATTATGTCCCTGAAGTATTGCGGGTTGAGCAGGCCTTGTAGGCATATGCCTGACCTTGAAAGGAGACGGTGATGGGCGCGCTGGACGATACAGCATTGCACCAGATGTTTCTCGATGCCCGGACCCGAAATGGCTGGGTGGATGAAGTGATCCCCCAGACCCTGATGCGCGCTGTTTATGACCTCGCGAAATGGGGCCCAACCAGCGCCAATTGTTCCCCCGCCCGGTTTGTCTTTATTGGCTCGCCGGAAGGCAAGGCGAAGTTGAAGCCCTGTCTGGCTCCTGGCAATGTTGACAAGACCATGGCGGCCCCATGGACGGTGATCGTGGCGACCGACCCGAAATTCTACGACAAAATCCCGGAGCTGTTTCCCCATAATCCTGGTGCAGCGGCATGGTTTTCGGGTATGCCAGACGGTGGGGCGGAAGCCGCTTTCCGAAATGGCACGTTGCAGGGGGCCTATTTGATGATGGCGGCCCGGGCTCTCGGCCTAGACTGTGGCCCGATGAGCGGGTTTGACACGGCCAGGCTCGACGCGGCCTTCTTTCAGGAAACGGGCTGGAAATCCAATTTCCTTGTCAATTTGGGGCATGGAACAGACAAGGATTTGTTCCCGCGTATGCCCCGCCTGTCATTTGAGTCTGCCTGCCAGCTATTGTGATCGTAAATTGATCGACACAGTGCGCAAACTCATCCAACATTGAGCACATGTCTGAAACCGAAACCCTGGCTGGAGAGACCGTTGAGCGCGGGGAACCCCTGCACGAGGCGATCTATCAGGAATTGCGGGCGCGCTTGTCGCGAGGGGCTTTTGCGCCGGGCGAAAGCCTCAGCCTGCGCTCGCTTGCAAGCGAACTGGGTGGCAGCGTCACCCCGGTGCGTGACGCTGTGTGGCGGTTGACGGCCGAGCATGCCCTCACCATGGGGGCAACCCGGCGGATCACGGTGCCGGAAATGAACCGGACCGAAATCATGGAATTGATGCGCGCCCGCACGCTACTGGAGCCCGAGGCTGCAGCAAGGGCCTTACCCTTCTTGACTGCCACCCATCGCGAGGCGATGGCAGAGGCCAATGACGCCATGGATTTGGCCCTACGCCAGGGTGATATCGTCGGCTATATGGCCAGCAACCATGCTTTTCATTTTGGACTTTATCGGGCCTGTCCATCCAATGTGATCGTCCCGATGATTGAAAGCATCTGGGTGCGTTTTGGCCCCTTTATGCGTTTGATGTTTCCCGATGCGGTCAATGATCTTGATCTTTCCGATCGCCACGGCGATGCCCTGAAGGCGCTCGAGACTGGAGACGAAGCAGGATTGAGGTCATCCATCGTTGCAGATGTTCAAGATGGGCTCGATTGGATGATAAAGCGCATATAATCGCGTTTGTGGCTTGACCAACCCCACCCCTGGAACGTTACAACAAATCCTGAGGTGGAATGTGCCGATCGTCGGGGAGAAGCTGAGAGACTTTCAGGCGCGCGAGAGCGCGGCCTATCGGCAAAGCCGCCCCCTGTCTGCCGCGCGGGCTAACCAGGAAAACGGCTTTTTTGGCGGGGTGCCCCAGCACTGGATGCTGGACTGGCCGATGCCGTTTCCTCTGGTGGTCCGACAAGCCAGTGGCACGAGCCTGACGGACCTTGACGGCCATGTGCTGACCGATCTTTGTCTGGGCGACACGGGTGCCATGTTTGGCCATAATCCCGAGCCCGTTGCCAGGGCCGTTCGCCGTCAAGCGTCGCGCGGCCTGACCTCCATGTTGCCATCCGCCGATGTCGAGGCGGTCGGCAGCCTCTTGCAGGCCAGATTTGGCATGCCCTATTGGCAAATTACATTGACCGCGTCGGATGCCAATCGTTTCGCGCTTCGAGCCGCGCGGGCCATTACCAATCGGCCCAAAATCCTTGTCTTTGACGGCTGCTATCACGGGGCAGTCGATGAAACAGCAGTCAATCTGAGCGCGGGCCAAACTGTGGCCAAGCCCAGTCTCTGGGGACAAGCCTATGATCTGGCAGCCCTGACCACGTGTGTGGCCTTTAATGACGTGGAGGCTCTGGGCTCTGCTTTGGCGCGAGAGGACATCGCTTGCGTAATCATGGAGCCTGCTTTGACCAATTGTGGCATGGTTGCGCCAGCGCCCGGCTTTTTGGAAGAGGTGCGTCGCCTGACCCGTGCGCACGGGACCCTGTTGCTCATTGACGAGACCCATACCCTGTCCACGGGCCCTGGTGGCTGGACGGGCACCTATGGTCTTGAGCCGGACTTCTGGGTTGCGGGCAAGGCCGTGGCCGGGGGGATACCCGCAGGTGTTTGGGGTTTCACGCACGAGGTCAAGCGCGGGATTGAGCGGGTTCGCACCGAGCTTCCCGCCGGGCATTCCGGGGTTGGCACCACCTTGTCGGGCTCTGCGCTGCAACTGGCGGCTCTGCGCGCCTGCTTGCAGGAGGTCATGACCGAGAGCAATTATGCGGCGATGATCGCTAGGGCCATTGCCCTGGAAGATGGCCTCAAGTACCTGATTGCCCGACTTGGCCTGCCATGGTCGGTTATTCGCCTTGGCGCACGGTTGGAGACGGTGTTTGCGCCTAGCCTGCCCACCAATGCCGAGCAAATGCGGGCGAGCTTTAATGGTGAACTTGAGGCCGCCCTCCATCTTGGTCTTTTAAACCGCGGTTTTTTGGTGACGCCTTTCCATAATATGGTGTTGGCGGGCCCCAGCCTATCGAAAGAGGCGCCAGCAGCCTATGTTGCTGCCCTCGATTGCATCCTTGACGAGATTCTTTAGCGGAGTTGGTGACCTATGTCGTTTGAAACAGACCCTAGCATCCACAAGCGCCTTGAAGCTTGGATCAAAGAGAAAGGCGTTTCGGAAATCGAGCTGATCTTGCCGGACATGAACGGCATTATCCGGGGCAAGGTTGTGCCGGCTGCGCGTTTCCTGAAAGGGGTTTCCAACCACACCTTGAGGATCGCCTCGTCAATCCTGCGTGTCACGGTGACCGGCGAATATCCAGATGCCGGGTCTGATGATGAGGACGGTTTTTCCGGTACGCTTGACCCTGATTGCGTGCTCGTACCCGATCCATCCTCGATCTGCGTGGCACCGGGCTATCGAACGCCGACGGCCTATGTGGTCACAGACGCCTATACCCACGCCGGCAAGCTGATTGACATTGCGCCACGCCAAGTTTTGCGCCGGGTTCTGGATCTTTATACAGAGCGCGGCTGGGAGCCTGTTGTTGCGCCGGAATTGGAATTCTTCTTAACAGCCCGCAACATCGACCCTGATCTGCCGCTTGAAACCCCTGTCGGTCGTTCGGGCCGGGCCGAGACCGTGTCCCAGCCTTACGGACTTGAAGCGATCAACGAATATGAAGACCTGATCGAGCAAATCTACGAATATTGCGAGATTGCCGAACTTGATATCGATACCATGATCCACGAAGCCGGCGCTGCGCAGCTGGAAGTCAATTTCAATCACGGCGATGCGCTGGAACTGGCCGATCAGGTTTTGATGTTCAAGCGCATCGTACGGCAAGTGGCCCTGTCGCAGAACGTCTATGCCACCTTTATGGCAAAGCCCATGGATAATCAGCCCGGCAGCGCCATGCACATCCACCAGTCCTTGGTCGACAGGGAGACTGGCCGTAATCTGTTTGCCAATACCAATGGCACCGACAGTAAATTGTTCCGCTCCTTCGTCGGCGGCTTGCAGACCTATCTGCCCGAGGTTGCGCCTCTTTTTGCGCCGAATGTGAACTCGTTTCGCCGGATGCGGCCCCAGTTTGATGCGCCGATCAATGTGCAATGGGGCCTTGATAATCGTTCGTGCGGTTTGCGCACGCCCATAAGTGACGGGCGCAACCGCCGGGTTGAAAACCGGCTGCCCGGGGCCGACGCCAATTCCTATCTCGCCATCGCCTCCTCCCTGGCATGTGGTTATGTCGGCATGGTGCAGGGTCTGGAGCCCGGTCCCCTGATCACCACATCGGCCTACCGCATGCCCCGCTCTCTGCCGCGCACCCTGGATGAGGCGCTGGGTCGTTTCCAAAATTGCAAACCCATGCGAGAAGTTCTGGGTGAAGATTTTTGTCGCGTGTTTGCAGCCGTCAAGCTCGACGAGCTTGACGCCTTTGAAGGGGTCGTGTCGGCCTGGGAACGCGAACACCTACTCTTGAAAGTCTGAGGTCCTGTTTTGTCCAAAAAGCCAATCCAACACACATACGGCATCGCTAGTAAAGCAGAGGCGGAAGCCTTTCTGGCCGCAAATCCCGGCATTTGTTTCATTGATATCCTCTATAATCCGATGAGTGGTCCGCCACGGGGCAAGCGCATTCGTCCCCATGAGCTTCTCACCGTTTATGGCCATGGCCGCTATTTGCCTGGCTCCATTACCGTGGTGGATATGCAAGGGGCTGATTGTGAAGCAACCGGGCTTGTCTGGGAGGATGGCGATGGCGATCGCTTGGCTAAGCCCGCACCCAATACCCTATTCAAGGCGCCATGGCTGGGAGAGGATATCGCCCAATGTGTTTTGTCGCTCTATGAATTGGACGGTCCAGCTAGCGACCTTGATCCGCGCCATGTCCTGCAGCGTGTCCTCGACCGGTTTGCCGCTGATGGCCTGACGCCCGATGTTGCCTGCGAGCTTGAATTTTATCTCCTGGACCAGCGCTATGCTGGCCAAGCCCCGTCCTTGCCATCTTCGCCCGTCACCGGCCACACCCCGACTGGCCATGAAGTTTATGGTCTGCGCGAGCTGGATGATTATATGCCCTATCTGCGTGACCTCTATGACGCGGCAGAAGCCCAAGGCTTGCCGATCGAAGCGGCTATCAGCGAGTTTGCGCCGGGCCAATTGGAGATCGGGCTGGAACACCGCGCGGACGCGCTGCGGGTTGGCGATGAGGCCATGATGTTCAAGCGCCTCGTCAAGGGCTGTGCGGTCAGTCATGGTCTGGAGGCGACATTCATGGCCAAGCCGTTTGAAGGCCGCGCAGGCAATGGGCAGCACTTGCATGTCTCCGTTCTCGACGAGGACGGGCGCAATATTTTTGCCAGCGAGGATCTTGAAGGCACACCCGCGCTGCGCCACGCGATTGGGGGGATGCAGCAATTGCTGCCCGCCGGCATGGCGATTTTTGCACCCAACCAGAATTCCTACCGCCGCTTTGTCGGCAATTCCTATGCGCCTGTGGCCGCGACTTGGGGGGTGAATAACCGGACTGTGGGTTTGCGCATAACGGCAGGGCCGCCGGCTAGTCGCCATGTCGAACACCGTGTCTCGGGTGCCGATGCCAATCCGTATCTGGCCCTTGCTGCTATGCTGGCGGGTGTTCATTATGGTCTGACCCATAAGCTTGATCCCGGCCCCGCCATCATTGGTGATGGATATGCGCAGGCTGACAAGGCCCCCGTAACTTTGCCCAAGAATTGGTTTGCGGCAGTGGACACGTTTGCGTCATCACAAGCCCTGAAAGACTATCTGGGTGCTCGTTTTCAAGCCATGTATACGATTGTAAAGCGGACAGAGCAGGACCGCTACTTCGCACATGTTCCGCTTGCGGATTATGATTGGTGTTTCCGCAACGCCTAGACTTCCCATGCAACCAGAGAAGGAGAAATGCGAATGACTGAACGACCCTTATCACGCGAAGAAGTTGATCTATTCCTGCGGCTCAGACCCCATTCCCGGCGCGCCTTTATGGCCGCTTTTGGTGCAACGGCGGCGGCGCTGACGCTGTCAGGCTGCAAGCCCGCCGAGCCGGAAGGCCAATCTGATGGCAAGCTGGTGATTGAAGGCTCTGAGGGCAATAAGCTCGCCTTCTATAATTGGGATACCTATATTGGTGAGAACACCTTGGCGGACTTCAAGGCTGCTAGCGGCGTAGAGGTCAACATGACCTTGTTTGCCAATAATGATGAGCTGTTTGCCAAGTTCCGCGCTGGCAACCCGGGGTTTGATGTCATCATGCCGTCCAACGAATATGTGGCCCGCATGATTGAAGCCAAAATGTTGGCCCCCCTAGATCACGCCAAAATCCCCAACAAGAAAAACCTGTTGCCTGAATTCCAGGATACGGATTTTGATCCCGGCCGGAAATATTCCATGCCCTATACCTGGCTCGTCCTGGGTATTGGTTATCGCAAATCTGCGATGAAGGGCGGTGTCATTCCTGACAGCTGGAAATATCTCTATGACAGCGACGAATATAAGGGCCGTATGTCGCTTCTGTCGGAGAGCGCGGACGTCTTCCGCCTGGGCTTCAAATATCTCGGAAAAAGCGTCAATGAGGCAACACCGGAATTGATCAAGCAGGTCGAAGACATGCTGATCAAGCAAAAGGCCAATATCAAAAACTTCCATGATGATAATGGCCAGGACCTCTTGATGTCCAAAGAGGTCGATATTGTGCTGGAATATAATGGCGATATTGCGCAGAAAGAGACTGAAGATCCCGATCTGGCCTTTGTGGTGCCTAAGGAAGGATCGCTTCTGAATTCGGACTGCATGTGCATCCCGACCGGGGCACCCAACCCCAACAATGCCCATGCCTTTATCAACTTCTTGTTGGACGGCCAGAATGGTGCGAACATCACCAAAACGATTCTTTACCCCACACCGAATGCGGCTGCCAAAGCCCTGATGGACGACACCTACAAGAACAACCCGACGATTTTCCCGGCAGCCGATGTGATGGCCAAGTGCGAATATGGTAAATATGGGGGTACAGCCATCACCCAGGCCTTCGAAGCCGCGATGACCCGGGTCCGGGCCGCCTAGATCGCGTCTCGTTTTCTTGAAAACGAGGTTGCGATCTAAATTTATGATTTAGGGCCAGTTTTACACCATTTTTCGATTCCGAAAAATGGTGAACGGCCCTAGAGCAACGGCTTCGCGACCTGGTTCAAATCACTTGGACGCTGAGCCCGTTCAGTCTGGAGTTGAAGGGGGGTCGGTTTCCGGCACCCCTTTTTGTTTGCCCTCTGTCAGGGCTGGCGCTACAGTCCGTTTGAAACTCAGACACAAAGCTCTGGGCAGCAAATCTGGAGCAACGCCCACTCTATCCATGCAGGATAGAGTGGGCGTTGCTCCAATCTAGATGGAGCGCGCAACCTTAATTCAAATGGATCAAAACGCGCTTTTTTTGGAAGTGACGCGCAACTTTGACCCTAGGGGTCAAAACGCGCTTTTTTGGGTTAACGCGCAACTTTGACCCATGGGGGTCAAAACGCGCTTTTTTGGGATAACGCGCAACTTTGATCCCAGGGGTCAAAACGCGCTTTTTTTGGGAGTGACCATGACAAACGCGTACATCATCGACGCCTGCCGGACCCCTCGTGGAATCGGAAAAGTTGGCAAAGGGGCGCTCGCCCATCTGCATCCACAACATCTGGCCGCCACGGTCTTGAAAGCCATCGCAGAGCGCAACAGCCTCGATACAGCTACCGTCGACGACATCATCTGGGGCACCAGCTCTCAGCGCGGGGCGCAAAGCTGTGATCTTGGGCGGATGGCGGCTCTGGATGCGGGCTATGACATCAAGGCGTCTGGCGTGACCCTCGACCGCTTCTGTGGTTCGGGCATCACCACCGTCAATCTGGCCGCTGCCCAAATCATGTCGGGCATGGAAGATTGTGTAATCGCTGGCGGTACCGAGATGATGAGCTATACCGCTGCCACGGCTGATTTGACCGCACCACCCATGCTCGATGCCGGCAATAGGAGCCTGCGCGAGAAGCATCCCCAATCCCAACAAGGGGTCTGCGCTGATGCGATCGCGACGCTGGAAGGCATTGATCGGGAAGCTGTGGACACGCTAGCTCTGGTTAGCCAGCAGCGCGCTGCTCATGCCATTTCCGAAGGCCGCTTCAGCCGTTCCCTCGTGGCGGTTCAAAATCTCGACGGCACAGTGGCGCTCGATCATGACGAATTCCCCCGCCCCCAAACCACTCTGGAAAGCCTCAATGGCCTGAAGACCGTATTTAACATGTGGGCAGACATGAAGGTCGACGAGAGCGGCTGCACCTATGGTGATCTGATCACCAGCAAGTATCCCCAGCTCAAGGGTGCAATGACGCATGTGCATCATGCCGGCAATTCCTCGGGCGTTGTTGATGGTGCTGCGGCCTTGCTACTGACGTCAGAAGCCTACGGGAAGGCACATAGCATGAAGCCGCGTGGCCGCATTGTCGCCACCGCCAATGTCGGGGATTGCCCCACCTTGATGCTCAATGCGCCCGTGCCGGCGGCTAGGAAAGCCCTTGCGAAGGCTGGTCTCCAGGTAGGTGATATTGACGTCTGGGAGATTAATGAAGCTTTTGCGGTTGTGGCCGAGAAATTCATCCGGGACCTGAAACTCGACCGTAGCAAGGTCAATATCAATGGTGGCGCGATGGCACTTGGTCATCCCATCGGGGCAACGGGTTCCATGCTTATTGGTATGGCGCTTGATGAGCTCGAGCGCTCCGGTGGTCGCTATGGCCTGGTGACCATGTGTGCAGCGGGGGGGATGGCACCGGCCATCATCATCGAGCGGGTCAGCGACTTCTAAGCCTTTTTTCCTGCCCTCGCGGCACGAAGGCTTCACACAATCCTGCCAGGTCGATCCGGTGTGCGCCATTTATGGCGCACACCATTTCACACCGTCACCGCGATATCCGCCCTTTATCGACCATCGGGCTGCAACAGGCATCAAGCCTATCGCTCTGGTTTCAGCCGGCTCGCAACAAAACTGTCACGCTCATTTAATATTTCTGTCATGCCGGCTTTGTGAGACTGTCACATCCAGGGACTAGTTATCCCCCGCACGAGCGAATCTGCGCCTGCTTTCCAGCAAGAATGCCAGCAACGGCGTTTAAAGCCCGCTGAGGGAACCGACGCATCGGCCAGTGAGGGGAATATAATGACATTAATCGCAAGTCGCGGGACGCTAGTTGCCGCTTTGGCACTCTTTATGGGTGCGTGTTCGCAGGGCGGCAGTATCCAATCGCCAGGTTCAACTTTTGTGGGTGATCCCCCCGGCGGCGGTGGCACAGGCGGCGGCTCGGGTGGCAGCGGCAGTGGCGCGACTTGCCCGCTTGGCACCACGATCGGGACTGCTGTCGGCACGACTACGGTGTGTAACCTCACCGGTGAAGTGCTCACCAATCTGACCTTGCCCCGTATTACCGGGGTTGCTTATCGTTTGGTTGGTCGCGTGGATGTCGGTCGCGACTTGGGTGCATCGGGCAACGCTGCGACCGGTGTTGCCGCGACATTGACCGTCGAGCCAGGTGTGACCGTTTTCGGCGACGAGGCTTCCGACCTTCTCATCATCAACCGTGGCAGCCGTATCAATGCGATTGGTACGCCAAGCCAGCCGATCATCTTCACCGGCAAGGAAGATATTGCTGGAACAGCAAATGCAGAAACAACCAACCGTCTTTGGGGTGGTGTTATTCTTTTGGGCCGCGCACCGATCCGGGGCTGCTCTACCGCTGTGGCTCAAGGCACGCTGGAGTGTCAGAATGCCATTGAAGGCATTACGGCTGCAACCGGTCGTCAGGCGCTCTATGGCGGCGCAACGGCTGCCGACACCAGTGGCACCATGCGTTATGTCCAGATCCGCTATCCAGGCGAGTTCCTGTCCTCGGCAGCGGCAGGGGATGATCTCAACGGTCTATCCCTCGGCGGCGTTGGTTCGGCGACAGACCTCAGCTTCATTCAGGTCCATAATTCCGGGGATGATGGCATCGAAGTCTTCGGCGGCACAGTGAACATGAAGAACATGGTTATCACAGGCGCTCTCGATGACAGTCTTGACTTCGATGAAGGCTGGAACGGTGCGGTCCAGTTCCTGGTGATCAAGCAAACGCCTAACGCAGGCGGCCCTGACCGTCTGTTCGAAGGCAGCAACCGCACGGTTGCCAGCTTGGCAGGTACCTTGAATACCAATCCGACCATTGCGAACTTTACCACTGTCGGTATTCGCACCAATAGTGCAGGGGCAAACCTGCAAGGTATCTCCTTGAACAATACCGGCGGTACGCCTGGTGCTTCGGGTCGCTTCCTCAATGGGGTGGTTACGGGTTCGACCACGTGTGCGGTCGCAAGCAGCGCCAACACCTCGCCAGCGGTTCGTTTCGACTCGATGATGTTCGACTGCCCGGGCACTTTAGACTCAGTAGCAGCAGCAGCCTTCTCGGCTGGTGCCAACAACGTCTCGAATGTCACCTCGACCTTGAGCGCGTCCTTGTTGCCAGGCCCGAACGAATTGGCCCGGACTGCTTTGAACCCAACCGGTGTCAATGCTTTCTTTGAAGCGGCCAATTATATCGGTGCTTTCTCGGCTACTGCTACGGCAACCTCCAACTGGGCCTCTGGCTGGACCATCCAGCTTTTGCCAGCGGCGGCTTGCCCAACCGGTACTGTTGAGCAAGGCACCATTGCTGGTCAACGCAATTGCGTTCTCAGCGGCGTTATCGGCAGCGGCACTTCACCAACCAACCTCCGCCTGACGGCAGGCAATATCTATCAGATCTCCGGACGGGTTGATGTTGGCTTTGACCGTGGTGCCGCGTTGAATGCCGGGACCGCAGCCAGTTTGACGATTGACCCGGGCGTGCGTCTGTATGGCTCTACCGCGGCTGACGTTCTGATCGTCAATCGCGGGTCGAAACTCTTCGTGAACGGTACAGCACAAGCCCCCGTGATCATGACCTCTCGCAACGACGTTGCGGGCACCCAGTCCGACAAGGCTCGTGCAAGTCGCGAGTGGGCCGGTTTGATCCTTTTGGGTGCTGCTCCAATTCGCGGCTGCTCCACGGCCGTGGCGCAAGGCAGTGTTGATTGCCAAAACGCGATCGAAGGCATCACCGCTGCAACTGGCCGTCAGGCACTTTATGGTGGTGCAACGTCAGCCGACAACAGTGGCCGGATCACTTTTCTGCAAATCCGCTATCCAGGCGCCTTCTTGACCTCGGCAGCAGCAGGCGATGATTTGAATGGTCTCTCCTTGGGTGGGGTTGGTTCGGCTACCGAAATCAATAACGTCCAGGTTCACAATTCCGGTGATGATGGCATCGAAATCTTCGGCGGTACCGTCAACCTGCGCAACTGGGTTGTTACCGGTGCTCTCGACGACTCGCTCGACTTTGATGAAGGTTGGGTCGGCAGGGCCCAGTTCGGGATCATCCTTCAGGCTTTGACGGCCACCGGGGGTCCAGACCGCATGATCGAAGCCAGCAACCGCACGGTCGCCAGCTTAGCAGGCACGCTGAACACCAATCCGATCATCTCCAACTTCACCTTTGTGGGTGTGCCTCAGAACGATGCCTCGGCCAATTTGACCGGCATCTCCTTAAATAACACGGGCGGCACGCCTGGTGGTTCGGCACGCCTCCTCAACGGTGTTGTGACTGGCTCGACCACCTGCTTGAACTTCGAATCTGCCAATACGAACCCAGCTCCGCAGCTCGACTCGATCCTGTCCAGCTGTTCGGGTTCTTATGGAGCGGTTGCTACGGCTCGTCTGAACGCCGGCTCTAACAACACAACCGGCACGACCGCGACATTGACCAGCCGCTTCATCAATGGCTCGGCAGAAGCAGCCCGGCCCGCAGTGAATGCCAGCACGGTCGACGCCTACTTCCGGACGACCAATTACATTGGGGCGGTTCGCGACGCGGCAGATTTGTGGTGGGCCACTTGGACCTGCAGTCTGGCCGCCGGTTCGACCTGCTAACATAAGATAATCGGTGCGGCGGGATATCCTTGCCGCACCGATTGGTTACCTGCATTGGCCAATCCGGCCACTTCCTCAGACTTCCTAAAGGCCCGTCCGTCATGACCATTCCAGCCCGTCTGCGCAGATTTCTGTTGCTCACCAGCATCTTTGTGGTGCCTTCAATGGTGCCCAGTCTTGTCAGCGCGCAAGCTGCTCCAGCTGCCCCTGATCAGCCGGCACAAACCCCGGCCGCAGGTGATGAACCTGAAAAAGAGGTGGAAGTCGTTGTGGTGCGCGGCCGCTTTATCCCGGAGCCCCAGCGTGTAACTTCTGAAGTTGCAAACTTCCTGTCGGCAGCTGACCTTGCCCGCACGGGTGACGACAATGCTGCGGCCGCCTTGACACGTCTGACCGGTCTGTCGGTGGTCTCTGGCCGGTTTGTCTATGTTCGTGGCTTGGGTGACCGTTATTCGTCTGCCCTTCTCAACGGCTCCCCACTGCCAAGCCCGGAGCCTTTGCGCCGCCAGGTGCCTCTGGACTTGTTCCCGTCCAACATTTTGAACGGCGCGACGGTTCAAAAGACTTTCTCGCCAAATTATCCAGGTGAATTCGGTGGCGGTGTGATTGATCTGCGCACCCTGAAATCTCCCAACGAGGACTTTTTGACCGTCAAGACAGGTGTTGGCTTCAATTCTGAAACAACCGGCAAGACCGGGTTGGTCTACCAAGGCCACCCGATGGACTGGACCGGCGTCGACACCGATCTGCGCCGTCTTCCCCAGCCTGTGCGGGACGCTATTTCTACCGGCAAGCGCATCAATGACACCAGTTTTTCCCCCAAGCAGCTGGAATTCATTGGCGAGAGCTTCATCAATTCACCTTTGACGGTGGTGCAAAGCGAAAAGACCCGTCCCGACTTTGACGCCGAATTGACGGCAGGTAAGAGTTTCGACGTGAATGAAGCAACAGTCGGTCTGGTTGGTGTGTTTGGCTATAAGAGCGGCTTTAAGACCCAGGAAGCTCTCCGTCAGGATGTTGTTTCTAACACGGTGGAAGCGGAAGGGACCAATCTGTCATCAACCTGGGACATTGTGATCAACGGCTTTGGGAGCGCGAGTGCCAGCTGGGGCGATCATCGCGTTGGACTGACCGGTCTACTGGTCCGCAGCACGTCGAAGAAGGCGCAAGTTGAAATCGGCACCGACACCAATTTGCCAACCGGCCAATCCTATCGCAGCGAAGGCACCGCCTGGTACGAGCGCGAGCTGGCTTCTGCCCAGCTTTCCGGTGAGCACGAACTGGGTGGTCTTGAATTGCAATGGCGCGGCTCGATCGGCCAATCGACGCGCAAAGCGCCCTATGAGCGGGATATTTCCTATACCGTCGTCAATGGTATTACAGCCTTTAACGGCGCATCTCTTGGTAATGCCATCCGGTTTTCCGAACTCAAAGACGAGGTTTCCAGCTTTGGTTTCGACGCGAAATATGTGGTGAAACTTGCAAAAGGCCGCGAGCTGGAGCTGTCTGGCGGAGCGGTCACCTCCAATACCGACCGTAATTACGAACTCGTCTCCTTCGCCTTTACCGGGCCACGTGGCCCCACGTCGAATAACGTGTTGCGCTCGCGCGTCGACTATTTGTTCTCCCCAGACAACATCAACCCGGCCCGCTTCGTAATCACCGAACAGACCGGGAAGGATGACGCCTATGTCGGTAGCCTGGAGAATTTGGCAGCCTATTTGGCGTCAGAGTTTGAGGTGACATCCTTTATTCGTGCTTCGCTGGGGGTGCGCTATGAAGATGCAACCCAGAAAGTCCGCACGACCAACCGGTTTGGCGATACGCCAACCGCACCGGTTGAGCTTGCGAACGACTATTTGTTGCCAGCGGCCACTGTCACCTGGAACTTTGCAGACGACTTGCAAATGCGTTTGGGTTATTCGAAAACCATTGCTCGCCCGCAATTCCGCGAACTCGCGTTCACGCCCTATATTGATCCTGAATCGAACCGCATTTACCAGGGCAATCCGTTCTTGAAAGATAGCGAGTTTGAGAATTACGATGCGCGTCTGGAATATTACTTCGGTCGCGGGCAATTTGTTACGGCCGGTGCTTTCTACAAGAAAATTGATAATCCGATCGAGGAAGTGATTGTGCGGCTTGAGCGCTCGTTCACCCGCTTCATCAACGCGCCGGAAGCAACTTTGTATGGCCTGGAACTGGAATATCGCGCCAATTTCGAAATGCCCTTCAAATTGCCTGTGCTCCAGGATGCGAAGTGGAACTTTGCGGTCAACTACACCTATACCCACTCTGAGGTCAGCGCACCTGACGGGACCAATGTGATCAGCCCGATCGACTTCCGCTCGATTTCGGCCTCCCAATTTGGCCTCGATGGCAGCGAGTTGCAGGGCACGCCCAAAAATATCGCCAACCTGCAATTTGGCTATGAGACCGACAATCAGCAATTGACGCTTTTGGTTGGTTGGGTTGACGAGCGCATTGCCCGTCGCGGTCTGGGTTCGGTTCCATCGGTGATCGAGAACCCGGGCACCAATATCGATCTGGTCTATAAGCGCGATTTCACCATCGCCAATGTCGATTATAGCTTCGGTATCAGCGGCCGCAATTTGCTGGCCGAGGATAACCAGGAATTCCAGATCTCTGATTTGGGTCGCACCGAAGCCAACACGTATAAAAGAGGCCGTTCGATTTCCCTGAGCCTGACTGTGCGTCGCTGATCGGGGCGGCTTGGCTGGGGACCAACCTCTCGCCGTCGTCCCGGCTGACCGGGGTCCATAATGGGCTTTCTGCCCGGTTATGGACCCTGCAAGGGGTTTATGGTTTTGGCAAAACCCGATGTCGGCGCGGATCGGGTCTGGTTTGCACGTGGAAACCGACACCAGAGCAAGCCGACACTCGACAAACTCGCAGTTTCAGACAAAACTAGTCGACCTAGGCGCTTGGCATACACATGATCCATACCTTAACTTTTGTTGGCAGGTCGGTAACTTGGCAAGGCTGTGCCTGGCTTGCGGTGGGTTGTGCCTGTCTTGGATTTGGTCCGGCAGCGGCAGATGTGATCGAGGTCGGCGCCAATGGTGTGGCCAGAGTCTATTCTGGCCCGACCTTGTTTCTTGGCACGACGATCACCCCGGTGTTAAAACCTGAACCAAAGGCAAGTGCTGCCGCGACCGCCCAACAAACTTCCGAACTGGTCGAGCCGGCCTATCCTGTAAGACTTCATCCAACCTTGGAGGCCTATGTTGGCGAGGCGGCGACCAAATACGGGGTGGACCCGGTATTGGTTCGTGCTGTAGCGTGGCAGGAATCGCGCTTTCGCGGCTCGGCCATCTCGCCAAAGGGGGCCATCGGGGTGATGCAATTGATGCCAGGTACGGCATCCTGGTTGGGCGTTAATCCCTATGATCCCCGTGACAATATTTTTGGCGGTGTCTCCTATTTGAGCACGTTGCTTGAACGTTTTGGCGGCGATATTCGTCTGGCTTTAGCCGCTTATAATGCCGGGCCAGAGGCTGTGAGCCGCCATCGTGGAATTCCACCCTATCGTGAAACCCAAAACTATGTGAAGGCCATCTCGGAGCGGCTTTCGATCCGCTAGTCCAGTTGCAAGCTTGAGGATGATATCGATGACAGAAGTACGCAAGGCGCTCTGCGCGCTGATCTCGATGTGGGCCATTTTCTTGGCGGGCCCCGCCCTTGCGCAATCAGCCAATTTGGACCCTGCCGGCTCCGGCGTCATCTTGGGGGCGGTCAATTGGGTGCAAGGTACGCTATTGGGCGCTGTCGCCACGGCGGTTGCGGTGATTGCTGTGGCAGGGTGTGGCTTTATGATGCTGACCGGGCGGATGAACTGGCGTCATGGCGGCATGGTCATTCTGGGTTGCTTCATCCTGTTTGGTTCGGCTGCCATCGTCGCTGGCATCCGAAGCGCGGCACAAGGTTTTTAGGGGAAAGTATGGCACAACTTGAGCGCGATCCGGTTTTTGCCGCATTAACGCGCCCGCAAATGTTTGCAGGGGTGACCTATACGTGGTTCATCCTCAATGGCATTATCACCGCGGAGGTTTTTTTGGTCACCAAATCCGTCTGGGCCTTGGTTGCTGCGGTAATCTTGCATCTGGTTGGGGTAATTGCAGCGCGCGATGAACCGCGCTTCCTCGACTTGTGGATCACGCGCATGATCAGTTCCCCGCGCGTGGCCAATTTTGGCTTCTGGCGCTGTAATTCGTATCGACCGTAGGGGTAATGGACGTTTAAATGGCAGGTTCGCGCGCCCCTAACAAGCGGTTGGCTACTTTAGCCGAAATGGCTCATCGCGAAGCACCCGCGGGGGCCCGGCTGCCCTATGCGCGCCATGTCGATGACACGACCATCGAAACCCGCGATGGCATGTTACTGCAGGTCATCAAGCTCGATGGACTGGCCTTTGAAACGGCCGATACCGAAGACCTCAATTACCGTAAGGCCATTCGCGATACGATGTTGCGTTCGATTGCCCATGCCCGGTTTGCGGTGGTCCATCATGTTGTTCGCAGTCCCGTAAAGCCATCGCTGGATGCGCATTTCCCCGACGCTTTCTCCCTTGAAGTCGATCGGCAATGGTCGGCCCGTCTCGATGGCAGGGCCATGTTCATCAACGATCTTTTCCTGACTATTATTCGCCGACCAGCCATCGGGCGAACCGGCTTTATCGATAAAACGATGGAGTTATTGCGGGGCACGTCGTCTCAGGCGATCGCGGCAGAGCGTGCGCGGGATATGCGTGAGCTTGATACAGCCCGTGATGCCTTGATGGCATCTCTGGCCCCCTATGGCGCGCGGGTGTTGTCTGTTTACGACACCCGCAATGGTCCCTGTTCTGAGCCTCTGGAATTCCTCTCGGGCCTCTATAATGGCGAGTTACGGCCGGTATTGCTGCCTGATGCTGACCTCGGCTTTCACATTCCCTATCGCCGCATCAGCTTCGGTTTGGAGACATTCGAACTTCATGCGGCCCCCGGCCTTGCCCAGCAATTTGGCACGATGATTTCGATCAAGGACTACCCGCCCCACACAGCACCTGGCATGTTGGACTCTCTCATGCGGTTGCCGGTTGAGATGACGGTGACGGAAAGCTTTGCCTTTGTAGACCGGCAAGTGGCGCTGGACCGAATGAACCTCGCGCTGCGCCGGATGCGGGCCGCCGACGATGATGCGATCAGTTTGCGCCGTGACCTCTCGGTCGCCAAGGATGATGTGTCTGCCGGTCGTTCCGCCTTTGGCGAGCATCATATGAGTGTGTGCATCAAGGCATCCACCCAGGCGCAGCTGGATCAGGCTGCTGCCGATGTTCAAGCCGCTTTCACCGAGGAAGGTATTATTTCGGTGCGCGAGGACGTCAATCTCGAGCCCGCCTTCTGGGCGCAATTCCCAGGCAATTTTAAAGACATTGCTCGGCGCGCTTTGGTCTCGACGGGCAATTTTGCCGGTCTGGCAAGTTTCCACAATTTCCCCATTGGCCAGGAAGACCATAACGTCTGGGGCCAGGCCGTGACCGTATTGGAAACAACTTCGGCAACGCCCTATTTCTTCAACTTCCACAAGAATGATCTGGGCAATTTTACCATTATCGGGCCATCAGGCTCTGGCAAGACGGTGGTGTTGAACTTCCTTTTGACCCAGGCGCGCAAGTTTGACCCCCGCATTGTGTTGTTTGACAAAGACCGCGGCGCTGAGATTTTCATTCGCGCCATTGGTGGCCGCTATGAGACCCTGCGCCATGGCAATCCGTCGGGTCTCAATCCCTTGTCGCTGCCCGATACCCCGGCCAACCGGGTGTTTGTGACCGAATGGCTGTCGCGTCTGGTCAGTGTGGATGGGGACAAACTCACCATTGATGAACAGGCCCAGATCGCAGACGCGGTTGCCGCCAATTTTGACCAGGCCCCCCAATATCGTCGCTTGCGCTATGTTGGCGAATTGCTAGCCGGCGTGCGCCGGCCTGTGCCTGGTGACCTTGCCTCGCGGTTGGAGCCTTGGATCCATGATGGCGCGCGCGCCTGGTTGTTTGATAATGAGGAAGACCGCCTCGATTTGTCGACCCGCACACTGGGCGTGGACATGACCTCGATCCTGGACGATCCGGCTTTGCGGACGCCTGCCATGATGTATTTGTTCCATTGCGTGGAGCAACGTCTCGACGGCACACCTGCTATTTTAGTTGTCGATGAAGGCTGGAAGGCCTTGGATGATCCTGTTTTCGTGGCCCGAATTCGGGATTGGGAAAAGACCATTCGCAAGCGCAACGGTATTGTGGGCTTTGCCACCCAAAGCGCCTCGGACGCTTTGTCGAGCCAGATTGCCTCCGCCATTATCGAGCAGGCGGCGACACAGATTTTCATGCCCAATCCTAAGGCGCAGGAAGACGAATATTGTCGTGGCTTCGGTTTGACCTTGCACGAGTTGGACCTGATCCGCGCCCTGCCCGATACGTCACGTTGCTTTGTGATCAAGCATGGCACGGACAGCTTGGTTGCCCGCCTGAATCTTGATGGTATGCCCGATATCCTGACCGTTCTGTCGGGGCGGGAATCGACGGTGCGCCGCCTCGATGCCCTGCGGGCCGAACATGGCGATGATCCAGCCATCTGGCTGCCGCTTTTGACCGCGAGCGTCAATCAGTCGCGCGATACCAGCAGGGGGGGACGGCAATGATTGGTCAATGTGCAGCCCCGCGTGCTGACTTAGGGTTGGTCCGCGGCCTCCTTGATACGGTTGACTGCAACATCCGAGAGGGGGTGCAGGGTGGCTATAATGCTTTCTTTGGGCCGGGCTCCACGCTGGGTGCGGTTGTCACGGTTCTTCTGACCATCTATGTGGCGTTACTGGGCTTTCGTCTCCTGACGGGCAGGACCGATTTGCGCGTTGGCGATCTGCCCATGATTGCTATTAAACTCGGTGCCGTGGTGATGTTGACCACGTCCTGGGCCAGCTACCAAAGTCTCGTATTCTCTTTGTTGTTTGACGGCCCTGCCGAAATTGCAAACAGTGTGTTGGCGACGATGCCAATGCCCCAGGCCCCGGGGCCGGCGGATATTTTTGCGCGGCTGCAATATACATTTGACCAATTGACCCAGTCGGCCAGCGCGATGGCTTTGGTCAGTGATCTGCCAGGCCAGGGGCCCAATGTGGCCGGAGCGACGCTGAATGCGGGCAGTTTTGTCTTGCAGGCCGCGCCTGGTACCGATCCAGAGAGCCTGAAAGGTCTGGCACCCGTGATCCAGATGCGTTCTGCACTGCAGGGCGGGCCAGCCTTTGGGGCGACGGCTCTTTGGCTCTCGGCCATCACCTTGTTGGTGTCGACATTGGGGTTGTTGATCCTGGCCAAGCTGATGCTGGGCCTGTTATTGGCCATCGGACCCTTCTTTGTAGGTCTTTTGTTGTTTGAAAGCACCAAGGGGTTTTTTGAAGGTTGGCTGCGCACGGCCTTGGGTTTTGCGCTTGTACCTTTGGCAACAATTGTCTTTATGGCTGGCCTTTTGGCGTCGCTGGAGCCCAGCTTGCAGGGCCTGGCTATTGCACGGACTGAGAACCGCTATGACCTGCAGCCGATTTTGACCGTGATGGTAATTATTCTGACGTTTACCGCTGTCTTTGGCAGTGTGATTGGTCTGTGCACGCGGCTGGTTGCGGGGTTCCGTTTGCCCGACGTTAAAGCCCGAGAGCGGGAGCCTGTCATGGTCAATGAGGTTGGTATAGGGCGTGAAGGCGGGGCGGATGTCCAAACCGAAGCCAGCCGCGCGTCTCGTCTTGCCGCTCTTGTATCGGCTGGTGCTGCCGGTCCGGGCTCTGATCGGCGCGATGACCGCTTGGCCGCAGCAGTTTCAGGCGCTGGCCCACAAGCCTCAACCACGTTTGATCGACGCACCGAACTGGTTGCAGGCGGCGGCGGTGACGGCTTGGGAAGCGATTATTCGGTCCGTTTGGGTCAAAATGGTCGCAAGCGCAATAATCCAACCCGACCCACTCGATCCCGCGAAAGCCTGTTTACCCAACCCCCTTCAAAACTAAGCCTATCGGCAACTGGAAAAGCACCATGACCGGCCCGCAAGCTGATCCGACCAATCTTAAACCTGGCGTTGCGCCCAATGGCCTTGCGGCCCGTGCGCAGTATTACGAGGCGGCCAGCACCTGGGCGCAGGACACCCATGCCAGCCTGCGACGGTCGCAGCGCACGGCTTGGATTGTTGCTGGTATCGCGGTTGGGATTGCGGCCATTCAGGCTGTCGCCCTGGTTGTGCTGGTGCCGCTGAAGCAAACCATGCCCTATACGATTACGGTGGATCGCGAGACCGGCTATGTGCAGACTACGCGCGGTGTTGATCTCGGCAATTTGAGCGAGACCGAAGCAGTCGCCCAATCTTTTGTGGTGCAATATGTGTTGGCGCGGGAAACCTTTGATGCCGCCGACTACAAGGAGCAATACCGCAAGACACTGGCCTGGTCACAGGGTGCTGCGGAGACCGAATATTTGCGCGATTGGGACAGGTCCAATCCAAACGGCATTCAAAGCCGGGTCAGCCCGAATACACGTATCCAGGTCACCGTGAAAAGCGTGACCATTTTGGGCCCGCGTTCGGCCATGATCCGCTTCGATACCGAGCGCTCCGAAGCTGGCGGCGGGCCGGGCATGCGCCAGCCCTGGGTGGCATCGGTTGTCTATAGTTTTTCGGGCAAGCCAATTGCCGAGCAGGACCGCTATCTCAATCCACTTGGTTTCCAGATTTCCAGTTACCGGCGCGATGGGGAAACAACCCAACCTGTGGCGATCCCTGCTGCCCCGCCCCCGATGATGCCGGCCCCGACAACGGGTGTGACGACCCTTCCTGTCCCGGGCGCAGCGGTGACGGGCACGATGCCGGATACGCCAGGTGTGCAGCCTGCTGCGCCAGCCACTCCAGGCGCACAGCCCCAATCCAAATCGGGTAATCCCAATGGCGAGGAGTTCCCGGCCCAATGACGCCCTTCAAGCCACATTGGAATCTTTGTTTGGCCGTCGTGTTTCTCGCGACGCTGATGGGTGCTGGGCGGGTGCATGCCCAAATGCGCGAGGTGCCAATTCCCGGGGCCGTGGATCCCCGCGTTCAGACGGTTTTGTTCAAAGAAGATAGCGTCGTCTCGCTGCGGGGTCATTATGGCTACCAGATGATGATCGAGTTCGGGGCTGACGAACGCATTGAAAATGTCTCGATCGGTGACTCGCTCGCCTGGCAGGTCACGCCCAATCGACGCGCCGATACGCTGTTTGTGAAGCCGATCGAGTTTGACGCGGCGACCAATATGTCGGTGATTACATCGAGGCATCGCTACACCTTCCAGCTGAGCGCGCAAGAGCCGACAGGGCCTGGTGATCCAACGATCATCTATCGTGTGAAATTTATCTATCCGCCCGAACCAGTTGCAACCGAGCCGAAGGATTTGGTGCCTCAGATGCCAGCGAGTTCGAACCAGAATTATTCGGTCTCCGGCAGCCCGCGCAATGTGCCGTCCCGCATATTTGACGATGGCCAGCGAACCTATCTTGAATGGCCGACGGGCGCGGCGACCCCGGCCGTTTTCGCTTTAGGCGCGGACGGATCTGAATCCCTGGTCAATTTCATCATGCGCGGCAATGTCATGGTGGTCGAGCGGGTCGGCCCGGCCTTCATTCTGCGCAATGGACCCGACCAAACCATTGTCAGCAATGATGTTTGGCGGGAGCCTGATCCTGGCCCCGATGCACCCTCGATGCGACCCTCGGTCCGGACCAAGTCCAAGTCGCGAGGTTGGTTCGGCCTGGGCGCGCCAAAGGGGTCGACGCCATGAGCCCAACCCGCTTCGCCTCGCCCGGGCCCATTAATCCCAAGGCCCAGGGTCCCCGCGCGGCAGAGCCGGCTCCTGAGGAGGCTGCGTCGGAACTGTTTGTGAATGGGGCACCTGCTGTCGCCTATCCAGACCGTCCGTGGGTGATGATTGCAGGGCTCGTTGGTGCCCTTGCCCTTGGCACCATTGTTTTCACCACGATGGTTTCGGCACAAAAGCGCGCGGGAGTAGGGGATTTGACCCCGACGCGCGACGCAAAAAATGACGGCAGTCTTGGCCAGACGATACCAGAACCGCCGAGCCTGTTTGCCCAGACAGCACCGGCAATGATGCCTGCCCAGCCGATGGTGCCTGAAAATCCTGCGGCAAATGAGGTGGTTCCAGCCCAGCCCTGGACTCCTGCACCCCCGCCCCCGCCCCCGCCGCCGGCCCGCGATGTCTATCGTCCACTGCCTGTGCTGCCACCTCCGCCGCCACCACCACCCGGGCGGACAGGGGCGGATTTGACCCAGCGCATGCGCTCTCCTGCCTTGATCGTCGACCTGGTGCCCGCCGGCGCAGCGGGGGAGGCCACAGCCAATTCAGCAAATGTTGGAGGCGGTGGCGGGGGCGACAATGATGTCTTTGCCGCACGCGTCAGTTCAGGAGATGTTCCTGCCGCACGCGCCGGGACCTTGCGAAATCCGAAGACGACGGTACCGCAGGGGGCTTTGATTGCGGCTGTTCTGGAAACCGCCATCAATTCGGATCTTCCGGGGTTTGTGCGGGCTGTGGTTAGCCGCGATGTGTTAAGTTTTGACGGGACGCGGGTTTTGATTCCGCGGGGCTCTCGCCTGGTTGGGCAATATCGTTCCGAAGTGGCATTGGGCCAGTCGCGAGCCTTTGTGGTTTGGACGCGTCTTTTGCGTCCCGATGGTGTTTCGATCCAGCTTGCATCGCCGGGAACTGACCCGCTGGGACGGGCCGGCCTCGATGGGAAAGTCGATCGCCATTATTTCCAGCGTTATGGCCCGGGCCTATTGTCGACGGCAATCAGTGCGGCCTTAAACAACACCAGTTCCAACCAATTGGTCATTGGCACGGCCCAGACAATTCCAGGGGCTGTCTCGGCAGGCGAAGCGATCAAGCCGACCGTAACGGTCAAGCAAGGGACGGCCATTCAGGTCTTTGTCGCACGTGACCTGGATTTCTCCCTGAACCCGGTCTCGCCGGCGGCGGGTGGCACCCCTGCGGTTGATGCGCCTTCCGGGAACCGGCCGTGAGTGGGCCACATGGTACGCCGCAAGTGTTGGGGGGCGTCTATCTCTCCGCCTTTCTTGAGCCGCTCTCGGGCTGGTTGAGCCGACCTGACGTCACAGATATTCTGGTCAACCGGCCAGGCGAAGTCTGGGTTGAGAGTGTCACCGGGGGTATTGTGCGTCATGAAGCGCCCGATGTAACCCAAATCAATCTGACCCGCCTTGCTTCCCAGATCGCACGGATTTCCAAGCAAGGGATCAGCCGTGAGCATCCCTTGTTATCGGCCAGCCTACCGAGTGGGGAGCGGATCCAGATTGTGCTGCCACCGGCAACCCGGGGCGAGGTTGCCCTGGCCATACGCAAGCATGTGCTGACTGATCTCACTCTCGATGATTATGTCTCCGCTGGTGCGTTATCCCACATTGTTGGTGCAGGGGGAACGAAAGCCTCTTTTGACCCCGACAAGGAATTGAAAGCCAGCCTTGCAAAAGGAGATGTGACGGCCTTCTTGAGGCTGGCTGTCCGGCAGAAGCGTAATATTGTTGTCTCCGGCGGGACGGGGACGGGCAAGACAACTTTTCTCAATGCCCTTTTGAAAGAAGTCAGTCTCGACGAGCGCTTGATCGTGATTGAAGACGCTGCTGAAATCCGGCTCGTTCATGAAAACGCCGTCGGTCTGGTGGCGGTCAAGGGTCAAACTGGCGAGGCCCGTGTCGATGTCGATGATCTTTTGCAATCTGCGCTGCGCATGCGTCCAGACCGGATCATTGTGGGAGAGTTGCGCGGCAAGGAGGCTTTCACCTTCCTGCGGGCCATCAATACCGGTCACCCCGGATCTGTGACCACCCTCCATGCCGACACGCCCGATGGGGCGCTCGAGCAACTGGCCCTGATGGCCCTGCAAACGGGTACGGCGATGACCCATGCCGATATCTTGGCTTATGTGCGCAGTGTGGTTGATGTGATCGTGCAATTGGAGCGTAACCAAGGTCGCCGGCAGGTCCGTGAGATCCGCTTGTTGAGATAGGGTGCCGGGAACCCTGTCCGTTTCCTGAAACTTTCTGTCTGGAATCATGGGCTTTGAGTAAAAATTTGCCAACCGATTAGAGATTTTTTATTCTCTTATCCTCTAAAGGACTTTATGGTAACACGAGGCAGGAGAGCGTGATATCGGTCAGCGCGAGACGCTTCTTGAGGCGGAGTGGGTTATGGAAAATCGTTGGATCAGGTTTGCCGGCGCTGCGTTGGTATTGGGGATGGTTTCAGCCTGCGGCGGGGGTGGCGGGTCTTCTCCCGCGGCCCCAAGCCCGCCTGTTGTGGCCCCGCGTGCGACGGCTGCAGAGGCTTCGCGCTTCCTGATCCAGTCTACCTTTGGACCCACAGAGGCTGAGATCGAGGCAGCCCGGGATACGACTTTCTCGGCCTGGATCAGCGCGCAGCAAGCCCTACCGGAAGGCGCGCTCGCCTTGGATTATCTCAACGCACGCCGGGACCAGTTGCGAAATCCGCCCGCGCCTGGCGTGCCCAATCCGACAGCCGATGTCAGCGCAACGAATTTCTACGAATATTTCTGGCGCGAGGCGGTTACCGCGCCCGATCAGTTGCGCCAGCGCACCAAGTTTGCCTTGTCGCAAATCTTCGTGATTTCATTTGCCGATCCGGCAATCAACGTGCGCGGCCTCGGGTCCTATTATGATATGCTGGGACGCAACGCCTTTGGCAATTACCGCAAGCTTCTGGAAGATGTGGCGCTGCATCCGATGATGGGTGTCTATCTGACCCATATTGCGAACCAGAAGGAAGACCTTGCTACGGGTCGTTCACCGGACGAGAACTTCGCCCGTGAAGTGATGCAGCTTATGTCGATTGGCGTGTTCGAGCTCAATAATGACGGAACAAGAAAGCTCGATAGCGCAGGTGATCCGATCCCGTCTTACACGGCGGAGGACATCTCAAACCTCGCCAAAGTCTTTACGGGCTTCAGCTGGTCGGCCACAACGCCAACCAACAACACGTTTGCCGGTGGTGGCCGCAATGATGCGTCTTTTGTGACCCCGATGATTGCCTATCCGGCCTTCCATTCGATATCGGAGAAGCGCGTTCTGGGCACGGTCATTCCCGCGACAACCACGCCAAATCCGGCTGGTGATTTAAAGATCGCGCTTGATGCCATTTTCAATCATCCAAATGTGGGTCCCTTCATCGGGCAGCAAATGATCCAGCGTTTGGTAACGTCCAACCCGAGCCCGGCCTATGTAAGCCGGGTGGCGAACGTCTTCAACAACAATGGCTCGGGCGTGCGGGGCGATATGGCCGCTGTTGTGCGCGCCGTTTTGCTCGACAGTGAAGCCCGCAATATGGCTGCGGCGGGTGACGCCAATTTCGGAAAGCTGCGGGAGCCGGTTATTCGTATGACCGCCCTGATGCGCGCCATGAACGCGACTTCGACCAACGGTCTGTGGCCGGTGGGTTCAACCAGTGCCTCCACGTCGCTGGGCCAATCACCCATGGCTTCACCGTCTGTGTTCAATTTTTTCCGTCCAGGCTACACCCCACCAAACACCAAGACCGGCACTCTGGGACTGGTGGCCCCAGAACTGCAGATCGTTAACGAAGTGACTGTAGCTGGCTATATGAACACGATGCAGACCACAGTTAACACCGGCATCGGGACCGGCAATGATGTCAAGCTCGTCTATACGAAGGAAATGGCGGTTGCAGCCGATCCTGCTGCTCTGGTTGACCGGGTCAATTATCTCCTCACCTATGGCAATATGACGACCGCTAGGCGTCAGCAAATCATAGATGCGGTCACGGCGGTCACCATTCCTTCGAGCGCCACCACCACGCAGGCGCAAATCGATGCGGCTTTGTTGAACCGATCGAAGTTGGCGGTCTTTCTGACTGTTGTTTCTCCTGATTATATCTTGCAGCGCTAAGGGGGTGGCCATGAAAGATCTACGTCATACACGTCGCCAATTTATAGCAACAACCGGTGCGGTCGGGATTGCTGCACCGGTAGCAACCGCCTTTGGTTTGCAGTTGGCCGCCTTTAACTCCGCTGCCAGTCAAAGCGCCGGGGGATATAAAGCGCTTGTCTGTATCTTTCAATTGGGTGGAAACGATTCGAACAACACGGTCCTTGCTTCCGATACCGACTCCTGGAACCGCTATTGGGCAGCGCGCAACACCGGGTCTGACCCGATTGCGCTCATGCCCGCTGGAACAGCGGCTGCGTCCGTGGGTTCAACCTCCCCCGTCACCGGGCGGACGGTTGGTGCCCTGACGCCTGAAGCCTGGGGCGGCATCTTACCGTTCACGACAAGGACAGCCCAGGCCATTCCGGCGGGGACGAATGCCACGGCGCGTACCTTCGGCTTCCATCCGATGCTGGCACCGCTTTTGCCGGTCTATACCGCAAGGCGTCTTGCGGTGATCGCCAATGTCGGCTCCCTCGTGGAGCCTGTGACAAAGACACAATATCAGGCGCGCTCCAAGAAGCTGCCTGCCAATCTATTCTCCCACAATGACCAGCAGGCTGTGTGGCAGGCAGGTCTCACCGAAGGCGTTCGTACCGGCTGGGGTGGCCAGTTCGGCGATCTGATGGCGTCGGGCAATGGTGCCAATAGTTTGTATACGGCGATGTCGACTGCAGGTAACACAGTGTTCCTGTCTGGGCGTACGGTTGTGCAATATCAGGTCGCAACGGGCGCGACGCCCGCTGTTGCCGTGACCGCGGTTGGCGGAACCACTTTGTTTGGTTCAAACCAGGGCCCCGCGAAGATGCGGGAAATCATTCGCGATACGGGCTTTGTAGGCAATATGGGTTCTGACCATGCGACGATTGTTGGTCGCTCGCTCGATGCCTCGGTCACGTTGAACACAGCCGCGACGGGTGCCTTGGTGACAGCCATTCCGCCCCCGCCAACCTATCGAAATCCACTCACCAATGTGATTGAAACAAACTCTTTGTCGGTGCAGTTGCAGACGGTTGCCCGCATGATCGCGGCCGCCCCTGCCCTCGGCCTACGCCGCCAGGTCTTCTTCGTGGCTGTTGGCGGGCACGATAGCCATGACTTCCAGAACAAAGACCAGCCCAACAATCTCAGTAAGCTGGCCACCGCGATGGCCACATTTGATGCGACCCTGGCCAATATCGGTGGCGTGGACATGCGCAGTGCTGTGACAACCTTCACCGGATCCGACTTCTCGCGGACCTTCAACACCAATGGCGACGGCACGGACCATGCCTGGGGGGGGCACCATCTGGTGATGGGCGGCGCGGTCAATGGCGGTGATATGTATGGCCAGTTCCCGACTGTCGGCAGCGATCTGGGTACGTTCCGCAACCCCGATCAGACCGGCAACGCCCTTATTCCAACCACCTCGGTGGATCAGTATGCTGCAACATTGGGGACCTGGTTTGGGGTTTCGAACACAGACTTGGCTGTGATTTTCCCAAATCTGAGGAATTTCGCCAGGCCAAATCTGGGCTTTATGGCTTAGTTCCAGGCCACCGCACGCGGCAGAAGAAGCGACTTCTATCGTCGGGGAAGGGGCTTTTAGCCCGGGGCAACGCCCACTCTATCTCGATCAGATAGAGTGGATAAGTTTATGCTCTAGGGCCGTTCACCATTTTTCGGAATCGAAAAATGGTGTAAAACTGGCCCTACATCATAAATTTAGATCGCAACCTCGTTTTCAAGAAAACGAGACGCGATCTAGTTTGTCTTTTCCTGGCGCAATTGCGTCCAGCGGTTTTCACCACCATTGAGCATGGCTTTGAGGTAAGCAACATTTTCTGATGCCACGGCGGGTGGCAGATCGCGGCTTGCCAAGCGCTCGCTTTCGTCAAAGCGGCCTTGCAGGCCGACAACCAGCGCAAGATTCTGACGGGCTTGGGGTGGTGCCAGCGGGTTTTGGTTGGCGCGTCGCAACATGTCCTCAGCCTTTTTCAAATCTCCTGCCATCGCCATGGAAAGCCCGTAATTGCTGAGAATGGCGGCATCATCGGGTGCCAGTCTAAGGGCTGCCTCATAGGCGCTTGCGGCAAGATCGGCGCGCTCCAGGCGATCATAGACAACCCCAAGGGCGGAGTGCAGGGCGGGATCTTTCGGGCTAAGAGCGGCGGCTTTTTGCAGGGCTTGAACGGCAGATTCATTTTCACCGCCGGCAACAAGGCCCAGGGCCAAGGCGCTCCATAATTGTGGACTTTCACCTTTGACCTGCAACCCCATGGCAGCAAGCTGAACTGCCCGCTCTGACGAGCCTATTCTGCGAAGCGCAATGGAGCCTTCCAGCGCGGCCTCAGCATCGGCTGGATTTTTCTCAAGTTCGCTCAGCCAAAAGCTCGATTGATTGATGAGGTCGAGGCTGCGCGCTGCCTGGCGCTCCTTGGCCGTGGCCGGTTTGGCGCTAGCCATCTGTTCTGCGCTTGGAGCCGGGGTTGCTGGGCCCTCAACAATCGAGACTTTAGGGGCTTGTGTTCGCGCTATCCCTTTAGCGGCGGGCGCTTTGGTTGTTGCTTCGGTCTTTTTCCCGAAGAAGGGCAAAGCTTGGGCTGAAGGCGCGCACAGGCAGATCAGACCCAAGCTGACGCTCAAAGCGGCGACTGGCAGTCGACGGGTTGGGAAGGGGAACAACATGGTGAGAACCTTACGAATCACGGATGCCAATCTTTCGTCAATCTTTGTTAACAAACCTTCAAAGCATCCCTGTTGGTCTAAGCCTTAAGCGCTTTTCACCAGATAAAGATCGGCCTAAAGACATCCTATGCACGCCAATATTGCTCCCCAAGACGCCGCCTCATTCATTCCTATCCACGCCATTTCAACGGCTGAATGGCCCGCCTATCTTGACGGCAAGTCCAGTGCGCAGGCCGCGCTCGCCGGCCAACATGATTTCCGCGCCCAAGCTGGACGGGTGCTCCTGGTTCCATCCCCGGATGGTACATTGGAGCGTGTCCTGTTCGGACTTGGGGGGGGAACAGACACGTCGGTCTATGGCGCGCTGGCTAGCAGGCTGCCGGCGGGTGATTATCGCCTTGTCTCCCCGCTTGGGAAGGAACAGGGCCACGCCATTTTAGTGGCCTATCTTTTGGGAGCCTATGTCTTTGATCGCTACAAGCGCAAGGAGCAGCGTTCCGCCCGTTTGATTGCACCTGCTGGTAGCGATGTAGAGGCTGCCAGTCGAACTGTGGCTGCTGTCACCTTTGGTCGTGACCTTGTCAATACGCCACCCAATGATATGGGCCCCGATGCCTTAGAGGCGGCGGCGGTTGGCCTGGGTGAGAGCCATGGCGCAGAGATCGAGGTGATCCGGGGTGGTGATCTATTGGCGCAAAACTATCCGTTGATTCATGCTGTTGGCAGGGGTGCCGCCCAGGAGCCACGCCTGGTGATTTTGCGCATTGGCCGTCCCGGTGCCTATCCCCTGGCACTGGTCGGCAAGGGGGTCACGTTTGATACCGGCGGGCTCAATCTCAAGCCCGGTGCCGGTATGGCGCTGATGAAGAAAGACATGGGCGGGGCGGCCTGTGCGCTGGCTTTGTTCTCGGCGCTCGCCGGGGCCCGCCTTGATGTGCGCCTGTCGGTTTATTTGCCGATTGTTGAAAATGCGATGGATGGTAACGCGTTCCGGCCCAGTGATGTGATCCGCGCGCGTAACGGGTTAAGCGTCGAGATTGACAATACTGATGCGGAGGGTCGGCTCATCTTGGCTGATGCGGTTACTCGGGCCAGCGAGGACGGTAATGCCATGATCCTCGATCTGGCGACGCTAACCGGAGCTGCCCGTGTTGCTTTGGGGCCGGAATTGCCCCCGTTCTTCACCGAGGACGACGACTTGGCCGCCGATTTAACCGAAGCAGCTGGCCGGACAGGAGACCATTTGTGGCGGATGCCCTTATGGCGTCCTTATGAGGATGATCTCGACAGTACGATTGCGGACATAAAGAACTCCGGTGGTCCCTTTGCCGGGGCGATCAATGGGGCGCTGTTCCTATCGAAGTTTGTTCCTGTGAAAGACCACAAGCCCATCTGGGCGCACTTTGATGTCTATTGCTGGAATCCGAAGGAAAAGCCCGGCCGGCCCCAGGGCGGCGAAGTTCATGCAGTGCGCACAATCGAGGCCATGCTACGGAAAAGATTCGGCTAAATCCATAAAGGACTCGACTTAGAGATTCTGGCAAGCAATTGAGTCCACACGGACTCTTTCCCCAAAGAGCAAATCGATTCACCTAAGGGCGCGATGGTAAGGCCACAGGGGCCAAAGCTTTAGGGGTCGAAGTTGGATCAGTTTGCCGGACTTGAAAAGCAAGCGCTCGGTTTGTGGCTTGACGTCACATCCCGCTCTGTACAATCCGATGGGCCGGACCTGACCGCCCGGCAGACTGCCTTGATGCTAACGGTCTATCTCGAGGCAGGGCCGCACACGGTTCGGGCATTGGCCCAGCGTCTCGGGGTACGCAAGCCGGCCATCGTGCGGGCTATAGATACGCTCCAGGAGGGTGGCCTGGTTGATCGTCGGCCTGACCTTGCCGACCGGCGCAATGTTTTTGTGGTTGGAACCCAAGCCGGCGCGCAACGTCTGTCCGCTTATGCCACCTCCATTGCGCGCCATATTGCCGAGATCACCCAAGTCAGTCGCGCACCCCCGGTTGACGCAGCTAACGAGTGGGTTGCACGCCAAAAGCAGGCGTGATGGGGGCTGGATATGCTGGACCCTAATCTATACCCCTACCGACGTGATCTGGCTGCCACGAAGCTAAGGGGACTGGTAGAATCAGCCCGTTTTGTCGATCCGGTTCCCTATCAGGTCAGTGCAGGTGTGGCCCCCTTGCGCGCAGTGCCCGAGCCTGATGGCGAACAATTGAGCCAGGCGCTTCATGGCGATGTCATCGATATTTATGAGGAACGCGGTGGTTTCGGTTGGGGCCAGATGCAAAGCGACGGTTATGTTGGCTGGTTTGACATGGCCGCCTTGTCGGCTCCTGTCTTACCAACGACGCACAAAATCAAAGTTCTGCGCACCTATGCCTTTTCAGGGCCGAGCGCGCGGGCGGCCCCGCACTTTCTTTTGAGCCTCGGGGCGCAAGTGACTTTGGGTTCAGAGCGGGAAAACGGTTTTGTCGCGGTGGAGCGTGCTGGCTGGATTTACGGGGCCCATCTGGCACCTTTGGCCGAGCAGGCAGAAGACCCTGTTGCGATCGCCGAACAATTCCTGCACGCGCCCTATCAATGGGGCGGGGTCGAGAGTTTGGGGATTGATTGTTCGGGCCTGATCCAGACGGCCTTCAAGGCTGCCGGTATCGTCTTGCCGCGCGATTCCTATATGCAGCGCGAGATTGGCCGCGCAATTGCCTTCGACCACAGCCTTCAGGGCCTGGAGCGGGGCGACATTGTCTGCTGGAAGGGCCATGTCGCCGTGATGACCGATCCGACCCATATCCTGCACGCCAATGGTTATCATATGGCCGTTGCGCATGAGCCCCTGGCCGCCGCCGTCGACCGGATTGGTGCCAGCTATGGCGCTATTCTGGCGATTCGTCGGTTGGACGATTAGTCACAAAAAAGGGCCAGCGCGACGCTGGCCCTTTGTGATCGCAAGGCGAAGCGGGCTTTAGAGGTGGTAAGCGCGCTCGCCATGTTCGGCAATGTCGAGGCCTTCTTCTTGATCATCGACCGAGGCTTTGAGGCCGATTGTGTATTTGATGATGAAGAAGACGATGGCAGAAGCCACACCTGACCAAGCGACTGTGACCAGCACGCCTTTCAGCTGTGCAATGACTTGTGTGGTCATATCATAGGGCAGCGCCGGGCAGACGGCGAGGATTTTGCCAGCTTCGTCGAAGCACTTGGTGTAATCGACAATGCCTGCGCCACCCAGAGCGGGGGAAACCACAATGCCAGTGCCGATGGCACCGATGATGCCGCCGATGCCGTGGATGCCGAAAGCGTCCAGGCTGTCATCGTACTTCAGTGCCGATTTTACGGCCGAGCAGAAGAAGATACAGGCTGGCGAGACAACAAGGCCCAGGATTAGCGCCCCCATGGGCCCGGCAAAACCTGCGGCAGGGGTCACGGCCACGAGGCCTGCCACAATGCCCGACGCCATGCCCAGCATGGATGGGCGCTTCCGAGTGATCCATTCGTACATCACCCAGCTCAGGCCAGCTGCAGCGGTTGCGATGAAGGTATTGGCCATTGCCAGGACGGCATAATAGTTGGATTCGAGGTTTGAGCCTGCATTGAAGCCAAACCAGCCCACCCACAGAAGGCCTGCCCCGATGAAGGTCATGACCAAGGAGTGGGGTGGCATGGGTTCGTTGCGGTAGCCAGAACGGGCACCTAGAATAATACAGCCAACCAGTGCGGCGATCCCGGCATTGATGTGAACCACCGTACCGCCAGCAAAGTCGAGAGCGCCAAAGCTCCAGATCAAGCCGGTGGTGAAGCTGTCACCCTGGGCCGAGGCAGCGGCAAGGCCGTCAGGGCCAGGCCACCACCAAACCATGTGCGCCATGGGATAATAGGACAGAAGAGGCCAAAGAACAGCAAACACAACGACGGCGGCAAACTTCATGCGCTCCGCGACGCCACCTAGGACCAAAGCTGCGGTAATGGCGGCGAAGGTCATTTGAAAGACCACAAACACAAGCTCGGGGATATAGACGCCAGTCGAGAAGGTGGCGACCAGGACCGGGTTGCCATCGCTGTCGAGGCCCGCACCGTTCAGGAACAGGCGGTCAAATCCACCCACAAAGCTGTCCAGCTCTCCCCCCGATGTAAAGGCCAAGCTGTAGCCCCATATCATCCAGGTGACCATCCCGATCACCACGACAGTGGCGACCTGCATCAGCATGGACAGCATGTTTTTCGCGCGTACCAGGCCGCCATAGAACAAGGCAAGGCCTGGGACGATCATCAAAAGCACCAGAATGGTCGACACCATCATCCAGGTGACGTCGCCCTTTTCGACTATTTTATCGGGCATGGTCGCGACCAGTTTAGCTGCCGCAGGGGCTGCTTCGGCTGCGGGTGCCGCAGCGGCGGCGACGGCATTGGCGGTATCCTGGGCATGTGCAGGCGAGACCAAGCCAGTTGCCAGTATGAAAATAAGTGCTGCCAGGACTGCCAGGCCTGCGCTGACAAGCGCTTCAAAGCCAAGCTCCGGTCGTGTGCGTGTTGCGATACGTGTCACGTTCGTCGTGCTCCCCACAAGGTTTAAGATTTTGAGCTCACGATCAGCCCAGCATCCATCCAAGAGCTAGCGTCAGGAATTGAGCACTTGTGAGCAAGTGTCGGCCTGCCGCTTCGGACTTTAAGCAAGAATTAGCCCAAATTTTATGCAGCCAGTCCCTTTCCTGCCTGCAAACAGGGCATACTTGCCCGTGCAAGTTTCAGGCAGGCATCTATGCAAGGATGTTGCAAGCGCGTTTTGATCCCACGGGATCAAAGTTGCGCGTTTATCTAATATTGGAGCAACAGCTGGTCCGCTCTATTGGATAGAGATAGAGCGGGCGTTGCTCGCGCGTTTTGATCCCACGGGATCAAAGTTGCGCGTTTATCTAATATTGGAGCAACAGCTGGTCCGCTCTAGGCGCGCGGGTGGGCTTTGGAAAACACCGCCACCATGTGAGCAGGGTCGATTTCCATATAGCGCTGGGTTGTCGATAAAGAGGCGTGGCCCAGCAGTTCCTGGATGGCGCGCAGGTCGCCGCCTGACTGGAGTAAATGGGTGGCAAAGGCGTGTCGCAGGGCATGGGGTGTTGCGGAGTCCCCGAGACCCAATTGTCCGCGCAATCTGGCCATGCTGGCTTGAATCAGTCTGGCGCGAAGCGGTCCACCGCGTGCGCCCAAAAACAAGGGGCCGTTGGGCGCAATCGCATAGGGGCAGAGTTTAACATAGTCAGCTATTGCTTGGCGCGCGACCGGCAGGGTCGGCACCAGACGTGTTTTTTGACCTTTACCAAGAATGCGCAAGGTTGAGGGCAGAGGAAACTCGGCCCCAGTCAGGCCCAGGGCTTCGGAAATGCGCAGCCCGCAGCCATAGAGCAGGGTGAGCACGGCAGTATCGCGGGCTCCAATCCAGGGCTCTTCTGCCTCTTCGGCCAGATCCAGCAGGTCAAAGGCAGCCTTGCTGCTGACCGGGCGTGGCAGTGCCGGCTTGATTTTGGGGCCGCGAACGAAGCCCAGGCTCGTATTGGCAAGGCCCCGTCGGCGGTCCAGAAAGGAAAAGAGTGACCTTATTCCTGCCAGGGCGCGCGCCACAGAGCGATCACCAAAGGGGGTATTGGCGTGGCGTCGCCGCGCCAGATAGGCGCGCAAGTCCGAAGCGGTCAGCTCCGGCAGACTTGCGAGGGTGAGGTCTTCACCGCGATGGTGCACGAGGAAACCCAGAAAGGTGTCAGCATCGCGTTGATAGGCTTCCAGTGTGTGCTCTGCCAGTCGGCGCTCGTGCCTCAGCCAGTGCAACCAGTCCAGACGCGCCTGTGCCAGGCCCTCGCCCGCGTCGCTTGGCAAGTCCGTTTGACGGACCGGCTTGCTCACAACAAGCCGTCAGCCGCAAAGCGCGTCAGGACACGTTCGAGAACGCGCGCGAAGAAGGTTACCAGTTCACTGCCGTGGTCAGGCCTAAAGGCGTCGATGTCGCGGCTTGCGATGGCCAGAATGCCCAAGCGCCGGGTCGGGCCAAATTCCAGACGGGCCAAAGCTTCTGAGTGGACGAGTTCGCTCCGCTCGCCATAGAGCCAGGTCCGTGGGCGTGGGATCGGGCCAAGCACGGTCGGCTGCTGGGTCGGCACGAGGCGTTCGATGGCAGAGCCTGCCTTGTCGAGGGCTTGGCTGGCTGCATTGGAGTCAGAAACAGCCAACACGCACACATCTGCCGCCAGGGCAAAGGCTACATGGCCGGACAGGCGATCGTTCAGATCTTCGGGGTCCTGGCTGTCCAGGACCGCCAGAATGGCTTCCTGTACGCGGATCTGGGCTTCGTAATTGGCGCGTGTCGTCTCCACGATCGACGCAAAGCGGGAGCGGGCGGCACGGGTTTCGCGCAGCATACGATCGCGTGCGAGGTCCGCAATCGCAATGACGTTCCCGTTGCTCGGTTCGGCCGCGATGCGGTTGATGAGCTCTATGTCTTCGCGCACGAAGCCGGGATTTTGCATCAGGAAATCGCGGATCAAATCCAAATCGAGATCAGGTTCGGCTGTTAGTGCTGCGTCTTGGTAGGCCATAAGCGGGCAGGATCCAGGAGAAAGTTACGTGTCTGGATAGTGTGCCGTGAACAAGGTGAACACGTGGTTACGGAAATCATGCAATTGCGCTTTTTTCTGCAGATCATGCAGTGACTTTGTTTCAGCACACCAAGGCCCAGCTTTAGACTCTAAAGACCCTTTGTTTCCAGCCACTCGCAAATGTCGTTGGCAACAGCTTTGGTCTTGGGCTCATCGATGATCCAGTGCGCTGCCCCGTCATATTCGCGGTAATCCCCCCCGATACGGGCATATTTCTGAGCAACTTTACGCACCGCCTCAATAACGGTCGCGCGATCTTGCACTGCCCCGATGGTGAGGATCGGGCACTCGATCGAATATTCGTTGATGACGGCACAGCGGTGCGGGTCTGTCTCGGGCTTGGCGAGATGCTGGTAGACCTGACCGGAATCAAAGAGGGCGGAAGCATAAATCTCGCTATGCCGCTCTGGCGCAACCTGGTTGAGAACACCCCATCGAAAGCCGGTTTTCCAGACTTTATAAGCGAGTTTCGGATCACCCTTGAGGGCGATATTGGCGAAGGTGAACAAGACGCGCAGGTCCTGGACCTGGCAGTCGACCGGCTGGGCGGGTGTTACCAGGATCGCGGCTTTGCCAAGGCCCTGCTCTGCCAGTTTCTGGACGATCAGGCCCCCCATGGAGTGGCCCATTAAAACGGGCTCTTCACCGGTTGAGCGTTCGATAGCCAGGGCCTCGGCCTTTGCCGCTTGTACATAATCGTGCAGGCCAAGGCTCGAGAGTTGCCCGGTTGGATTTTCTTTTACCCGGAACTGGGGATAGAGCGTGGGTGTATAGGGTGTCCAGCCTCTGGCTTGCATCAGCGGGGCCATGACCGACCAGGCGTCGCCGCCACATCCAACCCCATGAATCATCAAAATCGGCTTTTCCACCTGCGCGCTCCGTCTCTTTCGACCCGTCGGTCATGCCATAAGAAGCTAGGGCCGTTCACCATTTTTCGGAATCGAAAAATGGTGTAAAACTGGCCCTAAATCATAAATTTAGATCGCAACCTCGTTTTCAAAAAAACGAGACGCGATCTAGGCTGCAGCAAGATGGCCAAAGTCTTGCACAATCTGTGCGTAGACCTTGCGCTTGAACGGTACCACCAGTTCGGGAAGCGCTTCCAGCCGTTCCCATCGCCAAGCGTCAAACTCAACCTGCTTATGGGAATTGAGCTTCACATCGCGGTCTGAACCCAAAAAACGCAAGGCATACCAGATTTGGGCCTGGCCTTTGTTGCGGCGAAACTTCCCGCGCTGCATTTCCTGCGGGAAGTCATAGGTCAGCCAGTCGGAGGTATGGCCGATGACCGAAACCAGGGTTGGACCAATGCCGGTCTCTTCGCCCAGTTCACGCAAGGCTGCGGTCTCGACATCCTCGTCGCGGTCAATGCCGCCCTGGGGGGCTTGCCAAGCATGTTGACCACTAAAGCCCCGACGCTTGCCGACCCAAACCAGCCCCCGCATATCGAACAACAAAATGCCGACATTTGGCCGATAGCCTTCCGGTGGAGCCGGGATTGAGTCTTTGCTCATGATGTAACCGCCGATGCCGGGGCTAGAATAAGCCCTCGACGGGCTGCATCTTTCGCCCAACGCGCAATTTGGTCAATAGTCACACTATAAGCCACGCCAAAGCCGAGCGCTGCACCGCGCTGGGTAGCCATGGCTTCTAAAGCCCCCAGTTGCGCGGAGATATCATCGCCGGAGGGTCTTTGGTCGATGACCCGGTCGGCTTGTGCGTTGCGAAGCCCTGCCGCACCGGCGGCAGCGTCGAGTTGGGAAGCTGAGCCATCGGCGATGAAGGCCAAACCGCGGGAACGCAATAGCCGCATCAAGGCGGCGCTCGACTCATTGGAGGTCGCGAATTTGCCGCCCAGATAATTGGTTACCCCGTAATAGCCGCTGGCACGCGACAACAAGAATTCAAGTCGGCGCTGGTTCTCCTCAGCCGAAGCTGTTGTCAAAAGGGTGTGGGGACCTGGATCATTGTCGGGATAGTCAAACGGTTCCATCGGAATCTCGATTAGAACCTCATGCCCTTTGGCGCGTGCCTTGTTGATCCACCCCTGGAGATTTTCAGCATAGGGCACAAAGGACAAGGTTACTTCGGCGGGCAGTTCATCAATGGCGCGCTGGGTAATGCGGGCGTTCAGGCCAAGCCCGCCCATAACCAGGGCGACCTTTGGCCGCCCGGTTTCGGAGAAGGGCTTGCGGTAGACATCATAAACCGTGCGATTGCCCGATCCGATGATCGGCAGCAAGCCGCCCGCGCCTTGCTGGTGCACGCCGGCGGCCGGGGCTTGGGTTAAGGCGGTTGCGCCTTGCCCGCGATAGACCTGCACACCGCCTTCATTGGTGGCAGTCCCGAAAGAGGGGGCCATAATCCGCGCTGCACCCGAAACTGGGGGGATTTGTTCTGCGGAGGCTGCCGTGGCTGCCCCCGTAACAACCGGCTCGCCCTTGGCCTTTGCCGCTTCTGCCAGCTGCATTGCCTCTGCCTCGCTAATGGGCTGACCGCTGGCACCGGGAGAACTGGGTGGCGGCGTCCCGGGCAGCCACGGCGTCATCGCCCCACTGGGCAAGCGCCAAGGCAACCAGCCCATGGTCATGCTTTGCGTCACCAGATCGACCCTTGGCTCCATGCGGGTCGTGGCAGGCTTTGCCGAGGCCGGATTATAGGCCGGCACTTCCAGGACGGCGCTGGGGCCTGCATCTTGTTCGTTACCAAAGGCCTGGATCGCTCCTGCGCCCAACCCTAACGCCAAAAACAGCGTCGCGAGACTCAAGCCTGCATGCTTGAGAGCGATGGCCATGGGCTTTGCATTTGAGGTCTGTGTGGCTGCCATGATGCAGAAAGATCCATTTCGACCTATCTCACTGGCCTGTATCGGTTAACGATTCAGAAACATCGCCGTGACCGCGCCCAGAATTGCGTCCGTTTTCGCAGCTCATGGCCAATTCGACCAGCGCGCGAAAATGGCCGTTGGCAACAGGCGGCCGGAGCCTTGCTCCGGGATAGCCATTTCCCCGGCTTCGCGCGCGCCAGCTCGATTGCCGAGTGCGGCGGCCAGGGCGTTGTCCAGAGCGAGGAAACTCAGGCGGACCGCATAGACCGTCGCCACGAGAAACAAGGCATCGTCTTCCAACAGTTCCGCACAGGCGGTCAAAAGACGTTCCAACCCCTCTTCGAGTTTCCAGATTTCTCCGGTCGGTCCGCGTCCATGCTTGGGCGGGTCCAGAATGATGCCGTGATACTTGTTCCCGCGCCGAATTTCGCGTTCGACAAATTTCAGCGCATCGTCGACGATCCATCGGATAGGCCGGTCGTCAAGGCCAGCCAGGGCTTGGTTTTCGCGGGCATAGCCGACTGCCTTTTTGGAGGCATCGACATGGGTGACGTTTGCGCCAGCTTGGGCGCAGACAAGGCTGGCCACGCCGGTATAACCAAACAAGTTTAGAACCTTGGGGGGTGGAGCTTTGGGGTCTTGTTTGACGCGTGCCGCAATCAGATCACGGCACCAGCGCCAATGAACCGATTGTTCGGGAAATAAGCCCAAATGGCGAAAGGGCGTGCAGCGGGCGTGAAACCTAATCCCGCCCCACGAAATCGGCCACGTCTCCGGCACCCGCCGAACAAAGCGCCAGCGCCCCATTTCCTCGCCTTCCTGACCGGAAAAAGCAGCATCATAGGCCCAGTCTTTCTCGCTCAAGCGCCGTGGCCACAGGGCCTGGCTATCCGGCCGGATAAAGGTGTAGGGGCCAAAGCGCTCCAGCTTTTGGCCATCGCCAGAATCGATCAGGGCATAATCAGTCCAATCATCCCCCAGCAAGACGGGTGCCATGCGCGCTGGCGCTGCTTTCACAGGCGGTGGCGGTTTTTGTGCCATTCAGTCACGGGCCCCTTTGAAGCTTTGTTGACGCCAAATCTCGTAGGTTGTGACAGCTGTGGCGATTGCCAGATTGAGGCTGTCGGCCCGCCCCGCCATTGGCAGGCGAACCAAAACATCGCAGGCGTCTGCCCAAGAGTCTGGGATGCCCGATTGCTCGTTGCCCATCAAAAGGACTGTTTTGGTACCAAAATCGGTATCGGTGTGGCGGGTCGAACCTTTGAGCGAGGTGCCTGCCATCACGAAGCCCTGCGCACGACGCCAGATGTCAAAGCCGGCGAAACCGGATTTGGCGACGGGCGCTGAAAAGATAGAGCCCATGCTGGCGCGTACGGCTTCGACGGAAAATGGGTCACAACACTCTTCCAGCAAGACAAGCCCGCCGCCGCCTACTGAGTCGAGGGTTCTAAGGATGGTTCCCAAATTGCCGGGATCCCGGATCCGTTCGAGCGCGATGATTAAGGGGGCGTCTGCTAACTCGGCCAAAGGCGTGTAGCGCTGGCGGAAAAGACCTAAAACCGACTGGGCATTATCGCGCTTGGCAACCGCTTCAAGCACCCGGTCCGACACACGGGCCACACGGGCACCGGTCTTCAACGCTTGTTGCACGAGGGATTGCACGGCAGGGCGCGCCTCGGCTGCCGGGGAAAACAGGAGCGCTTCAAGGTGCCAGCCGAGATCGAGGCCTTCTCCAACATGGCGCGCACCTTCGGCCAAGAACAGGCCCGATTCGGTCCGGGCTTTCTTGCGGTCAAGCGACTTGGCCAGTTTGACCAAACTATTTTGCGGGCTTGTTACGTCCTGGATCATGTTTTTCTCTTAGCGCGGGATTGCCTCAATGGGAGAGTCAAGTCCGCAGATTGCTGTGTTTTTGCACGCCAGACGCGAGTGCTCTTGCTTTTCGGCAATATTGAACAGAGGGTATGTAACAAGATTTGATCGCGAGGTCCGGCCAGTGCTTGACTGTCGCGTAGCGTTTGGCTTCCAGAACTGAAACGGCAGATATCGCATGCTTAATCGGAAGAATCGCTGGTCGGTCTTTGTGCTTGGTGCTCTGGGTTTGGCGATTATTGGGTTGATTCACCACCAGCAAATGATGGTTTTGCAGGAAGAGACGCGCTCTTTGGCCCAGCAAAGCCTGGATGGGGCAGGTTACTCTCTTGTGCGTGCGCAAACCCTCGACGAGGCCTTGCTTATTCGCGGATTGACGGTGGATGAGGCTACCGCGAAAGCTGTTTGTTCGACGGTCGTCAACGCTGTTCGCAATCGCATCGGTCTACCTGGCGTTTATGCAAGAATTGACTGCGAGGGCCTCACTTACCCCGGCTCTTCGGCGGCGCGCACTCCTTTGTCTGCCAAACCGGGTGTGCCGGTGCCTGCGAGCAATAGGTCGGCTGCCACGCCGCCAGAGTCAGCAGAAGCGAGCTGCCAAACCCGTCTGGCAGAGGCTGGCAGAAGCGGCACCATTCGCTTTGAAAAGGGCAACAGCCCCTTGGTGGGTGGGCAAGAGGTTCTCGACCGCGTTGCAGCCGTCGCACGCCAATGTGGCAGCTTCAGGATCGAGATTGGTGGCCACACCGATACAGGTGGCCCCGCCGCCCTTAATGAACGTTTGTCTCAGACACGGGCGAACACAGTCCGAGACTTTCTGATTTCAAAGGGTGTGCCTGCCCAACAGGTCACAGCCAAAGGCTATGGCGAAACCCGGCCTCTGGTGAATGATTTCCCCAATGGTAACGGGGATATGCCGGGTCAACCCGACAGCCCTCTGAGAGAACAAAACCGTCGGATCGAATTTAGACTCACCGGGTCAAACTAACGACCCAATCACCCTCCTTCGGGAAGGCAAGGACCAAGGCCATGTTTTTGATAACTCAAAGCGTTCTGATCGTGCTGGTATCGGCGGTGCTGGGCTTTTTTCTGGGCTATTGGTTCTACGATGCGAAAACTGACGAGGGATTATCGTCTGAGGAATTGCGTCCTCTGCAGGAAGAACGTGACGAGCTGGAACGCCAAATGACTGCAGGTGCGGGCTCTGCGCTTCCTGTTGCGATCAACGCACGCAAGGCTGCCGCGCTGGAGGCTGAGTTGGCAGAATTACGCTCGCGCGCCGACGAGCTGGCTGCAGCCAATGCCAGGCTGCGCGAAGGCGAAGGGGTGGATGAAGACATTGCTGCGCTGAAGTGGCGCAACAAATATCTCGAGGCCCGTGTGTTGTTCTTTGAAGGCCGCGACCCTGGCGGCAGCGTTGAAACGCCGCCTATGCCCGGGCAAATGACGATGACCAGATTGGTGGAAGCGGTTGAGCTCGCGCCGATAGCCGCTATCGAAGCCTCTGAACCTAAAAAACGGGGACGAAAGAAGGATGCTGCCGTCCGTGTGCTTGAGCCCGTGGTCGAACCCGTGGCTGTCGCTGCACCGCCTGTGGAAAAACGTAAAGTAAAGGCGATTGCACCAGCTCCGCCCCCGCCTAAGCCTATCAGCAACGAATATTTCACCCCTTCGCCCTTGGCCGGGCTATCTTCTGATGCCCTGGAACAAGCGATTGCCCTGGTAGGCGCTGGCAAAGCGCCACCGCGATCCCGCCGCCGCTCCAATCCAGACGAGCTATTGCTGATTGATGGGGTGGGTCCGAAGAACAAGGCCTGGTTGCATGATCAGGGCATTTATTATTTCTACCAGATCGCCACCATGAATATTGATCAAGTGGCTTGGTTGTCCAAGAACTTGCCGACTTTTGGGGCGCGGGTTTATCGGGAAAACTGGGTCGCTCAATGCACCAGCTTAGCCAGGGGTGGATCAGCTGGTGCTTGATCTTAGATTTAGCGCGTGACGTGCTCCCCTGAATTCGGGCGATGGTAAATTAGAGTTTTCCAGTTATCTGTCCCTGTGCTGGGTAGCAGTGCACAGGTTGGGCAGACTCTACATCAAAGCGAGGGAACTTCCGGGGGGCAGGTCAGCTAGCAGCTCACGGACATCACTCAACCGACCGGTCAGGGCAGCGGCGGCTGCCATGGCAGGAGAGACCAGGTGGGTGCGCCCATCACGGCCTTGGCGGCCTTCAAAATTTCGGTTCGAGGTTGAGGCACAGCGCTCAAACGGCTCAAGACGATCGGGGTTCATGCCCAAGCACATCGAACAGCCCGGTTCGCGCCACTCAAAACCTGCGGCGAGGAATACTTCGTCCAAGCCTTCGTCCTCGGCCTGATGGCGGACCAGGCCAGAGCCCGGCACGATCATGGCACGTACGCCCTCGGCCACCTGCTTGCCCCGGACAAGCTCTGCCACCACCCGCAAATCTTCGATGCGGGAATTGGTGCAAGAGCCGATGAAGACGCGCTGAATGGCAAGGTCGGTCATTTTTTGACCGGCCTCTATGCCCATATAGGCGAGGGACCGGCGCGTGGTTTCGCGTTGGACCGGATCGCTGAAATGCTCTGGGTGGGGCGCAATCCCGTCAATCGCCACCACTTGCTCTGGGCTTGTGCCCCAAGTCACCAGGGGAGCGATGCTTTCAGCGCGAATTTCAATGACGCGGTCAAACACCCCATCCTCATCGGTGAACAGGGTTTTCCAGATCGAGACGGCCTGGTCCCAGGCCCCTGCCTTGGGAGCGGAAGGGCGGCCCTTCAAATAGGCAAAGGTTATGTCATCAGGGGCTATGAGGCCCGCTCGGGCACCGGCTTCAATCGCCATATTGCACAAGGTCATCCGCCCTTCGACAGATAGCGCGCGTATGGCAGAGCCCCGGTATTCAATGACATGGCCGGTGCCGCCAGCCGTGCCGATCCTGGCGCAAATGGCCAAAGCGATATCTTTAGCGCCAACGCCCGGGGCCAAAGTGCCTTCGACTACCACGGCCATGTTTTTCATCTTGCGCGCGCGCAAGGTCTGGGTCGCCAGGACATGTTCAACTTCGCTGGTCCCAATACCATGGGCGAGCGCGCCAAAGGCACCGTGGGTGGAGGTATGGCTGTCGCCGCATACGATGGTCATGCCAGGTTGGGTGCGGCCTTGTTCGGGGCCCACCACATGGACGATGCCATTGCGGATTTCGCCCATTGGAAAGAACTCAATCCCGCTTTCGGCCACATTGGCGCTGAGGGTTTGTAATTGCAGCCGGGCTTCGGGGTCGGCGACAGCATCCACGCCAGCGGCCTGATTTTCTGTCGGCGTGTTGTGGTCGGCCACAGCCAGGGTCAGATCCGGGCGCCGGACCTTGCGGCCAGCCGCTTTCAGGCCCGCAAACGCCTGCGGGGTTGTGACCTCATGGATCAGATGCAAATCGATATAAAGGAGAGATACACCATCCTCGGGGGTGCCGACGACGTGGTTATCCCAAATCTTGTCATAAAGTGTCTTTCCCATACTTTGCCGCTTAGCGCACTTTCCCATTTCTCCCAAGTCGCTTAAGCCAGTAGGATGACACGTCTTTCAGTTGCCACTTGGAACATTAATTCGGTCCGCCTGCGCGCGGGGCTGGTCCGCCGCTTTGTTGAAGAGCATCGTCCTGATGTTGTGTGCCTGCAGGAGATCAAGTGCCGCAACGGGGAGTTTCCCTCTGCGGCCTTTACCGAGATGGGCCTGCCCTATTTGCATATCCGCGGGCAGAAGGGGTGGCATGGTGTGGCGATTGCTTCGCGCTTGCCGCTGGAAGAAGTTGATGAGCCCGGCTTTTGTCGCCACGAAGAGGCACGCGTCGCAGCTGTGAAAGTTGCAGGCGTCACGATTCACAATCTTTATGTTCCTGCTGGCGGGGACGAGCCCGATACGCAGATCAATCCGAAGTTTGATCATAAGCTCTCGTTCCTTGAGCGCATGGAAGCCCATTATGCCGCCCGCAAAGGCACCGATCCGCTGGTGGTGGTGGGTGACTTGAATGTGGCCCCTGGCGAACATGATGTCTGGGGCCACAAGCAATTGCTCAATGTTGTCAGTCATACGCCGGTTGAGACCGACGCGATGGGCCGCATTTTGGCACGTGGCCTGCTGGTCGATCTGGCTCGCGTAGCCTGTCCTGCGCCCGAGAAAGTATTTTCGTGGTGGAGTTACCGGTCCCCTGACTGGACAAAGAATGATCGGGGTCGCCGCCTTGACCATATCTGGGCTAATGCTGAGTTTGCGCCCCGCTTCATCAAGGAAAGTTTCACCATTCACAAAGATGCGCGTGCGTGGGAAAAGCCCAGCGACCACGTTCCCGTCGTAGCGGCATTTGAGGTTTAGGCGCGATGGCAAAGCAACCCGGTTCAGGCATTTTTGTGCCACTGATCATAATCGGTGCCACCATTTTTGGCCTGGGTGCCTATCAGGCCCTGAAGCCCGAGCCCGCCCAGATCAATCCAACCTTTGAGGTGGTTGATAATCCTCGAACCATGCAAGCCCCGCCCCCGCCTGCGGCCAGCAAGGACGCTGCCCGGCTGGCTGTTGAGGAAAGTGCCACGCAGGGTCTGGTAAACCCTGAATCTGGCACTGCTAAAACGATCAGGCTCAACGATGCCCCTTGGCTGAAAGCCATCATGGCTGGCGTGTTGGGCGAGTTTCGCGCCACTGTCGTTACCGCGCTCAAAAAAGAGCAGGCCAAGGGTGACCTCAATTGCAGCCCGGTGCTGACCACGGCATCGGGGGCGGTATTGAGTGCCCTTGAAGAGGTAAGTTGTACCGGTAAGGACGGGACGGTTTTTACCGGCCAATTTGACGGCGATGGCGACGGCAGCCTCGAGATCCTACCACAGGACAGCGAAAAGGTTACGATTGAAAAGTCGGGCGGCTCATTTAGCGTCACGGTCGATGAGCGCTAGAAGCTCGCACGCATCATTTCTGGACAGGATAGGGACATCGGATGAAAAAATTTACAAACCTGGCCGCCCATGCAGCCCCTTTGCCTGTGGCCAATATCGACACCGACCAGATCATTCCCAAGCAGTTTTTGTCGACGGTTGAACGCACAGGCCTGTCGCGCGGTCTGTTTTTTGATATGCGCTTCCTGCCGGATGGATCGCCAAATCCCGATTTCGTGCTGAACAAACCAGCCTTTGCGGGCGCAAAAATCCTTATTGCTGGGCCCAACTTTGGCTGCGGCTCCTCGCGCGAGCATGCGCCATGGGCGCTTCTGGATTATGGAATTGAATGCGTCATCTCGGCATCTTTTGCTGACATCTTTTTCAATAATTGTTTCAAGAACGGGGTGTTGCCACTGGTTCTGGATCCGGCTCAGGTCGATGCCTTAACGAACCAGGCTAACGGGCAAAATGCGCGCTTTGAAATTGATCTGGCCGCCCAGACCTTAACCGCCCCTGATGGTAAAATTTACCATTTCGAGATTGACCCGGGCCGCAAAAAGTCCTTGCTGGAGGGTCTCGACGAAATCGGCCAGAGTCTTGTGCAGCAGGATCAAATCTCGGAGCATGAACACAAAAGAAAGTTAATGATGCCTTGGCTGGGCTGAAGTATCTAAAAAAATTAGATTTAATGCTTTTCAAAATGATTCACATCTGCTTAACTTCTGTTACCAATTCGTTAAAGGTAGCAGCAAGAGGCGGCGTGCGTGTTCGATCAATTCCTCGATCCAGGTTTTATGAACGCCTTTGCAGCGGCCATAGGTCCCCTGGTGGTGTTCGTCGCCCCGACTGAAGAAATCGAAGCCATGATTTTCGATGCCGATTCCTATGCCGGTGATGGCGGGGAAGACGACCTGACATCTGGAGAGATTGGTTTTGGGATGGCTGAGCCCACCCAGCCGTCCGGACATCGCGAAGCCGCATAGAAAGCCGCTTAGTCAGCGCGTCTGGTTCGAATAGAACCAGGTTGCGCGCTAAACCAAAATCAAGCGTCTGGTTTGAATAGAACCAGGTTGCGCGCAAAATCAAAATCAAGCGTCTGGTTCGAATAGAACCAGGTTGCGCGCTAAACCAAAATCAAGCGTCTGGTTTGAATAGAACCAGGTTGTGCGCGAGAACCTGAACGAGGCAAGCCCGCTCTGTCTGGATCAGTTAGCGAGGGCGTTGCTTCACGCTCGTGCCCAGCATTTGCCCGTGACAGGCACGCATTTCGTGGCTATGGGCGGTGCATGACACATAAACTCCTCCTATTGCCCGGTGATGGTATCGGCCCCGAAGTGATGGCTGAGGTTGAGCGCGTGCTCGACCGGCTGATGTCTGCGCACGGCCTGAAGCTTGATGTTGAAACAGGCCTGTTTGGTGGGGCGAGCCTTGACGTGCACGGTGTCCCGATCACCGATGGGTTGGTGGCAACAGCCAGGTCCGCTCACGCGGTCGTGATGGGCGCTGTCGGTGGGCCGCAATGGATTTCTGTTGCCCGAGAGCTTCGCCCGGAAATGGGCCTGTTGCGGCTTCGCAAGGAGATGGACGTCTATGCCAATCTCCGCCCGGCCTTATGTTTTGCTGCTTTAGCAGATGCATCAGGCCTGAAACGCCATTTGGTTGAGGGGCTCGATATTGTTTTCGTGCGGGAGTTAACCGGTGGGGTGTATTTTGGCACCCCGCGCGGCATTGAGACCCTATCCGATGGCAGCAAGCGCGGCTTTGACAATCAAGTCTATACCAGTTTCGAAATCCGCCGCGTCGCGCGTGTGGCATTTGAACTTGCGCGCCAGCGATCCAACAAAGTGACGAGCCTGGAGAAGTCGAATGTGATGGAGTCCGGGCTCTTGTGGCGTCAGGAGGTCACGGCCTTGCATGCCAGCGATTACAGCGATGTCCAGCTAGAACATATGTATGCCGATAATGCAGCCATGCAATTGGTGCGTGCGCCACAGCAGTTTGATGTCCTTTTGACTGATAATCTCTTTGGCGATGTATTGTCTGATCTTGCTGCTGCCTGCACGGGTTCCATTGGACTTTTACCCTCTGCGGCCTTGGGGGATGCGGGCAAGCCTGGTCTTTACGAGCCGATCCACGGTTCTGCGCCCGACATCGCCGGCAAGGGCCTCGCCAATCCCGTCGCTGCGATCTTGTCCCTGGAAATGGCTTTGCGCTGGTCACTCGGTGAAGTGGAGCTTGCCGAGCGTTTGTTTGGCGCTGTTGAAGCAGCCTTGAACGGCGGAGCACGCACAGCCGATCTGGGCGGAAGCCTGTCGACCACCGAAATGGGCAGCGCGATCCTCGCTGCGCTTTAGATCGTGAGCGCGGCGATGCCGGTCCCGCACCAAACCCGGGATCGGTTAGGTGCCATGCCTGCTCCGGCGGGACGGCGCAGGCATGGCCCAGACGGGCCGATTTGGCTGCAAGTCCGTTTGTTTCTCGCTGAACCCGCGCCCAAGTGTTGCTGATTGGTCACTAAAGCAACACAACGAGACTATTTTTCGCAGAATAGACCTTTCCAGAGTTTGATATACTCTTTACACAATTGTCATCATCCGTGATCCAGCCGCCTGTCTGTGCGGCGGGGACCGTATTCCAAAGAGGAAGACCTTATGACACAGCGCTTACTTTTGACTGGTTCTGCAGCCCTGGTGGCTCTCGCAGTTGCGATGCCCGGTGCTTCCTTTGCCCAGGCAGCATCGGACACGGAGGCAGATCGTTCCAAGGTCGAGACCATCATTGTGACGGCTCGCAAGACCCAGGAAACACTGATCTCGACACCTGTTGCCGTTACCGCCGTTGGCGCATCTGACGTGTCGCGCTTGAACATTCAGGCGATTGACGATCTGGCGCGCTTCACCCCCGGCCTGTCCTTCTCCAAGGCCTTTGGTCGCGCGACGGACCGTCCGGTTGTTCGCGGTGCGGCCTCCATTCTGGCCGGCACACAGCCTGGCGTGGAAGCGGGAACCGCTTATTTCGTCGATGGCGTTTATTATCAAGGCGATATTTCCTCGATCGACTTGGCTGATGTGACCCGCGTGGAAGTGATCAAAGGGCCGCAATCGGCACTTTACGGCCGCAACACCTATTCGGGCGCGATCAATTTCATCACCAACAGCCCTGGCACCTCGCTTAAGGCTGGCGCGACCATCTCGGTCGCAAACCATAATGAGCAATCGGCCAATCTGCGCGTCGCGGGACCGATTACCTCCTGGCTTTCCGGCGGTTTAGCCGCCCGTTATTATACCTATGATGGCGAATTTGCGAACTCCGCAGCCAACAACGATACCCTCGGTTCTGAACAGACAAAGTCGGTGAGCGGCGTTTTAGAGGCCCGTCCCGTCCAGGGACTCACCCTGCGTGCCCGCGTTGTCCGTGCTCAGGACGAGGATGGTCCCCGTGCGCTTGGTTTCCAGGCGTCCAGCAAGAACAATTGCTATCCTGGCTATCGTTCAAATGCTTATCGCGGTGCTGCAGCGACCACCGATAACAACCCGAACCAGTGGTTCTGCGGCGTTATCAAGGACTCGGGCGTCTACTTCCAAAACACCGGAGCCAGTGGCACCCGCCCTGCCGCTCCCTTCATTGGTGTTGAGCGCGATTTGACCTTTGGATCATTGATCGCCGATGTCGACCTGCCCAATGATTATACCGTCAATGTCAGCTATGGTTTCCGCGATGAAACGCTGAAGACGGGTTCTGACTCTGACTTCTTGAACGGCGCGGCCTTCCCGCAAGCTGTGGGTGCCAATGGCATCACGGCTTCCAACTCCTTGTTCGGGAGCTCTGGTTCGACTGAGTCGAAAGACATGTCGTTGGAAGTGAAGCTGTCCTCGCCCCAGGATAAGCGCTTCCGCTGGATGTTGGGCCTCTATGGCTACAACCTTGATCAGACCGGCTTCACGATTGACTTTGCCGCCGAGGCGGCTGCGACCGCCACCCCGGTCAACGGGGTCGTCATGACGCAGAAGAACTTGACCAACTCTACCTCTAACGGGGCAATCTTCGGTCGTTTGGGCTTTGATATCACGGAGACTTTGTCGATCGATCTGGAAGCCCGCCAGCAGTCAGAAAGGCGCTCGACCCAGAACTTCTGTGCCGGTGTGCGTTCAAATCCAACCATTGCGCCGACCTGCGTAGGCTTTGTCGGTGGTGCCAATGTCGCCGGGGTTGCCGTGGGTGGTCTGACCTATGATGATAGCCGCAACTTCGACTCCTTCACGCCTCGCGCGACGCTGTCATGGAAGCCGAATGACAACCAAACTGTCTATGCCATCTATGCAGAAGGTACCAAGCCTGGTGGGTTGAACGGCACCTTGGGTATCGCCAATGGTTTCCCCCAATTCGACCCAGAAACCTCGACCAATTATGAAGTCGGCTACAAAGCCCGTTTGTTTGATGGTCGTGGCACCTTGGCCTTGTCGGCTTATAACACCAAGGCTGAGAAGATGCAGTTGACGACAGCGGTGGCAGGCTCCAGCGGCGTTTTAACCTCGATCGTCACCAACCAGGGCAATGCGGAAATCAAGGGCTTTGAAGCCGACTTCCGCTTCCGCGTGACCGACAATCTGGGCTTTAGCGTGAATTATTCGCGCATTAATACCGAGTTCACCGAAGGCTGTGACGAGTTCCAATATACGCTGACTTCGGGCGGCTATCAGATCGGCGCGACCTGCACCAGCACCCGTCGTGTGCCCGGGTCGCCAAATCCGCCACCTTTGCCAAACGGTTCGGTTGTGCCGCTGCCAGGGGCCGACGGTTCGATCGTCGGAGCCAAGATCCCCTTGGTGCCCGCAGATCAGGCCAGCTTCAACATCGACTACTCGCGTCAATTGGGCGCGAATATGGAAATTTTTGCCTCGGCTGACGTTTCCTATGAGGGTAGCAAATATATCCAGGTCCATGGTGGTGCTGAAACCGGTGAAACCACTTTGGTAGGTGGCCGGGTTGGTGTCAGCGGCGAGCGTTGGAAACTGGCGCTCTGGGGCAAGAATCTGACCGACGAGGACACCATTCCCATTGCGACGCGTTGGTTTGACGTGTTCCAAGGCTCTGCGGCCTCGGTTGGCTTGGCTGGCGCTGCCGCATCGGGCATCGACACCGGCAGCCCGCGCGCCTTCTTCTTCATGCCACGCCGCGGTCGCAGCGTTGGTCTGGAGTTGAAGCTGAATTACTGATCAAGGTCTTGATCTTGTAGCCATTAAGCCCGGCGCACCCAGCGTCGGGCTTTTTTGTGGATTGTAACGGTGACTGTTTATGACTTTGAATGACGTAGGAGGCGAGCATGCCCGCGAAAGCCTATTCCTGTTTTACGAGCCTGGCCTGGTTCTGTCTGGCCTTGTTTGCGCCCCCCCTGGCCATAGCCCAAGAGCGCACGCCAAGCACGCAAGACGTCCTGGCGAAGGATTTGCGTGTCCTGCTCGACGATTTTCCCGGTCGCTACGACAATGATTTGCAAGTCTATTTTGATGAGGAACTCAAGACACCCGAGGCTGAACGCAATGGCCGCATCCATTCAATCTTTGCCCCGGTGACCTTGCCGGCTTTTGGTCCAAACCTGTTTTATGTCGAGCAATATTCCGACAATGATCCCAATAAGATCTATCGCCAGCGCTTGTACCGCTTCTCGATCGATGCCGCAGAAAAGGCGATCAAGCTAGAGATCTTTGCGCCATCTCAAGAGCAGGCGCTCGCGATCCGGGGTGCTTATCGCGATCCAGCTAAGCTCGCGGGCCTAAGTCCAGGCACTATGACGCTTTATCCCGGTTGTGAGGTCTATTGGCGTCGGCAGGAGCAACAATTCATTGGTACGATGAAACCCGGGGCTTGCCGCGTAAACTCGCAGCGCAGCGGCAAGACACTGGTGATCACGGATAATCTTGTCTTGAGTAAGCGCAGCCTCACAATCCTCGACCAGGCCGTCGATGAAAGCGGGGCTTATGTCTATGGCAATAAAGCCAATGTGCCCCATAAATTGAACAAGGCGCGCGGCTTTACGTGCTGGACATCGGTATTGCGCGGGGCCAGGCACGGTGACACGGGCGTAGGCCCGGAAAGTTGGACTTTCGAGCGCGGCTGGATCCACGATCAGGGTGGAGAGCTCGCCGTCAAGACCGATGAGACGCCAGCGCGCGAGTTCTATTTGCGCTTGCGTTTGGCCGAGTGGCCTTATGGCACCAACCGGCCATCTTTAACGCTCTATATCCACGAAAAGGGTAATCCGCGCGCTGTATCCTATTCTTGGGCGGATGAGGCGGCCAATCGGGTCGGCATTAATTTGCGCTGGCTTCAGGCCAGCTGCACATTGGCGGGTCCAGAGCGGCAATTCTATTAGGTTATTTAACGGTCGTTTAAGTGAGGTTACGGGTTTGCCAACGCCCCTGGATCCATCACAGGGTCGTGGCTTGTCTCTGGAGTCTCACCCATAAAGAAGCGTTTGGTTATAGAGCCTTGAGAGGCGTCGGATGATTTGTCGGACGCAAGCCATAAAGAGCCAATTTGTGGCACTTGCGATGGTCCGGTTAAAGTCTTTGGCGAGGCGTTGGTTATGAGTAAGCCACCCGAAGGTGCGCTCCACGACCCATCGGCGTGAGATAAATGCGAAGCCCTTTACCTTGTTAGAGCGCGTCACAATTTCCAGTATCCAGTCGCCTTTGCCTTTCAATGCGGCGCGGATTGGTGGGGCAGGCTTGCAGATCGCGTGCGACTTGGTCGTTCGATTTAACGCTCGGGGGGGCCTGAAGGTCTTCTTGATCGCACTTCCTGCGCGACAATTGGCGCTCCAACCATATCTTTACACCCTACGACAACATCGTCGACCACTGTTGGGAAGCTTGGAATAAGCTAATCGGTCAACCAAACCCTATCATGACCATCGCCCGCCACGATCGTGTCCCACAGCGTGGTGTAATAGCGTCATCATGATGTAGCCGGTTTAGGGCTTGGCCGGTCATGATCAGGGGACTGCCGCGAGCATGATGATGGCTCCGATGCGCCAATCTTTAGCCCCAACACTTCACGTCGCCCGTCAGTGTTGACGCCCACAGCGATAATCACCGCAACCGACACAATCGAGCCATTCTGGCGTGCTACATGGGGGTGATATCAGTCCATGCCTGCCTCCAAGGTTGTCTCAGAACCCCCTTGAATCACAAATTACTGATATCACTCAACTTGTTTTTCGCTCAGCCAATGAAGTATCCGATAGATAAAAATTTATTTTAAATAATTAGCAATGAAAAAAACCTAGGATTGTTGGCATAGTATAGCGCGTCTGCTTCTGGGTGATTCAGGTTGCGTTCTAAATCTGAAAGAGAGCAACAGCTTACTCCCTCTATCTGATTGAGATAAAGTGGGCATTGCTCTGAGGTGGTTGGAGCTGTTCATGTCTATAAAGTCCATCGTTATGGCTGCCTGCGGGGCAATTACGCTTACAACCATCCTGTTTTCTGCTTTCGCGCTCTCTCAATCCTGGGCAAAGCGTCAAGCCGGTCACGCCCTCGTGTCGTCGGTTTTGGTGAGCGATAAATTATATGATGCTACAACCAAATTATCGCTTGAGCGTTCGCTTACACAGCTTGGCCTGAGCCTTCCAGCTGCCCTGCCGTCTGAGCTCGCGGGTCTGCTGACCCGGCAGCGTGTCAGTGTCGACAGGGGCTTTGACGAATTGAAAACACTGGCCAGTGAAACGCCGAATCTCCATCAGCGAGATGAGTTTGCCAAGTCGCTAGAGGGTTATCTCGACACCATCGAAACCCTGCGCAAACGTGGGGATCCGGCTTTGGCGGTGGACGCGGCGGCCCGCGACGCAAACGTGGTCAGTTCGGTACCTGACGGCCTTAAATCAACTGTGGAAGCTATCCGGTTGCTGGAGTCAGAATTGATGCCGGCAGATGCCTTGGCGACCAGCCTGGTTGTCAATCTTCAGGCTATCCAGCGTCTGGCGTGGGAATTGCGCGAATATGGTGGCCGCGAGCGCACTATTCTGGCTATTGCCACTGCCACGCAGGCACCGATTTCGCCAGAGCAGATAGGTCAGGCGGGTGTGTATGCCGCCCGGGCGCAGGCAGCCATGTCCGAGATCAGGACACGCTCCAGCCACCCCCAAACGCCCGAAGCAGTCAAGACTGCGGTTGCCAAGATTGAGACAAGCTATTTTGGGAGCTATGCGCAGACCCGCGCCAAGCTGTTGGCCAACGCAGCCACTGGTAACTATGGCGTCGATCTGGTTGGCTTCTTCGATGACTCCTCTGCTGCTCTTGCTACGGCTGAAGAGCTGGTTTCACTTGCCGGGAGCTCTTTCGACACCGAAGCTGCCAAAATCTCTGATGCGGCCGATAGCATGTTGCTGTTTACGCTGTTCCAAGCAGTGATGTCCCTGGCCATGGTGGGCTTCCTGACCTGGTTCATCGATCGTCGCGTCGCGGCTCGCTTGGTGGCGATCTCTGGCGAGATGCGGGATCTGGCCGATGGCAAGCTCGATGGCGATATCGACCGGTTTACCTCCAAAGACGAGATTGGCGAGATGGTATCTGCTTTGAAGGTCTTCCAGATCAATGCCCGTGAGGTCAAAGCCCTTTCTGAAAGCCAGGCTTTACAGCGCGAACAGGGCGAAGCTGACAAGCGTGCCATGATGAATGGCCTTGCCGACAGCCTGGAGCGTTCGGTTGGCCAGGTGGTGGAGATTGTCGCGGCGTCTGCCTCCGAACTGGCCGCGACGTCAGAAGCCTTGGCCCGAACGGCACGAGAAACCAGCACGCACTCTGATTCTGTGGCCTATAGTGCGGCCACGTCTTCTGCCAATGTGCAGACGGTGGCGTCTGCGTCGGAGGAATTGAGTGCTTCGATCCGTGAGATCGCGAGCCAAGTTATCTCGGCCGCCTCGATTGCCAGCCAGGCCCAGGAAAAGGCAATGGTCACCAATGATACGGTCCAGGCTCTGTCCCGCGCGGCAGAAAAGATCGGGCAGGTCGTTTCGCTGATCTCTGATATCGCCTCGCAGACCAATTTGCTTGCCTTGAATGCCACCATTGAGGCCGCCCGTGCCGGGGCTGCTGGCAGAGGGTTTGCCGTCGTCGCCTCCGAGGTCAAAAGCCTCGCGGAACAGACCTCTAGGGCCACCGACAAGATTTCTGTTCAGATCAACGAAGTGCAGGCGGCCACCCATGAAGCGGTTGCCGCCATATCCGGCATCAGCGCGACGATCGGCGAGATCAATCAAATCTCGGCCACTATCAGTTATGCGGTGGAAGAGCAGATGGCGGTGGTCAATGAAATCACCCGCAACACCATCGACGTTGCAAATGGCACGGCTGAGGTCTCGCAGTCGATTAGCCTGGTACAAGCCGGTTCGGCCGAGACCGGGGCTGCGTCGGAGCAATCCCTGGAAGCTGCGCGTGAACTGGGCATGCAGGCAACCAAGTTACGCGATGAAGTCGAAGAGTTTCTTATTCGGGTTCGTGCTGCCTGAGCCAATGGGCTATCGCTCCAATCGCGATCAAATCGCGCCTGGTTTGCCCAGGGGGCGAGCTTGTTCTGGTTCCACCCTGACCGCCATCACGATCTTTTCAACTTGGCCAATACGTCCAGGCTCGTCGTTTCCGCACTCTCGAGGGCGGCTTCCATCCCGGTATGGATCAGGCCCAAATGCTCGCCGGCAAAGAACAGACGCCCTGCCGGGGCCCCCATTTTGCCTGCCCAGCGTCCAATCTGGCCCGGTGCCCAATGCATATAGGCACCACCCGCCAAAGGATTTGTTTGCGTCCAGTCTTGTACATGACGCACACGCAATTTGCCCTCGCTGGCAGGGCGCAAGGTGCGCAAAAGGTCTGGCAAGGCAGCTGAGTTGAACCTATTGGCACCGGTTCCGTTCAGCCAGACGTTGATAATGCCGGTATCTTGTCCAGTGGTATCACGGACGCTGAAAATGCGCTCCAATGGGCCATTGGTCCACATATCGATCGGCAGTCCGTCGCGCTCCCAATAGCGGATCTCGGGCTCCAGAAAGATCTGTTTGATCTGGGTATAGGGCAAGGCCGGAATGGCTTCGCGGGTTTCAGGCGACAGGGGTGCGTCCAGTCGCATCCGGGCCAAAGCTGGAAATGGAAGTGCTGCAACCACGGCTTGGGCCCGCAAAATCTTGCCAGTGGTCAGTGTTACGTCGACGGACCTGGCCGATGCGCGAATAGTCGTGACCGTGGTCGCCATCCTGACCGGTCGTTTGAGCGATCGCGCCATGGCTTCGGGCAAGCGCTGCGAACCGCCTTTCACCATGCTGGCGACACCGCCACTGGCGCGTTCGGCCGCGAACAAGGTCAAAGTGCGCATCACATTCACGATGGAATAGGTGCTTAACTGGTTTGCGTTCAGCCCCACATCAATGAGACGGCGCGCTGCTTGATCAAAGCCCTTGGCACTCAAATAGGCGTCGGCTGAAACATCGCCGGCGACGCCAATTGGTCCGCGCCAGTCGTCAAAGCTTTTGAGGGGATTATTGGGGCCGCCAGCCGCGGCAAACAGGGCGGCACTGGGCGGCAGGTTCTTAAAAGCGCTTGGGAAGGTGTTTTCCAGCGCACTTGCCCAGTCGCGCTGGCTGATCATGCGGTTGGCAATATTGAGGATGATTGCACGCGGTGAAGTCGGCTCGGGAAATAATTCGACCCCTAAAGCCGCAGCGCGGGCCTGCAGCCGCGTGTAGCTTGCCCCGATTTGCACCCCACCGGCATTGGGCTGGCCTGGCAGATCGTATAGAGTGTTCAGCCTGCCGCCGATCCGGCTTGAAGCTTCTAGGACAAGCACATCCATGCCGGCGGCTTCCAGCCTCAAAGCCGTCTCCAGTCCTGAAATGCCAGCACCAATCACGATCACATGCGCATCATTAGGGGTTTTGGCGAAGGCGGGCGTCGCCAGTGCGCCGGTGGCGAGGCCCAAAACAGCGGCGCGGCGGGAAAGACCTACTTCCATGTCGATTTGTTCCTCAGGTAAGTATAGGCGTCCTGTCCGTCTTTTGGCTGATAGGCGGTAAAGAGGTTAGGTGGATAGCGTTCCTGATCGGCGTTGAACAAATCCTTGTAGAGCGACATGTGAACCATGGCCTGGCTATGGGTCCGGCCGAACTGCGCGATCGGCACATGGGCAGTCACAATGGTTTCGCGGTCCATGGCTTCTATCTCCCGCATTTTGGCGCACGCTGAAAGAGTATATCATTACCTTGTTCCCGCAAGGGCCTTTCGGCCAATTATGCGTGGTTCAGGCAAGATAGCCGGCTTCGGTCGGCCAGCCATCTTGACCCGTACCAATCGGGCCATCACAGTGCCCCCGAAGAAATAAGAGACTTGGGTGGTGAGCATGCAGTTGGAAGCATTGAACGGCGTTGGTGCCGAGGTCACGGCAGTTGACTTGCGGCAGATGACCGAGGGTGAAGAAGTTCAATTGAAGCAGGCTTTTGCCGATCACGGGGTATTATTCTTCCGGGATCAAAGCCTCACGCCGGAAGACCATATTGCTTTTGCCCGCCGCTTTGGGCCTATCAACATCAACCGCTTTTTCAAGGCGACAGAAACCCATCCCGAAATTGCGGAGGTCCGGAAAGAAAAGGATCAAACCACCAATATTGGCGGGGCTTGGCATACCGACCATTCCTATGATCAGGAGCCCGCCTTGGGCTCTGTCCTCGTCGCGCGCGACTTGCCGCAGACAGGCGGGGACACGCTGTTTGCCTCGATGTACAGGGCCTATGACGCTTTGTCAGACGGGCTTAAAGACACCTTGTCTAGGTTGCGGGCGGTGCATTCCAGTCGCCATGTATTCGGGGCGCAGGGGGCTTATCGCGGGGAGGGCGGTCAGCGGATCGGCAATGCGCAGGCGGCCACGCAAGATGCCATCCATCCCGTTGTGATCACCCACCCCTTGAGTGGCCGCAAAGCCCTTTATGTGAACCCGGCCTTCACCCTGCATTTTGAGGGCTGGACCCAGGAGGAGAGCGGGCCTCTGTTAAGCTACCTCTACACTCATGCGACCCACGAGGCCTTTACAACCCGCTTTGTCTGGCAGCCGGGCTCGGTCGCTTTTTGGGACAATCGGGCTACCTGGCACTATGCCCTCAATGACTATCACGGCGACTTCCGCTTGATGCACCGCATCACCATTGAGGGCTGTGAGCTAGTTTAGACCGGATTGCCTAGATCGCGTCTCGTTTTCTTGAAAACGAGGTTGCGATCTAAATTTATGATTTAGGGCCAGTTTTACACCATTTTTCGATTCCGAAAAATGGTGAACGGCCCTCGATCGCGTCTCGTTTTCTTCAAAACGAGGTTGCGATCTAAATTTATGATTTAGGGCCAGTTTTACACCATTTTTTGATTCCGAAAAATGGTGAACGGCCCTAGGCTTTGCCAACACACCAGAGCGCGAAGGCATGGCTGTCGGCCACTTCTTTGAGCCGATCAAACCGGCCTGAAGCCCCGCCATGGCCTGCCGTCATATTGACATTGAGCAGGAAGGGCCCTGCCCCGGGGCTCATTTCCCGCAATTTCGCCACCCATTTGGTCGGTTCCCAATAGGTGACCTGGCTGTCAGACAGTGCGGTCTGGGCGAACAAGGGTGGATAGGCCTTGGTGCCCACCTGGTCATAGGGGCTATAGGCCATCATGTAGTCAAAGGCGGCCTTCGACTTGATCGGGTTGCCCCATTCCGTCCACTCCGGAGGGGTGAGGGGTAACTCACCGTCGGAAATCGTGCTGATCACGTCGACAAAGGCAACACCTCCGATAACCCCTGCAAACAGTTCCGGGCGCTGGTTCATGACGGCCCCAACGAGGAGACCTCCCGCGGAGCGACCTTCAATCACAATCTGTTTGGGGGCTGCGAATTTTTGCTCGACCAAGGCTTCAGCGGCGCGGGCAAAGTCGGAGAAGGTGTTCTGCTTCTTCATCAGTTTGCCGTCGAGGTACCATTGATAGCCGCGGTCCTGGCCACCGCGGATGTGGGCAATGCAATAGACCATACCGCGATCAACCAGGGGCAGGCGCGCGGTGGAGAAACTTGCAGGCATGGAGATACCATAGGACCCGTAGCCGTAAAGAAGCGCAGGTGCCGTGCCGTCAATGGGGGTTTTCTTGTGATAGAGGATGGTCAGCGGCACGCGGGCCCCATCGCTGGCAACCGCCACGGTCCGGCGGACGACATAATTATTTTTGTCATGGCCCGAGGGGATTTCCTGAGTCTTGCGCAGGGTGCGGGTCTTCGAGTTCAGGTCGTAATCCCAGGTCTCGGTCGGGGTTGAGGGCGAGTTATAGGTAAAGCGCAGATTGGTGGTCTTCCACTCGAACCCGCGCAAGACTGACAGATCATAGGCTTCTTCGGGGAAGTCGATCTGATGTTCCTGGCCGCTCGCCATATCCCGAACCGTCAGGCGGGGCAGGGCATCGACTGATTCTTCGCGTACCATATGGCCGGCAAACAGATGGACTGTCTTGATAAAGCGACCTGCTTCATGCGCGATGAAGTCTGTCCAGTTGGCCGCATTGGTCTTGGCGACCGGGGTCTTTGAAATCTTGAAGTCAATCGCGCCCCCTGAATTGTTGCGGATATAGAAGTGCCCGCCATGGTGATCTGGCAGATATTCGACCCCTTTCCGGTAGGGCGTAAACCGCTTTGGTCTGGCTGTGGGTGTGGCCAGCGGCAGGACCAATACGTCGGAGCTTTCGCTCTGCGAGCGATAAATGATCAGATAGTCGCCCGAAGAGGTCTTGCCGATGCCGGTCTGGAAAGCGGCATCTTTTTCCTCAAAGACCATGACGTCGGTCTTCGGGTCTTCGCCTACGACGTGTCGCATGATTTTGGCGACGCGGAAATTGTCATCCAGCAAGCAATAGAAGCAAGTCCGGCCGTCCTTGGCCCAAACAAGGCCTGCTGACGCGCCTTCGATCTTATAGGGCAGATCGGAGCCATTGGCGGTGGCGCGGAAGCGCAAGGTGACCTTATTGCCGCCTTCATAATCGACGAAATAGGCCAACAGGTCCTGATCGGGGTTTTGTTCCCAATCCTGCAATCGCCAGAATTTTTCGCCTTTGGATTCTTTATCGCCATCGATCAGGATGTGTTCGACACCTGTCACTTCCCCGGTGGTTGCATCCACGCCCTTGCGGTAGACGATGGGATATTGGCCGCCGGTACGGAAGCGGGTCGCATAGGCCCAGGCCCCATCGCGGGCGGGCACGCTTGAATCATCCTGTTTGATCTTGCCCTTCAGCTCTTCAAACAGATCGGCGCGCAACTTCTCGGTCGGGCCAAGAAGCACGCTGTTGGTATAGGCGTTTTCAGCCTCGATATGGGTACGGATCTCGGCGTTCAGTTTTGAGGGATCATCAATGACGCCCTGCCAGTTGGCATCGCGCAGCCAATGATAACTGTCTGTGCGGGTCTGGCCGTGCTGGGTGATCTCGTGGGCCACCTTCCTGGCGATTGGCCCCAAGGGGGCACCGCGGCGCGGGCTGGTGGATTGGGCGAAGGCGGGTAAAGCGGTTGAAGCGGTCATAGCGGCACCTGCAAGCAGAACAGATCGGCGGTCAATTGATTGATGCATTTTCGGTCTCCCAAACACGTTGAGGCGTGCGTTATGTGATCAAGGGCATGAGCAATCACAAGATGGCCGTCAAGTTGCAAATCCTTCATCTTGGCGGGGATAATGACATTCGTGTTGTTTGGGGTATAGCAATGCCATGTCCCAACCCACTCTGCGTCAATTATCGTTTCTGACCGCGATTGCCGAACATGGCTCCTTTGTCGCTGCCGCCGAACAGGCCCTTGTCACCCAGCCATCGCTGTCGGCGGCGATCAAAGAGCTAGAGGCCAATTTGGGGGCGAGACTGGTTGAGCGAGGCCGTAGCGGGGCAACCTTAACCCCTGCTGGCGAGATTGCCGCCGCCCGTGCCCGAGCCATATTGGCGGCGGTTGATGAATTGGGCGAGGCTGTACAAGGCGCGGCAGAGCCTTTAACGGGGCCGTTCCGTCTGGGCGTGATCCCGACGATCGCGCCCTTCTTTCTGCCCAAAGTCCTGCCGCGCGCGAAAGAGGCGTTCCCGCGGCTGAAGCTCCATTTGCGCGAAGATTTGACGGGTCGTTTGATCGACGGTCTTCGGGCACATACTCTCGATGCCGCCTTGATTGCCTTACCCTATGAGGCCCAGGGCATCGACACCTTGGCTTTGTTTGACGACGAGTTTCTGTTTGTGGGTCCTCCTGACCATCCACTTTCGACAAAGGCAAACCTTTCGGCGGCAGACCTGGAGGGCGAGCCCGTCTTGTTGCTGGAGGATGGTCATTGCCTACGCGATCACGCGATCGGTGTGTGTGGGATAACCCGGCCTGGTCAGGAAGAGGTGCGGGCGACGTCTTTGTTTACCCTGGTGCAGATGGCCGCCGGGGGTCTTGGCATCTCCCTTTTGCCCAAGATCGCAGCGGACGCAGGCATTGCCGCCGACGGGCTTGTGGTGCGTGCCTTCACGCCACCGGTGATTGGCCGTCAAATCGGTCTTGCCTGGCGGCGCAGTTCCGGTCGCCTGATTGAAATCAAGGCGCTTGCGGGGATATTGAAATCGGCATGACCGACGCTTTGCTGCGCCTTGCCACCACCCTTGGCCTGTTTGCCCTGTTTGCCACCCTGGAATGGATGCGGCCGGCCCGTCCGTCGCACGTCAGTGTGGCCCGTATCGCCCGCCATGGGGTCTTGTCGCTTTTTGGCGCCATGGGTTCACGCCTGATCTTAGCCGGCGGACTGGCATCGGTTGCAGGCTTTGTGCAACTGATCGGATTTGGCTTGGTGAATTGGCTACAACTGACCGGGCCCTGGGTCTGGTTTGCGTGTTTCCTGCTTTTAGACTTTGCGGTTTGGGCCCAGCACGTCCTTAGCCACAAGATCCCTTTCCTGTGGCGATTGCACCGCCTCCATCACAGCGATGTCGTGATGGATGTGACCACAGCATTGCGGTTTCATCCGTTTGAGATCTTTGCCTCCCTGATCTTCAAGGGCTGCGTCGTTGCGCTTTTGGGGGCACCTCCTGTTTTGGTCTTTGCCTTTGAGTTGGTGCTGGGTGCGGGGGCCTTGTTCACCCATGCCAATATTGGATTGCCTCAAGGCCTCGACCGTAGCTTGCGCTTTTTGTTTGTGACCCCGGCCATGCATCTGATCCACCACCATCCCAACCCGGTGGCGACCAATACCAATTATGGCTTTAGCTTCTCCATTTGGGACCGGCTGTTTGGCACCTATCGCGACGACGCGCCTCTCCCTGCACTGCCACCGGGCTCTGCCATTGGTTTGGAGAAATGGCGGGGCCCCGAGGATCAGACGCTAAAGGCGATGGTTTTGAACCCGTTTGCTTAGCGCTCGGTTGCATCGTGCCAATCTCTGCGGCACGGTGTTGAAACACAGAGGGAGGCAAACATGGGCCATGAAGTTCCAGCATCGATCAGTCAGGGGGAAGTTGCCGCCGTGCGCGTCCAGGTGCAGGCAATGGCCGACCAGTTGCGCGAGCCGCCCAATATCGCCAAGTTGCGTCTCGATTACGATGCCATGGGGCAGCTCTATCCTTTAGCAGAGGGTGTGCAGGTAACAGCAGTCAGCCTCAACGGGGTTTCAGCCGAGAAGCACACAGTACGAGATGTTTCCGGGCAGGCAACCTTGCTCTATCTCCATGGCGGTGGCTATGTGATTGGCTCGCCCAAGAGCCACAGCCACCTTGTCGCACAAATTGCGGCGACCTCGGGGATGACGGCTTACTCGGCCGACTATCGATTGGCACCGGAACATGTTTTCCCGGCCGCGATTGACGATGCCGTCCTGGCGTATCGGGCTTTGCTGGATCAAGGGATTCCAGCGGCAAAAATCATCATCGCAGGGGACTCGGCCGGCGGCGGCTTAACCATGGCGACGGCGCTGAGGTTAAAGGCCGAAGGCCTGCCGCAACCGGCAGGCCTATTCGTCATTTCCCCTTGGGCCAATCTCCAGCAAGAAGGTGCCAGTTACCCCGCCAAGGCCGAAGCCGACTTCATTGTCGATAAGGCAAGTCTTGACCGGTGGGCGGGGGCCTATTTGAACGGCGCATCCACGAAAGACACTTTGGCGTCACCTGTGCTCGCAGACTTGTCCGGCCTCGCGCCAATCCTGATCCATGTCGGCTCTGAAGAAGTGCTACTGGGCGATTCAATTCGTTTGGCAGAGGCTGCAGGACTGGCGCGGGTTGATGTGACGCTCAAAATCGTGCCGCATATGCCCCATGTCTTCCACTATATGTGGCCCCAAGTGACTGCTGCCCGCCTCGCCATTGGTGAAGCCGCTGCCTGGATGCAGGCACGCACCGCTTGAGATTTGGCCTAATTGCTCATCCGCTCTATTGGGCCACAAACCGGATCGCTTGACCCCCGCCTGGTGCCAGGCGGAGGTCGAGCACCTGGTTGCGCGTCACCATCTTTTCCTCGATCACGATGTCGAGCGGATTTTTGTCCCAATCAGCCTTGGGTCCATCACGGTAAATCTGGGCCTGATAGGTCCGCCCAGCGTCGAGGAAGGTGAGTGGCACTTTCAGGCGGCGCGCATGTTCATCCGTGATCGCGCCCAGATACCAATTGTCACCCGCCCGGTCCTTGCGTGCGATGGTTACAAAATCACCGACCTCGCCATTTAAGGCGCGGGTTTGCGACCAGTCGACCGGCACGTCCTTGATGAATTGGAATGGACGGGGATTGGCCAGATAGTGTTCGGGCAAGTCAGCGGCCATTTGGATGGGGCTATAGAGCGTGACATAAAGTGCCAGCTGTTTGGCGATTGTGGTTCGCGCCCGGTAACCCGCCTGGGTCGGGTTGATGGCGAAAATACCCGGTGTAAAGTCCATCGGCCCTGCCAGCATGCGGGTGAAGACCAGATTGACTTCATGCTCTGGCGGATTCTCCGGATTGCCCCAGGCATTATATTCCTGGCCGCGAGCCCCTTCGCGTGAGACCCAGTTTGGATAGGTCCGCCGCAGGCCGGTATCCTTGATCGGCTCATGCGCATTGATCGCGACTTTGTGGCGGGCGGCTGCCTCAACCACGCGCAAGTGGTGGCGCACCGCTTCTTGGCCGTCATGCCACTCAAATGTGATCTGGCCATTGGCGTCGCGGTAGCGCGCCCCGCCGGCATCGGCGACATAGCCTGTCTTGACGCTGTCGACGCCCAAACTCTGATAGAGTGCAAAGGCGGCTTCCATCTGTGGTTCATAATTGGCGATATTGGCGGCGGTCTCGTGATGGCCGACCAGACGGACGCCCTTCTCCCGCGCATAGTCTGTCACAGCTTTCAGATCGAAATCGGGATAGGCGGTGGTGAAGTCAAAGCCGGTCTCGCCACCAAACCAGTCGCCATCCCATCCCTTGTTCCAGCCTTCCACCAGGACACCGCGAAAGCCGTGTTCGGCGGCAAAATCGATATAGCGCCTGGCGTTTTCCGTCGTCGCCCCGTGTTTCGGGCCACTGCCCCAGGTCGATTTGTTGATGTGCATCTCCCACCAGATGCCGACATATTTGAAGGGCTTCACCCAGGAGACATCACCCAGGGCATTGGGCTCATTGAGGTTGAGGATCAGGTGGCTCATGACAAGCCCTGCCGCATCATCGCTGATCTGGATGGTCCGCCAGGGGGTAGAGAAGGGGGCAGAGCGCACCACTTTTGCGCCGCGCGAGCTGGGCGAGAGCATCGAGACAAATCTTGTGCCCCCTGTGTGCCGCAGCCACATCGAGGAATAGTCCACCAGTGCAGCCTCGTGAAAGGATAGATGCAGGCCGCTCTTGGTGCGCACGGTCATCGGGGTATGGGCTTGGCCAACTTCGCTGATTGGGGTGCGGTTATAGAGATATTCATACCGGTTCCATTCCCCTGCCGGATGCCACCAGGCGGTGCCTTCTTCGGCGAGATTGAACTCGGTCATTTCTTCGCTGATGGCGAGCTGTTTTAGATTTGGCTGGTCGGGGAAGGTGTAGCGCAAGCCCACGCCGTCATCATAAACGCGGAAGGTCACTGAAAAGCGCCGCGGTGCGCCCCTTCCGTCTTCAAAGGTTACGGTTAGTTCGTTATAGCGGTTCAGGATCGACTTGACCTCGCCCCATGGCAAGTCCCAGGTCTCTTCAAACGAGCGGCTGGTGTGGCTGATGGCCGATAGCGAGCGGTCGAACTTTGGTGCATTGGTGAACAGGAAGCCCATTTTGGAACGGGTGATGACTGGTTTGCCTGCGCGGCTGATCTGATAGGTGGCTTCGCCGTGGGAGCTACCAACTTCGACCACGATTTTTCCGTTCGGAGAGGTGGCTTTAAAGGAAGGGTTAGCAAGCGCGGGGCTTGCCCAGATCAGGCACAAGCAGGCGACCAGAAAACGCAGCATGATGATTCTCCCATAAGACGGGCTTTGCCGTCTTCTTTGTCGCACATTGGCTTATTCTGGCAAGCTTCACAGCCGATCCTGATCGGGCTTGCGAGGTTAGGCCACCCTCCAGCCGCGCCGGGCACAAGCGGCCATCAGCGTGTTTTGCAAGAGGCACGCAATGGTCATGGGGCCGACCCCACCTGGAACCGGCGTGATAGCCCCTGCAACTTCAAGAGCCTCGTCAAAGGCGACATCGCCGACAAGGCGGGTGGCACCGGGGCCTTTGGCTCTGTTGTCGACGCGGTTGATCCCCACATCAATCACGCTCGCGCCTGGCTTCACCCAGGTGCCCTTGATCATCTCGGGCCGGCCGACTGCCGGCACCAGGATATCGGCTGAGCGGCAGATGGAGGCGAGGTCACGTGTGCGCGAATGGGCAAGGGTGACGGTGCAGTCTTCAGCCAAAAACAGAAGCCCTGCGGGCTTGCCAACCAGAATGGAGCGGCCGACGACGACAACGTGAGCACCCCTCAGGTCACCCAGGGTGTGCTTGGCCAGGATGACGCAGCCCGTCGGCGTGCAAGGGCGCAAGCCCGGGCGGCCCAGAAGCAGTCGTCCGGCAGAAACTTCGGTCAGCCCATCCACATCCTTGGCGGGATCGATACAGGCGATGACCCCATCGCTATCAAGGCCGGCAGGCAAAGGCAATTGCACCAAGATGCCGTCGACGTCAGGGTCAGAAGACAGGGCTTTGACGTGGCTTTCGAGTTCGCTCTGGCTGATCGTGGCGGGGAGTTTGATCTCGCGCGAGACCATGCCTGCGGCTTGGGTCCGTCGGCCTTTGTTGCGTACATAGACCTGGCTGGCAGGATCATCGCCTACCAGCACCACACACAGGCACGGCGGTGTGCCATAGGTCCGAACGAGGGTATCGACGTCGCGCGCCACTTCCTGATCGACGGCCTCTGCGATGGCTTTGCCGTCAATAATCCGTGCGCTCATTGGAAGTCCTCGCCTCAGGGTCAGTGAGGGTATTCTCTATCCTGTGTGGCCCCGTCCAAACAAGGTCAGGCTAGAGTGTTATGATCAAGGTTGGGCTCAATTTCCAGATCGGGGAGAGAGTGGTTCTCTTCTATCGCGACCAGACAGAGCCGGTGTTGCCCGGCCACGCTTTGATCCAAATGGATGGGCTGTTGCTTAGAAGGGAATAAGGGGGACGGCGAAATTCTGCAGAAACTGGATGGCGATGATCAGCGCGACAGGCGACAGATCGACGCCGCCTAGATTGGGGATCACTTTGCGGATCGGGTTGAGCGCGGGCGTAGTCAGCCGCTCGCACGTGTCGTAAATCGTCGCGACAAAGCGGTTGCGCAGATTGATCACGTCAAAGGCGACGAGCCAGCTCATGACGGCTCCGATAATCACGACCCAGAGGTAGAGACCCAGAACTGTATTCAAAAGCCATTCAACTGGACCCATCACATTTCTCCTCGGGTGGTCTCTTGAACGCCACCGGCCGCCCACAAGTGGGTGAAAGCGCGCCTCTATTCAAGGGGTTTGCTGTTGATCTCTTGAAAGTCGTCGCCAGAGAGCTGCTGGCAGGTGACGTCTGGTCCCTTTGAACCAAACGGGGCTTTAAAGATGGTTTGACCTGATGTCGGCAATTTCTTTTAGATTGCAGTTCATGAGTCTCTCAAATTTATCCAGTCGCCTTAGGCGGGTGGAAATAAGCCCGGGTTTAGGGAGTGGGTGATAAGGGGGCAGGCATATGGCCAAAGCAAAACAGAAGGATCAGCGCGACGCCACAGGGTCTCGGGCAATCGATTTGGATCCATTGCACAAACATGTGCAGACCCAGGCGCACGATGGGGTTCTCTCGACGGCTCGCAATGCTCAAGGTTTTTCGCCAGACCCCGCTCCGTTTCCCTCGCCCGTGCACTCCATCCAGGATCGGCTGGAACGGGTGTTTGGGGCAAAGATCCATGAAGATGACGGCGCCATAAGGGATTTGCGCCCCATTGGCTTTGGCGTCGCTGTGGTTTTCTCGCTCATCGCCTGGACGTTGATTATCCAGCTTGCCCGCCTCGTCTTTTAGCGCGCTTCAGATCGGCTATTGCGGTTCCTTGAAGTCGCGATAGGGGAAGTTGGGGCCATAAGTGCGCTGCTCCATGGTCGCGACCGGGCCCTTAGTGACCTGCTTTTTACCCGCTGCATCCTTGCTCATGTCGAAGCTGTCATAAAGCTCGCCGGTTGCCGCATAGGCGCGATAGGCAAGCGTACCACCATTGATCTCGATGGTTTGGAAGAATTGTGTGCCTTCACCAAACCGGTCCAGTCTGACCCCTGACGGGGCATATTCGTCCCATCTTGAGGATTTGAACTTGTATTGCTTGGGCCCGGAAACCGAATTGACAAACATCATCGCCACCTCTTCCCGGTCCCCGACAGCTGAACGCTCCGGCCGTTGTGGATCGGTGTCGGCAATGGTGCCCCTGGCATAGGTATGGTCATGGCCTTGCAGGACCAGATCGACCTTATGCTTGGCAAAGACCGGCAATAATAGGGTGCGGCGGGAGAGATTGTCCCGCCCTTCGCCGGAGGAGAAAATCGGATGGTGCATGGTCACAATGCGCCATTTGGCGCTTGATTGGGTGAGGGCTTGATCCAGCCAGCCGGCTTGGGCGGCCAGATCCTCAGAGGTTGTGTCCAGCACAAAGATGTCGAGGTCCGGGCCATAGGCAACTTTGTAAACCGTCTCGCGCAGGGTAGCGGGTAAGCTCTCGATAGAGCTTAAGCGGAATTGAGGTCGCCATAGGGCGGATAGGAGCCGACGTTGCGCCGGTATTATGCCAAAGCTGTCATACTCGTGGTTTCCCGAAACCGGGATCGCGGGGATCATGCCATGGATGAAGCCCACGGCCTTGAACCATTCCGCCCATTCGATGTCGCGTGACCCGCGATTGACCAGATCACCGGCATGGATGATGAAACGCGCGTCTGGCATTTTCTGGTAGCCGGCGCGGATCAGTCGTGACCAGTGCGACAGCACGCCATTTTGTGCGTCGCCGACATAGAGAAATTTGATGGGGCCTGACGTGGGTGCGGTGCGGATCTGGAACCATTCGCTCCATTTGCCCTCCCCGCCACTGACACGGTAAGCATAAAGTGTATCAGGTTCCAGCCCGTCAAAATTGACCGAGTGATAGGTGACAGGGGCAAGCCCTGCATTCCACGTCATGTTCAGCTCTTGGCCGGCGGTTTTAATGGTCTGAAGGTCAAGCGGCTCGGAATCAGCTGCTTTGCGCGTGGCACCGAGATCAAAGCGGGCATCGGGTGTGGCCAGGACAATCTCTGCCACGGCTTGGGTGACGCTGGCATCGGTCCGCCAGGTCACTGCAAAGCTGGTTGCGGGGTCGGTTTCAAACGTGGTGATGATGCGATCGGGCCAGGGGGAAGCCTGCTGCCAGGGGGCAAGGGTTGGTGTGGCCGCGCTGTGGTTTGGGTGGGCCATAGCGGGTGTTGCAAGGCTCAACATGGCCATGACACTGACTGCCAATAATTTCCGCTTTCCCATCATGTGCTCCCGTTACGCCACTTTACTATCGTTGCCTGCTTGCTAGGGCCGTTCACCATTTTTCGGAATCGAAAAATGGTGTAAAACTGGCCCTAAATCATAAATTTAGATCGCGTCTCGTTTTCAAGAAAACGAGACGCGATCTAGGGCTATCCCATGACGTGTCTATGACGATGCTGTCGAGCCCTGGGTTATTTGTTGTCACCTTTGTGTGAGCCTTTTTATGCGCCGTCTCAGTGTGGTTTGCCGCTACCGGGACTGCGGCGGACGGCAAAGATTGCGATTAAGAGGGCGGTGGCCAAAAACAACGACGCCGTCAGGAAGGGTGCCCCGGGTAAATCCAGGCCGCCGGGCAATTGTTTGGCAACGCCCAAGGCAAACAGGCCGGTATAGAGAGTGGGTGCAAAAATCCCCATGAGCGACATAAGGGACGCAAGGCCCCCCTGTAACTGGCCTTGTGCGCTGGCTGAGACGCGCTGGGTCATCAAGCTTTGCACCGAGGGGTTGAAGAGGGCCCACAACGTCATCACCGGCATCGAGGCCCAAAACCACATCGGTGTTGGGGCCAGGCCATAGAGGGCAAAACCGCTCATCCCGAAAAACAAGGCAATCATGAGCGAGCGCCGCTCGCCCAGACGTCCGACCACGCGTTGAACGATGAAGAGTTGTGCCAGAATCATCAAAGTCGAAGAGGCGGCCATCGTGGCACCGGTTGTAATGGTGTCAAAATGATAGCGATGTTCCGCATAGAGAACGAAGCTTGAGGGAAATACATTTTGTGCCAATGCAAACAGGGCATAAACAGGGATCAGGGCGTAGAGCATGGGTTGGCCCTTGAATACGGCCAGGGCCCCGATCGGATTGGCTTTGCGCCATTTAAACGCGCTGCGGTTCTCTAATTTGAGGGATTCAGGCAAGACGAAATACCCATAAGCCGCATTGATGAAGCAGAGTGTGCCCGCGACATAAAGCGGCAGGCGGACGTCAATCGCTCCCAACAGGCCGCCCATGGCGGGACCAAAGGTAAAACCAACCCCGAACGCTGCCCCGAGCATCCCGAACGCCTTGGCCCGCCCGGCCGGTGGTGTCACGTCGGCCACATAGGCATTGGCGGCGGAGATGTTGCCAGCCGTGGCGCCGGAAATCACGCGCGCGGCCAGGAATGCCAAAAATGTGGGCGCAATGGCTGTCGCGAAATAGGAGACACCCAGGCCGACACACGCCAGAAGAATAATGGGTCTGCGTCCGAACTGGTCTGACAGGGTACCTAGAATTGGCGACATGAAGAATTGCAGCGTCGCCCATAGTGTCATGGACCAGCCAAAAGCGTGGGCGGCACTGGTTACATCGGAGAAATAGGTTTCAACCAGGCGCGGCATGATCGGCACGATGAGGCCGATCGACAGCATGTCGAGCACCACGGTTGCAAGAATAAAAATCATGGCAGCTGGCCGGGCCGCAGGTGGTGTTGGTGCCGTCTGGCTTGATTGCTCTGTCACGATTGCCCCGGCCTTTGGATCACTTAGTTGTTATCCGCTTTACTTAGAGTGTTATCAAGGCAGTGCACAGGCCAGAATGGCATTTCGCGCATCTTGTTTATTGCGGGTTCACCCGGAGCCACTTACACTGATCCCATGATGGCCCGAACCTTCGCCTTGGCAGCTTTGGCTGTTGCAACCACGACATTGGCTGGCGCGCAAGAGCCGCTGGCCTATGTGCCGCCGCCCTTCACCTCCTCTGGCTCGGCCGAGTTTGACACGTGGCGCCGTGATTTTGCGACACGCGCTGTGTTGATGGGCAGCAAGCAGCCCGCGATTGTCGATGCGACTTTAGACAATATTGCGCCCAATGGTGAGGTGAAGCGCCTCAATGAGAGCCAGCCCGAGTTTGTGCGACCCATCTGGACCTATATGGCCAGCGCTGTTTCCCAAAGCCGGATTGAACAAGGTCGTGCCGCTTATGGTGCGCGCAAAGACGCGCTAATCCCCATTGCGGAGCGTACCGGCGTGCCGCTTGAATTTGCCATTGCGATCTGGGGGGTTGAGAGCAGCTTTGGTGGCAATAAGGGCTCATCCGATGTGGTGCGCTCCCTTGCCACTTTGGCCTATACCGGCCGGCGTACCGCTATGGGCGAGGCTGAACTGCTTGCGGTTTTTGATATATTGGAGCGCGGTGAGGCGACCCGCAGCGATCTGATTGGTTCGTGGGCCGGGGCTATGGGGCACACCCAATTCATGCCGAGTTCTTACCTGAGCCGCGCGATTGACGGCGATGGCGATGGTAAACGCGATATCTGGTCTAACCCAGTCGACGCCTTGGCGTCGACACAAAATTATCTGGCGCAAGCTGGCTGGCAGGCAAATGAACGCTGGGGGGTCGAAGCACAGGTGCCTCCTGATTTTGACTGGAGCCTGGCGGATGGTATCCGGCGGCCCCTCTCGTTCTGGAAAGCCTTGGGCGTTATCCCTCTTGTCACCGATATGTTAGTGGACCAGGCCGCCCCGGCCGACGATGATGGGTGGCAAGTCCGGCTTCTGGCCCCCGCGGGTGCGCGGGGGGCGGCGTTTCTGGTCGGCGTCAATTATGGTGCGATCCGGGCTTATAATGCGGCCGATGCCTATGCCCTGTCGGTAGCCCTTCTTGCTGATCAAATCGCCGGACGCGGCCGCCTGCCAACGCTCTGGCCGACAGATGACCCCCCGATTGGTCGGGCCGGGGCGAGTGAATTGCAGATTTTGCTCAATGGTCTGGGCTTTGATGTGGGCACACCCGATGGTCAGGCGGGTCCGCGCACGCGGGCGGCTTTACAAGCCTATCAAAAGAGCCGCGGAAAGGTCGCCGATGGCTATGCTTCAATGAGCGCTTTAGCCGCCATCCGGGCTGAAGTGCAGGCCAATCAACCCCCCGCCCCGATGCCAGCCGCGACGCCCAGCACGATTGTGCCGCCGCCACCGTCTGCCACCGACCCCAATTACAGGGGCCCCCCGCCGGTTAGGATGACCTGGTAAAGATAACGGGGTGAAGATGACAGGGTGACGATGAGGCACTAGATCGCGTCTCGTTTTCTGAAAACGAGGTTGCGATCTAAATTTATGATTTAGGGCCAGTTTTACACCATTTTTCGATTCCGAAAAATGGTGAACGGCCCTAGCAGCCTGTCGATCAACTTAGATTGCGTCCAGATTTGATGGCGGATAAATGGGAACGACATCAGGCGATGGCCCCAAGTTTGGCGAGGCGCTTGCAATTAT